>JAIQGG010000002.1:600000-1200000 GCA_020072785.1 Terriglobia bacterium | reverse complement strand
TTTCGCGGATGGCTCCGTAGGGATGCCGCGCCAGCTTGCCCAGCGTCTTGGCATTGGCCCGCGGGTGCTCGCTGATCAGGCGCAGCAGGTAGTAATCGGTCTTCGGCGCCTGCTTGACCAGCTTCTCGAGCATCTCCGGCTTGGCCTCCGCGCTGAGCACCAGCGCGATCTTTTCATCCCAGGCGGTGTTGATGGCGTTCAGCTCGCGCGTCCGCGCATGAATCAATTCTTCCAGATTGCGGCGCTCGGCCTGCTGCCGCGCGATGGGCACGTCGCTGGCTTCGATGGAATCGAGAACGCGCAACAGATGCTGGCGCTCGCCGAATACGATCTGCGAGGTGCGCGGAATCGGCCCCCGCTCTTTTTCCGTGTGTTGGACCAAGTCGGAACGTCTCATGATTTGGCTGCTCCCGCAGCCAGCTGTGCGGCCGAGCTGGCGAATGCCTGCGTTTGAATTTCCATGCTGACCGGTGAACATTCTGCCCGCCCCCGGGGTGTCACACGTGGGCTCCGCGATGTATGTGACACTGCGAATTATGTTCCGCGCGCGCGGGGCGGTAAAGTTGCCTGCGGTTGCGGTGTGCTCAGAGGGGTACTTCCCTAGGGCGCGTCGCGAGAGGCGCTTCGGCCCCCTGCGGGCCCGGGAGTGCAGCGCGTTTCAGTCCCGCGGCGCTCGCTCCTGCAGGAAGGGATTCGATTCGCGCTCCGCACCGATGCTCGTCGCCATGCCGTGGCCGGGATACACCAGCGTCTCTTCGGGCAGAGCCAGCAGCTTGCCGCGCAGCGAGCGCATGATCGCTTCGAACGAGCCGCCCCACAGGTCCGTGCGCCCGATGCTCCCGGCAAACAGCGTGTCCCCGGCGAAAAGATGCGGCACGCGCAGCGGGGCCTTCCCCGCTCCGCGCGGCACATACAGGCACACGCTGCCCTGCGTGTGCCCCGGCGTATGCAGCACCTGCGCTTCGAACGGCCCCCAGCGCAGCGCGTCGCCTTCCTTCAGCAACTGGTGCACTTCGCTCAGCTCCGGCGGGCGCACCCCGATCCACGCGGCCTGCATGTCCATCGCGTGGTACAGCTCCAGGTCATCGCGGTGCATCATCACCGGCGCCCCGGTTACCTCGTGCAGCTTCTTCAGCCCGCCGACATGGTCGATGTGCGCGTGGGTGCTGACGATGGCTTTCACCCGCAGCTTGTGGCACTGGAGGATCTCCAGCACCTTCTCGACCTCGTCCCCGGGGTCCAGCACCAGGGCCTCGCGCGTCACCGGATCCCCGATGATCGAGCAGTTGCACTGCAGCCAGCCCACGGGCAGAACCTCGTGGATCAGCGCCCCGCCCGCTGCGTGTACCGTCGAAGGAGTTTCGCTCATCGCAAAAAGTATAACATCGGCCCCGCCGCGGCCACGCCCGCCGGGCCCCGGCGCGCAGAAGCCGTGCCCCTCTGCTAAGATGCCCCTGCGCGTTGCACCATGGATTCGCCCGCCACCAACCCGTTGATCGAGACCCCGCTCACCGCTTTGCACCGCGCTGCCGGCGCGGCCCTGGGCGTCTGGTTCGGCTGCGCTTTGCCCGACCACTTCGGCGACTGGCAGGCGGAATACCGCTTCGCCCGCGGCAGCGTCGCGCTGCTCGACAAGAACTACCGCGCGTATCTCTCCTTCACCGGCGCCGACCGCGTGCGCTTCCTGAACGCCGTGCTCACCAACAACATCCGCGACTTGCAGACCGGCCAGGGCAACGTCTCCCTGCTCCTCAATCCCCAGGGCCACATCCTCGCGGAGATCGAAATCTACGCCCTGCCCGAGCGCCTCCTGGCTCTCTCCTACGCCATGATCCGCGAACGCCTCCTGGCCACTTTCGAAAAATTCATCATCATGGACGACGTCACCCTCACCGATGACACCCAGGCCTACGGCACGCTGGCTCTGGAAGGACCCCTGGCCGCAGCCGTGGTAAAGGAATTGACGGCCGTGGACATCACCACGCTCCCCGAATTGGGACACCTGGAAATCCCATCCGGCAAGCCCGGCTTGCCCGGCCGCCTGCTGCGCCGCTCCCCGGGCGGGGTACCCGGCGCGGAATTTCTGGTGCCGCGCGCGCAGCTCCCCGAGTGGTGGCGCGTTCTGCAGCAGGCCGCCCGGGCGGCGGGCGGCGGCCCCGCCGGCTTTACCGCGCTGAACGCCCTGCGCCTCGAGCAAGGCGTCCCCTGGTTCGGTTACGACTTCGGCGAAAAACAGATTCCCCACGAAGCCGGCTTGCAGGAGAGCCACATCAGCTACGTCAAGGGCTGCTACACCGGCCAGGAGATCGTCGAACGCGTGCGCTCGCGCGGCCAGGTCCACCGCGTGCGCGCCGGATTGCGCTTTGCCGCAACAGCGCCGCCCGCCCCCGGCACCCCCTTGCTCGCCGGCGGCCAGGAAGCGGGCTTTGTCACCCGCGCCGCCTTTTCCCCCGCCGCGGGCGCCGTTATCGGCATGGGCTATCTGCGCCGCGAACAAGCCACGCCGGGAAACCAACTGGACTGCGCCGGGCAGCCAGCCCAGGTGATCGCCCTGCCCCTGGCCACCCTGCCGCGGCCCTGAACCCTGCTGCCGCAAAAACCACGCCGGGGCTTTTTCCCGGAACTGTGTTATTCTTCTTGGGCAGTCGCAAGAAGTCGGATGACCTCATTACCCAGGCTGCTGTTAAGGCCTGCCTCACCTGACTTTATCCGCTACTTCACTGGGGACGCGAAGCCATCAAGACCCGGGTCAGTGTTACGGCACCCGCCACCGGCGCTGCTGAGAAACAAGGAGATCGGAATGAAGAATCTGTTTGTAGGCAATATGAGTTTTCAGACCACGGAAAGCGAATTGCGCGCGCTGTTTGAGCCCTTCGGCCAGATCACTCGCGTGCACATCGCCATGGACCGCGAGACCGGGCGCGCCCGCGGCTTTGCCTTCGTGGAAATGAACAACGACGAGGAAGCGGCCAAGGCCATTGCCGCTCTCGACGGAAAAGAAGTCGGCGGGCGCAACCTGAAGGTCAACGAAGCGCGGCCCAAGGGCGAAGGCGGAGGACGCGGCCCGGGCGGCCCGCGGGGCGGCTTCGGCGGGGGCAAGGGCGGCGGCCGCGGCAACAACCGCTTCTCCAACGAAGACTATCGCGAATCGGCACGGCAGCCGCGCGAACCGCGCTGGTAACGCCCGTCTCTGGTTTGCCCTGCTGCGGCGCGTTCCGCAGACACTAGCGCATTCAAGGAGATGGAATGGCAACGAAATCGAAATCCTCGTTTCAGAAGCGCCAGAAGGAAATGAAGCGCCAGGAAAAGCAGCGTATGAAGGCGGAGCGCCGCGCGCAGAAGAAACTCAGCAATCGCGCGGAACGCGAAGGCACGCTGCAACCCGCCAGGGTGGACGTATCCGCCGAAGGCATCGAACTGGCCGAAGGGGAAGAACCCGCCGGCGAGAACGAGCCCCTCGAACCGCAAGCCTGAGCGCGCTGGCCTTTCTTTCCTCGTAGCAGTTGGACTCGACGGAACTTCCCTTCCCGCACGCGGCGCCTCCTCTGCCTGCTCCTTCGGGAGCATCCAGAGCCGGGCCGGGGTGTGTTCAGTCGAATTCGCGGCGGGCCGCCGCCTGCTGCGCGCCCACGCGCCCGGAGACAATCTCGGCCTGGAAGTAATTCTCCCCGCGAATGGCGCAGCCGGCCAGCCGCCGCAGTATGGCGATCTGCCCGACGTGCGTGAGGGCATCGGCCACCGGCCCCTGGAAGAGCTTTTCCGCGGGGGCCTGCAAGGGCGCATCCGAAGCGAGGTAGTCGTCGAAGGCCTGCAACGTCGCGTGAAACCTCGCGACATCCGCGTTCCACGCCCCCGCCGGCGCTTCCTTCCACTCCTGCTGGCCTCGCGCCATCGAAAGCGCCCACGCAAAAAGATCCCCAAGATGCCCCAAAATCTGTGCCGGCGTCCGCGCCGTAGCTCCGGCGGTAAAGCCCGCGAACGATTCCGGCGCGCCGCGCAACACCTTGCCGCCGCGGTAAGCCACGGTCGCCACCGTATGGCGTAACATTTGACGTGCGGCATCGGGCGAAGTGCTCATGGGGGATCACTCCTTGTGGAATTTCGGGAACCTGCGGGGTTAATAATGGCAGAAAAAGATGCCGGGCCAAAGTCCGGCCCTGCACAGTCTAGGCGATGTTCAGCGCGCGCCGGAAGGACCCGCGCTCGCTATCGATCTTCTTCTGCAGCTGGAGAATGGCGTACAGCAGCGCTTCCGGGCGCGGCGGGCAGCCCGGCACGTACACATCGATGGGAATCACCTGGTTGCAGCCCTGCACGATGGCGTAGTTATTGAATACCCCGCCGGAGGTCGCGCAGGCCCCCATGGAAATCACCCACTTGGGCTCGGGCATCTGATCGTAGAGCTGCTTCACCACCGGGGCCATCTTCTGCGACAGCCGTCCGGCCACGATCATCAGATCGGCCTGGCGCGGTGAAGGACGGAAAACCTCGGCTCCGAAGCGGGCCACGTCGTAGCGCGCCGCGGCCATGGACATCATCTCGATGGCGCAGCACGCCAAACCAAATCCCAGCGGCCACACCGAACTCTTGCGCGCCCAGTTCACCACCTTGTCGAGCTGCGTGAAGAGGATGCCTTCCTCCTGCAGCAGCTTGCCGAAATCGTCCGGCTTGGTCAGGGTGACGTGCTTGCCCAGGGATACGCTCATGGTCTCCTCGTCCTTGCAATTCTCGCATACGCCTGTGCCGGAGACAAATTCTGAAATATCTTTTGTGACTCCCGGTCCCGCGCTGCCATCTCCGCATCACCTCACAAAACCGCCGCCACTAAACCGCCAGGACCACCTTGCCGAACTGCTTCCCCGCTTCCAGATACGCATGCGCTTCGGCACAGGCCGCCAGCGGAAACACCCGGTCCACCACCGGCTTCAGGCGGCCCTCGGCCACCAGCTTGATCACCGTGTGCAGCTCGCTCTTGCGCCCCATGTACGAACCCAGGAGCGAAAGCTGCCGGCTGAAGAGAAAGCGCAGGTCAATCTTGGCGTCGTAGCCGGTGGTATTCCCGCAGGTCACCAGCCGCCCCCCGGTAGCGAGACTGGCCACGCTGTCGTCCCAGGTCGCCGTGCCCACGTGCTCGAAGACCACGTCCACGCCGCGCCGGTTCGTCAGCCGCTTCACTTCGTCGCGGATCTTCTGCTTCTTGTGGTTGATCACCTCATCCGCGCCCAGCGCCCGCGCCTTGGCCAGCTTCTCCTCGCTCCCTGCCGTGGCGATCACCCGCGCCCCGAAAAATTTGGCGATCTGGATGGCCGCGCTGCCCACTCCGCTCCCCCCGCCCAGCACCAGCACCTCTTCGCCCGGCTGGAGCTCCGCGCGGGCCACCAGCATGTGCCACGCCGTCTGAAACACCAGCGGGACCGCGGCCGCCTGCTCGAACGTCAGATTTTCCGGATACGCCAGGCAATTCACTTCCGGGCAGCGCACATACTCCGCGCAGCCTCCGTCGATCAAGTAGCCGAGATTCGTGAATTCCCGGCATTTATTGTCGTTTCCGGAAAGGCAAGCCAAACACTTTCCGCAGGTCACTCCCGGAGCGAGGACGACCTTCTGTCCCGCCTTCACCCGCGTCACTCCCGCGCCCACCTGCGCGATCTCTCCGGCAATGTCGCTCCCGGGAATGTGCGGCAGCGGAATGGGCACGCCGGGCAAGCCGCCCCGCACCCAGAGATCCAAATGGTTGAGCGCGCAGGCCCGCACGCGCACCAGCACTTCCCCCGCGCGCGGCGCCGGCTCCGGCGCATCGCCGTACTGCAGGACTTCCGGACCGCCATGCTGCTGAAAAACGACCGCTTTCATGGGCACTCCTGGCGTAAAATGGAATTTACGGTAGCACCGCGAAGCAGGCGTGTCCAGAAACCCGCGCGTTGACACCCGCCAGCGTGCGCCGTAGGCTGAAGATTGGAATACCCATGGACCTGTTCGAAGAAGTCATAAAGCTGCGGCGCGAGGGCAAGCGCGGGGCGCTGGCCACCATCGTGCACACCAACGGCTCTATCCCCAGCTACGAGAGCTCGCGCATGCTGGTGCGCGAGGACGGTTCCATCGCCGGCACCATCGGCGGCGGCTGCGTGGAGGCCGACGTGTGGGCCGCGGCGCGCGAGGTCATGCAGAAAGAAACGCCGCGCAAGATGGTCTTTAACCTCAACCACGACGCCAACTACGACAACGGCCTGATCTGCGGCGGCACCCTGGAGGTTTTTGTGGAGCCCATTCTGCCGCAACCTGCCGTCTATCTTTTCGGCGGCGGCCACGTCTCCATGGCCCTGGCCCAGGCGGTGCAGGCCGCGGGTTTTGCCGTGGGCGTCATCGACGACCGCGAGCAGTTCGCCAACGCCCAGCGCTTCCCCATGGCCGGCGAGATCTACACCAGCTACGACGATGCTTTTGCCAAGCTCCAGCCCAACGCCTCCAGCTACCTGGTCATCGTCACCCGCGGCCACAAAGAAGACATGCGCTGCCTGGCCTGGGCCGTGCGCACCGAAGCCCGCTACATCGGCATGATCGGCAGCAAGCGCAAGGTGCTTTCCGTCTACCAGGCGCTCGAAAAAGAGGGCTTCCGCCCGCAGGAGTTCGAGCGCGTTTTCGCCCCCATGGGCCTGGAGATCGGCGCGCTCTCCCCGGAGGAGATCGCCATCAGCATCACTGCGGAGCTGATCGCCGTCCGGCGCAACGCCGCCGGCCTGAAGCACAAAAAAGTTTCTCTGGATACGGGCAAGACCGCACTCGCCGGCTGAAAGGCAATTATGCTCGCCGCCGTCATCCTCTCCGGCGGAGAATCCCGCCGCATGGGCTCCCCCAAGGCCCTGCTTCCCTATCAAGGGCGCCCGTTCCTGCAGCACCTCCTCGACATCACCCGCCATCCCAAGATCGGAATCCGCCGCGTCGTCCTCGGAGCGCATTCGGCGGCCATCACGCGGAGCGTGGCCCTCGATCCCGCCGAAGTCGTCATCAATGAGAACTGGCGCAAGGGTCAGTTGTCTTCCATCCAGGAGGCCCTGCGCAGCCTCCCCGCGGGAGCCACCGAGGGCATGCTCCTGTGCCTGGTGGATCACCCGCTGATCACCGCGGATCTCATCGCCGACCTGATCAAGAGCTTCTACACCACGCGCGCCGCCATCGTTCTGCCCACCTACCTGGGCCGCCGCGGACACCCCGTGATTTTTTCCGCCGCGCTGTACCCCGAACTGCTCGCCGCGCCCCTCGACCAGGGCGCCCGCTCCGTGGTCTGGGCCCATAAAACGGAGATCGCCGAAGTCCCCACCAACGAAGAGGGCATCCTCCTCAACCTCAACGATCCCGAAGCGCTGAAAAAGCTGAGCGGCGATCTCTAGAACATAGTTTCGAAGAATTTTGGCGGCAAGGATTTGCGCGCGGCCGGGCTCAGCGCATCTGCGCAAACAGCGCCGCCAGCGCCTCCGCAGCAAGCTGCGCGGCGTGAAACGTCGCGCTCGGCAAACCGCCCAACGCCTCGGAAATCTCTTCCGCGGTGATCCCGCGGCACTCGGCAAGCTCTCTCCCCGCCAGCCGCTCCGTCAGGAAGGAACCGCAGGCGATGGCCGTGGTGCAACCGCGGCACAAAAAACGCACCTCCGCGAACCGCCCCTGTTCGACGCGCACCGCCAGCCGCAGGACATCCCCGCACACGGGATTGCTCATTTCGGCGGTGGCCGTCGCGCCGGGCAATTCCCCCGCGTTGCGCGGGTTCTTGAAATGGTCGAGAACGGCGTGGCTGTACATCGCGCAAAGTATGGCAACGCCCGCGGAAAACCGCAATGCGCCGCGGTGGCCGGCTCATGGCTTTTAGGGGGCTGTGGTTTTCTTCGCCGGCAGGTATTTCTTCTCGATGGACGCCACGATCACGTAGTTGGGATCCACCATCTCCGCCAGCCGGACCTTCGCCGTTTTCGAAAGCAGCTCGTAGGCGTCTTGCTCGGAGAGCCCGTAGTCCGCGTGCATCCAGCCGACCAGTTCGGTAAATGCAATGCGCACCGCATCGTCCAACGGACGGTAGATCCCCGTGGTCATGATCTCCCGCTCGTTCTCGAAGCGCGGCCAGTTGATGCTCTTCCCTTTGCGCAGCTCCACCTGCAAGCGCACGCGGAGAGGCACTTCGATGGCCGTCCCGGCAATCTCCCCATCGCCCATGGCCGCGTGCCCGTCCCCGAAATAGAGCAGCGCGCCGGAAACGTTCACCGGCAGATACAACGTATTGCCCGCGGAAGCTTCGGGAGCGTCCATGTTCCCGCCGAACTCCGCCGGAACGATCGAACTGCGCGCCTCTCCGCCGGCCGGCGCCACTCCGATACAGCCCAGAAACGGATGCAGCGCAATCTTCGCCGTGAATTTGGAATCCAACGCCTGAAACGTCGCCGTGTTGGTGGCCGGGTCCAGCGGATAGAACCAGACGCGTTCCGGCAGCGGGGGATGCAGCATGGCCGTATAACTGGTGGCGTTCAGCGCGCCAAAAAGGGGAACCGTCGCGCCGATTCCCTGCCGGCTCGTGAGCAGCACGTCGAGGATGTGCACCACCAGCGTGTCCCCCGGCTCCGCCCCTTCGATGTAGAAGGGGCCAGTGAGCGGGTTGTCGCCCTTCACCAGCGCCAGAGTGTCGCCCGGCTTCTGGATGGCGTTGCCAAACGCATCCAGCGTCGTGGCGTCGATCGTGTCGCCGGGGCGCACGTGCGCCACCGGCGGCGCCACGCCGTACACGTATTTCACGTTCTCGAGCCTGCCCTCATAGTAAACGGTTTGCGGTGCAGGCGGCGCCTGCTGGGCGGCTGCGGTGAATGCTCCACACGTGAGCACTGCGGCAAGCAGCGCGAACGACAGGATTCTACGCATGGGAAAGACCTCCACAAGATGCCGGGACCATGATTGCTCCCTGGCCGGGGGCAGTCTACTATGAACTTCGGGAACAATGAAAATTCCTCAGCGCAAGAAGATGCGGATCATCTCCCTGGCGCCCAGCGCCACTTCCATTCTGTGCGCCATCGGCGCGAAGATACTCCTCGTCGGCGTTACCCCGTGGTGCAAGGAGGTCGCGGCCGTCGGCCACTTGCCGCAGGTCGGCGACTGCTGGTCGGGCGATCCCGCAGAGCTTCTCGCGCTCCACCCGACGCTGGTGATCGGCTCGGTGCCCTACAAACAGGAGACCGTGGCCAGGCTGCTGGAGCACCCCCTCACCTTTCTAGCCATGAATCCGCGCTCGCTCGCCGGCATAGAGAGCGACATCCGCCTGCTCGGGCGCATCGTGGACCGCGCGGCCGCTGCTGATAAACTTGCCGCGCAAATGCGCCGCGAATTCGCCACCCTGGCGAAGAAATCCCAGCGCGTCAAGCACCGCCCGCGGGTCTATTGCGAGTCCTGGCCCAATCCGCGCATCAGTTCCCCGCCCTGGGTGGCCGAGATGGTGAAAATCGCCGGCGGCGCGATGGCCGTCCCCGCGGGACAGCGCGTCACCGACGCGCAGGTAGCCGAAGCGCAACCCGAGGTAATAGTTTTGGCCTGGGCCGCTACCGGCGCAAAGGCCAAGCCGGAAAAGGCTTATGCCGTGGCGGCCTGGAAAGACCTCCCCGCGATCCGCGACAAACGCGTCTATGTCATTTCCGACGAGCTGCTGAACACGCCGGGGCCGCCGCTGCTCGCTGGCGCGCGCGAACTCTCCCGCATCCTGCAGCAGCTTCCGGCGCGGCAGGCGCGCGCATGATCCTCGTCGTTGCGGCGGTGATCGAGCGCGAGGACCGGCGACTGCTCATCGGGCAGCGGCGCAAGACGGACAGCTCTCCGCTCAAGTGGGAATTCCCCGGCGGCAAGGTGCGCCCGGGGGAAGAGCCGGAGGCGGCGCTGGCGCGCGAGCTGCGCGAGGAGCTGGGCGTCACCCTGCGCAAGAGCCGGGAGATCGCCCGCGTGCAACACACCTACGCGGCGCAGTCGGAACCGCTGGAGATACGGTTTTTTGCGGTGGCGATTGAAGAGCGGGAGATCGCTCCCCGGGTATTCGAGCAGATTGCCTGGGCCCTGCCGAAGGAACTGGGCAGCTACGATTTCCTGGCGGCGAACCGAGCGCTCATCGCCAATCTTGCCACCGGGCGCATCAAGCCGGCCGAAATCCTCGCCCAGGAAGCATGAATTCCTTCCTCACTACCTGCCCCGGTCATTCCGAAGAGCCCGCTACGTGGTCATCGGGTCGCGCTTGCCGGGGTTGATGCCCAGGTCCCGCGCCGCTTTTTCGAGCAGCCCGCGCTCGATCTGCCCTTCGCGGAACAGCTCGACCAGCGTGGCGTAGGCCACGTGCTTGGCGTCCACTTCGAAGAAGTCGCGCAGCGACGCGCGGCCTTCGCTGCGGCCGAAGCCGTCGGTGCCCAGCGAGGCCAGGCGCCGCGGCATCCATTTGCTTACCAGATTGGGCAGAGCCTTCAGGTAGTCGGTAGCCGCCACCAGCACGCCCGGCGCACTGGCCAGATTTGCCGTGACATACGGCACCCGCGGCTTCTCAGCCGGATGCAGCATGTTCCAGCGCTCGGCCTCCAGGCCGTCCATGTACAGCGCCTTGTAGCTGGTTACGCTCCAGACGTCGGCGGCCACGCCGAATTTTTCTTCGAGCAGCTCCTGCGCCTGCAGGACCTCGCGCAGGATCGCGCCGCTGCCGAAGAGCTGCGCGCGCAGCTTGGCGTTCTTCTTCTCCGACGCGCGGAAGCGGTACATGCCCTTGAGGATGCCCTCGCGCACGTCGCCGGGCATCGCGGGCATGGCATAGGGCTCGTTCATCACCGTGATGTAGTAGAAGCAGCTCTCGCCGTCCTTGTACATGCGGCGAATGCCATCCTGCAAAATGACCGCGATCTCGTAGGCAAACGCCGGATCGTAGGCGCGCAGCGTGGGAATGGGCAGCGCGAGGACGTGGCTGTTGCCGTCCTGGTGCTGCAACCCCTCGCCCGCCAGGGTGGTGCGCCCGGAGGTGCCGCCGAGCAGGAAGCCGCGGCAGCGCATGTCCGCCGCCGCCCAGATCAGGTCGCTGATGCGCTGCAAGCCGAACATGGAATAGAAAATGAAGAACGGAATGGCGTTGATGCCGTGCGTGGCGTAGGCGCTGCCCGCGGCCATGAACGACGCCATCGAGCCCGCTTCGGTGATGCCCTCTTCGAGAATCTGCCCGTCTTTGGCTTCCTTGTAATAAAGCAGCGTGTGCACGTCCACCGGCTCGTAGAGCTGCCCCACGCTCGAGTAGATGCCCACCTGGCGGAACAGCGACTCCATGCCGAAAGTGCGCGCCTCGTCCGGCACGATGGGCACCACCAGCTTGCCGATCTCCGGGTCGCGCAGCATCTTGTTGAGCATGCGCACGAAGGCCATGGTCGTGGAAACTTCCCGGCCCTCGCTGCCCTCGTAGAATTCCTTCCACAGCTCGTCCTGCTGCGCCGCGATGGGCTTGGCCCGCACGCTGCGCTTGGGCACGTAGCCGCCCAGGGCCGCGCGCCGCGCGCGCAGGTACTGGATTTCGGCGCTGTCCTCCGGCGGGCGGTAGAACGGCGCCTCGGCGACGTCGTCATCGCTCAGGGGAATCCCGAAGCGCGAACGGAATTCGCGCAGTTCCTCTTCGTTGAGTTTCTTCTGCTGGTGCGAGATGTTCTTGCCCTCGCCGCTCTCCCCCAGCCCGTAGCCCTTGATGGTGCGCGCCAGGATCACCGTGGGCATGCCCTTGCGCTCCACCGCCGCCTTGTACGCGGCGTACACCTTGCGCGGATCATGCCCGCCCAGACGCAGACGGCGCAGCGTGTCATCCGAGAGCGGCTCCACCAGCTTGAGCAGGCGCGGGTCGGAGCCGAAGAAACTCTGACGCACATACGCGCCGGTGGCCACCACCAGCTTCTGATATTCCCCGTCCACCGTCTCGCCCATGCGCTGGATGAGCAGGCCGTCGGTGTCCAGCTCGAAGATGGGGTCCCAGTCGCTTCCCCACAGCACCTTGATGACGTTCCACCCCGCGCCGCGGAAGGCCGCTTCCAGCTCCTGAATGATCTGACCGTTGCCGCGCACCGGGCCGTCCAGGCGCTGCAGGTTGCAGTTCACCACGAAGATCAGGTTGTCCAGCTTCTCGCGCGAGGCCAGCGTGATGGCCCCCAGCGTTTCCGGCTCGTCCGTTTCCCCATCGCCCAGGAAGGCCCAGACCTTGGCGTCGGTCGCCGGCTTCAGCCCGCGGTTCTCCAGGTAGCGGTTAAAGCGCGCCTGGTAGATGGCCATGATCGGGCTGAGGCCCATGGAAACGGTGGGAAACTCCCAGAAATCCGGCATCAGCCAGGGATGGGGGTAGGAAGAAAGCCCGCCGCCCGGCTTCATCTCGCGCCGGAAATTTTCCATTTGCTGCACGGAGAGGCGCCCTTCGAGAAACGCCCGGGCGTAAATGCCCGGCGCGGCGTGGCCCTGCAGATAGACGGTGTCGCCCTCGAATTCGTCGCTGCGCGCCCGGAAAAAGTGATTGAAGCCGACTTCGAACAGCGTGGCCGCGGAGGCGAAGGTGGAGATGTGCCCGCCGATGTTGTGCTCCACGCGGTTGGCGCGCACCACCATGGCCAGCGCGTTCCAGCGGATCAGGCTCTTGATGCGCCGCTCGATGGCCTGGTCCCCGGGAAAGAGCGGCTGGTTGCGCGGGGGGATGGTATTGGCGTACGCGGTGCGCGCGGTGAAGGGGATCTCCACCCCGGCCAGGTGCGCATGGGTGCGCAGGCGCTCCAATATCTGCCGCGCGACCTCCGGCCCGCTGGCCTTCAGGACCGAGTCCAGCGACTCGAGCCACTCGCGGATCTCTACGTCGTCCGGGGAAAGCGGGTGCTTTGTGGCGCTATCGTTCATGTCCTGGTCTGACCCCTTTAGTTTGGGCTACACAAAGCCCAATTTCGAAAGCCAGCGAGTGTTCAATACGCTGAACACATACAATACACCCCAAATGCCATTCGTGCACCCCCTTCTGCCCCCAAATATTCTGCTAATTCGCCGCTGCCCTGCTCCGCCAGCCCGTTCTCGCTTGCCATGCCGCCTCCTTTGCTCTCGGAGGCCCCGAATCATACCGAAACTACCTGTCCAGTCTTAGAGGGGTGTGCTACAAACGCTTCGCCGTCACACGTACAGAAGGTGCCGGGATCATTCTTTGACTCCCCTCAGGGCAAGAGCCCGGCGCTTCCGATGGCAGGGTAAACCAGCCGCTACAGGGAGCGGCCGCCGTCCACGGCCAGGACCTGGCCGGTCATGAAGGTGGCGTGGACCAGGAAGAGCACGCCCGCGACGATGTCCTCGGGGGTTCCGGTGCGCCCCAGCGGGGCCTGGCGGATGTAGTCGGCTTCCCACTCCGGGGGATCGCCGGGCATGGAGATGGTGCCGGGGGCGATGGCGTTGACGCGGACTTCCGGAGCCAGGGCGCGGGCCAGGCAGCGCGTGAGCATGATCACCCCGGCTTTCGAGACGCTGTAGGGGATGTAATTCGGCCAGGGCAGCAGGCCGCCCACGGAGGCAAAATTGACGATCACCCCGCGGCGCGCTTTCAGCAGCGGGGCGGCGGCCTGCGCGCAGAAGAACTGCGCCTTCAGGTTGGTGTCCAGCGCGGTGTCCCAATGCTCTTCGGTGACGGTCTCGATGCTGGCGGGAAAGAAGACGGCGGCATTGTTGACCAGGATGTCCAGGCCGCCGAAGTGCCGCGCGGCTAGCTCGAAGAGCCCGCGGATTTCCGTAGGGTGGCGCAGGTCCGCGGAGAGAGGCAGCGCGCGGCGGCCCAGGGCCTCGATATCCGCGGCGGCTTCGCGCGCGGCGGCGTCCGCGCCGCGGTAGTGCAGGACGACGTCGGCGCCTTCGCGAGCCAGGCGCAGGGCGATGGCGCGGCCCAGGCGGCGGCCCGCTCCGGTGACCAGAGCCACGCGGCCCGCGAGCGATTCTTCCGTCTTGGGGAGATCGGCCGGCATATGGTTTTACAGCAAAGAACGTTACCACACAGGCCAGAAAGACGGGCACGACATGTCGTGCCCCCCACGGGCGGCTTATTGACCGCTTAGCGGTCATGCATACAGTTGACCGCTTCGCGGTCACGCGTACAGTTGTTAGAATCGGGCCTGCGAGGGAGAAACAATGAAACTCGACCTGCTGGCGATTGCCGCGCATCCCGACGACGTGGAGCTGACCTGCGGCGGGACGCTGCTGAAGATGGCGCGGCGCGGCTACAAGACCGGAATCCTGGACCTGACCGCAGGGGAGATGGGCACGCGGGGCACGCCGGAGACCCGCGCCCGGGAGGCGGCCAAAGCGGGCAAGTTGCTCGGCGCGAAGTGGCGGGGCACGCTGGGCGTGGCGGATTCCGACGTGCAGCCCAGCCGGGAGAACAAGCTGCGCCTGGCGCAGCAGATCCGCGCGCTGCGGCCGCATACCGTGATCCTTCCCTACTGGGAGGCCCGGCACCCCGACCACTACCATGCCTCCACGCTGGGTTACGAGGCCTGTTTTCTGGCGGGGCTGAAGCAACTGCCGCTGGAGGGCGAACCCTTCCGCCCGTTCAAGATTCTCTATGCCACGGCCTACGCCGGCGTGCGGCCCACGTTTGTCGTGGACATCACCGCGGAGTACCAACAGCGGCGGCGGGCGATCCTGGCGTTCGCCTCGCAGTTTCGTCCCGGGAAGCGCGCGGCGAAGAGCAGCGTGCACCTGGCGATCGACCGCCTGGAAGAGCAGATGAATCAGCTGGCGCGGCACTATGGGCAGATCATTGGGGTGAAATACGGCGAGGCCTTTCTGACCAAGGAGTTGCTGCAGGTGGAGGACGTGGTGAGGATGGCAGTGCGTTCGATCTGAGCCGCGGGGGGTTAGGAGTCTTCGTCTTCCTGGGCGGGGGTAAAACCGTGCAGCGTCTGGCCGTCGCCCTTGCGCTCGACCTTCATGCGGATGAGCGCCTCCTGCTCGGCGCCACTCTTGCGCAGCACGGCGACGGTGCTGAGGGCCTCGGAATAGACGCGGGTGACGAGGTAGATTTCGCCCGTTCCATCCTGCTTCCACAACTGGCCAATTTGAATCTTGCGAACGCTCATAGCGTGGATAGCTACTCTAGATGCAGGGCCTTAGGCGCGTCAACCTAAACCGAATCCTTCTTGGACACCGGGGGGAGGCGGGAAACCTTCCGGGCCGCGCTTACATCTTACGCAGCGGAGGGCCAAACCGGCCCGGGTCCACCCCATAGGGGGGTGTATACTTCCGTCAGAGGGCGCCATGAAACAACTACTGCGGCATATCTCGGGCTTGCTGCTGGCCACCGCGCTATTCGCCGGACCGGCGCTCGCGGTTCCCCAGAGCCAGCCGCCCCAGGACCAGGGCCAAGCGCCGGCGCAGCCACAACAGCCGGCAGCGCCGCCGAAAGCGCCCCAAGAACAGCCCGTGCCCCAGCAAGCACAGGTCTCCCCGAAGAACTCGAAAGAGGACGTGGAGGCGATCGGGAACCGCAACGTAGGCAAGGGCGTAAATTTCTATTCCCTGGAGAAAGAGATCGCCCTGGGCAAGCAGCTGGCCCAGGAGGTCGAGCGCAGTTCCAAGATGATCGACGACCCGGTGGTCACGGAGTACGTGAACCGCGTGGGGCAGAACCTGGTGCGCAATTCGGACGCACGCGTGCCTTTCACCATCAAGGTCATCGATTCCGACGAAGTCAACGCCTTCGCATTGCCTGGCGGCTTTTTCTACGTCAACAGCGGCCTGATCCTGCGCGCGCAGGAAGAGTCCGAACTGGCGGGCGTGATGGCCCACGAAATTTCGCACGTGACCGCGCGTCACGGCACCAAGCAGGCCACCAAGGGCGAAATCCTGCAGCTGGCCTCGATCCCGCTGATCCTGCTGGGTCCCGGGGGCTGGGCGGGCTACGGAATCTACCAGGGGCTGAATCTGGCCATCCCGCTGACCTACTTGAAATTTTCGCGGGATGCGGAGCGCGAAGCCGACTTTCTCGGGCTGCAGTACATGTACAAGGCGGGCTACGACCCCAACGCCTACGTGACCTTCTTCGAGCGCATCCAGGCCGATGAGCGGCGCCGTCCGGGCACCATCCCCAAGGTTTTTTCCTCGCACCCGCCGACGCCGGAGCGCATCGCCAGAGCGCAAAAAGAAATCGCGCGCATTCTGCCGGCGCGCGACGAATACATCGTCACCACCTCCGAATTCGACCAGGTGAAGGCGCGCCTGCGCAATATCATGTTCAGCCGCAAAACCAAGGATAACGGGCCGGGCAAGCCCACCCTGCGCACCCGCACCGAGCAGGAAAAAAACAAAGCCCCGCAGACCACCGGCACGGATCCGGCCGATGACGGGCGGCCAACACTCAAGCGCCGTCCGGATACGCCCTAACCCTCCCGGCAGGACAGCTTATTAGCAAAAGAAAAGGGCGGCCGCCAAGGCCGCCCTTTTTTTTCGCCGCGGGGGCACAGAATGTTTCTCCCGCTCCGGCTTCTGCCGGGAAGGGATTTTGCGGGAAACGTTTCAGCGCAGGGGGCGCTGGCCGTAAGTGACGTTATTCTCGGATAGGAAGAGGCGCGGCTCTTCCGTGCTTCCTGTAGTGGGCACCAGGTCTGTCAATACCCGGTCAATGGTGGCCACCGCATCGTCGTACCGGCGGAGGCGCTCCTCGCGGTCTTCCAGCATCACGCAATACCCCAGCGCCGTCAGCGCGCTGCGAATATGGTGATTGAGCTCGACCACGAGAATGGCTCTTTCCTTGGCCCGCGCGTGGCACTGGCTTTCATAGAGCGCCGACAGATAGACCAAGAGGAGCAGAGCTCCGAGGAGGCCCATCGCCAGATCATCGAGGAGGGTCGCCGCCCCGGTAATACCGAGCCGCGATAAGGCCAGATTCAGGATATAGCTCACAGAACAAAGGATCACACCGGCAGTCAGGGCAGGCTTGATTTGTGCGAAGGCCAACCAGGGAGGCAAACTTTTGGTGGGCATGGATTCTTCCCGAGGAGACAGTGCCAGTATATAACGAAATGGAAACGAAAGCGCACGGCATGTCCCGGAAAAAACGGCGGGAATTCAAGCTCCCGCGTGGCTGGGTTGCGAACTACGTGCGGCGCTCTTCGGCCTGGTGCGGAACACCTATGCGGCGCATCTCGTCGGCGTAATACTTGCGGTAGAGAACGTCCCACTCTTCGCTGCCTTCGAGGATCTCTTTTTTCTGCGAGGTGATCTTCTTACGCACCTCGGCATCCACCTTTTCCTCTTCGTGGAGCAGGGCCTGCAGGATGAGCACCACCTGATTGCGGATGGTATCGCGGTCTTCGATGAATTCCACATCGTTGCTGGCCACCAGTACGTCGTTGATCTGGTGCGAAAGGCGGATGATTTTTTCGCGGCTGAGTCGCATGCCCATCCCTCAACTGGAGATCACTCTTACGTTATGGCCCGTTTACCCGCCAAACCGTGCGTACCGTTCCGGCGCTCAGCGCAGGACCAGCTTGCGGTCGCGGGCCAACTGGGCCTTGGCCTTCTTGAACATCTCCTGATAGGAGACGCCCGTGCGGCGCATCTCGTCCTGGTGCTGGATCAGGATTTCGCGGACTTCGTCGTTGAGGCGGTCCTCGATGCTCAGTTCTTCCTGCATCTTCTGGCGGACGCGCAGGGCTACGGCCTCCACGGCCTTGGTTTCAATCTGCTCGCTTTCCACCAGGCGCTTGACCACTTCCGTGGCCATATACGCGACGAAGTCTCGAGAGAGGAGCATGCCACCCGCTTCCTGTGCACCGAAGCAAAGAAGAAAGTTTACTGGCTCATGAGGGAAAGTGCAAGGAAGGCGGCGGGGCGGTTCCGGCGCGAATTTGCGGCGCGTTGACGGTCTGCGCCGGTTGCTGTACGATGTTGATGCAGGGGCGGTTAGCTCAGCGGTTAGAGCATTCGGTTTACACCCGAAAGGTCGTCCGTTCGAATCGGACACTGCCCACCATTCGCGCATCGCAATTTCCGCGGGGACGTAGTTCAGTTGGTTAGAACGCTGCCCTGTCACGGCAGAGGTCGCGGGTTCGAGTCCCGTCGTCCCCGCCATATTCTCAAACACGTACGGGGAATATGGCGTCTCTCCGCGGGAGCAGAAAAAAACACCAGGTTTCTGCACCTCCCTGCCTCACGGACCTCGTAACCTTATTATCCTTCCGACACTGAAGACTTAGAATGCCACTTTGTGTTCGCAGCAGCGGGTGGCTTCTTGCTTGCTCGCCGCAAAAGCTTGCACCCCTGCCGGGAGCACTACGTAACGGCCGATAGCAGTTCGGACAACGCAAATTACCTGCCGATGGACACGCCAGGACAGCAGCGAGTCTAATGGATATTCGCGCCGGGAGATGGCATTGCACGGAGGAGAATGGAACAGGCCCAGAATCATCGTGCTACGGCCTGCGTATCACGCGCAGGAAACGCTCCAGTTCACTTGCGGGGCTATCTCACGGCAAACCATGGCGGGGAACCCGCTACAACCGGGTCCCTCTTGCTTCCGACGCTGAAATCTTGACGGAGAGGATGCTGACAAACACGTGAACCCCAGAGTGGTGGTCCACACGGAACCGGATTCGCGGCCGGACATTGCGCCCGGAATAGGCGAACGCGATGTAATCAGCCGGGACGCCGTCGTCGAGAACTGGCTTGACGAGCATCTGACTGCTGTCGCACTCACGGTGGTTGCCGCCGGTTTTGGGCTCCGGGTGTTCGTTGCCAGCCGAAGCTATTTGAACCCGGACGAGGCGCTTCACTACCTGTTGATCAATCAGCCTTCGGCTTTTCTTGCGTACAAGGCCAGCCTGACCAACGCGCATCCTCCGCTGCTTTATCTCCTGCTCTACTATTGGCATTTCCTGGGCCGCTCGGAACTGATGCTGCGCCTGCCTTCGGTGTTTGCTGGAACAGCCCTTTGTTGGGTTGCTTTCAAATGGATCGGGATGGTTTTCGGCAAAACGGCGAGCTTGATCGGCCTCATCCTCGTCGCGTTTTCCCCGGCCCTGATCACCCTCTCGGCTGAGGTGCGGGAGTACGCTCTGTTGCTGTTCTGTATGGCGACCGCCCTGTACATTCTGGAGCGGGCCTTTCAGGAAAAGTCCGTTCGCGGAATGTGGCATTTCTCCGTCTTTCTCTACCTGGCAATTCTTTCCCATTACTCGGCGCTTTTCTTTGCACTGGCCATCGGTCTTTATTCGCTGGCACGAATCAGCGATGCACGGCTTTCGCGAAAAGTTGTTGTCGCCTGGGCCAGCGGCCAAGCGGGAGCGCTGGCGATTTATGGGTTCCTGTACGTGACGCACGTGTCGAAGCTTAAGAATTACATAGCACTTTGGGGAATGCCGTTCGGTCAGTACTATTTTCATCTGGGCAGCGGGGATCTTGTCACTTTTACGCGAGAACAGACTTCGAATATCTTCCTATTCCTGTTCGGAGAACATTACGTCTCGCAAGCCATGCTTCTGCTCTTCGTCGCCGGCGTTGGGTTTCTCGTTGTCCGGGAATTGCTATCCCGTCGGGGCCACCCGCCTTCTGGCCATTCTGGAATTCTCCTTTTGCTCCCTTTTATCGCGGTCTGGGGCGCAGCCATGGCGGGGATCTATCCCTATGTCGGCAGCCGCCACACGGTGTTTCTTGCGCCTTTTGCGATAGCGGCTGCGAGCTTTCTGCTGGCAGCCGTTTGCGGTCAGAAACTCTGGGCGGGCCTACTGATCGCGACCGTCTTAGCGGGAGCGTCGAATGCCACCGGGAAGACATTCGAGGAAGGCATCACAGAAGAGAATCAGAGCCGGACGTTGATGATCGCCGCTGTGAATCATATCCAGCAGTCAATTCCGCGGGGAGACATAATCCTGGTGGACTACCAGAGCAGCCTCCCGATCGCGTATTATCTCTGCGGCCCGAGAAATATCCCCGCTGGCGTGTTCCACGGAGACCTCGCTGAGTTTAGTTGTAACGGGTATTCCATCGTCTCCCTCCATATATGGAAGCTGATAAGCGGGAATTTCTCGCCGCAGTTCGAACAAATGGCACATACCTACGGCTTAAAACCCGGGGATCGAGTTTGGGTCTTTCAAGCTGGTTGGGGAGACACTGTCGGCAAGGAACTGCCGAGGCATTTCCCGGAGTTACGCTGTCTAAAACCAGAAGACTTTGGACGGAATATCACTGTTATTCCTTTTGTAGTGGGCCCAGATTTGTTGCCCGCTGCGCCGCTGACAAACTGCGGAAGCTGAATACGGAGCGGAGCCATATTCTGGCCGCCGAACGGCGGGCGATAGGCATCCCGCAGCCGCGCGCGAAGCGGATCAGCCGCTCCAGACGGGGAAGCATCTCCCGCGCCCCGGGGGATCTCCAGCGGAACCCCCTCAGCCAGGAAGGCGTTCCGCATACGAATGACGATCCGCGGGCAACGCCGCGAATCTATTATTCCGCCGATCCGCCGGAAAACGATACTGCGGGCTATTCGTGGATGATTCTTACGATGGGCTGCCGCTCCCGGTTTTCCTGGCAAGTTGCTCCACGGCCGCATCCATCTGCGCACGGGCCACTTCATGCTTCTCCGCGATTCGCTCCAGTTCCCCGGGCGCAGTCTTCTCGACCGCCCGGACCGCCAGGTCCGCCAAGCCCATCTGCTCCCCTCCCAGGTACTGCAAGCGGACGATGTCCGGCCGGGAATAATGCCCCACGGTGTCAATGATGGCCTTCCAGACCTTGATCATGTCCGCTTGGCATTCGGCGTAAAGGATCGTGTCGCCGGAGGTCGGTGGAACCAGCGGAACGCCGAGGGGCCCCACAATCTGGCTGCCGCCGTGCGCGTAGTCCACGTTCACTGTTTCCACCAGCGGAAAATCCGCCGGGAGGTCCCGCCGCGTCATGTAGCCCGCCGCTGACAGCACAAACGCTCCGGCCTCCAGCGCATGTGCGCGCGTCAAGGTGTGCCCCCAGAAGTATCGGCCCTCGGAGTCGGCCTCTTCCAGCTTTGGCCCGCTATGCAGGGCAAACGCGCCCGGGAACGCAGCAATGTGGAAATCCTCTCCCTGCTCGATCATGCGCGCGCGGATCAGGGGCATCAGATGCTCCCCACAGATGAGCCCGCCGATCCGGCCGATATCGGTTTCGTAACTGACCAGATCGCTGCCATCGCCATTGCCCCACACCGCGCGCTCGACGAACGTGGGCATAGTTTTGCGGTGCCGGCCCAGGATTCTTCCGGAGCGGCCGATAAACAGCTGGGTATTGTAAATGGTGTGGACGCCGGGCCGGGAGTCCATCTCGTTGCAGCCGATCACCACGTGGGTATTGGCCCGGGCGGCCGCCTGGCAAAGGCGCTCGGTATCCTCGCCCGGAATGAGCAAGGCGTTGTCGTAAAAGCGGACCCGCACGGGAATCCAGTTCTGCAGCTTCGATTCCCAGCCCTCACCCCAATACGGATACCCGGCCAGCCAGGTTTCCGTAAAGGCCACGAGTTCCGCGCCGTTGCCGGCGGCCTCGGCGATCTTCTGGCAGGCGCGGTCGATGCTCTTGTCCAGGTCCAGGAACACCGGCGGCGTCTGCACAACAGCCACCTTCACGCTGGCCCGCCCTCCCAACACTTTCTGCCTCGGCTTCATGGCAGCCTCCCTGCTCCGGACACTTGCCGGCAGAAACAGGCCCAGCGGCACTCCCGCGATTCTGCCGAATGCAGGAGATTCAATACTGGAAGCCGGGACCTGTCAAGGAGTCTGGCCAAACTTCTCCATGCTCCCTGGATCCGCCGGTACAGTGCGTGCACGATTGCCCGGTCTGCCCCAGAAATTCATTACGCCGGTTTTCGGGACCCGGCTATAATCGCGGCCACGCGGGAGAGCGCAACGGGAGGCGGGCAATGAAGAGAGCAACGTGGCTGTTCGCGGGATTGCTGGTTTGCGGCTTGGTAACGCTGGCGGGCACGGAGCAGAAGACGGAGCGGCGCTATATCAAGCTGAATGCCGAATCCAAGCTGCCGTTCAGCAACGGCGTGCTGGTGGGCAACACCCTGTATGTGGCCGGGAGCATCGGCCTGGACCCGAAGACCGGCCGCCCGGCCGGCGAAGTGGAGCAGGAAGCGCGGCTGGCTCTCGACACCATCCGCGACACGCTGGCCAAGGCGGACATGACCATGGACGACCTGGTTGCCGTGGAGGTGCACTGTCCGGATGTGGCCAACTACGACAAGTTCAATGCCGTCTACCGCACGTACTTCACGCACGACTTCCCGGCGCGCGCCTTCCTCGGCTCCGGCCCGCTGCTGTTCGGCGCGCGGTTTGAGGTCAAGGGCATCGCCATAAAACGATAAGCAGCGCGTTCTGACGGGATAAATTCCGCGCGGAGCTACAAAGCCATCTTTGCAGCGAAGCGCCGGACAAACTCTTCAGCCGATTGTCTCCGCGCGGAACATCTCTGCGCCGTCGAAGCTGCGCAGCTTTTCCGCGCGCACGACGATCATGACGCGGTCAGGGCTCAGGAAGCGCTGGGTTTCGGCGGCGCGCTGCTGTGGGGTAAGCGGGCGGTCCCAGGTATCGAGATGCGCGGAGACCCAGCGGGCGACGAACTGGGGATCGGAGGAAACTTCGGCGCGGCCACGCAGAGTCACTTGGCGCAAACCGCGGTGAAAGCAGAGGCACACGGCGGGATTTCGGAGGATGGCCTTGACCTTGTCGCGGTTGGCAGTGGAGGTGAGCATCACGCAGCCGTCGAGCACCACGTAGGCCATGGCGCAGGCCACCGGCGCAGGCTCCCGCGTGACCCAGGCGAAAACGCAATAGAAGGGCGGGCTCTCGATGAGCTTCCAGGCCTCCGCGTCGCTCAGGCGGTACGGCTCGATGTACTGGCGGTTCCACCAGGCTGGCCGCTCGCTCAACGATTCCCTCCCTGCCCTTCCGGCATCACGGCACCGGTCGTGCGGGTACCCTAGCACACCCCGCAGAATAATCGTACGCCGGCGCACATCCCTGGAAGAATTCTTGCGTGTGACGGGGCAGTTCGGGCCGAGAGGAAGCACGGCGTGCGGGAAACGCGCGTCGTGGTGAGGCCCCGTGGGGTCGCGGGCGACGGCTGCGAACTGCGGCTGGCGTGGAGGGTGGAAAGGCTTGCGGTCAGCGAGAGCGCCGGAGCTCTTCAATCCAGCGCACAAGGGTGGTGTAGGAGTTTCCTTCGACGTCCAGGAATTCGATGCCCATGCCTACGCGCGGCTTGACTGCGCGAACCGTGGCCAGGATGTCCGCCTGTTCGCCCTTGAAGGTCAGCGTCAAGCGCACGCGCATGCGCACGGTAAGAGGCCGGTTGGTGCACACGAAGCATCCGCCCAGGGAAATGTCCGAGGTGATGCCGGTGGAGCGGGAACCCGATTCGAGGTCCAGCAGCTCGGCATTCGCAGTAAAGGCATAGCGAATGGTATAGCGGCGGTCGCGAATCGCGGTTTCGGCCGAGAGGCGGTCCTCAGTTGGCTTGCCCATGCGAAACATCCTGGTCTGCCGGCACCCCTGGCAGAAGCGTATCGGCGAAATCCCGCGGGGGATTTGTGAGATGGGCAAACGCCCCATCGTCAGCGGCGGGTCGTGCAGGGAAATGTGCTAGTCTCTCGGTGTTGCTTCTCTCTGGGCACGAAGACAAACCATGAGCACCGATAAAATCCGTCAAAGCGATCGCGTGGCCCTGCGCGTACCGGTCGAAGCCTCCTGGTACAACAGCAGCGGCCAGCCCGTGGCCCAGACCGTGGAAACGCTGCTGATCAGCCGCGGGGGAGCCGTGCTGCGGCTCGCCGAACAGCTGGCCACCGGGCAGGAAGTGCTCCTGCAGCGGCATATGAGCGACACCGTCTGCAAAACGGCGCACGCCACGGTGGTCACGGAAATTGACCGCGATCCCCGGGGCTTCATCTATGCCGTGGCCATCCGCGATCCCCAGCCGGATTTCTGGGACATCGACTTTCCGACGCCGGCCCAGGCCGCTGACGCCCTGGCGCGCATGCTCATGGAGTGCAGCTTTTGCCGGCGGCGCGAAATCGTGTACCTGAACGAGCTGGAGCTGAAGTCGTTCGAAGTGCGCAAGTGCGTCGCGCGCATCTGTAAGCACTGCAACGCCCCTTCCATCTGGACCGAGGCGCGCTCGGACGAGCGCAGCAGCCCGGAACAGGCCGATTCCGCCGATCTTTTTCTCCCTGCAGAGCAAGTGCAACCCTCCCGCAATCGGGCGCGCATCAAGGCCCGCGTTTTGGCCTGCATTCGCCGCCGCGGCTTCCAGGAAGAGATCGCCGTATGCGAGGATCTCTCGCGGGGCGGCCTGGCGTTCCGCAGCCGGAATCAATACGCGGAAGGCACGCGGCTGGAAATTGCCGTGCCGTTCACGCCGGGCAACAGCGCCATCTTTGTGCCCATTCGCATCGTGTCCTCCCGGCTGATTCCCGCCGCCGGGCTTTACCGTCACGGTGCGGCCTACCTCAAATAGTTCGGGGAGTGCCACTGCCGTTTATTCCACCGCCGGCAGGACAGCGCGTTCCACGCGCCGCCGGCGCAGGTAATGCATGGCGATGTTGAGATAGACCTCGCCGCAGGGCGTCTCAATGCACAGAACCATGGCTTCGGTATCCGCGTTGCCCTCCAGACCCACCTCCTTGCCGTGAATCTCCGGGGGATAGATCTTGAAGCGGAATCCCTGGTCATTCAGGAGGGTTACGGAATTGCCGATGATCATGTTGGCGAGCTCGCAGACCGTCTCGCGGACCACCTGCTCGCTTTCCGGCAGATCGCTTCCCGCGAGATGACTGGCCACTTTCATGGCCACGTCCGGCGCCAGATCGAGAATCACCCGGCCCTCGATCTCGCCCTTAATCAGAATGAGAGCCGCGACGCCCTTGCGGCGATAGGTCTCCTCATCCATGGACAGGTCGAGGATGTTGGTGGGCGCCTGCAGGGCTTCGGCGAAGACGGCGTCCGCGGCGTCAATGAAGGGCTGGATCAGCTCCATTTTCATTGGTCGAACTCCTCCCCCGCGGCGACCGGAGCGGCGGACGTGCTGCCGGCCTCATCGCTCAGGACGTAGCGCAAGATTTCGTACAAGCCGTCGGGTTTGACGGGCTTCTGCACGAAGTGCTTGGCCCCCTTCTGCAGCGCCGCCAGAATGTTTTCCTGGTAACCGACCGAGGAGACCATGATGATGCGGGCCTCGGCGTGCTGGCGCACGATGCGCTCCACCGCCTCGATGCCTTCCATCTGCGGCATGGTGATGTCCATGAGGACGACGTCGGGCCTGACGCGGTTGTATTCCGCGATGGCCGTCAGGCCGTCACCCGCTTCACCGGCCACCTCGCCGCCGAACAGCTCAATCATCTTGATGAGGTTCTTACGCGCGAAGACCGAATCGTCCACCACAAGGTAGCGGACCGGCTGGCTATCTTTTCGAAGCAGAGCGGCAAATTGCGGCATGGCCTTCTCCTTATTCCCCAGGCACCGATTCAGGTGCGCGAGGATGAAACCGGTATCCTTCTTCGCGTTTCGTTCTTTTCCGTCTTTTCAACCTCGTCCGTTTTTTCGGAGTTCCGGCGAGTGCCCCCGTAGTGGCTGACGAGATACGCGCCGATTTTTTCCAACGGAACGATGGTCCCCACAAAGCCCTTTTCCATGGCGGCGCGGGGCATCCCGCTTACCACGCAACTTTCCTCACTCTGGGCGATCGTCGGTCCACCGGCGTTCTTGATGGCGCCCAGTCCGTCGGCGCCGTCCTCGCCCATCCCGGTCATCAGCAGCCCCACGGCGCTGGGGCCAAACTCCTGAGCCACGGAATGAAACAGCACGTCCACCGAGGGGCGATGTCCGTTCACCGGCGGACTATCCGAAAGCACCGCCATATCCCCGCGGGGCATGTGGCGCGCCAGCAGATGGCGGTTGCCGGGACAGATCAGCACCCGCCCGGCCAGCAGCAAATCACCGGAACGCGCCTCGGAAATCTCCAACGCACAGCACTCGTTCAGGCGCTTGGCGAACATTTCCGTAAAGCCTTCGGGCATGTGCTGGACCACCAGAATGCAGGCGGGAAAATCCGGTGGAATCTGTTGCAGGACATACTGCAGAGCATTCGGCCCGCCCGTGGAAATGCCGATGGCGATGATGCGGTTCGGCGCGGTGGCGGCGCGCACGCGGTTTTTCGCCACCGGCGGCGGCTCCGCAGACACTTGCGCCGCGCTTCGCCGGGCCTTGACGCGGCTGGCCACCTTGATCTTCTGGATCAAGTCACCGGCGATGGTTTCCAGGCGGCCGGCGGCGGCGTCTTTGGGCTTGGCGACGAAGTCGATGGCGCCGAAGGCCAGGGCTTTGAACGTAGAATAAGCGCCCTCCCGGGAATGCGTGCTGCAGACGATCACCGGAACCTGGTGTTCCTTGGTGATCATGCGCAGCGCTTCCAGCCCGTCCATCCGCGGCATCTCCAGATCCAGCGTGATCACATCCGGGCGCAGCTCCTCGATCTTCCTCAGGGCAAACGCACCGTCCATGGCCGTCCCCACCACCTCGATGGAGGAATCCGCTTCGAGGATGCGCGGGATCAACTTGCGCATCAGCGCGGAGTCGTCCACCACCAGGACTCGAATGCGCTCGCTCATGCGATGGCTCCCAGGGCCGGGGCGCGCGACAGGCGCGCCAGCACCGCGGACACGTTGAGAATCAGCACCACCGTTCCATCACCCAGAATGGATGCCCCGCTCACCAGATCGCTGGTGACGATTTCTTCCGGAAGCGCCTTGATCACCAGTTCTTCTTCTCCCACCAGACTGTCCACCAGCAGGCCGAAGCGGCGTTCCCCCGTTCCAATGACAACCACGAAGGAACGCTTGCGCGCCTCCACGGTGTGAATGCGCTCAAGGCTGCTGAGGCGCACCAGGGACAGGATGTGGTCGCGCAGCTGCAGAACCTCCCGCTGATCCACGCGGTGGATTTCGGCCTCGGAAACCCGCGTGATCTCCATGACCGAAGAGAGCGGCACGGCAAAAAGACGGTTATTCACGCGGAACATGAGGGCCTGGATGCTCGCCAGGGTCAGCGGCACGCGGAGCTGAAACAGGGTCCCCTGGCCGAGCTGCGAGGAGAGCTGCACGGTGCCTTTCAGGCGATCGAGCACGCTGCGCACGATGTCCATGCCCACGCCGCGGCCGGAGATTTCGGTCACTTCCGCAGCGGTGCTGAGGCCGGGCTCAAAGATCAAATTGAGGGCATCGGCGTCGCTGAGACGCTCCGCATCCTTTGCCGAAAGGAGGCCGCGCGCGACAGCCTTGGCGCGGAGACGCGCGACGTCAATGCCGCGCCCGTCATCGCGCACCTCGGTGACGACCTGCGCACCCTGGTGGTAGGCGTTGAGATAGACCGTGCCACGGGCGGGTTTGCCGGCGGCCAGCCGCGCCTCGGGCGGCTCAATGCCGTGATCCACGGCGTTGCGCACCAGGTGCGTGATGGGCTCGGCCAGGGCGTCGAGGATGCCTTTGTCGAGATCCGTATTCTGCCCGGCCAGCTCGAGGGCCACATCCTTGTTGCACTGCTTGGCGACGTCGCGCACGACGCGCGGGAAGCGGCGGAAAAGCTGCTCCACGGGAACCATGCGGATCTTCAGAACCGACTTGTGCAGCTCGTCCAGCACGCGAGCCTGAAAAGCGAGAGCGTCCAGGAGCTTGGCGTGCAGGGGGTCGTGGGCGTGGCGCCGGTCAAATTCGACGATGGCGCGGTTCAGCATGGACTTGCCAATGATGAGCTCGCCGACCAGGTTCATCACGGAATCGATGCGCGCGGTCTCGACGCGGAGCGTGCTCTCCACCACGGCATTGACCGCGGAGGCGCTGCCGCCGGGGCGCTGCGGTGACGCGCCTTCCGCTGGAGCCGCTGCGCCCCCGGCTACGGTGGCCTGGGCCTCGAGGAGCTCGCTGAGCAGGTCGTGCTCGGGGGTTTCGGCCGGGGTCGCGCGCGTAATCACCAGGTCCGCGATAATCGCAGGAATCTTACAGCGGCGAGCGATGGTCTCTTCCGTCTGGGTACAGGCGAGCGCGGCCTCGATGACTTCCACGGTCGCGGCCGTGCTGTTGTCTTCGGGATGCAGAGCGATCACCGTACCCAGGCCGTGGAGCACGTTGCGCACCAGTTGAAAGGCCGCGGCCCGCATGGCGCTCAGGGGGTCGATGCGCAGCGCAAGGTTGTAAACGTTCTCCCCGCGGTGCAGGGCCTCGGAAATCATCAGCTGCTCGTATTCGCTCCAGACGAACCGCGCCGCCGGCCGGTTTTCGACCGGCGCGGAAGCGGGCGTGTCCGTGGCGGTCTTCAGGAACAAACGGATTTGATCCCGCAGCGGCTCCGTGGACGGAGGCTCCGCATTCTGACGATAGGCGCTGAGCAGCGAATCAATCCCGTCGGCAGCCGCCAGCACGACTTCCGCAAGCTGCGGACCCCGGCTCTCGCCGATCTCCGGCAACAGCACGTTCTCCAACTCGTGCGCCAGGTCGCTCAAGCCCAGATAGCCGCAGGCGGCGGAATCGCCCTTCAGGGTGTGCACGACGCGGCGCACGCGGCGAATCACTTCGGGATCGGCCGAATGCGCTTCCAGCTCGAGCCCTGCATCGTTCAATGTCTGCAGCAGTTCGTAAGCGCTCTCGAAGAAGAGCGCGCGCAGATCCCCGCCGCGATCATCGAGCGGATGACTCACGTGGCCGCCTCCAGACGCTGGTAGGCCGTGCCGTTGTTCTCGTGGATCATGCGGAATTTCGTACTCAACCCGAACAGGCTCTCCGCGTGCCCCACGAACAGGTAGCCTCCCGGATTGAGGCAGTGCCAGAACTTCTCGATGAGCCGCTTCTGCTCCGCTTCATCGAAATAGATCATGACGTTGCGGCACAGGATGATGTCGTTGCGGCGCGGCAGAAATTCCGTTTTCAGGTTATGAAAGTCGAACTGTACGAGTTCCTTCAGGGCGTGCTTCACGGCGTACTTGTCGCCGGCTTTTTCGAAATAGCGCAGCCGCGTGGTGTAGTCCACCGGCTCCATGTGCGTTTCCGAATAGGCGCCTTCCTGCGCCGAGCGCAGCGCCGCGTAGCTCATGTCCGAGGCCAGCACCTCGAGCTTCCACGGCGGGGGGATGAGCGGCTTGGGCGAGGGCACTTCGAAGGGCAGCGGATTGCGCAGGTAATAGTAGGCCAGCGCGTCGCAGAAGAGGATGGCCACCGAATACGGCTCCTGCCCCGTCGAGCAGCCCGCGCTCCAGACGCGCATCGTCCAGTCGCGACGTTCCTGCTTGCGGTGCAGCAGATCTTCCAGAACCGTTTTCTGCAGCAGATCCAGCTGCGGCTTGTTGCGGAAAAAACTGGTCTCGTTGACGGTAAGATTTTCGAGCAGCAAAGCCAGTTCCTGCTTGCCTTCCCGGCTCGTAAGCAGCCGATAGTAGGCGTAGAAGGAGTCCAGTTGGCAGACCTTCAGGCGGCGCTGCAGCCGGTCTTTCAGGAAATGGGCGCGGCGTTCATCGAAGTACATTCCGCATTCCTGGTAAATGAGGGTTTGCAGCAGTTTCAATTCCGCGTCGGTCAGGGGAACCTGTGCGATGGCGGTTTCCATAGGGGATTCCTGGGGCGGCTCCGGCCGTCGGCCACAACACGGGGCAACTGCCCCGCGTCAGCGCATGCTGGCAACGGGTTCCGCGGCCTCCTCGATGCGCCCGAATTCCGGGCGGTGCAGCAGTTTTGCGATATCCAGCAGAATGATCAGCCGCCCGTTCAGTTTGCCCACACCCGTCACATATCCCGATTCCCCGTCGGAGAACATATTCCCCGGCGCTTCGATCTCCGATGGCGGAAGCTTCAGCACTTCCGACGCGGAATTGACAATCAGCCCCAGGAGCCGGTCATTGAGTTCGACCACCAGAATGCGGTTTTTCTTATCCGCGCGAATCTCGGCCTGCCGGAACCGTTTGCGCAGGTCCATCACGGGGATGATTTTTCCGCGAAGATTGATCACCCCTTCGATCATCTCCGGGGCGTTGGGGACGATGGTGATGTCCGGAACGCGCACGATCTCGCGCACGGCGGAGATGCGCACGCCGTACGTCTCGTCCCCGATGCGAAAGCCCACAACCTGGAGATCTTTTTCCATCACACAAGCTCCGGATACATCAGGAACGCGAGACTTCCGCGTATTCCCTGCTGCGCACACGCATCGCTTCGGAATTCTGCCGCGCCTTGGCGTATTCCTGGTGGGCCCGCGGGGCCACCCGATCGATGGCGAAGCGGTCCATGGAGCTGAGCAGATGCCCGGAAAGCTTGAGCATCTGGTCGGCAGCCGCCGAAAGCTCGGTCGAGCTGGAGGCCGACTGCTGCACGAGTTCGCGCATTTTATCCATGGCGCGCACCACCGCCTGCGCCCCCGAAGCCTGCTCCTCGACCGCGGAGTTGATTTCCTGGGTGATTTCCGTGAGGCGGCTGGTGGCCTTGGCGATCTGCGAGGATCCGACGGACTGCTCGTTGGTGGCCGCGCCGATCTCCTGCGAAAATTTATAGACTTCGGTGACCACGTTGGAGATCTTGTGCAACGCCGAGTTCAAGTCATTGCCGAGCGACAGCCCTTCCTCGACAATGCGCGTGCTGCGTTCCATATTTTCCACGGCCTGCCGGGCCTCGCGCTGGATGCTTTGAATGAGGTCGGCGATTTCCTTGGTGGACTGCGTGGACTTCTCCGCCAGTTTGCGCACTTCGTCCGCGACCACCGCGAAGCCCAAGCCGTGCTCCCCGGCGCGGGCCGCTTCGATGGCGGCGTTCAGGGCCAGCAGGTTGGTTTGTTCCGCGAGGTCGTCGATCACTTCAATGATCTTGCCGATGTCGTCGGCGCGATGCCCGAGGACGTTGATGATCTCCGCCGAGGTCTGGATGGCCATATTGGTGCGGTTCAGGCCGTCCGTGGCCTTTTCCATGGTGGCGATGCCGGTGCCGACTTCCTCGCGCGAGCGGTTGGCAATGTCCAGCAGCACCTTGGCGGTATCCGCCACGCGCTGGATTGAGGTGACCATTTCGTCGATGGACGCCGAAGTTTCCGCGACGCTGGAGGCCTGCACCTGCGTGTTTTTCACCACGTTCTGCACGTTGATGCTCATCTCATGCATGGTGCTGGTAACTTCCTCGATGGCCGTAGAGGCCTGCACGCTGACCCGCGCCGATTCACTGGAAGCACCGGCAACCTGGCTCGAGCCCGAGGCAACCTGCGAGGCGCTTTCCCGGACCTGGCGCACCAACTGCTGCAAGCCCTCAGACATCTGCACGAAGGCGTTGCCCAGGGTGTCGCGCTTGGAGCGCGGCTCCACTTCCACAGTGAGATCCCCTGCAGCCACGGCCATGGAGATGGCCGCGATCTCCTTGAGGTAGGAGACCAGGTTATTGAAGGTCGTGGCCAGGGCCCCGATCTCGTCGTCGCGGTGAATGTCGATGTTCTGGTCCAGGTCACCGGAGTCCCCGATCTCCCGCGCCACCGTGATCAGGTGCTTGAGCGGTTCGGAGATGGACTTGGCCGTGTAGTAGGCGATGCCGATGCCCAGGAGCAGGGCAATCAAGGTGCCGGCAGTGCTCAAAATGGTTGTGACCGTGGTGGCGCGGGAAGCAGCCTTGGTTATCTCCTGCAGGTTGTCGCTGATATCGCGCGTCGTCTGGTCCAGCACGCTCGAAGACTTCGTCAGCCAGCCGCTGGGGTCCTTCTGCAGGTAGAAGACCTGCAGATCGGAAACGGACGCGTCTCCGGAGTCCACCTGATGGCGCTTGGCCAGAAGCGGTTTGGCAAAAGTTTCGCTCCAGTTCTGTTCGGTGCCTTCGACCTGGATCAGGGCGGTGTGCACCAAGTCGCCAACGGCTTGCGTTTCGCTGCGCTTGATCAGCTCGCCGAGCTCGGCGATCCCGCGCGTGACTTTCTCCTCATCGCGGGGATCCCCGCTGAGCAGGAAATTGTCGAGGTTCACGCGGTTGGTCATGATCTGGAAGCGCACGGCCTCGATGGCGCGCACGTTTTCCAGCGCGTTAGCGGCATCGGCGCGGACCGAGCGTTCTTTCAGCACGGCCACCGAGTTCAAGATGAAAAGCACGGCCAGAAAGGCCAGAATGGCCCCGAAGCCCAGATAGAGTCTCTTGCCAATCGTCATTGCCGGAACCCTCCACTCCTGTGAAACCGCGTTTCCCCCTGCTACTCTGCCGTTACCCTTCGGGGATTGTCTCTCGATTACCTGGCCGGACTATTGAACTCGAATACCACTATCACCGTCGTTTCTTCCGCGGCCGGAACGAACTTCCATTCCTTGACGGCATCCTGCGCTGCCTTGACCAGCAAGGGGTGGCCGCCAATCACTCGCGAGGTCCGCACTTCCCCATCCGGTGCGACCACGATTTCCAGCTTGACCTTGCCGGAGATGTTCATGCGCTGAGCAAGCTCGGGATACGAAGGAGCAACTCTGAGACGAACCTTGCGTTTCGTTTCTTCGACAGTCCCGTGCTGCGCAAAACCAGCCGACGCCGCAAGGCCTAAGACCAGAACTGCCATCAGGATACCTGCCCACTTATTTCTCATTGCCGTCATATCTCCTTAGGAACGAAACGCACCCGTGGATGGAAAGGCACGTCGAGGGCCAGGCCGCGAAAGGCGCGGTAAACCCCGCGGCATTTCCGTAAATCGCAAACAAGCTGTTTTCGGACTGCAAGTTAGGAGAGGGAGCCGATCCAGAACTCGCACCGAAGAAACCCCGCGAGCGTCTCAAGGGGTCGAGGAAAGACGGCAATTGGTCTCAGCGTGAGACGTTGGCGGTGATTCCTGCGAGTGGTTGATTCAACACCAGGCGTCTCAACTTTGATTGACTCAGTTTGAGATTGACAGATAACGTGGGTATGCTCTGGCATAACCATTGAGACGCACGCAGAGCCCCCTGATCCCCGATGCGTGGCGCTAAAGCCCTCTCGTCTCGCCGTACTCCCTCCGGCCGGGGAGGAGTTTCGGGTGTCCGCGCCGCCTCGCGCCGCGCCGAAGAACTCATGGACCTGGCGCTCGACGCCGTGCAGTCCGGCAATCTTCCGGAATTCCTGCAAAAATTTGCCGTGCGCGCCGCGCGCCTGCTGCAGGCCCACTGGTGCGCCGTGGCCGTTTTCCAGGGCGAGGATGCGGAGCTCTATTCCAACGAGCCCCCGCGCCGCGAGGCGGATCCGCGCCAGAAACTTCTCGCCAAGGCCATTCTCCAGACGGCCGACGCGGCAGCGGAAGAGATCGCCGTGCTGCCCTTCGACCGGGTGCTATTTTCCGCGGTGCAGGCTCCGCGAAAGAATCTGGAGACCATTCTCCTGCAGATCGTTTCCGGGGATGGCGAACGGTTCGGCTGCGTCTGCGTGGTGCGCGCGGCGCAGCACCTGGATGAATCCGAGCGGAGGCTGCTCCGGGCCCTGGCCTCCCATGCCTCCCTCTCGCTGGTGAATTTCCGGCGCTTTTCGCAATTGGAGCGCTCCAAGCGCCAGTGGGTCGAAGACATCGATGCCATCACCGATTACATCGTGGTCCATGACCAATCCTGGAGGATCGTGCGGACCAATCGCTCGCTGGCTTCGGAACTGGGTGCGCCGCCAGTGGCCCTGGTCGGCGAGCCCATGAGCCGCCTGCGGCAGATTGCCGAGGAAGGCAGCGGGCTGCCCTGCCCGCTGTGCCGGGATCCGCAGCGCGCCCGCGAGGAATACATGCTGGCAGGGCAGGAGCGGACCTACCTGGTCTCCACCTCGCGAACTCCCGGCGCCGCCGGCCAGGACGTGCGCACGATTCACGTTCTCCGGGACATCACCGACCGCCTGGAAGCCGAGCGGCGCTACCGCGATCTCTTCAACAGCATCCAGGAAGGATTGTTCTTTGCCACACCGGGCGGGCAATTCCTGGATGTGAATGACGCCATGGTGCGCATGCTGGGGTACAGCTCGCGCGACGAGTTGCTGCGAGCCGACGTCAGCCGCCACCTGTATCCTGATCCGGCCTCGCGGGAACGCGTCCTGCTGACCCTGCGCCAGCACGGCGTGCTGCGCAATTACGAAGAGACGTTGCGGCGCAAGGACGCCTCCCTGCTGCATACCCTGCAAAACATCACCGCCGTGCGCAATGCCCAGGGAGAGATCGCACAAATCCGCGGGCTGATGCTGGACGTGACCGAGCAGCGCATTTTCCAGGCGCAACTGCAACGCGAGCGGGATTTCAACCAGAAGATCCTGAATGCCACGCAGAGCATGATTCTGGTGCTGGATACGGCGGGGCTCATCACCTACGCCAACCGCCGCTGCTACGACGCCGGCTACCGCGAGAACGAATTGATCGGCCGCCGCCTGGTGGACTGGGTGGAGCCCGCACAGCGCCGGGAATTCGACGCCGCCCTGGGGACCACCGCGCACGGGCAGCAGATGGAAAACCTCGAGCTGCGCATGCGCCGCGGGGACGCCACTCTGGGCCATTTTTCCGTCAGCCTCAGTCCCATGCGCGATGAGCAGGGCGTGGTAAACAACATTGTCGTGGTTATGACGGACATCACCGACGCGGCGATTCTGCAGGCCAAGCTGGCGCACTCCGAGAAAATGGCCACTCTGGGCCGGCTGGTTTCCGGAGTGGCCCACGAGGTCAACAATCCCCTGGCGGCGATCCTCGGCTTCACCGACCTGCTGCTGGAAAATACCGATCTCCCGGCCGTGGTCAGACAGGACCTGGAGATCATTCTGCAGGAGACCCAGCGCACCAAGGAAATCGTACAGGACCTGCTCAGCTTCGCCCGGCAACGCACGGCGCGCCGCGAACCCGTGCACCTCAATGCCGTGCTGCGGCAGACCCTCAAGCTGCGCAGCTACGATTTCGCCAGCCACGGCGTCGAAGTCCGGGAGTCCCTGCAGGAGAATCTCGATCCGGTGCTGGGCGATGCGCAGCAGCTCCAGCAAGTCTTCCTGAACATCCTGAACAATGCTTACGACGCCGTGCAGGAGGCGCAGCGTCCGGGGAAGATCGAAATCCGCACCTCCCGGGTGGGCCCGGACATCGAGGTGGCCATCAGCGACAACGGCACGGGCATCTCCGATCCGGACCGCATTTTCGACCCCTTCTTCACCACCAAGCAGGTTGGCAAAGGCACCGGCCTGGGCCTAAGCATCTGCTACGGGATTGTGCGCGCCCACAGCGGCGAGATTCAGTGCTGGAATAACGCCGGGGGCCAGGGCAGCACCTTTGCCGTGCGCATCCCCGCCGCCGGGGCGGCGTCTCTCTCCGCAACTGCGATGGAGGCTGGGCGATGAGCGTAAGCGCCGCGGCGCGCACTTCCCTGCCCATTCTGCTGATCGAGGACGAGGCTGCGGTGATCGCGTTCGTCCGCGCCGCGCTGGAACGCCGGGGCTACTCCGTCGTTCCCGTCTGCTCGGGCGTGGAAGGATTGCAGCAGCTTGTGAACGGCCACTACAGGGGCGTCATTTCGGACATTCGCATGCCCGGCAGCGTCAACGGCGCCGAAGTGCACGCCTGGATCCGCCAGAACCGCCCGGACCTGGCGGCGCGCATCATTCTGATCAGCGGGGATACGGCCAACAGCGAAACCCAAGAACTGCTCGAGAACAGCGACACGCCCTGCATCGAAAAGCCTTTTCGAGTCCAGCACTTACTTTCTGTCGTGGAGAAGACCTTCGGAAAACCATGAGCGACGATCTGAAAATCCGTTTGTTGATTGTGGACGACGAACAGAGCATCCGCCGTCTGTGCATGACCATTGGCCAAACCCTCGGTTTTACCTGCTCCGAGGCGGAGAGCGCGGAGGCAGCCCTCGCCAGGCTGGACACGGCCACCCCCGACCTGATTCTCACCGACCTCAAGCTGCCCAGTCTCTCCGGCGTGGAACTGCTGCGCCAAGCCCGCGCCATACTGCCGCGCACCGAGGTGGCCATCATGACCGGGCACGGCTCGATTGAATCGGCCGTGGACGCCATGAAGATCGGGGCCTACGATTACATCGAGAAGCCCTTCCGCGTGGAGAAGCTGCGCCTGCTGCTGCAGCGCATGGCCGAGAAGGTGCGCCTGGTCGCGGAAAACCAGTTCTTGCGCGAGCGTGTAAACGCCGAAGAAAGCCTGGGCGGAATCGTGGGCACTTCGGCCAAGATCCAGGACGTGCTGCGCATGATCTCCCGCCTGCAGGACACGCGCACACCGGTGCTGATATTCGGCGAGAGCGGCACGGGAAAAGAACTGGTGGCCCGGGCCATTCATTTCCGCGGTTCGCTGGCTCAGACCCCTTTCGTCGCCGTGGACTGCGGCTCCCTGGTGCCCACGCTGATGGAAAGCGAGCTGTTCGGCTATGAGAAGGGCGCCTTTACCGGCGCCATCAAGTCCAAGGCCGGCCTTTTCCAGGCGGCCAACGGCGGCACCATTTTCCTCGACGAGATCGGCGAGCTGCCTCTGGAAATGCAGGCCAAACTCCTGCGCGTTCTCCAGGAAAAGGAAGTGCGGCCCGTCGGCAGCAACGACCGCGTGTCCACCGACGTCCGGGTCATTGCCGCGACCAACCGCGACCTCGAAGCCGCCTATCGCGACGGCACCTTCCGGAAGGATCTCTATTTCCGCTTGAATGTCGTGACCGTGCACATCCCTTCCCTGCGCGAGCGCCGCTCGGATATTCCCATGCTCGTGCACCATTTTCTGGACCGCTTCGCCCCCGGCGAGAACATCCAGGTGACTGCCGCGGCGATGAAGAGCCTGCTGCAGTACGATTGGCCGGGGAACGTTCGCGAGCTCGAAAACTGTGTCGCCCGCGCCGTGACCCTGGGCGACCGCCGCACGATCGACAGCGGCGACCTTCCGCCGGCGATCCGCTCCGAGCAGGCCTCCGCCGACGGCAGCAGCGCCGCGCCGGCCGATGCCGCCCTGTCCACCATGGCCCTGGCCGAAATGGAGCGCATGACCATCGTGCGCGTTTTCGAACAGGCGCACGGTGATAAAGCCCTGGCCGGCAAGATGCTCGGCATCAGCCGGGCCACGCTCTATCGCAAGCTGAAACGTTACAATATCGGGGTAAAGTCCGCCGCCGGTGTGACCTCCGCCGCCGACCCGGCCTCTTGAGCGGTCCCGCATTGACCCTCTCCAGCCTGCGAGAATGCGTGAGGGCTGAGGCGAGACCTGAGACGCCGCTGTGTCATCCTGAGACGCGTGAGCCACAGTCCTGCCAAAGCTCTTCTCTAAGCCTTGCCCTTTCAGCCAGTTAATGAATTTTTCCGGATCTGGAACTTTGGCGCGCAGCGTGCACGCTTCTCTGCGGTGCTTCTCTGCCCAAGCCGGGTTCGTGTGTTTCGAACGCGGCCGGGCGGCGAGCGGCACGATACGTAAAGCGAGAGACCACGTGAAACGCATGGGTGGAATACTGGCCGCGGAGACCGCACGCAGTTGTGCGGAGCAGCTGGCGCGCTTTTTTCCACGCGCCCTGCCGGTTCGCATTGCGGTGCAGATTACCGCGTTGCGGCCGGGCCAGGCACGTCTCCGGGAACGGATCGTCGTGGAGTATAGCGCCAGCGAACACGCCATCTTCTGCTGCACTCTGCCGCTCGAGTTCGACGAGCGCATCCGCGTCGAACAGAACGGCACCGGAAAAACGGCAGAGGCTGCGGTGATCGCAGTGCAATACCACGAGGGTTCGAAGGCTGTGGCCGTGCGCTTTCTGAAAGGCTCTTGCGATTGGATGGTTCAGCCGTGACCACTGTTTCCAGAACCCTGCCCTCGCCGGCCGGCAAGCCTGCCCCCCGCGTCAATCCGGGGCGCGACCGGCAGTGGGCGGAAGCCCGCTCGCTCTTCCCGATCTACATGGCCATCGCCAAGCAGGTGGGGATAAAGCCGCTGTTCGGTCCGGACAAGACCGCTCTTCCGGAAACCGTCAGCCTCGAGATCTTCGACCAGGTCACCGTCTGGCTCAATACCGTGGATACCCAGGTGCAGGTCCACCAGCTTCGCCACCTGCTGCAGATGACCTCGCTGAATGCCAATGAAGGCGGCCTGCGGGCGATGATCCTGCGGCACCTGCGCAAGGCCATCAAGTCCGACACCGACCGCCACAAGATCGATTTTCTGCTGGTGCAGTATTTCGCGCTGTGCGCGCCGCCCAAGACCTATCACGCAAAAATCGAACTCGAGGACGTGGCCCAGGTGATGAAACCGGTCCTGGGCGAGGTCGACTCCGCTCCCCTGGAATGGTGCGCGCCGCTCGAAACCATCATCGAGACCCTGGGCACGCTGCGCAGCCTCGGCGCGATGCTGAAAACCAATTTCATCGAGCAGGGCCGCCGCGTGAAGGATTCCGCCGGCAACATGTTCTACGATCCCTCCGCCCTGCTAGCCTTCATCCGTTTCAATTTCATGCTGCGGAGGACCCTGATCGAGCTGATGCATGCCGACCTGACCGCCATTCGCTGCGGGCTGACCCAGCTAGAAGCGGCCCATGAGCGCACGGTGGATTGCACGAAGTTCGGCCTCAGCGCGTCCGAGCCGCTGGCCAGGATCCGGCAGATCGCCGACGAATGGAAGCAGCCTTTTCAGAAGGACTACACCGAGCGCACCGTCAACCAGGCCTTTGAAAAACTGCTGGCCCTGCGCAGCGACGTGGAGCGCGCCATGGCTCGCGTGAGCGGCAAGCCCGCCCCCGCAGCCGCCGCACCGGCTGCGAAAACAGTTCCGCCGGCCGCCCATCCCGCGGCGGCGAAGAAAGGTTCGCCACCGGCTGCACCGGCCGCCAAGCCGGACAGTGCGAAGCCCGCGGCACAGAAAAGCGACCTGCCGGCCGCGCGCAGGGAAAAGCCTGCAGCAGCACTCATCCCCGAGCTGGATTTCGAAACCTGCATGGAGAAGATCTGGGAGCAACTCATCGCAGCGCCACCCACCCGCGGCCGCTCGATGACGACCATCTCCCTGGGGACCGCCCGGGTACTGCTGCCCTCCTGGGAAGTCACCGCGTTCGTCAGCGAAGATGGCCCCTCCGCCGAAGATCTGCGCCGGGCGGTGGTGGCCCGCGCGCTGGTCACCACGGCATTGGAAGCAGCCAAGGAAACCGGGAATGCCTCCAGCCTCGAGCGAGCCATCAGCATTGCGCGCGTCGAGGCTTCCCGCCTGCAGGAACGCGTGGACATCGCCAAGCAGGCGAAAGACACGGAAGTGGCGGTCAACTTGAGCATGAGCACGAAGCGGTTGATCTCCGCGCTGGATGAAGCGGAGAAGCTGTAGCCGCCGGCACTCCCGGCATTGCGCCGGACACTCGATGGGGAGCGGGTTCTTCGTTGCGAGACACAAACGTCGTCATTCTTACCGATGAAAATGATTTCGCGCGGCTCCTGACAGCGTGCTGGCAGGGCGAGCGGCAGGTGCCAGCCCTGACCATTCTAAGTAGCGAACTGTGGAAGCGCCAGCAACGGCCCTCCTGGGACCTGGTGGTGATCGGGCCGCTGCGCGACGCAAACCTCACGGGCATCCTGCACACTCTGGACTCCGTCGCGGCGGTGATTCTCTGCGTGCGGGGCGACCCGCGGGAACTCGCCGAACTCCGCGCGCGCTATCCGCGCCTGGTACACATTCCCCTGCGCGAAGACTGGGCGCAGACGCTGCTGCTCGTCGCCGGGGAATCCCTGCGGCGCACGGAAGCACTGCGCAGAGCGCGGCAGTCGCAGCGCGAGGCTTCCGAGAACGCCTATCACGCCACTCTGGGCCGCTACATGCTGGAGATGCGCCACAGCCTCAACAATGCCCTAACCAGCGTGCTGGGCAATGCGGAATTGCTGCTGCTCGAGCCCGGGCAGCTTTCCACGCAATCCCTCGACCAGATCAAGACCATGCACAGCATGGCCTTGCGCATCAACGAGATCATGCAGCGATTCTCATCGCTGGCAAGCGAGATTCGGGAGGCTGAGAAAGTATCTCAAGGTGAGACGGAAGTGAGCCCAGCGGGGAGCTCGAGGCGGGGTTGAGGGCCAGCGCTTTCCCGTATCTCTTTGAATGTACACTACTTCCACAAGAGAGCACGGATGGTCGAAAGAGTGCCCTGGCTGGTCGCCGACGTGCTTCTCTAAGGTGCGGATTACTCTCAGGAGTTTGTGCGCGTGGACAAGAAAATTCTGATCGTGGACGACTCGCCGTCGCAGGTGCGACTCATGCAGGATCTGCTCGTGCATGAAGGTTACCGCCCCGTCGGTCTGAGCGACCCGCACAAGGTCGAGGAGACCATCACCAGCGAGCGTCCCTGCGTCATCCTGCTGGACGTGGTCATGCCGGACCGCAACGGCTTTCAACTCTGCCGCGAACTGAAGAACAACGCAGAGTTCCGCGGCATCCCGGTGATTCTGGTGACCTCCAAGGGCACGGCCAGCGACAAGTTCTGGGGCCAGCAGCAAGGCGCGGACGATTACATCACCAAGCCTTTTACGCGGGAAGAGTTGTTGCGCGCGGTTCGGCGGTTTGCATGAGCGACCTGACAAACCAATTCGAAACGATGGAAGACGGCTACCAGCTCACACCGGTATCGGGCGACGTGGACACCGGCGACCTGCTGGAAGCCGCCGGGCCGATCGAGCACAGCCCGCCGGAGCAGCAGCACTGCGTGTTTCGCAGCGGACGCGAGCGTTTCTGCCTGCCCGTGCTGGACGTGGAAGAGGTCGTGGAATTTCCGCTGGTGACTCGGCTGCCGCTGGGGCCGGCGTACCTGATGGGTATTTTCAATCTGCGCGGCGCGATTGTGCCGCTGATTGATATCGCCATGACCGAAGGCCGCCGTTCGGGTCTTCTGCCGAAACACGTGGTCGTGGCCTCGCTGCGCGGCGACGCGCATCACGAGGATGTGCGTATCGGGATTGCCGCCGACGAAGTCGTGGGCACCTATTCCGCGGCTTCCGAGGACATGCTGGAGCACGCGCCGGAAAACGTGCCGCACTGTATCGGCATGCTCCGGCACGACGACCGCCTGGCGCTGATGATCGATTTGCGGCGCCTGCTGGAAGTTTTTCCGGGGCCTGCAATCTGAACGAATTTGCATCGGTCATGGATGCCGGCCCGGGGGGCCGGGCGTCCACAGGGAAACGGGAGGAAGTTATGAAAGGTCGTTTGAGTTCCACAATCTGGATGCTGATCCTGTGGACCGGAGTGGCGCTGTTCGGCGTCCTGCTGCTGGCCTATCACGCGGGCCGCACGGCCGGCGGGGCGGCTATCTTCGAGTTCGCCGCCATGTCCGGTGGCGCGGGCGGAATGGTGCTGATCGCCGTGCTGCTGGCCCTGGGCACGACACTGGCGCTGGCTATGACGCTGGGCAAGCGGATTGTCACCCCAGTGCAGGATCTCGCGGAATTTTCCGAGCGCCTGGCTGTCGGCGATCCGCGCGCGCGCGTGGAAGTCTCCGGGAATGACGACCTCGGCTATATCGCGGAGAATCTCAACCGCGCCGTCCTGCGCGTATCCAAAGCCACCTCCAATCAGGAAGCCAGTGAGCTGCTGCAACGCAGCATCACCGACCTGCTCGCGGTCATCAACCAGGTGGCGCGCGGCGACCTGACGCTGCGCGGCAAGGTCACCAACGACGCCCTCGGCAACGTGGTGGACTCCATCAACTACATGCTCGACAACTTCTCCAAGGTGCTCGAGCGCGTGCGCAAGGCCGCCATGGAAGTCAGCGGCAGCGCCCACAACATTCTCACGGCTGCCGATGAGATGCAGGCCGGAGCGACCCAGCAGGACCAGGAAATCACCAACACCTCCTCGGCCGTGGAAGAGCTGACGGTCTCCATGAAGCAGGTGTCCAACAACGCCGAAGCCAGCGCCGAAGCCGCGCGCCGCGCCCTGGACGCCGCCGAACAGGGCAACCGGGCCGTGCGCGACACCCTCGAAGGCATGCAGCGCATCCGCGCCTCCGTGCAGGCCACCGCCAAGAAGATCAAGTCTCTCGGTGACCGTTCTCTGGAGATTTCGGAAATCATCAACGTGATTAACGACATCACCGAGCAGACCAACCTGCTGGCCCTCAACGCGGCCATCGAAGCAGCGCGCGCCGGGGAAGCGGGCCGCGGATTCGCGGTGGTCGCCGACGAAGTCCGCAAGCTGGCCGAGCACTCGCGCAGCGCCACCAAGGACATCGCCGCGCTCATCAAGGCCATTCAGGCCGAGACGAACGAAGCCGTGGTGGTCATGGAAGAAGGCACCAAGGAAGTGGAGGGCGGGGCGCAACTCGCCGATCAGGCGGGACGCGCTCTGGACGCGATTTCCAGCGTGGTCCGCCAGTCGGCGGAACTCGTCCAGGAAATTTCCCTGGCTTCCAAACAGCAGGTGCGCGGCACGGAAGGCGTGGCCCACGCCATGCAGATCATCTCCGGAATTACGCGCCAGACTTCGCAGGGCGTCCGGCAGACGGTCAGCACGGTCAGCCAGCTGGTGAAACTCAACGACCAGCTCAATGAAGCGCTGGCGCAGTTTCGCGCACCGGGCAAACCCGCCGCCGGGGAGGCGCCCGAGCCGGCGGTCCCGGCGGGCGCGCTTCGGTAAGACAACGACTTCCTGCCCTGGTGAGAAAGCCAGCGCGGAAACGTGCCGACGATGACCGAACGCCACAATCCGAAGCCGGAATTGACGGACCACGAGCTCTCCGAGATCCGCTTGCTGATCGAGGAACGCACGGGAATCCATTTCGACAAATCGCGCCTGCGCTTCGTCTCCACCCGGGTGCTCGAACAGATGCAGCAGAAGGGCTTTGCCCGCGGTTCGGACCTGCTGCGGGCCGCGCGGCGCTCCAACGTCGAATACGAAGGGCTGCTGGAGCGGCTGCTCACGCAGGAAACCTCCTACTTCCGCTACCCCGCGGTGTATGACGCGCTGCGCAAGCGCGTCCTGCCGGAGCTGCACGTCAAGAAATTCTGGAACAGTCCGCGGACTTTGCGGGTGTGGAGCGCGGGGTGTTCCACCGGTGAAGAGCCCTACTCCATCGCCATCACCATCGCCGAGACCCTCAATTCCGCGGAGGCCTGGAACGTCGAGATCATGGCCACGGATGTGGGGCGCCAGGCGCTGAAGATCGCCGAGACCGGCGTGTACAGCGGGCAGAGAATTGCCAGCGTCACTGCGGACCAGCTCGCGGCACACTTCACCAAGACCGGCGCGGGCTACCAGGTAAAGCCCCGCATCCGCAAGCTGGTCACCTTCGCGCAGATGAATCTGGCCTCGGCCGTCTATATGGGCCGCATGGACATGATCTTCTGCATGAACGTCATGATCTATTTCACCGAAGAGCGCCGCCGCGCCCTGATCCAGCGCTTCTACGACACGCTGGAGCCCGGCGGATACCTGCTCCTCGGCCACTCGGAATCGTTGTCCAAGATTCCCGTCAAGTTTCAGGCCATCGTGCTGAACGAATGCATCCTGTACCGCAAGCCGGCGGCGGGCGACCTGCCGCAGCCGGAGCTTGTGACGGAGGGCCACGCGTGAGCACTCCCGAACGCGAAGCCGTGGATCTCTTTCTCCAGGAAGCCTCGGAGCACCTCCAGTATCTGCGGGAGTACTCGAGCATTCTCGGAGAGACCGGCGTGCAGCGCGAGGACATCGAGCGCCTGTACATCGCTGCGCACACGCTCGCCGGCACGTCGGCCAGCTACGGCTTTCCGCGCTTCTCGGAAGTCGCCGGGAAGCTGGCGCACATTTTCCAGTACGCGCTCAACGCCCCGCTGGGCTCGGATCTCTACGGGCCGCTGACCGAATTCCTCTCCGATGCCATCTCCCTGCTGGAAAGCAACCTGCTGGAGATCAGCGACACGGGCAACGAGGTCTCCGAGGATATCGCCGCGTTCAAAGAGCGCTATCGCTTTGCTTTTCCCAGCGAGCCGCCGCCGCTCAACTTGCAGGCCGAGGCGCAACACGAGCCGGTTCCCTCCCTCGCGCAGGCCTGCGAAATGGAAGAGCGCGCCGCGACGGGCTCCTATTTCGACCGTTTGCCGGCCGATGACGAAATCCCCCCTGAAATTCTCGAATTCTTCCAGCCGGAAGCGGAAGAGCATCTGCAGATCATCAGCGATTGCCTGCTGGCGCTCGAAGGCTCGCGCAATCCGGAAGAGATCAACCGCCTGTTCCGCGCCATTCACACGGTGAAGGGTTCCGCGGCGCAGGTCGGCCTGCGCCGCCTGGGCGCCATCGCGCACCGCATCGAGGATCTGGTCGGGCGCCTGCGCGACGGCCTGCTGGAAGCTTCTCCCAGCGTCGTGGACGTTTGCCTGGAATCCGTGGACGTCCTGAACAAGACCCTGCACCAGCAGTGGGCAGGCGAAGCCGACATGCGCGCCGGCGTGGACGCCCTGCTCGCGCGCGTTGCCGAATTTGCTCCCGAAGAGGCCGAAGAAGAGGAGGCCGCGCCGGACGCCGCAAGCCCCGCGCAGGCGGTGGAAACCGCGTCCGCCGAGCCGCTTGGGAAGCCGGCGCCGCGGCAGAAGAAAAACCCCTCCCCGCAGGGCTCGCCCACGGCAAAGTCCGTGCGCATTTCGCTGGGGCGCCTCGACCGACTGATGAACAACGTCGGCGAGTTGGTGATCAACCGCACGCGCATGGTGGGCCGCGTCGGAGAGCTGCAGAAGCTCGTGGACACGCTGGGTTTCTCGAAAGAGCGGCTGCACGGCAAAGTCACGGAGTTCCAGGAAAAATACGAATTCAACCGGGTCAGCTCCGCTCGCCTGGGCACGTCCTTCCCCAGCGGCCGCGGCGGCCCGCCGGACGCGAATCCAATTTCCGGCTTTGCAGCGGGCGACAAGTCCTCGTTCCTCTCGGACTTCAGCGAGCTGGAAATGGACCGCTACGACGACGTCAACATCCTGTCGCGCTCCATGACGGAGATTTCCGCCGACGTAAACGAAGTCCTCTCGCAGCTCGAAGGCTTCATTGGCCGCGTCGAAGGAGATATCGACGAATTCACCAAACTGGCGCACCGCCTGCAGGATGAAATTACCGCGGCGCGCATGGTGCCCATCGAGACGCTCTTCTCCATGCTCACCCGCGTGGTGCGGGACGCCGGAAAATCCGCCCGGAAACTCGTGGAAATGGAGATGACCGGCGGAGATACGGAGCTGGACAACAACATTATTCAGCAGATTGCCGACCCGCTGGTGCACCTGGTGCGCAACGCCGTGGCGCACGGCATCGAATCCGTGGAGGACCGCGCTGCCGCCGGGAAGCCGGAAACCGGAAAGGTTTTCCTGCGCGCGTATCATCGCGGCAATCACATCTACATCGAGGTCGGGGATGACGGAAGCGGGATCAATTACGAGCGCGTGAAGCAAAGCGCGATCGACCGCGGGCTGGTCTCGCCGGAAACCGCTGGGCGGCTGACGGAGCGCGACCTGCGGGAGATGCTCTTCCACCCGGGCTTTTCGACGGCCTCGGCCAAAACCGAGCTGGCCGGGCGCGGGGTGGGCCTGGACGTGGTGCGCGCCAATCTCACCACGCTCAATGGCGAAATCGAAATTTACAGCAAGCAGGGCGAAGGCACACGCTTCACGCTCAAGGTGCCTCTGACCCTGATCATCTCCCCGGCGCTTTTTGTGCGTTGCGGCACAACCATCTTCGCTCTGCCGCTGGCCGTGGTCGAAGAGATCCGCCGCCTGCGCGCGGACGAGATCGATGATGTCGGGGGCAAACTGCTGACCAAGGTGCGCGACGTGGTCACCGAAGTCGTGCGCCTCGATTCCTATCTGGGTCTGCCGCCGCTCGAGCCTGTGAACGGCTATTTCCGCATGGTCGTCGCCAATGCCGGCGACCGCCAGATCGGGCTGGTTATCGAAGAAGTTCTGGGCAAGGACGAAATCGTCATCAAGAACCTGGGCGAGTATCTGCGCCGGGTGAAACTCTTCTCCGGCACCACCATCGCTCCGGATGGCAGCCTCATTCTGCTCATCGACCTCAACCGCATGATCGCCAGCGATCCGAGCGAACGCCGCTCCGTGCAGGTCAGTGCCAGCGCCGCGCGGGTCTTCGCGCCGGGTTCCGCGGCCATCGCCCGCGGCTCCATCCCTTCCGACGCCATCGACCGGGTGCAACAGGAGCGTGTGGTGGTCATCGTGGACGATTCCATCAGCGTGCGCAAATTCGTCGGACGCATGCTCGAGAAGGCCGGCTATCGCGTGAAACTTGCCTCCGACGGTCTGGAGGCCGCCGAGCTCATCGCCCAGCAAGGATGCCATCTGGTCATCACCGATCTGGAAATGCCGCGCATGACCGGCTACGAGCTGATGGCGCAATTGCGCCAGAGTCCTTCCACGCGGCGCATCCCCGTGATGGTCGTGACTTCGCGCGCGGGCGCCAAACACCGCGAACGCGCCATCAAGGAAGGCGCCGTGGCCTTTCTGACCAAGCCCGTGCAGGAAGATCAATTGATCCATGCGGTCGAGCAGCTGATTGGCACCGAAGCGCAGCAACATACGGTGCCGGTGGCGTGAGCGGACAATGAGCGCAGAAGCGGACAAAAAGATTCGCCTCCTGATCGTGGACGATTCCACCTTCATGCGTAAGGTGCTGGAGACCATTTTCTGCAGCGAACCGAACTTCCAGGTGATCGGTCAGTGCAAGGACGGCCGGGAGGCTGTCGCTCTGGCGGAGTCGCTGCAGCCTGATGTCATCACCATGGACATCAACATGCCGCACATGAACGGATTGCAAGCCACGGAAAAGATCATGTCCTCTAACCCGCGGCCGATCGTGATCGTCACGTCGGAGTCGAAGGAAGGCACTGGCGGAACGCTGCGCGCGCTCGAACTCGGCGCGATCGAGTTCGTCTCCAAGCCCTCGAGCGGCATCGACCTGGACATGCACAGCGTCAAGGAAGACCTGCTGCGCAAGGTGCGCATGGCCGCCAAGGTGCGCGTGGTGCGCACGGTGGCCCGCGCGAAACGCGTTCCGGTGCCAGCCAGCGGCGGGGAGGACACCGCAAAACCCGGGGCGGGCGAGCATCCGGTTCTGGCGGCTTCCGCCGATCAGCGCTTTCCGGTCGTGGTCATCGGCGCGTCCACCGGCGGCCCCGCCACCGTGATGCGCCTGGCGCCCGGCTTTACGCGCGACTTCCCTGCCGCGATCGTGCTCGTTTTGCACATGCCGCAGGCTTTTACGACCCAGTTCGCAGTGCAGCTCGCGGAATTCACCGGCATCCGCGTCAAGGAGGCCGAACACAACGAGGCGCTGCAGACCGGCACGCTGTACGTCTGCCCCGGCTCGAAGCACCTGCGCGTCACGCCGAGGGGCCGCGTCCAGCTCGACGACATCAGCGGGCGCATCAACGGCTATCTGCCGTGCATCGACGTTTCCATGGAAAGCATCGCGGCGTACGCCGGGGCCATGACCATCGGCGCGGTGCTGACCGGAATGGGCGCCGACGGCGCACAGGGCGCCAAAGCCATCCGGACGGCCCGCGGGCTGGTTCTGGCCCAGGACGAGGCCACTTCCGTGATCTTTGGCATGCCGGCAGAAGCGATCAAGCTAAACGTCGTGGACCAGGTTCTGCCGATTGACGAAATTTACGGGGCGATCGAGAAGCGCGTCATCGCACTGACCCGCCCCATGCCGGTCGGAGCGCGCTGATGAATTTTGCGTCACAGCCTGCCGCCAAGGGCCGGGCGATCCGCCCCGAACAGATGATCCTGTTCCGCATCGGCAGCCAGCTGTTTGCCATTTCCGCCAGCGTGGTGCAGGAAATTCGCAGCGCGGACAGCGTCGCCAGCGCGGCGGCGGACATTCAGCAGCCCGGATTGCGCAAGGTACGCTCGCACGTGCGCCGCGGGCAGCGCACGCTGTATCTCGTGCATGGCGGGACGCTTTTCGGACTGCCGCCTTCGCAGGCGACGCTGGTTTTCCTGTTCCGCAATCGCCGTGCAGCGTTGCTGGTGGATGCCATCGATCGCATGGCGGCGATCACGCGGCTGCAAGCGGTGCCGCAGGCTTTTTGCAACGAGGAACGCAACTGGTATCGCGGCTTCGTGACCATGGAAAACGCCGTAATCCCGGTGGTGAATCCCGACGGCCTGCTGCTCGCGCAGGAAATTGCCCAGTTGGACGCCGGCGTCGAACCAGCCGCGGCGGAAAGCGCGGCGGCGGAGCTTGCAGCGGTCCCGGAAAGCGCAGCGGCAGAAGAGGCCGCCGCGGAAGGCGACGGCGCAGCGGAGCTGCTCGACGGGGAAAGCGAATCCTCGGAGAGCGGCGTTCTGCAAGAAGCCGCCATGGAATACCCCGCGGAGGACGCGGACGGGCAGGATCCGGCATGAACGCGACACTCGAAACCGGCGCACAGTCGTTCGTGCTCCTGCGGCTCGGCGACCGGCAGTTTGCGCTGCCGGCCGAACGCATCGGGGAGCTGGTGCCGGCGAGCCGCGTCTTTCACTTCCCGCACCGCACCCCGCAACTCGAAGGCGTGATCCTGCGCCGCGGGCGCATCGTGCCGGTCTGCGACGTCTCGGAAATGCTCACCGGCCGGCGCATGACCAGCCGGCGCCTCTATCTTCTGGCCTTGCGCCACTACGCCGCAGGCGTGGAAACCGTGGCCATCCCGGTGACGGGAGAGTGCGAACTGATTACCACGGAGATGACCGCCGCGGAAGGGGAGCATCCGCCGCATGTGCAGGGCTGGCTTTCCAACGCCGGCAATGTCATCGAGGTGTTGCAGTTGGACCATCTCCTCCCGGGGCCCGAGTTGTTTGCAACTCCGGAAGGCGTTGCGCCCGCGCCGGAGGCCCGGCCATGAGCCTGCCCGGACGCCCGCCCAAAATTCTTTTGATCGACACGAATGTCTATTTCGCGAAGCGCCTGGGGGACGCGCTGAAACAGGAAGGCTTTGATGTGGTGAGCTCCACGCAGCCGGCCTACGCCCTCACCATGCTCGAGTACGACACGCCCGCGGCGATTCTCTGCGCCACGAACCTGCGCGAGATGGGCGCTCTGGAAATCGCGCAGATCGTCCATGCCGATCCGAAGAACGCCACCCTGCCGGTCATCGCTCTGGGCGACGGCAACCAGCGCGCCCTGATGGAGGCTTTCCAGGCGGGCTGCGAGGACTATATCGACCGCAAGCGCAGCCCCGCGGTCATCGCCGCGCACATCAAGAGCCTCCTGGTCAGCAAGATCGAGGGCTTCCAGCCCACGCAGATGCTGCCGCAGGCCGATACCAGCCTGAGCGGCAGCCTCACGCACCACGATCTTCCCGGCGTCATCCAGCTCCTGGTGCAGGCCCGCCAGACGGGGGCGCTGCACATCAACGCCACCGGGCTCGACGGGGTAATTTTTTTCGATGCCGGGGAGATCTGCCACGCGGAGTGCGGCGCGTTGTTCGGCGACGAAGCCGTCATCCACATACTGAAGAGCTGCGTGCAGAACGGAGAGGGCGTGTACAAGTTCCTGTACGGCTCCAGCTCCGGGCAACGCACGGTTCTGCGTTCCTCGACCGACTTGATGCTCGACGCCATGCGCGAGTTCGACGAGAGCCAGCGCGACATGGCAGACAAGGAAGCGCCATGAGCGAAACGTTTACCTTGCCGCCCGCCGGAGATCCCGGCGTGAAGCGCGCGCCGACCGTCTATTTCATCGACGACAGCGCCACCATGCGCGAAGTGATCAAGATCGCTTTCCGCAAGGAGAACATCCACGTCATCACCTGCGCGGATGCGGCTTCGGCCCTGGCGCAATTCGAGGCCACGCCTCCCGACGCGGTCATCACCGACGTCATCATGCCCGATCAGGACGGCTATTCCGTGTGCAGTCAGATCAAGGAGAATCCACTCTACAGCGCGACGCCCGTGCTGCTGATGTCGGGCGTGGTCAATAAGAGCGTGGCCGACAGGGCCGTGGCCGTGAAGGCCGACGAATTGATCCGCAAGCCCTTTCAGCCGCAGGAGCTCATCGCCCGGGTAAAGGCGTTTCTGTTCCCAGGGGAAGCCCCGGCCGCGCCGCCCGCGCACGCATCCGCGCAAGCGCCACACGCGCTGAGCAATCTTTTCGCTCCGCCGCCCGCTTATGCTCCTCCGCCTCCGCCCACGCACGCGAGCGAGTCGGCCTGGCCCCGCGCCCTCGCGGACGCTTTCTCGCACGCTCCGGCGGCCGCGCCGCCGGTGCATTCTGCTCCCTCGCAGCGCCCTGCGAGCTTCCCCATGCCGCAGCGCCCGACCGCGCCTGCCGGCCATGAGGTCCAGCGGCTGCGCTCGGAGATCATGCGCCTGGAGATGCTGGTGAAAAAGCTGCAGACCGAGCTGCAAATCGAGCGCGAATATTGTCAGGCACTCGAACAGCACATCCACACGTTGCAGGAATCCGAGTAGTCCTCGCTCCCGGGGGGCTGGTGTCGCCGTGGCGCGTGCGGCGCCGATTTCCATTTGGAGAGCCGGAGCCGCGGCGGCGAAGGCGCGCCGATCCGCAGGGCCAACCCCGAAGTGGTCTCCCCGCTGCAGACCGCCGAAACGCAGGCGGAACGCCCCGAGCATCCCTGAAAAGAAACGAGTTGAAGGGGTTTCGGCAGAGAGACCTTTTCCAAGAAAAAGATTTTGGGTAGAGGGAGCAAGACTACCCCCACCCCCCGTGTTTTTAGCAAAGAGTGCGCAAAAGATTGATTTATTGGGAGTTGTGTTGCGCTGTGTGCGAATCAGTGCAAAAGAGTGCGCAAGAGTATGAAACGAAAGAATTTTAAGTCGTGTAGATTTCCGTTGATACGAAAGAGTGCGGAAGTGCTGATTTGAAAGGGGTTGTGGGAGGGGGAAGGAGTGTTGCGGGGCGGGCGGTGGCACGGACAAGGGGCGAGGTCCGATCTCCTCCGCGCCAAAACCAGAATCACTATAACGCAGAATGTACTCAGAGTCTATATAGATTAGTGGTATTTCGACCTAGTTGTGGCGCTGCAGGATGCCAGCGAGATCGGCTGGGGACCTGGATACATCGTGATCCCAAACGCCGAAGCCACCGTGGGCATTCACGGCTTGAACCCATTCCCGCAGGAAATCCCGTTTGGTCCCGTCTTGCTGACCTTCCTGGCCTTTGACTTCGAGGACCAACATCTTGCCGTTCGAGAGGCGGATGAGGTAGTCGGGGCGGTACTTGAGGACGACACCTTTGAAAACATAAAGGACCTCAAAGCCCAGATGGTCGTTTTTGACCCACGCCGCGACATTGGAATTGCGGTCAAGCTCAAATGCTTCGCTGGCTTCCCAGCGGGAATCGAATACGCAGAGATTGATGTGAGAACGGACAGCGGGCTCGCAGGGGCGGCGAGTAAACCAGGGCTGCATGTCGCCGGTGGAGCGGATGGGGCGTTCCTTGTCGAAGACAGGAACAACGGCGAGCGCGTTTTCAAAACGGATGGCTTCCCAGAGATGCTGGACGATCCTGGTCATGTTTAAGGTGTAGAGGATGCGGCGACGGACTTCGTCCTGGCTGAAGAGCGGCGGGGAGACGACAATCTGGCCGCTAGTAAGATATTTTTCCGTGAGGCGAATGACCTGAGCGAGAAGGTATTCGCGATTGGCTTTCCAATTGGGCTTCATCAGGTCGTAGACTTCGGCGGCGGACTGGAAAATGACACGCTGCATGCGCTGTTCTCTGCCTAGTTTTTCGACATCAATACTGGTGAGTTTCGTGACGTCCGGTTTACCGTCGATGACGGGAGCAAGGTCGGCAATCGTTGGAGTTTCGTACGCGTCGAGAGTCAGAGGTTTGGTCTTTGAAAGATCGAGGGTCAGTTCCGGGCGGTACTCGTGATCGATGCGAATGATGTTCGGCCATGAGATTTCGAGGCCCTTGCGCTCGGGGAGAGGCTGAATTTTTGAAGTGGGCTGCGGTGGAGGCGGGGGAAGAGCGTCCTCATCTCCTTCGTGAGGCATGAAGGTGAAAGGCACGCCGAAAATGTTGACGTATTCGGCGGTGAAAAGGCCTGTTTTCGCATCCACGTCATAAGAGGTGCGGCGGAGGCCCCGGCCTACGACCTGCTCGCAGAGAAGCTGTGAGGTGAATGCGCGAAGACCCATGATGTGCGTAACCGTCTTGGCGTCCCAACCTTCCGAAAGCATGCCGACGGAAATGACGGCATGGATTTGTTCGCCGGGCTGGCCTACCTGGCCAACCGTGTCGACGATCCGGCGAAGTGTTTCAGCGCGCTGCTGTTTCGTCTGCTTTTTGGCGGGTATTTCCGTTTCTTCCTCAGAACTCTCTTCGGCGGCAGCGTTCGTTTCGATTTCCGGAGCTTCTTCCTGGGCTTCGGCTTCGCCAAGGACTTTGGAATCGATGTGAAGGATCCCTTCCAGTTCGCCGAGTTTTTCAATGGGGATTTTCTTGTGGGACAGCGCGTACCCGACGCGTGCGGCGGTGTGCGTGAGATTGGCGACAGTAATCATGACGGGAGGCGTGGGAGCACCTTCGCTTTCCCAGCGCTTGCGAGTCTCGTCCCAGTCATTTCCCAGGATGGTATAGGCGGTATTTACGAGATCCGGAAGAGGCACATGAGGTTCGACTTTCTGATTGATGTCCTCCTTGACGCTCTGGTCTGCGTAGATATGGTAGAGGCGGGATTTGAAGTCTTTCCCGAGCTTGGCGTCATCCCGAATGACGACGCGAGGTGTTTTGACGAGGCCGGATTCGATGGCGTCATTGAGGCCAAAGTCGCTGACGATCCACTGGAACAGAGTTTCCTCGCCGCTGCGTTTGCCGGTGGGCGCAAAGGGCGTGGCTGTAAAGTCGAAGCAGGAGAGAATTCCCCGCGTGCGGTTAATGCGGTCGAGGCCGCCGACCCACTTGGTGGCCTCTTCAATGTCCTCCTTGGCCACGCCCTTGATGGTGGACTTGGGCGCGATGCGCCAAGCGTGGTGGGCTTCGTCGTTGATGACGACGATATTTTGGGCCGTAGCCATGTCTTCGAGGACTTCGCGGACGTAGGCTTCGTCGCTTAGCGCGCCGCGTTTATCGACGGATTTCCGTTTGGCGATACGTTCTTCAGATTCCCAATCAAGTTTGTGCCAATTGACAATTTTGAATTTGCCCTGGCGAAGAGGGTCCTCAAGGCCAGACGGAATGAGGCTGAATTCCCTGTAATAATCGTTCGGGCCGGGACTGAGGACTTGAAGGCGGCTTTTGACAGTCAATCCCGGTGCGACAATGAAAATGTTCTTGGAGAAGCGTTTGTCCTGGGGGTAGGTGACTTTGTTTAAGACCTGCCAGGCGATGAGCATGGCCATGACGATGGTCTTGCCGGAACCGGTGGCCATTTTGGAGCAGAGGCGGGGGAAGTCGCCGCCGTCGGAGGGGATGATAATGCCTACGCGTTCTGAGGCGGGGGCCTCGGTGAGCCAGATTAAGGTTTCGATGGCTTCGAGCTGGCAGAAGAAGAGGCGGCGGTTTTCGCGTTGTTCAGGATCGCGCCAATGTTTGAGGAGACGTTTGGTGATGCCGGAGACGCCGGGGTAGTCGGCTTCGCGCCAGGCGTTCACGCGAGGACGAATTTTGTTGGGGAGAGGGAGTTCGATAAAAATTCCGGGGTCATCGATGGCCTTTGAGGATTCCGTTGCGCGTATGTAGCCCGCGGGGCGGCGGCCGGGGATTCGGGAAAAGAGTTTGGATGCAGCGTCGCGTTTCCAGTATTCGCGCGGCTCTTCGTATGGGGAGTTGATGATGAGCTGGTCGATGGTTCTGGATGGTGCAGACATCGAAGAGAGATTCCTCGCTCCGCTCGGAATGACGGCAACAGCAAAAGACCAACCAAGAGCCGGGCTTCCCGGCTAAAAGCGCCGGGACGCAGAAAACGCGAAAGCCCGGCATCTACATAAGGCAAAAACAAAAACCAAAGAGCGGGCACGGCAGTGCCGTGCCCCTACAAGAACATCACAACTGCAAAACCTTCAGGCTTTCGATGCCGCGGTCGTCGATCACTTTTACGGCGATGCGTTTGTGTTCGCCCGGGGCAAACGGTAAAGAGACGGTGCCGCGATAGGCTTCGATCAGTTCGGGATCGATTTCGGCTTTCAGATTTCTGGCCAGCTTGGCCCAGCCTTCGTCTTCGTCGGCCAGGGGAAAGAAGACCTGACGGGGATAGAGGCTGCGGCCATCGTAGTCAGTATCGAGGAGCCACATGGCGATCTTCGCGGTGTCGCCGGATTCGATGGCGCCGGTGCGGGTGTTGTAGTAGTCGAAGCCGCGGACCTCGGCCTGGTATTTGCCTTTGCCGTCCCCGGATTTGATTTGGCGGAGATCCACGTCGGGGCGGCCGACGAGCCAGAAGGATTGGTTGCTGGAGCGTTTTTTCTTGAGGTCGTCGGTGAGGAGATCGGCGTTCATCTGGGCGGTGAGGAAGGTCATGCCGCTTTTTTCCCTGGTGAGGTCGTCGATGTCCTTGGCGGCTTCGGGGTCGAACTGGAAGGCGGCGAAGACGAGGATTTCCGGTTTGGGATGGAGGGTGCGGGCTTCTTCCCAGGCCAATTCGACCTGGCGCTGTTCGAGCGGGGCGTAGTCGGGGCCGAAGGAGATGACGACGCGTTCGGGGTTTGTTCCCTTGGTTTCGGCATCGGCGTGGAGCCAGCGGGTGCCGCCGAGAGGCTCGACGCGGGAGAAGTTGATCATCTGGCCGCCTTTGCCGCGGAGGCCGGTTTTGAGTAGTTCGTCGCGCCAGTCGGATTGGCGGAGAGTGGAGCCGGAACGGGCGATGGAGGCGTCGGCGGGCTGCGGCGGGGTGGCGGAGGAATGGGATGAGGAAAAAGCAGATCCCTCGCTGCGCTCGGGATGACAAACCACAGGGAGGTCGTCAATGGATTTGACGTTGGGGGCGGGGACGGCTTCAACGGTGAAGGGGCCGGAGATACGGGCGCGGGAGTTGTCGACGAGCGGCTGGTCGTATAGGGTTTCCTCGCCGGGAGGTTCGTTGTTGGCGATGGATTTGAGGGTGACGTGGGGGACTTTCTTGTATTCGAAGCCACTGCCGACGCCTTCGTCTGGATGCGCGAGTTTGTAGTAGTCGAAGGTGGCGCCCATGAAGCGTTGTTTGGCGAGAGTGGTGGCGACGCGGGAAGTGTCGCAGGTGATCCAGCGGCGGCCCCATTGTTCCGCGACAAAGGCGGTTGTGCCGGAGCCGCAGGTTGGATCGAAGACCAGGTCGCCGGGGTCGGTGGTCATGAGGATGCAGCGCTCTATTACCTTCGGGTTCGTCTCAACTACGAATTGTTTTTTTCTGGCGAATCCGCTTGTCCCGGTGTCTTCCCAGACGTTGTCTAGCTCCGATACGGGATAATCTTCGAGGTACCGCTTATAGCGGAGCGTTTCACTGAGCACCAGTATTCGGTTTGCCCTCGCAAGACGATCCATGCCTCCGTTCTTGACACTCGTCTTCCAATGAGTGTTCGGCGGACATTGGTATTTCTTGCCACGAAATTCAAAAATGCGATCGGCAGGATCGGAAGGTGCGCCCTGCGAATAGAGTGTGTCGTGTGCCAAGATTCGTAGTGTCGGCGAAATGGATTCTGGATCCCGGAGCTCTACCTTCGTCATCTGACGAGGCTCGCCGCTACCGTCACGCGGTTCGACGAGGGTGTACTGTCCGGTTCCACCGAAGCCGCCCTCCTTCGTCTGCGTCGGCTGACGAAAGCGGCGTGCGGCGAGTTCCCGGTCCTTTGCGAACCACACAAGGTAGTCTGTCGATGAGGCGAGCAGCAGCGAGCTTTGGCCACCGGTAGTTCTGAAAGCGATTAGGCCGCAGAAATTCTTTTTGTCAAAAACTTCATTCATCAATGCTCGGACATAGTGCACGTTTTCATCGGAGATTTGGACGAAGCAGGAGCCGGATTCGTGGAGGAGTTCGCGGGCGAGGAGGAGGCGGTCGCGGAGGTAGGTGAGATAGGAGTGGATGCCGAGCTCCCAGGTGTCGCGAAAGGCGCGGACCATTTCAGGTTCCTGGGTGAGGTCTTCGTCCTTGCCGTCTTTGACGTCGCGGCGATTGACGAAGGGCTGGAAATTGGAGCCGTAGCGGATGCCGTAGGGCGGGTCGATATAGACCATTTGGACCTGGCCGGCCATGCCTTCTTTTTCGAGGAGGGAGTTCATGACGAGGAGAGAGTCACCGGCGATGAGGCGGTTGGTCCAGCCGTGGGGATGGCGGTAGAAGTCCACGGCTTCGCGGAGGGGCGGGTTTTCTTCGCGGGTTTCGAAGAGGTAGCCCTGGGCGGGCTTGAGCGGGACGCCGTTGCGCTTGCGGACGGCTTCGATGATCGTGCGGGGGTCAATGCGCTCGTGGACGTGAAGGGAGACGGTGGGGATTTCGAAGGAGGTGTGCTCTTTCTTGCCGGCCCAGACGAGCTGCGGGTCGAGGTGGGGGTCGTATTCGTAGGTCTTGCGCGAGGTGACGGGCGGATCGGTCTGCGGAGTGACCAGGCCGACGGGGGGATTGTTGACGCGGGTTTTGTCCTTGTGGTCGTACTGTTCGATGGGGCGTTTCCTGGATTTTACGTCGGTCTGTGCTTTTGGTCGTTTCTGTTTGGCCACGAAGCGCTCCCGCGAAAGGACGGAAGTTCCGCCCGGCGAGATTCTACCCGAGCGTTATCTCTAATGCCAGTTGACACTTGCTAAAGGGCGTCTCACAGAGAGGAGTGGCCGGGCGGCGAAGGTGACAGCGTCCCGGCCGGGGCGGGATAAATGGCGCCGCCGCTAGCAGAGCAGCTACTTGCGCGAATGCGCGGGCGAATGTCTGCAAGCGGAGTGCAAGTGCATGTGCAAGTGCGTGTCAACTTCCCCGGTTGACCGTTTTGCGATGATTCAGTAGCCTCGCAGTGGCAATTTTATGCGCCTTCGGGGAGGGACACTTTATGTCTGACGAAAAACAAATCCCGGAGCCGGCCTCCGGGCGGGGGCAGGCCATCTCGCGCCGCGAATTCGCGGTGCGCGCGGCTCTGGCCTCGGCGGCCAGCACGCTGGTTCCGGGCGCGCTGCTGGCCACACCCGGCGCACAAGAGGTGGCCGTGGCCAGCCCGCAAGAGCCCGCCAGCACGCCCAAGCTCGCTCCCGCGAGCCAGGCCGAAGCCGAAACGCGGACCCAAGCGATCCTGTCGCGCTACGGAGAACGTCTCTCCGAGGCCCAGAAGGCGGATGTCCGCCGCCTTTCGCTGGTGCTGCAGACCCCGCTCGACGCGCTGCGCGCCTATCCCCTGGACAACGGAGATTCACCGGCCCTTTATCTCAAGCCGCTGGTCGAACGGGAAAAGCGCCCGGCGCCGCCCGCGGCGCGGGCCAAGACGCGCAAGTCCGGAAGGGGCAACTGACATGCTCGGCGAGGAAATTCTCTACCTGTCCCTGACGGAACTGGCCAAGCGCATCGAAGCCAAGCAACTGTCCCCGGTCGAGCTGACCGAAAGCTATCTGGCGCGCAGTGAAAAGCTGGGGCCGCGTTTCAATGCCTACGCCCGGCTCACGCCGGATCTGGCGCTGGAACAGGCCCACAAAGCGGAAAAGGAAATCCGCGGGGGCCACTATCGCGGGCCCTTGCACGGCATGCCCTACGCGGCAAAGGATCTCCTGGCGGTGAAGGGCTATCCCACTACCTGGGGCGCAAAACCCTATGCCGAGCAGACCTTTGCCTACAACGCCACGGTCATCGAACACCTGAACCGCGCCGGAGCCGTCCTGCTGGGGAAATCCGCCATGATCGAGCTGGCTGGAGGAATGGGCTACCGCTTTGCCTCCGCCTCGCTGACCGGCGCGGCCAAGAATCCCTGGAACACCGAATGCTGGACGTGCGGGTCCTCTTCCGGCTCGGGGGCCATCATGGCCGCCGGGCTGGCGGCCTTCGCGCTCGGCACGGAAACCTGGGGCTCCATCGTTTGCCCGGCGTCCTATTGCGGGGTCAGCGGGCTGCGCCCCACGTACGGCCGGGTGAGCCGTTACGGGGCCATGGCGCTCTCCTACTCGATGGACAAGATCGGCCCCCTCGGGCGCAGCGCCGAGGATTGCGCGCGGGTCTTTGCGGTCCTGGCCGGACACGATAGCAACGACCGCAGCACGCTGGCCGTGGACCGCGCCGCCTTCACCTATTCCCCGGCCACCGAGCGTCTCCGCGGCCCGTTGCGCATCGGCTGGCTGACCAACGCCTGGAAGGAGATGGAACTGGGGGTGGCCAAGGTAATGAACGAGACCGAGCACGTAATCCGCAAGCTTTTCCCGGGAACGAAGGACGCGGAGCTGCCTGAAGGGCCGTTCGAAGCGGCCGGCAGCGTGATCATCGGAGTCGAAGGGGCTTCGGCGTTTCGCGATCTTCTGCACTCCGGGCGCGTCGCGGAGCTGACCGACCCGCTGGGACAGATCGCGGGCTACGTCAACGAATTCATTCCGGCGAGCGACTACGTCACGGCGCTGCGCGTGCGCGACGTCCTCCAGCACAAGATGGACGACCTCTTCCAGTCCTACGACGTCCTGGCCACCGCGGCCGAGCCCGTCGCCGCCAACAAGCTGGACCTCAACCTCGAGACCGGCCTGACCTTTGCCGACCCTCTCGGGGGCATTGGCAATCTCTGCGGCCTGCCCGCGCTTTCCGTACCCTGCGGATTCACCGCGGACAATCTGCCCGTAGGGTTGCAACTGGTGGGCCGCGCCGGAGACGACCTGGCGGTCATTCAAGCGGCGCGCACCTTCCAGCAGAGAACGAACTGGCACCGCAAGCATCCGCGGATCGCCTAAGCGGGACAGACAGGAATACCCTTCCTGGCAAAGCATCTGCCGAAGAAGCACAGGCTGGCCGAATCTAAAATTAGGAGGGAAGGGACCGGGAGAGCAGTTCGCGTACGGCGCGGAGCATGGTCGCGCGGCCGAACGGCTTGGTGAGCAGTTTCGAACAGTCGCCTTGCAACTGAGACTGCGCCGCTGCCTGCTCCGTATAACCGGACATGAAGATCACGCGGCCCACGGCACGCAGCGCCTGCATGCGCTCCGCCAGTTCCCGTCCGGTCATTCCCGGCATGACCATGTCCGTCACCAGCAAGTCGATCGCGCCGGCGTGTCGCTCCGCGAGGCGCAGGGCTTCTTCGCCGTCGCCGGCCTCCAGCACCACGTAGCCGCCGGACTCCAGGAACTCGCGAGCTACCTCGCGCACGTCCTGCTCGTCTTCAGCCAGCAGGATGGTCTCGGTGCCGCGGGGAATCTCCGCGACTTTCACCGAGGCGCCGGTCTGCTCCACCGGCTGATCCACGCGCGGCAGATAGATCTTGAAAGTGGTGCCCTTGCCCAGTTCGCTGTACACCCAGATCCAGCCGCCGCTCTGCTTGACCACGCCATAGACGGTCGCCAGCCCCAGGCCAGTTCCCTTTCCCTGCTCCTTGGTGGTGAAAAAGGGCTCGAAGATGTGCGCCTGCGTTTCCGCATCCATGCCCGTGCCGGTATCCGAGACGGCCAGCAGGACGTAGCGTCCCGGCTGCACCATCGGATGGGTCGCATTGTAATGTCCGTCCAGATCCACGTTGCCCGTCTCGATCAGCAGCCGGCCGCCGGAGGGCATGGCGTCCCGCGCGTTGACCGCCAGATTCATGATGATCTGTTCCATCTGGCTGGCGTCCGCGCGAATCGAGCCGAGATCCGCCTGCTCGTGGACCACCAGCTCGATATCTTCCCCGATCAGCCGCGGCAAAAGCTTGCCCATCTCCACAACGATCTGGTTGAGGTTCAAGACCCGCGGCTGCAGCACCTGCATGCGGCTGAAAGCCAGGAGTTGCCGCGTGAGGGACACGGCGCGGTCCGCCGCGCGGTCGATCTGCTCGATCTTGCGGGAGGCCTGCGGCGTCGCCGCCAGCGAGCTGAGCAGGAGTTCCGTATGCCCCTTGATGACCATCAGCAAGTTGTTGAAATCGTGCGCCACGCCGCCTGCCAGCCGCCCCACCGCTTCCATCTTCTGCGCCTGGCGCAACTGCTGTTCCAGAAGCTGGCGCTCGGTGATATCCCGTGCCACGACCAGACACACGTGACGTCCCCCGTATTCCAGTTCGTGCGCGATCACTTCGGTTTCAATCACCTTCCCGTCTTTCCTGCGGTGCTTGAAGTTGCCTGCGAAACGCCCGCCGCCCATGGCTAGCGATTCCGCCATCCGCCGCAACACCAGCTGGGGGTTTTCCTCTGCGCAGATTCCCATTACGGTCATCTGGCGGAACTCATCCGCCGTAAATCCGTACTGCTTCTCCGCGGATTCGTTCACTTCGATGAAGAGCAGGGTATCGAAATCGAAAACCCAGGTAGGGATCGGGTTATGCGCGAACAGGAGACGGAACGTCAATTCGCTTTTGCGCAGCGCGTCTTCCGCGCGGCGCCGCTCAATGGCCAGCGCGATGGTGCCGCCCACGGAATCGAGAAATTCCAGATCGCGCTTGTCGTAAACGTCTTCCTGCTCGTAATGCTGCACCACCAGCACGCCGATCGTAGCCGTCGGCGTCTTCAGCGGCACGCCCAGCCAGGCCGGCGACGGCGAGCCCACCAGCTCCACTTCGCCGGACTCCACCAGGCGGTCAAACTTCGCCTGGGGGATAAGCTCCGCGCGCCCGGTGCGAAACACATAAGCCGTACAGCTCCGCCCGATCTTCTGCGGCGGCGGCGCGGTATCGAAACGGTCCACAAAGAAAGGAAACTGAAAGGTGCCGGTTTCCGGATCATGCAGGGCGATAAAACAGTTCTCCGCGTAGAGCACCTTTTTCAAAGCCTGGTGAATGCGCGCGAGCAGCTCATCGAGGTTGCTGGTCTGGTTCAGCGCGTGGATGACTTCCGCGATGACCCGCCGCTCGGACTCCATGCGAAGGCGCTCGGTGACATCCCGATAGTTGGCGACGATGGCCCCGATGGCGGGCTCGTGCAGATAGCTTTGTCCGACGGCTTCGAACTGCCGCCACGACCCGTCCTTGCAGAGCAATCGGCAGCGCCCATTCATCTCCGCACCAGCCTGATTGGCCAGGGACTGAAAGCTCAGGCGTGCCGCGGCCAGCTCCTTGGGGTGGAGTAAAGAGAGGATGCTGGTTCCCAGGATCTCTTCCGGGGAATATCCTAAAATCGTTGTAAACGCAGGGTTTATGTAGAGGAGCGTTCCATCCGCGCCAAGCAGCACGAACAGATTGCGTGAACTCTTGACCAGGGCAAAGAGCTGTTCGGCCCGGGGCTGGATTCCAGAGTCTTGGGAGACGCGATGTGCCATAGAGTCGCGAAAACCTCTGTCCGACGCGCACAGCCAACGGCGGACAAGGCTTTTGCGCAGTATCCTCTTTAGCCACTTACCTTAACGTCGAAATTGGCCCGTGTGAAGCTCGGATGACCCACTAGCCTACAGCACTACGTGATAATCGATACTTTTATCTTAAACCTTTTTCCCACTTTGGAACTGCCACGGGAACAAATGTTTCCAAAGCATAATGCCACAACATGCCCTTCCGGCCATGGCTTTTTTCCCATCTCCTTCACCCCGCCCGGGCCTCATGCTAGGCTTGCGGCACCCGCGGCGGCAGGCGGCGCGTTTTTTACCGTGCTGACCAGCCGTCTCTTTTTCGAGGAGGTTTCGAAGCGATGCACCTCATCCTGAGCCACATGTTTGTCCTGGGGCTACCCGTGCTGGAGAAGGTCTTGCGCCCGGTAATCGTCTACGCCTTTCTGGTGATCAGTCTGCGCCTCGCCGGAAAGCGGGAGCTCGCCCAGCTCAATCCCTTCGACCTGGTCGTCCTGCTGACGCTTTCCAATACCGTGCAGAATGCCATCATCGGCGACGACAACAGCGTGACCGGAGGGATTATCGGCGCTTCGGCGCTGCTCCTGATCAACGCCCTGGTCGTCCGCTTTCTCTATAATCACCGCAAGCTCGATGAATTCGTCGAAGGTTCCCCGGACATCCTGATCGAAGACGGCAAGGTGCGCACCCGCAACCTCCGCCGCGAGCTCATCACCATCGCCGAACTTGAAGCCGCCGCACACAGACAGGGATTCGAATCCCTCTCCGATGTTCAGCAGTGCGTCCTGGAACCCGGCGGGACCCTGGTATTCATCGGGAAGAAGCCGCAGCCCGACGAGAAGCGGCACCTCGAACTGCTGGCGCGGCTGGACCAATTGACGGCGGAGTTGACGCGCAAGCGCGGGGGAGAGCCCGCGGCATCCCACTGATTACAGATTGCTTGAATTTAAAGGAAAACGGAAAGGTTAGGCGCTCGCGGCCTGCAGGCTTTCCCGCACGGCAGCGATGGTGGCGGCCAGATCGGCCGGCGTGTGCGCCATGGAGACGAACAGCGCTTCGAACTGCGCCGGCGAGAGGAAGACTCCGCGGTTGAGCATCTCCCGGAAGAACCGTGCGTAGCGCGCGGTGTCCGAGCGCTTCGCGTCGTCGTAGTTGCGGACCGGCCCGGCACAGAAGAACAGGGTGGCCAGCGAGCCGCGGGCATTGATGTGCCCCTGGACGCCGCTTTCCGCGAGCGCTCGCTTCAGGTCCGCAACGAATTTTTCGGCCAGCGCGTTCAGCGCTTCATACTTCCCCGGCGCGCTCAATTCCTGCAACGTGGCGATTCCCGCGCGCATGGCCAGCGGATTTCCGGCCAGCGTTCCGGCCTGGTAGACCGCTCCGAGCGGGGCCACGTGATTCATGATCTCCGCGCGGCCGCCGTAAGCCGCGGCGGGCAAGCCCCCGCCGATGATTTTTCCCAGCGTGGTGAGGTCGCCTTCAACCCCCAGCAGGGTCTGCGCCGCGCCATGGTGCAGGCGGAAGCCGGTGATGACTTCGTCCACGATAAGCAGCGCGCCGTGCTTGCGCGTCAGCTCCCGCAGCCCGGCGAGGAAGCCCGGCTCCGGCAGGACCACGCCCATATTCGCGGCGATGGGCTCGACGATGACCGCGGCAATCTTCCCGGCATGTTGCGCGAACAAGCGCTCGACCGCGTTCAGATCGTTGTACGGCACGTTGAGCGTAAGCTCCGCCAGCCCCTGCGGCACGCCCGGACACGCCGCGATTCCCAGCGTGGCCAGTCCGGAACCCGCCTGCGAGAGAAAGCTGTCGGCATGCCCGTGGTAGCAGCCTTCGAACTTCACCAGCAGGTCGCGCTTGGTGAAGGCCCGCGCCAGCCGCAGCGCGCTCATCGTGGCTTCCGTGCCGCTGGAGACGAAGCGGATCTTCTCGAGGAACGGAACAGCCCGGGTAATCCGCGTGGCCAGCTCGATCTCCAGCTCGGTCGTCGCGCCGAAGCTGGTGCCGCGCTGCGCCTGCTCGGCAATCGCCGCGGTTACCGCCGGATGCGCGTGCCCCAGCAGCATCGCTCCCCACGAGCCGATGTAATCCAGATATTCGTTGCCGTCCGCGTCAAAAATGCGCGCGCCGCGGCCCCGCTCGATGATCAGCGGGTCGCCGCCCACCGAGCGGAAGGCCCGTACCGGACTGTTCACGCCGCCGACCAGCACCTTCTCCCCGCGCTGGAAAATCTCGCGCGAACGCCGCCGCTCCGGATTCAACGTCGCCTTGGTTGCACTCATGGCCTCTTGCTCCTCACGATTGCTTCAGCCAGCGCGCGGCATCCTTCGCGTGGTAGGTCAGGATAATGCTGGCCCCGGCGCGCTGAATCCCCGTGAGCAGCTCCAGCACCACGCGCTTCTCGTCCAGCCAGCCCTTCTGCGCCGCGGCCTTGACCATGGAGTATTCCCCGCTGACGTTGTACGCCGCCACCGGCACATGCACCTGTTCGCGCACGCGCCGGATAATATCCAGATAGGGCAGCGCCGGCTTGACCATGACCATGTCCGCGCCCTCGGCCAGGTCTTGCTCCACTTCCTTGAGCGCCTCGCAGGCGTTGGCAGGATCCATCTGGTAGCTTCGGCGGTCTCCGAACTGCGGTGTGGAATCCGCCGCCTCGCGGAACGGCCCGTAGAAGCCGGAGCAGTACTTGGCCGCATAGGACAGAATCGCGACGTCGGCAAAGCCGTTGCCGTCGAGCGCGCCACGGATCGCCGCCACGCGCCCGTCCATCATGTCCGAGGGCGCCACAATGTCCGCGCCGGCCCGCGCGTGCGAGAGCGCCTGCTCCGCCAGAATCGGCAGCGTGGCGTCGTTGGCCACTTCCCCGTTTTCAATCACGCCGCAGTGCCCGTGATCGGTGTACTCGCACAGGCAGACGTCCGTCATCACCAGCAAGCGCATCTTGGCCTTGCGGATGGCCTCGATCGCGCGCTGCACTACCCCCGTGGCCGCCAGCGAGGAACTGCCCCGCGCGTCCTTCGTTTCCGGCAACCCGAAGAGAATCACCGCCGGAATCCCCAGCGCTTCCACTTGCCGGCACTCTTCCACGATCTGGTCCACCGACAACTGGAAGACGCCCGGCATCGAGCCGACTTCCTGCCGCACCTTCGCGCCCGGGCACACGAACAGCGGATAGACCAGCCCGGCGGCGGTCAGCCGCGTTTCACGGACCAGGCCGCGCAGCGTTTCGCTGCGCCGCAGCCGCCGCGGCCGTTGCGTTGGAAAGCTCATCCTTGCCTCACTCCCGCGTGCGCCTGCCAGTGCACCGCCAACGCCGCCAGAATTCCCGCCACGCTGGCATCCGGGGCGACCACCACGTGCTCGACACCCGCTTTTCGCAGCGCCGCCGCCGTCACCGGGCCGATCGCCGCAAACACCATCTGTTTCTGCAGCGCGCGCATGCGCTCCGCTCCCAGAAGGTCCGCCAGGTGCTGCACCGCCGAAGGGCTGAAACAGAGCACGGCTTCCGCTTCGCCCCGCTCCATCTGCCGCCGGACCTCCACTTCCGCGGGAGAAGCCGCCAGCGTGCGGTAAGCGACCACTTCCGTAACCCGCGCCCCGAGCCGTACCAGCGCTTCCGGCAGCGCCGGGTTGGCGCGGTCGCTGCGCGGAAGAAAGATGCGGCACCCGCGCACTTGCCCACCCAGATCCTCCGCCAGGGCCACGCCGTGATGCGTCGCGGCCACATGGACAACCTTCAACCCCGCCTTCTCGGCGGCCTCGGCCGTAGCGGGTCCCACAGCCGCGATGCGCAGAGAGCCCGCTGCAGCGGCCAGGGAAATGCCCAGCGTCTCGCAGCGCGCGGCCAGCGCCGGCACCGCGTTCTGGCTGGTCAGCAGCATCCAGTCGAATTCCGCCAGCTCGCGCAGCGCCGCATCGAGCGGCGCAGTATTCTCCGGCGCAGCGAAGGCCACCAGCGGCAGCATCAGGGGTGTCGCGCCGAGCGCTTTCAATTCCAGGCACAGCGCCTCGCACTGCTCCGCGGCGCGCGTCACCACCACGCGCTTTCCGGCCAGCGCTGACGTGCCGTTATCCACGCTGACGCCCCACCTGCTCCAGAATGCGTCCGGCTCCCGCTTCCAGCAGCCGCTTGCCCACTTCTTTGCCCAGCTCCGCGGCCTGCTCCGGCTCCGCGCTGGCCCGCTCCCGGAAATATTCCGTGCCGTCCACCGACACCACGCAAGCCTCCAGCACCAGATCCTCCCGCTCCATGCGCGCCCAGGCGCCCAGCGGCACCTGGCAGCCGCCCTGCAACGTGCGCAGCAGAGAGCGCTCGGCAATCACCGCATTGCGCGATTCCAGATCATCGAGCTGGCCGAGCACCTCGGCGATCTCCGCATCGGCGCTCCGCGATTGGATGGTGATGGCGCCCTGTCCCACCGCGGGCAGGCACACCTCGGGAGAGAGCGCTTCGCTGATGCGCTGGCTCCAGCCCAGGCGGTCCAGCCCGGCTTTGGAGAGCACCACGGCCTCGTACTCGCCGCTCTCCGCCTTGCGCAGCCGCGTATCCACGTTGCCGCGCAGTTCGCGCACATCCAGATCCGGGCGCAGGCGGCGCAATTGCGCCTGGCGCCGCAAACTCCCCGTGCCGATGCGCGCGCCCTGGCGCAGCGTAGCCAGCGTCGCGCCATTGCCGGCCACCAGGCAATCGCGCACATCCTCGCGGCGCAGCACCGCGGGGAAAAACAGCTGCGGCGGCGTCTCCGTGGGCACGTCCTTGACGCTGTGCACGGCCAGGTCGATCGTTCCGCCGATCAGCGCCTCTTCCAGCTCCTTGATGAAGATGCCCTTCCCGCCGATCTGAGAGAGGGGCGACTGCAACATCTTGTCCCCGGAGGTCTTGATGATGATGAGTTCGGCTTCCACCCCGGCGGACTGGAAAAGCTGTTTGCGCACATGCTCCGCCTGCCATTTGGCGAGCAGGCTGCCGCGCGTGCCAATGCGCAGCGGCCTCACGGCTTCTCCCGGCCGGGCAGGAAGAGGTCGCGCAAGGCTTCGACGTTCTGAATTTTCCGGCGCAGGTCGCGCTCGCCGCGCAGCCGTTCGGCGGGATGCAGCAGCAGTTTTTCCAGCAGGCCGTCCATCAGGGCTTCGATGCGTTCCCGCTCGGCGCCGCTCAGGTGCGTCATGCCCTGCAGATGCCCCTGCAGAAACGCCGCGCGCTCCTCGTGCAGGCGCGAGCGCAGCGATTCCAGCACTCCGACCAGCTCGACGCTGCTCTGCCAGGAAAGAAATTTTCCGACGTGCTCTTCGACGATGGACTCCGCGCGCGGCACTTCGGTTTCGCGCGCGCGCCGGTTCTGCTCCACGATGTCCGTCAGCTCGTCAATGTTGTAGAGATAGACGTTGTAAAGGCTGGCGGCCGCCGGATCGATGTTGCGGGGCACGCCCAGGTCCATGAGCAGGAGGGCGCGATTGCCGCGCGCGGCCATGGCCTGGCGCACCGCTTCGCGGCTCAGCACCGCCTCCGCGGACACGGAAGACACGACGATATCCGGCGTGGCCAGCGCCGTCTGCCAATCCGCCCAATCCAGGACCCGCCCGCCAAAGCGCTGGGCCATCTCTTCCGCGCGGTCCCGCGAACGGTTCATCACCAGCAGCCGCCCGATGCCCCGGTCGCGCAACTGGTTGACGACCTGCTCGCTGATCGTTCCCGCGCCGAGCACCAGAGCCGTACGCTCCGCCAGTTTTCCGAAGATGCGCTCGGCCAGCTTCATGCCGGCGGAGGCCACCGACATCGGCCGCGTCCCCAATTCCGTCTCCGTGCGCACCCGCTTGCCGACTTCCAGCGCGCCCTGAAACAGCCGGTTGAGCACCGGCCCGGTGGCTCCAAATTCGTGCGCCGCGCGGTAGGCCTCGCGCACCTGCCCCAGGATTTCCGCTTCGCCGAGCAGCATGGAGTCCAGACCCGCGGCCACCCGGAACAGGTGGCGGATCGCGTCGCGGTCGTGATGGTGATAGAGGGAGCGGTGCAAATCATCCGGGCGTACCGCATGGAAGGTGCTCAGGTAGGCGTAGAGCGCGCCCGCGGTTTCCTGCACGCTCTCCGGGGGGACGCCGTAGAGTTCGCTGCGATTACAGGTGGAAAGCACCAGCGTCTCTTCCAGAATTCCGCGCGTGCGCAGCTCTTCCGCGGCGCGCTTGGCCTGTTCCACGGTAAACGACACCCGTTCGCGCACCTCGACGGGCGCCGTGCGGTGATTCAATCCGACGAGAACGATCTCCATCCGGTTCCCCGCACTCCTAGAAGAAGCGGTGCCACCGCGATAAAAACAGATTCACCACCGTAACGCTCAACAGAATAACCACGAAATTGAAGATGCACAGCTTGGACGCCCGCGCCCCGCGCCATTTCGTCGTCCGCCCCAGGTACAGATACGCCGCATACAGCGCCACCACCAGCAGCGTCACCAGGTATTTCGGGTCGTAGCGCCATACCCGGCCCGTCAGCCGGTCCACCGAAACAAAGCCCAGCGACATCCCGACGCAGATCGCCACCAGACCCACCAGCACGCTGCTCCGCGCCATGCGCTCCAGAAGCTCCAGCGCGGGAAAGCGCCACACGATGGAGCCCAGCTTGTGCCGGCGCAGCAGCGTCTCTTCGGCGATGAACATCAGGCTCAGCACGAAGGAGAGTCCGAATGCGGCATAGGCGAGAATGCTGAGGGTCACGTGCAGGGCAAACACCGCGCCGTGCACGGGTGGCGGCCCCGGCGGCACGGCCGGACGCGTCAGCGTCGCTGCCAGGAGAAGCAGCAGGACGATCGGCAGCAGGAAGGCTCCCAGCGTACGCTGCCGGTGAAACAGCTCCAGGGCCAGATAGGTCAGGGCCAAAAGCCAGGCGAACAGGGACATCGCGCCGTACAAATCCTGATAGGGCACCGAGTGCAGCATCCGCGAGCGCTCCAACAGCAGCAGATAGTGCAGCCCCAGCCCGCACGCCAGCAGCAGCGTCGCGGCGCGCCCCACGAGCGCCTGGCTGGTGTAAAGCAGCCGGAAATACAGCACGAGACTCGCGGCGTAGGCCAGAATGGTGAGGATGGCAAGGGGTGTGGTCATCAAGTCCGTTTGAACCAGGAGCCGGATGTCCGGACGATCCAGGGTCGCAATGCCCTGCCTGGCATTCCTGCTCTCCCCGCATTATAGCCCACTGCGGGAGGCCAAAACATCTGCAGCGTATCTCTCTGCATATGCTTGTGACTAATGATATTCTTTTAGTGCGTACCGATATGCCTCTCCCTCACGAAGATGCCAAACCGCCCGCGGAATTGAGCCGGGCCGAGCTTTTCCGCCGCGCCTGCCGCTGCCAGGAGGTGCCGCGCGTGCCTGTCTGGATGATGCGCCAGGCCGGCCGCTATCTCCCGGAATACCGCGAACTGCGCGCCAAGCATGCCTTTTTGGAAGTGTGCAAGAATCCCGACTTGGCCGTCGAGGTTTCCCTGCAGCCCTACCGCCGCCTGGCCATGGACGCCGTCATCGTCTTTTCCGACATCCTCATCCCCGCCGAAGCAATGGGCCTGAAGCTCGAACTGGGCGACGCGGGACCCAATCTTCCCGAGCCGGTACGCAGCGCGGCGGACGTCGCCAAGCTGCGCATCTTCGATCCCGAGCGGGAGACCGGCTTCCTCCCCGAAGCGATTCGCCGCCTGCACCGCGCGCTGGGGCCCGGCGTGCCCGTGCTCGGCTTCGCCGCCGCGCCCTGGACGCTGGCTTGCTACATGGTGGAGGGCCGCACGCGCGAAGGTTTCGCGACGGTGAAAAACTTTCTTTACGAAGACCCGCGCACCTTCCGCGTCCTGCTCAGCAAGATCGCCCAGGCCACCGTGCCGTACCTGAAGGCGCAGATCGCCGCCGGCGCCGCCGCTGTGCAACTCTTCGACACCTGGTGCGGCGAGCTGAACCTCCGCGACTACCAGGAGTTCGCCCTGCCCGCTACGCAGGAAGTGATCCGCGCCGTGAAATCGGACGCCACACCGGTCATCCTCTACACCAAGGCCTCGCACCACCTGCTGCCGGCCGTGGCCCGCTCCGGCGCCGACGTCCTGAGCGTGGACTGGCGCGTATCGCTGCGCGAACTGCGCGAATTGGCCGGGCCACGCATCGCTATCCAGGGGAACGTCGATCCCGCCGTGCTCTTCGCCCCCGCGGAAAAGATCCGCAGCGCCGTCGCCGAGGCCATCGGCGAATTGCAGGGCGCCGGCCACATTTTGAACCTGGGCCACGGCATTCTCCCGGCCACACCGGTAGAGAACGCGCAGCTTTTCATCCGCACCGGACAGACCACTCCGATTCGCCTAGAGCAGCCGGTGAAGCAGAGGTGAACCCCATGTCCGCGAGCTATCCCACACTCGAACAACTGCGGCGCGACTTTCATGTCACACCGGAGTTTCTCGCGCGCTACAACCGTCCCGGGCCGCGCTACACCAGCTATCCCACCGCGCCCGTCTGGAACGACCATTTTGGCCCGGCCGACCTGGAAGCGGCGCACGCCGACGCCGAACGCGCCGCCTCTCCCGTTTCGCTGTACCTGCACATTCCCTTCTGCACCAGCCTGTGCCTGTTCTGCGCCTGCAACGTGGTGATCCAGAAGGACAAGAGCGTGGCCCTTCCCTATCTCGACACGCTGAAGCACGAGATGGCGCGCATCAGCGGCAACGTTTCGCGCAGCCGCCCGGTCGTGCAGTTTCACTGGGGCGGCGGTACGCCAACCTACCTCACCCCGGAACAGCTCGACGATCTCTTCGGCTTCACCCGCGAGCATTTCACCTTCGCTCCGGACGCCGAAATCGGCATCGAAGTGGACCCGCGCGTCACCTCCTTCCAACACCTGGAGACCCTGCGCAAGCTGGGCTTCAATCGCCTCAGCATGGGCATCCAGGACTTCCATCCCGAAGTGCAGAAGACCATTCACCGCGTCCAGCCCTATGAGATGACCCGCGACTTGCTCTTCGAGGCGCGCCGCCTGGGCTTCGAAAGCATCAACGTGGACCTGATCTACGGCCTGCCCTATCAGACTCCCGAGCGCTTCGCCCATACCGTGGACCAGATCTTCACCCTGGCCCCGGACCGCATCGCGCTCTTCAGCTACGCGCACGTGCCCTGGCTCAAAAAGCAGCAGGGTTCCTTTGCGGCGCACTTGCCGCAGGGCGCGGAGAAATTCGAAATCTTCCGCACCGGCCTGGAGAAGTTCATCGAAGGCGGCTACCTGTATATCGGCATGGACCATTTTGCCAAACCCGGCGACGAGCTGGCCGTGGCGCAGCAGCAGCGCACGCTGCACCGCAATTTCCAGGGCTACACGACGAAGGCCGGCGCCGACCTCTACGGCCTGGGCGTCAGCGCCATCAGTTCCGTGCAGTCGCGCTACGCGCAGAATCCCCGCGAGGTACCGGAGTATTCGAAGGCCGTGGCCGAACGCGGCATCGCCACCATGCGCGGCTACACCCTGACCGCGGAAGACCGCCTGCGCGGCGCGGTCATCAGCCGCCTGCTCTGTCACACGGTCATCCCCAAGGCCGAGGTCAACCAGGAATTCGGCATCAACTTTGACGAGTACTTCGCCGCGGAGCTGCGCCGCCTCGCTCCTATGCAGGACGACGGCCTGGTGGTTCTCGGCAAGGACGAGATCGAAACCACGTGGCTCGGCCGCATCTTCATCCGCAACCTGGCCATGATCTTCGACCCGTATCTCGAGCAGCAGCACCTGGCCGAGCGGCCTCTTTTTTCGAAAACGTTGTGAACGCCTGGCGCGGGTGCATCCGGCGATGACCGCATCTCACTCTGTCGTGGTGGTCGGTGGCGGGATTTCCGGCCTGGTCTGCGCCTATGCCTTGCGCCGCGCGGGCCTCGACGCGGTGCTCCTCGAATCTTCGGACCGCCCGGGCGGGGTCATTCGCTCCGAACGCCGCGACGCCTGGCTCTTCGAACACGGCCCGCAGAGCTTCACGGCCACGGGGCCGCTGCTCGGCCTGATCCGCGAGATCGGCCTGGAAGAGCAGATCGTGCGCGGCGACCCCCGCGCCCCGCGCTTTGTCCTGGTCCATGGCGCGTTGGAGCGTGCTCCGCTCAACCCTGCAGCCTTCTTCGGCAGTTCCCTCTTCGGCTGGGGCACCAAGCTCAGCATCCTGCGCGACCTCTTCGGCCGCAGTTATCCGCCCGCCGAGGACGAATCCATCGCCCAGTTTATCCGCCGTAAATTTTCCGCCGAGCTGCTGGAAAAACTCGTCGGGCCGTTTGTCTCCGGTGTATACGCCGGCGATCCCGAGCGCCTGAGCCTGCGCAGCGCGTTTCCGCAACTGCACGCCGCGGAAGTCGCCAAAGGCAGCCTCATTCGCGGCATGCTGGCCACCGCGAAAAAAACGCAAGGCCCCCGCGAGCGCCCCACTCTGCTTAGTTTCCGCGAAGGCAACGAAATGCTCCCCCAGGCCCTGGCGGAACGTCTCGGCGATGCCCTGTGGCTCAAGACCGAAGTGGCCCGCATCGAGAAGAACAATTCCTCCGCCACGCGGCGCTTTTCTCTCGAGGTGACGCGCAACGGCCACAGCGAAACCCTTTCCTGCGAGCGGCTGGTGGTCGCCACCCCGCCGGATACTGCCGGACGCTTGCTCGCAGGCCTCGATCCGGCGTTCGAGACGCATCTCGGCGGGATCGAGTTTGCCGCCGTGGCCGTGGTTTCCCTCGGCTACGAGAAACAGCACATCGCCCGGGACGTAAACGGCTTCGGCTTTCTCGTGCCGCGCTCCGCAGGGCTGCGCATTCTCGGCACCGTCTGGAATTCCTCGCTTTTTCCCGGCCGCGCGCCGGAGGGGCAAGTTCTGATGACCAGCTTCCTCGGCGGGGCCACCGATCCGGGCATCGCCTCGCTTTCCTCCGCGGCTCTTGCCGATCTGGCGCACCGCGAACTCGCGCCGCTTCTGCAGATCCAGCAGCAGCCGGTCTTTTCCCATGTGCGCGTCTATCCCCGCGCGCTGCCGCAGTACAACCTGGGCCACTCTGCGCGCCTCGCCCGGCTGGAGAAATTGCGCGCAACCTTTCCCGGCCTGTGGTTTGCCGGCAACTACTGGAATGGTCCGGCGGTCGGCGCGTGCACTGAATTCGGCCTGGAGACAGCCGCGGCAATCCTGGCCGGTTCCACGGCGCCGGCGGCGGGCCCGCACTCCTGATGCAGCCCCCACGCAAGCAACCGCAAGCGCCGCCCCCATACCGTCTGCCCTTCTGGCTGTGGACGGGCGTGGCCGTGCTCGGCGTTCTCAGCCTGTACATGGGCTGGCAGGCGCAGCGCCTCCGCCGGGATCTCGCGCAATTTCAGAGGCAGTCCGCGGCAGTCCTGCGGGAGCGCGCGGAACTCGCGAAGGAATTTGCCGATGCCCGGCAATCCGCCGCGATCCTCAACGATCCGGCCTCACGGCAGGTTTCGCTGTGGCCGCAGCAGCAGAAAGACGCTCCTGCGCTGCGTGCCTACTGGCACCCCCGCCTCGGCCTCGTTGTGGCCGGCGCGCGCGTCCCGCCTCTTGCGCCGGGCCATACGCTGCAAGTGTGGCTCCTGCCACAAGCCCCGGGCCAGCGGCCTCTTTCCGCGGGCCTCCTGCGTCCTCAATTGGATGGGAAATTCGTTCTGCTGCTGGCCAGTCCGCCCGGCTCTCTCGCCGGCACCAGGGCCCTGGCCATTACCGAAGAGCCCGCCGGCGGCAGCCCCCAGCCGACCAGCCCGCCCCGCTGGGCCGGCCCCCTCGGCTAGCCGCTGTCTCCCTCTCCGTCAGAACGTGTACTTCTTCTTGCCGTAGCGGTGCGCGAGGCGGATCTTTCGCCGCTCCCCGGCCTCGCGAAAGCGCCGCCGCTCCTCCGCCGTCTTCAGGATCAGCGGCGGAATAGCCTTGGGCTGCCTGGTGTGTTCATCCATGGCCACAAATGTGACGTAGGCGGAAGTGGTGTGTTTGCGTTCCCCGGTCAGGAAATTCTCGGAATAGACTTCGACGCCCACCTCCATCGAGGTGTGAAACGCCCGATTGACCTGCGACTTCAGATTGACAATCTCGCCCACGCTGACGGAATTCCGGAAATCCAGATAGTCCACCGAGACGGTCATGGCCACGCTGTTCGAATGGCGGTGCGCGGCCATCGCCCCGACCATATCCACGAGGTGCATCACGTGCCCGCCGAGCAATTTGCCGAGCGGATTGGTCTCGCTGGGCAGCACCATCTCGGTCATCTCCGAGCGCGACGCGCTGACCGGCTTTCCGGCAAGGCGCTCTCCCCTCTCCCGGTTCGCTGCAATTTTCTTCGGCCGCTTCATCGCTGCCTCGCTTCCTGCGCGAATTTTCCGCACACAACGGACCTGCCCCGTATAATACGGGAGATGACCAACCAGCCCCAGAGGAAAACACGCCGCCAGGTGCTCGAGGAATTCGTGGCCGCGCAGCCGGCCGACGCCTTTTCCCGCTACGGCCTGGCGCTGGAGTGCATGAATGCCGGGGAAACCCCCGCTGCCGACGCCCATTTCCGCAAGCTGCTGGAGATGAACCCCGAGTACGTGCCCGGCTATCTGATGTACGCGCAGCTTCTGGTCCGCGATGCCCGCCCGGACGAGGCTCGCCAGTTGCTGCACGCGGGCGTCGCCATGGCCGCGAAGAAGGGCGATGCGCACGCCCGCTCCGAGATGGAAGGCCTTCTCGGCGAATTGGGCTGATCCCCTGCCGGGCTCACGCCCTGCGGAGTAACCCTCCGCTCGCATCGCGCATCTCTTCGAAAGAGTTCTGGCGAGCCGCGGCAGACGGCGCGCCGATTGGGGCAACCATGACCGCAAGCGCTTCACTGCATCCCTCCGCGGGGCGCGGCCGGCCCGCGACGCTCGGCGAGCTGCGCCGCCTGCCGGGTTTCCAGCCCGGCGCGCCGGCGCGCTCCGTCAAGGAAGAGATGCGCGCGAATCTTCTGCGCATGCTGGAGGCCAACGAGCCGCTCTTTCCCGGAATTCACGGCTACGAAGAGACGGTCATCCCGCAGATCATCAATGCCCTGCTCTCCCGGCACAATTTCATCCTGCTGGGTCTGCGCGGACAGGCCAAGAGCCGCATCCTGCGCGGCCTGCTGCAGTTCCTTGACGACGCCATTCCCGTCGTCGCCGGCTGCGAGATCAACGATCACCCGCTGCGCCCCATCTGCCGCGCCTGCCGCGAACGCATCGCCGCCGAGGGAGACGCCACGCCCATCGCCTGGCTTTCGCGCGACCTGCGCTACGTCGAAAAACTGGCCACCCCCGACGTCACCATCGCCGACATCCTCGGCGACCTCGACCCCATCAAGGCCGCGCGCGGCGGCCGCGACCTCTCCGACGAGCTCACCATTCACTACGGCCTGCTGCCCCGCGCCAACCGCGGCATCTTCGCCATCAACGAGCTGCCCGATCTCGCCGGCAAGATCCAGGTCGGCCTGTTCAACATCATGCAGGAAGGCGACATCCAGATTAAGGGCTACCCGCTGCGCCTGCCGCTCGACGTGCTCCTCGTGTTCACCGCCAATCCCGAGGACTACACCGCGCGCGGGAAGATCGTCACCCCGCTGAAGGACCGCATCGGCGCGGAGATCCGCACGCACTACCCCTCGTCGGTCGAGGAAGGCATGCTCATCACCGGCCAGGAGGCCTGGCTGGAGCGCGATTCCGGCCGCCAGATCGAAGTGCCCGCCTACCTGCGCGAGGTCGTGGAAGAGATCGCCTTCCAGGCGCGCGAGGACAAGCGCGTGGATCGCCGCTCCGGCGTCAGCCAGCGTCTGCCCATCACCGCGCTGGAAAGCACGGTCAGCAGCGCCGAGCAGCGCGCCGCGCGCACCGGCGAGAAGCGCGGCGTCGCCCGCGTGGCCGACATCTATGCCGCGCTCCCGGCCATCACCGGAAAGCTCGAGCTGGAATACGAGGGCGAGCTGAAGGGGGCGGAGACCGTGGCCCGCGAACTGGTCCGCGCCGCCATCGGCCGCGTTTACAGCAAACATATGGGCGGCGCGGACGTGCAGTCCGTGGTGCAGTGGTTCGAGATGGGCGGCGAGCTGAAGCTGCCCGAGCTCTCCACCGCCGCCGAGCGCCAGCAGCAGCTTTCGCGCATTCAGGGGCTTTACGAGCACATCGCGCGGTTCGGCGTCTCCGACCGCAAGGACGCAGCCGCCGCGGCGGCCGCGGCGGAGATGATCCTCGAAGGCCTGTGGGCGCACCGCCGGATCGGGCGCAGCGAAGAGCGCGGCTTTTACGGCGAGAAGCCGCGTCCCGCGGAAACGCGCGAGGCGCCCAGCCGCCCGCGCCGCCAGTTCAATTGAGCGTGCCGTCTGGAGCAAGCGAAGATGAAACTCATCCGTTACGGAAAATACACCGGCGAGCCCGCCGACGCGGTGGACCTCGAAGAGCTGGTGCGTCGCCTCGGCGATTTCTTCCTGCAGAGCGGCTTCGATTCGCAGTTCTACGGCATCTCGGAGATGGACCCGGAGCGCTCGATGGAGGCGCTGCGCGAGGCCATTCTCCGCGCGTTGCAGGGAGGCGAGTTGCTCCCGGATAACGCCATGTCCGAGGAGCTGCGCCGCCTGCTCCAGGATCCCGCGGCGGCCAGCGACGCTTCCATCCAGGATCTCCTCGACAAGCTCGTCGAGCGCCTCGCACAGGAAGGCTACGTCAATCCGCAGCCGCCGCCGCAGGTCACTCCCCCGCCGCAGCAGACCCCCGGCGGGCAGCTCGGCCAGCCGCAGCCGCGCAACATCGAAGCGCGCTTCGACATCACCGACAAAACCATCGACTTCCTGGGCTTCAAGACCCTGCAGGACCTGCTCGGCTCGCTGGGGCGCAGCAGTTTCGGCCGCCACGACACCCGCGACCTGGCCACCGGCGTCGAATCCGGCGGCGTCTCCCGCCCCTACGAATTCGGCGACACGCTGAACCTCGACGTGAGCCAGACGCTCTGCAACGCCGTGCGCCGCGAGGGCCTCCGCGTCCCGCTGAATCTCGAGTATTCCGACCTCACCGTGCACCAGTGCGAATATCAGAGTTCCTGCGCCACCGTGCTGCTCCTCGATTGCAGCCACAGCATGATCCTCTACGGCGAGGACCGCTTCACCCCCGCCAAGCGCGTGGCCATGGCCCTTTCGCACCTGATCCGCACGCAATTCCCCGGGGACACCCTCAGCCTGGTGCTCTTCCACGACAGCGCCGAAGAGGTCCCGCTCGGCGGGCTGGCGCGCATCCAGGTGGGCCCCTACTACACCAACACCCGCGAGGGCCTGCGCCTCGCCCAGCGCATCCTGCTGCGCCAGAAAAAGGACATGCGCCAGATCGTCATGATCACCGACGGCAAGCCCTCCGCGCTGACCATGGAGGACGGGCGCATCTACAAGAACGCCTTCGGCCTCGACCCCTTCGTCGTCTCCCAAACGCTCGAGGAAGTGAACAAGTGCAAGCGCGCGGGCATCCTCATCAACACCTTCATGCTCGCCAGCGATTACAGCCTGGTGCAATTCGTCCAGAAGATCACCGCGATGTGCCGCGGCAAGGCCTACTTCACTACGCCCTATACGCTCGGCCAGTATCTGCTGATGGACTACATGAGCCGGAAGACACGGCAGATTCACTGAAGCGCGCGTTGCAGGTGGCCGAGTATCCCGCTCTGCGCTAAACTTTGCTTATGGGATTGTTGCGGCGAATCTCCCGCTGGATGGGGACGGTGGATCCGATGACTAAAATCGCAGTGGGGCAAACTGCACCCGATTTCCGGCTCAAAGCTCTCGATGGAAAGGACTATTTGCTCAGTGCCCTGCTGGAACGCGGACCCGTGGTGGCGGCGTTCTTCAAAATCTCCTGCCCCGTCTGCCAGTTCACCTTGCCTTTTCTGGAACGGATTCATAAGCGTTACGCCGGTGACGGCGTGACGATTCTCGGGATTTCCCAGGATAATCCCCGCGATACGAAGGACTTCTGCCAGGAGTTCGGCATCACCTTCCCCGTAGTGACGGACGAAAAGGATTATCCGGTTTCAAATGCCTACGGCCTGACGCATGTGCCGACCATCTTCTTGGTGGACACCGGGGGCAAAGTGAAGGTCAGTTGCATGGGTTTCGGCAAGAAGGACCTGGAAACCATCGCAGCCCAGCTCGCCGAGCGCCGCAAGATGTCGCGCACGCCGCTCTTCAAGCCCGACGAGGTTATTCCCGCAAACAAGCCCGGTTGAGGCTCGAAAAACTAGGTCCGGTCGGACCTTCGTCACCGAAACCAGCCGCGCTCCCACCGCGCCGCCACGCTACTCCAGCTCTTTTTCGATCCAGCCCTTTTTGTGTTTGGCCGGGCGCCGGCGCTTGTCTTCAATCACCTGGGTTGCGGCGGGCTTGGCGGCTGCCTTGCGCGCAAGGCGCCGCGCCTCCCGGCCGGCTTCCAGCGTCTTCTTGCGCCGTCTTCTCATGGACGTGCCCGTCTGGCGGAAACGTGCAGGAACAGTCTGGGCTGTGCAAGAACGCTTTTCATGGCATCAACTCGCCACCGGCAAGAACGATGCTCTGCCCGGTCACTGACGCGGCGCCTTTGCCGCACAGCCAGGCCACTGTATCCGCCACCTCCGCGGGCTGAATGAGACGCCCTTGCGGATTGCGCGCCAGCAGCGTGGCCATAACCTCCTCGCGACTCCGGCCGGTTTTCTGGGTGATCGTGGCGATACTGTTGGCGGTCATATCCGTGTCGGTGTATCCCGGACACACGGCATTGACCGTGACGCCCGTGCGCGCCATTTCGAGCGCCAGAGCCCGGGTCAGACCAATCATGCCGTGCTTGGCCGCGCAATAGGTGGTGACGTAAGCGCTCCCCGCCAGTCCGGCGATGGAAGCGATATTGATGATCCGGCCCCAGTTGGCTTCCAGCATGGCCGGCAGAACCGCCTGGGTGCAATAGACCGCGCCCATCAGGTCAACATCGAGCACCTTGCGCCAGAACGCCGCGTCCGACTTGAGGAACGGCGCCGATACGGCAATGCCCGCGTTGTTGACCAGAATCGTCGGGGAACCGAGCGCGCTGCGCAAACTGGCCAGGGCATTGTGCACCGCCGCTTCGTCCGTCACGTCAGCGGGTGCCGTGGCCACCGGGACGCCGTGTTCCGTGACGATGCGCTTCTTCGTGGCCTCCAGGACTGCGGCGTTCCGGCCAATGAGGGAGACGCAGGCGCCCAAGCGAGCCAGCGCCTCGGCGATGGCCGCGCCAATGCCCCGTCCTCCGCCGGTGATTACGGCGTGCTGGCCGGCGAGTGGAGCTTTGCTGTTTGCTGGCATAAGACCCCGGCGCCTTTCTTCAATCATGCACCGCCGGAACCCCCGGCGCCGCCTTCCGCCGTCTCCAGCACCTTGGAGGCGATGATCAACTTCAGCACCTCGCTGGTGCCTTCATAGATGCGCAGCGCCCGGATCTCGCGGTACAGCCGTTCCACCGTCATTCCCCGTACTACGCCCAGGCCGCCGAAAATCTGTACCGCCGCGTCGATCACTTGCTGGGCTGATTCGGTGGCGAACAGCTTGGCCATCGAGGCTTCCCGCGTGACCCGCCCGCCCACGACATCCTTGGTCCACGCGGCACGATAAATCATCAGCGCCGCGGCGTCTATCGAAACCGCCATGTCTGCGAGCTTGCCTTGCGTCAACTGGAACTCGGCCAGCGCTTTGCCGAAGATCCGCCGGTGGAGCGTCCGCGCGGCGGCTTCGTCCAGCGCCCGGCGGGCCAAGCCCAGGGCGGCGGCGCCGACCGAGGAGCGGAAGATGTCCAGCGTGGCCATGGCGATCCGGAATCCCTCGCCCGGCTTTCCCAGCAGGCGGTCGGCGGGAATGCGGCAGCCGGTCAGACGCAGCGTGCCCAGAGGGTGGGGTGCGATGACGTCGATGCGCTCCGAGGCGTCCAGGCCGGGTGTTCCGGCATCGATGATGAACGCGGACAGGCCCTTGGTTCCCGGCCCCTCGCCCGTGCGGGCAAAGACCACATAGAAGGCGGCGAGGCCGGCGTTGGAGATCCACGTCTTCGTTCCGTCCAGGCGCCAAAAGCCGCCGTCGCGGGTGGCCGTCGTGGCAATGGCCGCGACGTCCGAACCGGCGTCCGGTTCCGACAGCGCAAAAGCGGCAATCGCGGTGCCTGCAGCCACCTGCGGCAGGATGGCGCGTTTCTGTTCCTCGCGGCCGTAGAGCGTGATGGGAGCGCTGCCCAAACCCTGCATGGCCAGGGCGAAGTCGGCCAGCCCCGAAGCCCGCCCCAGGATCTCGCGCGCCAGGCACAGGCTGCGCACATCGAGGTTTTCGCGCAATCCTCCGTACAGGCTTGGGACGCAGGCACGCAGTAGCCCCGCCTTGCCGAGTTCGGGCACCAGCCGGCCCACGCACGCATAGACGGCATCCAAGCTTTCCTCGGCGCCTTCGAGCAGCGGCGGGAGGACAGCTCCCGCCCAGCGCTCCAATTCGCGGGCCAGTTCCCGATGGCCGTCGTCGAAAAACGGCCAGCTGAGGAAGCTCTTGTCAGCCATCAGTTGCCCTCGAAAACCGGCGTCTGCTTGGCCACAAAGCCGTTATAGGCGCGTTCGAAGTCCTTGGTCTGCATGCAGATGGCCTGCGCCTGGGCCTCGGCCTCGATACACTCGTCGAGGCCGTGGCTCCACTCCTGAAAGAGCATCGTCTTGGTCATGCCATGAGCGAAGGTGGGGCCATCGGCGAGCGTTTTGGCCAGCGCACTGGCTTCGTCCAGCAGCTTCTCCGGGTCCGCCAACCGGCTGTAGAAGCCGAAGCGGTCCGCTTCCTCGCCGCCCATCACCCGCCCCGTGAACAGCAATTCGGCGGCGCGGGACAGCCCAATCAGCCGCGGCAACAGCGTGCACGCGCCCATGTCGCACCCCGCCAGCCCCACGCGCACGAAAAGGAAGGCTACTTTGCTCCGCGCCGTGCCCAAACGCATATCGGAAGCGCACGCAATCATGGCACCCGCTCCGGCGCAAATTCCGTCAATCGCGGCCACGATGGGCTGCGGGCAGGCGCGCATAGCCTTGACCAAGTCGCCGGTCATGCGCGTGAACGCCATTAACTGCGTCATGTCCATCTTCACCAGCTTGCCGATGATGTCGTGGACGTCCCCGCCGGAGCAGAAATTTCCGCCCGCCCCGGTGAACACCACCGCCTTGATGTCGGTGGCGTACGCCAATTCGCGGAACAGGTCCCGCAGCTCGGCATAGGATTCCAGGGTCAGCGGATTCTTGCGGTCGGGGCGGTTGAGCGTAATCGTGGCCACCTTCCCGGAAACCGACCACCCGAAATGCGCGGCCTTGTAGCTTGCCATCTGAACTTGCTTCATATTCCCCTTTCTCGCAGCGGAAATGGAAAGATCAGCCAACCATCGTCAGGCCGCCGCTGACGCTCAAAACCTGGCCCGTGATGTAGTCCGAGCGCGAGCTGGCGAAAAAAAGTATAGCATCGGCGACTTCCTGGGGTTTCGCGAAGCGCCGGAAGGGAATGGCGCGCTTGAAGGCCTCCAGATGCTTCTCCGGCACCGCACTCAAGAGCGGCGTATCGGTGGGGCCCGGGCATATGCAGTTGACGTTGATGTTGTACTGCGCCGTTTCGCGGGCCAGCGACTTGGTAAAGGCCAGGAGGCCGCCCTTGGCGCCGGAATAGATGGTCTCACCCAGGCTGCCTACGCGCCCGGCATCGCTGCTGATGTTGACGATCTTGCCGCTCTTGCGCTCCATCATCTTGGGCAGAAACGCCTTCACCACCCTCATCGGGCCGACGAAGTTAAGTTCGATCACTTTGCTCCAGAACTCCGGCGTGGTTTCCCAGAACGGCGTCACCTTTCCCCAGCCGGCCCCGTTGACGATGATGTCCACCGCTCCGATCCGGCCTTGGACGGCCTCGGCGCAGGCGGCGATGGAAGCGTCATCGGTCACGTCCAGCGGAACATATTCCGCCCCCTGGCCCTTCGCGCGGATGGCCGCTGCGGCGGCCGCGCCCTTCTCCCGGGCGATGTCGGCCAGAAATACCCGCGCTCCCGCCTCGGCAAAGGCCTCGGCGGTTGCCAGGCCGATGCCCGAGGCGGCCCCGGTAACAATGGCAGTCTTGCCGTTGAACTTCATGCTTCCTCCCGAACTGCGGCGTAAAAGAAGTTACGAAAACTCGAAGCCCTGGACATCAGCTTCCCTTCCGGCTCAGGAAATCGGAAACCCTCCGGCGGGTTTCCGGATGGCCGTACAGGCGCCGCGTCCCGGCGAGTTCCTCGGCGTAACCGTCTTGCGCCGGATCGCCGGCCGCGGCGATGCACCGCTTGTTCGCCGCCAGCGCGGCCCTCGGCGCGCTGGCCACCTGCGCCGCCAGCTCGCCGGTCCAAGCAGCCAGTTGCTCGCGTGGCTGCGCCCATTGCACAACGCCCAGGCGTTCGGCCAGGGCTCCGTCGATCACCTCGCCGCCGAGGATCAGACGGCTGGCAACGCCGTGGCCGCACAGCCGCGTCAGCCGCTGCGTGCCGCCAGCGCCCGGCAGCAGGCCCAGCCGCACTTCCGATAGGCCCAGCTTGGCCTCCCGCGCCGCGACCCGCAGATCGCAAGCCAGCGCCAGCTCCAACCCGCCCCCGATCGCTGCTCCCCCGATCTCGGCGAGGGTCACCACGGATGCCGCCTCGATGCGCGCGAAGAGCCGCTGCATGCGGCGCACCACTTCCAGCATGGCATCCGGCCCCTCGGGAGTGGCAAAACAGGCGTGCATCAGGGCGAGGTCGGCGCCGGCGCAGAACGCTTTCTGGTCGCTGCGGATGTGCAGGACCGAGATGGCGTCGTCGCCGGCTACCTGCTCGAGCACGACTTCGAGGCGCGCGAGTAACTCGTCACTGAGCGCGTTGACGGGAGGACGGCAGAGCGTGGCCACCGCGACCCGGCCAATCCGTTCCACCGAAAGCATCTCTCCCAGCTTCCTGCTCACGCGTGTCCCACCTCTTCTTGCTGGGTGGCGCGCAGCTTATACCGCTGGATCTTTCCGGTTGCCGTCTTCGGCAAATGCTCCACGAAATGAATCCATGCGGGAGACTTGTAAGGGGAAAGCTTGCCCTTGCAGAACACCCGGACCTCCTGGGCGGTCAGCTCGCAAGCCTGCGCGGGGTCTTTCAGCACTACCCAGGCCTCGGTCTTCATCAGGCCGTTTTCGTCGGTCCGGCCGACCACCGCCGCTTCGAGCACCTTGGGATGCTCCACAAGGGCGGATTCGATTTCGAACGGCGAGATCCACCTGCCGCTGATCTTGAGCATATCGTCGCCCCGTCCGCAGAAGACATAGTAGCCTTCCTTGTCCCGGCGGAAGGTGTCCCCGGTATCAAACCAGCCGTTCACGATGGCCTTGGCTGTCCTCTCCGGTTCGTTCCAGTAGCGCCGCGTCACCGACTGGGCCTTGACCAGCAGGCGCCCGGGCATCTCTTCGCCGACATCGTTCCCGGCATCGTCCACGATGCGAACCTGGTAGCCGGGGACCGGCTTGCCGGACGTGCCCGGCCGGATATCGTCGCAGCGGTTGGAGATGTAAATGTGCCCCACCTCGGTCGAGCCGATGCCCTCCATGATCGGTACCCCGGTCACTTCCAGCCACAGGCGATGCAATTCAGGGGGCAGTGGCTCGGCAGCGGACATGCACCGGCGCAGCCGCGGAACGGCAGCCCTTGTCAGCACCTTGGCAGCCAGAATCCTGGCGAAGAACGTGGGCACGGCGGCGAACAGCGTGGGCGAGTAGCGCCGAAACACCTCCATCACCGTCTCCGGCGTCTGCCGCCGCTCGTCGAGGATGGTCGTGCCGCCGACCCACAAGGGAGCGCACATGGCCGCCCCCAGGCCATACGAAAAGAACAGCCGCGGCACGCAAAAAAAGACATCGCTCTCTTCGGCGCCGAGCACTCCCACGGTGTACAACTGACTGCAGACGGCGAGGTCCCCGTGGGTGTGGACCACCCCTTTCGGCCGTCCGGTGGTACCCGAGGAATAGAGCCAGTAACCATCGTCGTCGGCGCTTGTGGGAACTGCCTGGAGCTCCGGCGAAGCGTTCCGTGCCCGCTCCGTCAGCGCGTCCGCGCTACCCTTCAGGCGCAGCACGACGCGGGGCCGCCACGAAGAGGCTTCCAGGGCGGCTTCCACCTCCTCCGCGAACTCGGACGAGTACACCAGACCGGCGCACTGCGAATCCCGGATGATGAACGCAAATTCGTTGGCTCGGAGTAACGCGTTCAGCGGCACGGGAATCACGCCGATCTTCAGGGCGCCCCAGAAAAGGAAAAAGAATTCGGGACAATCATTGACCACCATCAGGACCCGCTCCCCGCGCTTCATCCCCAGGTCCGCAAGGGTGTTGCCGAAGCGGTTGACGCTCTCCACCAGCTCGCTGTAGCTCACTTCCCGGTCGAGTGTGCGCACCGCAATTTTATTGCCGCGTCCTTCCGCAAGATGACGGTCCACGAAGTGCTCGGCGGCATTGAACGGCTCGGGAAAGCGCAGCCGCGGGATACCCTCGGCGCTGACTTCCACGGTCACTGCCACCTTGCACCTCTCTTTGCGCTTACTGTCCGCCGGTAGATCACCGCGCCTGCGCTCTCCCTGGCGGCAAAACCATCTCGCGGGATGCGTTTGTCCTCGAATACGGCTTCAGAAAAGTGCTGCGGCCCGGCCAGACTGGCGATCGGGCGCACGCTGGCTCCGGTCTCTAACGAGCCGGGATGCTTCGCGGGCATGGGAACCAGCCTTCCGAACCTTGTGCGTCCACACCTCGCCTAGTAAAAGAAGTGCATTGTCCTGAAGTATTAACAGACTGTATGTGACCATCGTCACACGGCCCAAGTGATTTGCGACAACCAGCCGATTTCTACTTTGGCGGAGACGTGTGGGAGTCGAACCCACCATTCGGGCCGCGAAGGACCGAATCGCCGGCTTTGAAGGCCGGGAGAGTCACCGGACCCCTTTCGCCTCCATAGGGAGTATACGGGATTAGCGGCGTGGAGGCTCGATCACTGCGGCCTGCGCCGGCAGGGGGGTGTTTCCGCGCGCCTCCTTGCAGGATGCGATCGACAGGACCATGGCAACACAGCCAGCCCCACTCCGAACGACTTTCTGAGAGGTTGCATACGCCGCATTCTCCACTGTCTCGTATTTCCTGAAATCGCTCTCCATAGCGCGATCCTCACTGCAGGATCTTTTCGAACTGTTTGGTCACTGATTAGAAGTATCGGCTGCCGGATGATGTTTTAGAAAGGTTCGAGCCAACAGCTGGCCAATGAAGACTTTGCCGCATCAATCTGTTAAATTGCCCCCCTATGCGAACTTGGGAGAAAAATCTTTTGATGAGTTCCCGTGGAGCTCAAGCCAAGAGTCGCTTGCCTGGTCCAGCATTCCTGGGGTTAATTCTGTCTTGCGCGCTCTCCGGGTGCGCGGGTGGTCCGACCGCGACTCTGCAGCCGCAATTGGTGAATGTTTCCGTATCGCCCACAGCAGTGAGCGTGCAGGCCGGCATCGGAACCCAAGGCTTCAGCGCTACGCTGCAGAATGACACGCAGAACAAAGGCGTCACCTGGACGCTCTCCGGCTCCGGCTGCACGGGCTCCACTTGCGGGACACTCTCCAATGTCACCAGCACCGCGGTGACCTACAACGCACCCGCGGCGGTGCCCAGTCCCGCGACGGTAACGCTGACCGCGACCTCGGTGGCGGACAACACCAGGAGTTCTATGGCCACGATCACGGTGACCGCACCCGTTGCGCTGAGTGTGGCACCGGCGACCGCCAGCGTGCAGGCCGGCATCGGAACCCAAGGCTTCAGCGCTACGCTGCAGAATGACACGCAGAACAAAGGCGTCACCTGGACGCTCTCCGGCTCCGGCTGCACGGGCTCCACTTGCGGGACACTCTCCAATATCACCAGCACCGCGGTGACCTACAACGCACCTGCGGCGGTGCCCAGTCCCGCGACGGTAACGCTGACCGCGACTTCGGTGGCGGACAACACCAGGAGTTCTATGGCCACGATCACGGTGACCGCACCCGTTGCAGTGAGTGTAGGGCCGACGACCGCCAGCGTGCAGACCGGGCAGCCGCAGAACTTCACCGCCACCGTCACCAACGATGCCCAGAACAAGGGAGTTACCTGGACGCTGTCTGGCTCCGGCTGTAGCGGTACTGCCTGCGGGACGCTATCGGCCTCTTCCTCGGCATCCGGGGTAGCCATCACCTACACAGCCCCCGCAACTGCGCCCTCTCCGGCGACGCTCACACTGACCGCCACTTCCGTGGCCGACACAACACGCACAGCCTCCGCCACCATCACCATCCTGGCCGCAACCGGCAATATCGTTGTCTCCGTTACACCGAAACGTGGCGCTCTGACCATTACACAGAGCCTGGCATTTACTGCCACGGTTTCGAATGACGGCCTCAACCAAGGTGTCACGTGGAACATCACAGGCGGCTCTCTCTCTGCGACATCGAGCGCCTCCGGAGTTGCCGTCACTTTCACGGCTCCTTCCACGGCTGGCATATACTCCGTTACTGCGACCAGCGTGAGCGACGTTACGAAAAGTGCATCGGCCACCGTTGCTGTCACCGACCTTGCCGGCGTCTCTACCTATCACAACAATCTTTCCCGCGACGGGACCAACACCCAGGAATACGCTCTTACCACCGCCACGGTGAACACCTCCACCTTCGGGAAGCTTTTCTCCTGTGCGGCGGATGGGGCGATCTATGCGCAGCCTCTCTGGGTCTCGAATCTGATGATTGGAGGCCAAAAGCACAACGTGATCATCGTAGCCACACAGCACGGGAGTTTGTACGCATTCGACGCGGACGCAAGTCCCTGCCTAACGCTGTGGCATGTGAGTCTCATCGATTCAGCCCATGGTGGCGCCGCCGGCGAGACTTCAGTGCCCTCGGGTTCGACGGGGAATCTTGTCGGGTCGGGTTTCGGCGACATTACACCTGAAGTGGGGATTACCGGCACGCCCGTCATCGACCCCAACACAGATACGCTTTACGTTGTCTGCAAATCCGTTATCGCCTCGAGCCTTACCTTCTTCCAGCGGCTGCATGCGATCAACTTAACTTCGGGTGCAGAGAAGCTTGCGGGACCTGTAAATATTTCCGCCACCTACCCGGGCACGAATACCGGCGGCACGACTGTGACGTTTGACCCCAGAAACCAAAATCAGCGGCCAGGCTTGGTGCTCACCAATGGGACTGTTTATGTTGCCTGGGCCTCGCATGAAGATAAATCGGTGTACTACGGTTGGATGATGGGCTACAACGCAACCACACTGGCGCAAGTAAGCGTCTTCAACGCCACGCCCAATGTTGGCTTCGGCGGGATCTGGATGGGAGGCGGCGCGCCCGCCGCGGATTCCAGCAACAATTTGTATTTTATTACTGGAAATGGCAACTTCGACGCGAACAGCACGACGTCCCCGAATAACGACTACGGCGATTCCTTCATAAAACTGACCAGCAGTTTCAGCGTCGCGGACTGGTTTACCCCTTCGGATCAGAACACGGACAACTCAAACGATCTCGATTTCGGATCCGGAGGAGCGGCGATACTTGTCGATCAGACTTCCGGACCGGTCGCGCACCTGGTCATTGGAGGCGGCAAGGATGGCTTTCTGTACCTTCTGAATCGAGACAATATGGGTCACTTTGGGGATAGCAACGCGCGGCAACGTTTCGGCATTAGCAACTCCATATTTGCGACGGCTGCTTTCTGGAACAATACGTTGTATATCGGGGGAGTTGGCGGACACCTCAAAGCCTTCCCCTTCAACCCCTCCACAGGCCTATTTACAACTACCGCCTCATCGCAATCCTCAAGCAGTTATGGATTCCCCGGCACAACGCCGGCTGTTTCCTCGAGCGGCTCCACTAATGGGATCGCCTGGGCTCTCAATGACAGTCAATACTGCACGCCCCAGTCACCGGGTTGCGGCCCCGCGGTTCTTCATGCCTATGATGCGACCAATCTCGCCACCGAGTTGTGGAATAGCACGCAGGGAACAGGAAACACCGCAGGCTTTGCCGTAAAATTCACAGTCCCCACCGTCGCCAACGGCAAGGTCTACATCGGGACTCGTGGTAACGACACGGGGAGCGGAACCTCGAGCACACCGGGGGAGCTTGATGTCTACGGCCTGTTGCCCAATTAGCGTCCTTCCGATTGCGTCAAAACGAATGTGGCAGTCTTGCTTGAGTAGTCTTCGCCGGACCAAGAAGAATGGACTGACGGTGGCAGGACCCCGCCCTCAAATGGACTGTTACGCCCTGGAAGAATTGAGAGCAATGTCTTACGGGGCGTCCTAAACGTCCTTATATTTCCTGCTATTTCGGAAAACCCGCAACTTCGCCTGGAGACTCACGCGGGCAACATCTTCTCTGAAGAGACGTAGCCGAAGAAAGAGAACGTCTCCCTGGGGGTTAACCTAAAAAACGGATAAGTGGGAATCTAGTCACATCCCTCGCCTAAAGCGCGTGGCGCAATTCCATGGCGGAAGCGTATGGGAGTCGAACCCACCAGGCGGGCCGCGAAGGACCGCATCGCAGGCTTTGAAGGCCCGGAGATCCACCGGGCTCCTTTCGCCTCCATTGCGAGTATACGGGATTACCGGCGGGGTGGCCCGATCACTGCGGCCTGCGCCCGGCTCAGCGCCGCCACCAGATCGTACAGCGCCGGCGTGTTGCACACCTCATAGTAGGTGTGCGTCGTGGGCTTGCCAATCCGCCCGTCCGGCAGCAGTTCCCGCGCAAAGCCCTTGCGCAGCACCAGCAGCTCGATGGTCTCCCCCATGGGCACTTCGCCATAGTACAGCGTCACGTTGTCCCGGCCCCAGGGCATGTCCAGTTTGGTCTCGATCATTTCCAGCGCGATCTCTTCCGACAATTTCGTGAACCCCACCTCGTTCAGCTCGATCCCGTTCAGGTTGTAGCGCACCAGGAACTCGTCGGTTTCTTCCGCCGAAGCGCCCTCGACCACCGACAAAAACTGGTACAGCGAGAAATGTGACTTCTGTGCTCCCAGCAGCCGCCGCGCCAGCTTCGCGCATCCCGACAACCGGTCGGAAAGATTCAGCGCCTTGGAAATCATGATCCGCGAGTCTCCGTCGGTCCAGTACGTTGGCGCGTCCTCCTGAAATGCGATCCCCACTCCCAGCTCCAGCGCTGGCAGATCGCCGGAAACCGCGCGCCCGTTATAGCTCCCGCACACGTTGATGATCTGCCGCGCCAGCACGCACGCCTTGGCTACCGCCCGCTGGTAGGCCTGGTTGCTCTCGGTTTCGAAGATGGCCAGGATAATGGCGTCGCCCTCGATGAACACCTTTTTCGCGCCATACCGGTCGATGATCTTCTTTACCGGCTCGTGCAGGTGCATGCTGAAATGCGAAGCCGGATTCAAGCCCCGGCTCAGCAGGTCCTGCGTCATCTTGGTCGATCCGCGCACGTCCGTCTTGATGATCACGTGCGAGATGACCCGGTCGTCCTTCGGCGGCGCCTCTTCCGGCAACACGCACTCATACAGCCGGTTGTTCAGCCGCGAGAGCTCGCGCACCTGCTCCGTCGTGATCAGGCTGATGCGCTCCATGCACGCCGTCAGATGCTCGGCGTCCCGCAGATCCCGCCGCAAGCGCAGAAAATCCACGGCAAACTTCAGCACCAGCGGCTGCGTCTCCTCCCGCGAATACCTGCGGATCCGCCGCGCCAGCTCCTCCAGCGGCTTCAGCGACAATTTCCGCGCCGGCACCTGCTTCAGCACCTGCTCCACGCGCTGCAGCTCCTCCTTCGACACCAGCGCCTTGCGCAGTTGCTGCAAGTGCACCGGCGGGCAGTATTCGTGCCGGATCGGCCGGATCGCATAACTGGCCAGGATATGCAGCAGCACTTCCCGCTGCTCCAGCCTCTCGATCAGCCGGTTCAGCTGCCGCGTCCGCTGCTGCGCCTCCCCTTCCTTCGCCTCCGCCGCGTCGAACATCCTCCGCGCGTTCTCCGGCTCGTTCAGGTAGTCGCCGATCCGCCCGGCGTATTCCTTGTGAAAGAAATCCAGTTTCTGCTTGGCGGCTTCGATCTGCGGCCCCAGCTCATCGAGCTTCCCCGTCTGATGGCTCAGCCGCTTCTCCACGTCGTTCAGCGAAGCCCGTATGTCCGACGGTTCCGAACTGCTCATGAACCGCGAAAGCAGCCCGTCCCCGCGTTCCAGCTTCTTCTGCAGCGTGTCCCGCTGCTCTTCCAGCTGGGCGATCTCTCCGCCCAGGTGCTGCGCCGCCTCCAGCAGCGCCGTGTGCGCCTGTCTGGCCTCCGCATACGCCGGGTCATGCGTGATCTCCAATCCCGTTTCCTTCATGAATTCCTGGAACAGCGCATCCATGGCCTCGAAGCGGTCCGGATCGCGCACGTAATTCCCCAGCAGCACGTAGTGCTCCAGAAAAAATATTTCGTCCTTCCCGCCCTCCAGAAAAAGGATGCGGTTCTTCAGCATCTCGTAGATCGCCGCAAACTCGTCCCCGAACAACGCCCGCCGCGCCTTCGCCAGGATGTTCTCCTCGACGTCTGCGAGCAGTTGTTGAATCTGCTGCCCGATCCCCCGCAGCACATCGCGCTTCGCCGCCTGCAGCTCGGAGAGCCGCGCCTTGATGACGTGCGCCTCATGGCTGCGTTCGAAATACTCCCCGCGGTGCCGGATGCGCTCCTTCCCTTCCAGGATCAGATTCCCGAACTGGTTACTCAGCTCCTGCGTCAGGAATTTCAGCACCGCCAGCCGAAACAGGTAATCGACCTCGATGTTTTTCTGATGTTTCGCCAGCGTCAGCGCGTTCTGCAGCAGCTCCGTCAGCAGCTTGCGGTACGCCGAGGTGTCCAGCGCCTTTACCGTGCGCAGCTCCATCCCCGGAAAGTACGTCGCCGCCGTGCTCTGGCGCAGTAGGTCGTAGAGATAGTCGCGGGAGGCTTGCACGAACTTCGGGCTCAGGAACACATCGTGGTGGATGTTGTCCACACCTATGGCAATCGATCCCAGGGGGATCGTCTCGTGGTAGCTTTTTAGTTCGACCCGCACCGGTTCCGAATGGCCGGACGAGAACAGTTCAGTCGCCATGGTGTCCGCCTGAAGCGGCTGCTTTTACGGTAACAACTGCGGCAAATTGGGGCAACAACCCTGCTCCAGGACGGTTCGCGGTAGGCAACGGGGACCCCGCCCCTGTTTCACTCCTCTTCCCAGGACAACACCGTGATGCGCCGGGCATCCCCGCCCAGGTGTTCCAGCCGCAGCCGCACCTGCGGCCACTCCGTTCTCAGCGCAAAGCGCTCCGGCCATTCCAGGATGACCACCGCCGGCGCGGCAAAGAGCTCTTCCAGCCCCAGCGTTTCGAAGTCCGCCTGGCTCTCGATGCGGTACAGGTCCGCGTGATAGACCTTTGCCTTCCGCCCGTAGACGTGCACCAGCGTGAACGTCGGGCTGGTCACTTCCTCCTCCGCCGCCGCTCCCAGCCCGCTCACGATTCCCTTCGTCAGCGTGGTCTTGCCGCTGCCCAGTTCCCCGAACAACAGCACCAGCACCGGCGCCTTCAGCCGCGCCGCGAATTCCCGGCCCCACCGCGTCGTTTCTTCTGCCGAATGGGTGATGAACTCTTCAGCCACGCTGCTGCAGCTCCCGCAGGAGTCCCAGCCGCACCGCCGGCAGCGCCTCGGCCACCTCGCCCGCCAGCAGCCCCGAGGCATCCCCATCCCCCGTGGCCCGCTCCGCCGCCAGCCCGTGCAAATACACGCCTAGCGCCAGTACCCGCGCCCAATCTTCCGTCCCGAACTGCGCCGTCAGCCCCGCCAGAATTCCCGTCAGCACGTCCCCTGTCCCGCCCTTGGCCAGCCCCGCATTTCCGCTCGTGTTCACGTAGACGCTGCCCTCGGGCCCCGCAATCAGCGTATGAAACCCCTTCAGCACCACGCAGGCGTTCCAACGCCGCGCCGCTTCCTGTGCCGCCGGCAATCGCTCGCCCTGCACCGCCGCGCTCGTGCTCCCCAGCAGCCGCGCCATCTCCCCGGGATGCGGCGTTAGCGCAACCGGCCGCCCAGTGCGCCCGCGCAGTTCCCCGCCACGCCCGGCAAACGCATTCAACGCATCGGCATCGAGGATGACCGGCAACTCCGTATCGCGCACCACCACCCGGATCAGCTCCTGCGTTTCCGCATGCGTGCCCAGCCCCGGCCCCAGCGCCAGCACGCTCTTCCCTTCCAGAATCTGCGCAAACCTCCCGTATTCCAGACTGGCCAGCGACGCCATTCCCGTTTCGGTTGCGCGCAGCCCCTCGGTCATGTACTCCGGCTGCCCCGCGGCCACCACGCCCTGCACCACCTCCGGCGTCGCCACTGTCACCAGTCCCGCACCCGCGCGCAGCGCTCCGCGCCCCGCCAGAATCGCGGCTCCGCTCTTCCCCTGCGATCCGCATACCAGCAGCACATGCCCGTACGAGCCCTTGTGCGCCTCCGCCGCGCGCACCAGCGGCAGTCCCGCGAACTCCTGCGCCTCGCACCAGCGGATCCGCCCCTGCCCGGTCTGCTCCACCAGCGCCGCTGGCGTCCCGATCGCGCACACCCGCAGCGCTCCGCAGGCCCCCGCATCCCGCGAAACCAGCTGCCCGATCTTCGGCGCCGTGAAGGTCACGGTCAGATGCGCGCGCAACACCGGCCCGCCCGCGGCACCGCCATCCGCCGGCAGACCCGACGGCGTGTCCAGCGCCACGATCAGCCGCGGCGTGGCCGCCGTGGCATTCCCCGACAGCCGGTTCACGTCTTCGATCGCCTGCGCTAGCGGCCCTTCCGCCGCTCCGCGCAGCCCCGTGCCCAGCAGCGCATCCACAATCACATCGGCCCCGGCGACTTCCGCCCAGACCGCTTCCCACGACGCGCCATCGTCCACCACCGTCAGCGCGCCGCCCGTTTCCCGCCAGCGCCGCAGATTTTCCGCCGCGTCCCCGCGCAGTTCCTCCGCCCGGCCGAAGAGATACACGCGCGGATCGCACCGCGCGCCTTTCAGTTGCCGCGCCGCCACCAGCCCGTCGCCCCCGTTGTTGCCCTTCCCGCACAGCACGCACACGCGCGCCGGCAGCCCCGGCGCAAACTCGCGCAGCACGGCCTCGGCCACGTGTTCGCCGGCGGCTTCCATCAATTGCAGGCTGGGAACGCTGAAGCGCTCGCTGGTCAGGCGATCCACCTCGCGCATTTCGGCGGCGGTCAGTGCTTTCATGGATGGTTCACACTACGAAGCTGCTTGCCAACTGCGGAAGCGGGTCCGGGCGCCGGCGCGCCTCACAGCATCCAGCCGCCGCTCACGTTGATAATCTGCCCGGTGACGTACTCGGCCTCCTCGGAGGCGAAGAAAGCCACCGCCGCCGCCACGTCTTCTCCCGTCGGCGGCCGCCCGATCGGAAACCGCGCGTCGCGGATGCGCCGCGCTTCGCTGAGCGTCAATTCCTTCTCATCAATATTCGAGGGGTTCACCACGTTCACGGTGATTCCGTTCTTGGCCTCTTCCAGCGCCAGCGACCGCGACATCGCCACTACCGCCGCCTTCGCCGAGGCGTACGCCGAAATCTTGGCCTGCCCGAACGCCCGCTCCGCTCCCACCGCTCCCAGGTTGATGATCCTTCCCCAGCGGCCCCGCCGCATCTGCGGCAGCGCCGCGCGGCTCATGAACAGCACGCTCATCACGTTCGAGGAAAAAACTCCCTGCCACTCCTCCACCGACGACTCCCCCAGCAGCCCCCAGCGGAAATCCCCCACGTTGTTCACCAGCACGTCCAGCCGCCCGAAGCGCTCCGCCACCGTCTGCACCAACTGCTCGGCGCGCGCCGCCACGGTGATGTCCGTCTCTACCGCTACGCAGTCCACGCCCATCGACTGCAGTTGCCGCAGCGTCTGCTGCGCCGCGGCCTTGTTCGAGCGGTAGGCGATCGCCACGCGTGCGCCTTCCTGCCCCAGCCGCAGCGCAATGCCGCGCCCGATGCCGCGGCTCCCCCCCGTGATCAGCGCCACCCGATTTTGCAGTCCCATGTTCCCCGCCCTGAAGGCCGCCCTCGAATGCCGAAAGTATAGCCCAGCCTTGCTTCCCGCACTACCCGCCTGGCGCCTGCACGGCGCAGCACCTCGCGCCTCACCCCAGCCGCGCCACCACCACCGTCATGTCGTCGGCCTGCTCCGGAGTCCCCGCCCACTCGTCCGCCGCGCTCATCAGCGCTTCCGCGACGTCGTGCACCGGCGCCCCATGCCTGCGCTGCGCCGCCTCCTCCAGCCTGCGAGTCCCGAACTGCTCGCCATACACGTTTTCCGGTTCCACCAGTCCGTCGCTGTAGCCGATCAGCAACGTCCCGGGCGCCACCACCAGCGAGCCCTCCTCGTATTCGTACTCCTCCAGAACCCCCAGCACCATCCCCCCGGCGCCCAGGCGCTTCGCTGCCCCGTTTGCAAGACACAGCGGCGGCAGATGCCCGGCATTCGTATAGCGCAGCGTGTGCGTCGCGCAGTCATACACCGCCAGAAACAACGTCGCGAAGCGGTCGTCCGCCGTATTCCGCACCAGGTGCCGGTTCAGCCGCGAAACCAGCTCCGCCGTGCTCAACCGCTCGCTCCCCGGCACCAGCACCTGGCTGCGCAGCGCCGCCTGCAGGCTGGCCATCAGCAGCGCCGCCGAGATTCCCTTCCCCGAAATGTCCGCCACCGCAAAGAGCAGATGCGTCGGGCTGAGCTGGATGAAATCGTAGTAGTCCCCGCTCACCACCCGCGCCGCGCGGCAGATGGCACCCAGCTCCACCCCTGGCACCTCCGGCAGCTTCTGCGGAAACAGTTGCGCCTGCACTTCCCGCGCAATCGAAATTTCGTTTTCCAGCCGCTGCCTCTGCCGCTGCTCCTCGATCAGGCTGCTGATGGAGCCCGTCATCTGGTTGAACGATTCCCCCAGCACCCCCAGCTGGTCGCGCCGCGCGATGCGCACCCGGTGCGTCAGGTCCCCCGCCTGCACGTGCTGCGTGGCCCGGTAGAGATCCGCCACCGTGCTGGTGATCGCCCGCGTCAGCACGATCCCCGTGATCAGCGCCGCCAGCTCGATCAGCAGAAACGCCACCGCCACGATCTGGAAGTACATCACCTTTCCGCGGCTCAAATCCCCCAGCGAGGAAAAAATCCGCCGGTTGAGCTGCGACGGCCGCGCCGTGAAAAACGCAAACACCGGATGTCCGCGCTCCACTCCTTCCCCGTTTTCCAGATACGTCGCGTCCAGCTTCGAAAACCCTTCGACATCCGGATCGATCGCAAACCCCGCTTTCTGCAGCGTCCGCCGCCGCGTCACGATCCGACCCACCGCCCGGTACTCCGCCTCCCCGATGCGCACCGCGTCCCGCGCCCCGGCGCCCTTCACCCGCTGCGCCACCGTCACCTGGATCGGCCCCAGGTCCGGCGCCACGCTCTCCAGAAGCTCCGGCGTCACCGCCACGCTCAATTCCACAACCTGCGTCCCGCGCGCCGATGCCGCCTGCCTCAGGGCCACCAGCCGGATCTGGTTTCCCGACTGCACGATTCCCGCGAACGTCCGCGCACCCGCTCCCCCGAGACGCCGCAGCAATCCCGCATCCCCATGTAAATTAATTTCCAGCCCCGGCAGCTCCCGCCCGCCCCGCACGCGCGCCTGCCCCTCCAGCACCCCTGCGCGCAGCGCATCCGGAATCGAGGCCGGCAGCGCGGCATCCGCCGCCGCCACGTTCTCCGCGCCATCCGCCAGCAGCGCCACACGCCCCTGTACGTCCTCATAGAGCAGATACGCTCCGAGCTGGGAATAGAGAATCTGCCCCGCCAGCACCGCCAGCATCAGCAGCAGCAACACCGGTACCACCGCGATGAACAGGTAGGCCACCACCAGCCGGTTGCGCAGGCTCCACAACAGCCGCCCGCGCCACCACCCGATCAGCCGCACCAGCAGATAGCACGCCGCGAGCAGCGCCAGAAACTTGAAGAAACCCGCCGGTCCGCCGGGACGCACGAATCGCCCGGCCAGCAGCAGAATCGCGCCGGCCATTGCGCAGACGAGCGCCACCGCGTCCAGCCGCGACACCCGCCGCCCGTACCGCCGCAGACCTGTCCAAGCCGTTTTCATGGAAAAACCGCGCGAAGTCTTACTTTACCCGAAGAGAGGAAGCCAGCAGAAGCAAAACCGCAGACAAACCCAAACCCGCGCCCAGCTGTTCTGTCATTTCGGCAGGAGTCCCGGAGCCCTTTGCCGGGACCGAGTGGATGAATCCTGGTTACCGGTCAACCGGCCTTCCACCGATGCCATTCTCTCGAATCTAACAGGCTGCCGAAAAACTCACTTAAAGGTCTCATCCTCCGGCCCCGATGCTTTTCATCGGGGCCGATCGAAGATTCCGACCCGGTCGGAAAGGATCTCAGCGGTTACTCTCGGCAACCCAGGAGGTTGCAATTCTTCGCGCATCCTCATCGGATGAGCTCAGAACGACAGACGCTACTTTCCCCGCAACCGGCCAGCCCACTGCCTTACTTCGCCCCGCGCACCCGGCTGTGCTTCACGCCGTAGGTGAAGTAAATCACCATGCCGATGACGAGCCACACCACCAGCCGAATCCAGGTATCCCGCGGCAGACTGGCCATCAGCAATCCCGACACGATAATGCCCAGGATCGGCACCACCGGCACCCACGGCGTCCGGAAAGGCCGCGTAAGCTCCGGGCGCCGCTTCCGCAGAATCCACACGCCCGCGCACACAATCACGAAGGCCAGCAGCGTCCCGATGCTCACCAGTTCGCCCAGAATGCCGATGGGAATGAGCGACGCAAAAATGGCGACGAAGATGCCCACGGTAATCGACGAGATATACGGGGTGCGGAAACGCGCATGCACCCTTCCCGCCCACTCCGGCAGCAAGCCGTCGCAGGACATCGAATAAAAAACCCGCGATTGCCCCAGCAGCATGACCAGCATGACGCTGCCGAGCCCCGCGATGGCCCCCAGCTTGACCAGAAAGCTGCTCAGTTTGATCGCGTGCGCACCCGCATGGAAGACCATCCCGCCCCGCGCCGCATCCACTCCCACCGCGACTGGATCCGGTACGTTCAGCGCCGTGTAATTCACCACGCCGGTCAGCAGCCCGGACACCGCGATATACAGAACGGTGCAGATGACTAGCGAGCCGAGAATCCCGATGGGCATGTCCCGCTGCGGATTCTTGACCTCCTGCGCCGCCGTGGACACCGCGTCAAATCCGATGTACGCGAAAAAAATGACCGCCGCTCCGCGCGCCACGCCCGACCAGCCATAATGCCCGAATTCACCCGTATTCGGCGGTATGAAGGGATGCCAGTTGCCGCGGGCCACTTCCGGATTCTTCAGCACGAACGCTGCGGCGACCCCGATGAAAACCAGCACGATCGATACCTTAATGACCACGATCACGTTGTTCAGGTTGGCCGACTCCCGGATTCCAATCACCAGAACCGTCGTAACCAGACAGATGGCCAGAAAGGCCACCACGTTGAACGTTCCCGCAGCATGCTGCAACCCAGCCGGATCCACCCCGTGCGCCCGCAACGTCGGCAGAATCGTGGCCAGCCGCTCCCATCGGTTGTTGTAAAAAACCAGATCCGTTCCGGGTGTAGCCGTGAGGCTCGGCGGAATGTGAATTCCAAAATCCTGCAGAAAACTGTTCAGGTAGCCGCTCCAGCCGGAAGCTACCGTCGCCGCCCCGAAGGCATACTCGAGGATCAGATCCCACCCGATGATCCAGGCGAAGAGCTCGCCCAGCGTCGCGTACCCGTAGGTATAGGCGCTCCCCGCCAGTGGAATCATCGATGCGAATTCCGCATAGCACAAGCCGGCAAAGACGCAACCCACACCCGCCAGGATGAACGACAACACGATCGCCGGACCCGCATATTGCGCGGCCGCCGCTCCGGTCAGCACGAATATCCCCGCCCCGATGATCGCCCCCACGCCCAGCGACATCAGGGACATCGGCCCCAGCGTCCGCTTCAGGCTGTGCTCACCCGTCTCCCCAGCCTCGCTCAGCAGCCGGTCCATCGACTTGGTTGCAAAGAGTGGATTGCCCATCCGTCTCCCCCTCTCTACCGCTTCTCTCTGAGATTTTGCGCTTCTCCACCGCTGCTGCGCGGTTTCAAACTCTTTTTGCTGCTCAAGCCGCCCGCCCTGCTCCTCGCCGCGACCACAACAGGTACACCGGTACTCCCAACAGCACGATCACCAGCCCCGGCCACGCCGTCTGCGTCCGGTACAGCAGCAGGACGAACATAATGGCCGCGGCCGCCACTATATACAACAACGGCACCGCCGGATACCCAAATGCCCGGTACGGCCGCTCCGCCTCCGGCCGTTTCCGCCGCAGCACGAAGATCCCCGCAATCGTCAGCACGTAGAACAGCAGCACCGCGAACACCACATAGTCCAGCAGGTCGCTGTATAGGTTGCCATAAGTCACCGCGCCGGCCCCGTTTACGTGCCGCGTGCGCAGCAGGATCAGCACCGCAATCCACAGGCCCTGAAAGAGCAGCGCATTCCCCGGCACCCGCTTGGCATTCAGCTTCCCCGTCGCGCGGAAGAACAGGCCATCCTTGGCCATCGCGTAATACACCCTCGCTCCCGCCAGGATCAGCCCGTTATTGCAGCCGAAGGTCGAGATGATGATGGCCACCGCCATGATCGCCGCGCCCGCCGGCCCGAAGATCGCGTTCAGCGCCGCCGTGGCCACCCGGTCGTCCGGCGCGCTCTGAATCTGCGTGATGGGCAGCGCCAGCAGGTAGGCAAGATTGGCCAGCACGTACAGCGTGATCACGATCAGCGTGCCGAAGGCCATCGACAGCGCCACGTCGCGCTTCGGATTCTTCACTTCCCCCGCCGTGAACCCGATGTTGTTCCAGGCATCGGCGGAAAACAGCGAACCCACCTGCGCCACCGCGAACGCCACGAACAGCCCGAACGCCCCGCTGCCCGCCGCTACCACCGGCACCAGCCCGCGCAGAAAATTCGCACCCGGCTCGATCGGCTGCGCCCCGTGCACCGCCCACAGATGCGCGAAATTCTCCGCGATCGCCCCGGCGTTGCGCCCCACGAACACCCCGAGCAGGATCAGCCCCACCAGCGACAGCGTCTTCGCGCTCGTAAAAATATTCTGGATCAGCTTCCCCAGCCGCACCCCCAGCGTATTCAGAAACGTCAGGAAGACGATCATCAGCACGGCCACCAGCTGCTGCACCGACAGGCTCACCGCATATTTCGAAGAGATCACCACCGGCGTCACGATCCACGTCTCCGCCGAGATCCCCGGAAACAGCACCCCCAGATAGCGCGCGAATCCGATGGCTACCGCCGCGATCGTCCCCGTCTGGATCACCAGAAACAGCGTCCACCCGTACAGAAAGCCCCACAACGGCGAATACGCCTCGCGCAGGTACACGTACTGTCCCCCGGCATGCGGATACAGCGCCGCCAGCTCCCCGTACGACAACGCCGCGGCTACCGTCAGCAGCCCCGTAAAAATCCAGGTGAAGAGCAGCCCCCCGGCCGACCCCGTCTGCCGCGAAATATCCGCAGCCACGATGAAGATCCCCGACCCGATCATCGACCCCACGACGATCATCGTGCCGTCGAACAACCCGATCGCCCGGACAAATCCGTGCTCTTCCCCGGCCACTGCTGGACTGATTGTTTGCCCGGTATCTGTCATTCCTTTACCTCACGCCGCCGCCCCGCTCAGATCGCGGCCAGCAGTTCCTGGTATTGCCGGATGCGCGCCCGCGGATCGGCCGCGCGCCAGATGTCCCCGATCACCACCAGCGAGTCCGCCCCCGCCGCCAGCACTTCCCGCGCGCGCTCCAGGGTGATCCCGCCAATCGCCACCAGCGGCTTCTCCGTCAGCGCTCGCGCCTCCCGGATCAACTTCGTCCCCACCACCGGATCGGGGTTTTCCTTGGTGGTCGTCGCGTAAATCGGCCCCACCGCGATGTAGTCCGCGGAACTCTCCGCGGCGCGCCGCACCTGGTCGGCGTTGTGCGTGGACACCCCGATCCACTTCTCCCGGCCCACAATCCGCCGCGCATCCTCCACGCCCAGGTCCTCCTGCCCCACGTGCACCCCGGACGCTCCCGCCAGCACGGCCACATCCGGCCGGTCATTCACAAAAAACATCACCCCCTGGGGAAGAAAGAGTTTGGCAAGCCGGGCGGAATCGCGCATCTGTTCGCGCGCGGAAACATTCTTACTGCGGTATTGGATCAGGCGCACGCCGGACTCGATGAGCATTTGAGCGCTGTCTGTTTCTCCGGAAGAGAGCTGCGCTGCGTCCAATATCACATACAGCCGGGGGAGCACAAGCCGCATGCGCGCCTATTTCCCTCCGGAGCCCAGCATCCGTTCGATGAAGTGCGTGTCCAGACGCCCCGCCACGAACTCCGGATCGGCCAGGATCCGCCGCTGCAGCGGGATGGAGGTCTTGATGCCCTCGATCACGAACATCTCCAGCGCCCGGCGCATCCGCGCAATCGCTTCCGCGCGGTCCCGCCCGTGCGTGATCAGCTTGGCGATCAGCGAGTCGTAGTACGGCGGAATGTAGGCCCCCGCATAGGCCGCTGAATCCACGCGTACGCCCGTGCCCCCGGGCGGCTGGTACGCCGTGATCCGCCCCGCGCACGGCACAAACGTCTCCGGATCCTCCGCGTTGATGCGGCATTCGATGGCGTGCCCCACGAAGCTCACTTTTCCCACCGCCGCCTCCAGCGTCTCCCCCGCGGCGATGCGGATTTGCGCCTTGATCAGGTCCACCCCGGTGACCCGCTCGGTGACCGGGTGCTCCACCTGGATGCGCGTATTCATCTCGATGAAATAGAACGACCCATCCTCATCCATCAGAAATTCCACGGTCCCGGCGTTGGTGTAGCCGATCTTTTCCAGCGCGCGCACCACCTGGCCCCCCAGCTCTTCCCGCCGCTTCGCGGTGATCGCCGGCGAGGGCGACTCCTCCACCAGCTTCTGGTGCCGCCGCTGGATGCTGCATTCCCGCTCGCCCAGATGGATCACTTTCCCGTGCTGGTCCCCCAGCACCTGAAATTCGATGTGCCGCGGCTTCTCGATGAACCGTTCCGCGTAGACGTCCGGCGTGCCAAAGGCCTGCTGCGCTTCGCTGCGCGCCGTCTGGTAGGCCGCCAGCAGCTCTTCCTGCTTGCGCACGACGCGCATCCCCCGCCCGCCGCCCCCCGCCGTGGCCTTCAGGATCAGCGGATAGCCGATCTTCGCCGCCTCTCCCGCCAGTTGCGCCTCGCCTTCGATCACTCCTTCGCTGCCCGGCACCGTCGCCACTCCCGCCGCCTTCATCTCCCGCCGCGCGCGGTCCTTTTCCCCCATCAGCTCCAGGATTTCCGGCCGCGGGCCGATGAACGTGATCTCCGAAGCTTCGCACACCTTCGCAAAATTGGCGTTTTCGGAAAGAAAGCCGTAACCCGGATGGATGGCGTCCACGTTGGTGATTTCCGCGGCGCTGATCACGTGCGGGATGTTCAGGTAGCTTTCGCTGCTCCGCGCCGGCCCGATGCACACCGCTTCGTCGGCGAAGCGCACGTGCAGCGCGTTGCGGTCCGCCTCGGAATACACCGCGACCGTGGATATTCCCAGCTCTTTGCAGGCACAGATTACCCGCAGGGCGATTTCTCCGCGGTTGGCGACGAGGATTTTCCGGAACATGGTCAGGCGCGGGCTACTTCTTCCGGCTGGGACTTTCCACGAAGATGCGCATCACTTCCCCGCTGGCGTCCGATTCGATTTCATTCATCAGCTTCATGGCTTCCACGATGCACAGCGTTTGTCCCGCCTCTACGGACGACCCGACCTTGACGAAGGCGTTCGCGCCGGGGCTCGGAGCGGAATAGAACGTCCCCACGATGGGAGATTTCACCAGGTGCAGGTCTTCGGTGGCCCGCACCTCCGCCGCTGCTCCCGGCGCCTGTCCGGGACTCGGCTCCCCCGCCACGATGATCTCCGGCACGGAAGCCCGCATTGGTACCAGAGTGGCCCCCGCCGACGGCTTCCGCAACCGGATGCGCAAGTCGCCCCGCGAGTACTCGAACTCCTCCAGGTTGTGCTCGCTCATGAAATCGAGGAGCTGTTCAATCTGCTGGATTTCCGGCGCGGCAAACGACGCACCGCCTGCTGCTTTCTTCGCCTTTTTCGGTTTCATGCCTGTTTTAGAGCTCGATGAGATCCCGCGGAATGCGGGTCAGCACTTCTGTTGATTGCAGATGTACGGCCACGTCGTCTTCGATGCGAATCCCCCCCACACCAGCGACGTATACCCCAGGTTCGATGGTTACCACATTCCCCGGCGCCAGCCGCTGCTTCTGACCCCGCGCTACCCGGGGTTCCTCATGCACCTCCAGGCCTAGTCCATGGCCCGTACTATGCACGAACCGGCGGTCCAGCCCGTACCCGGCCAGCACCCGCCTGGCGGCGGCATCCACCTCCCCGCATTCCACCCCGGCTTGCGCCGTGGCTATGGCTGCTTGCTGGGCTTCCAGAACCCCTTGGTACCAGCCCCGAATCCGCTTGGGCGCCCGTCCCACGTACACGGTGCGGGTTATGTCGCTGCAATAGTGGGCGAGTATAGCACCCAGGTCCAGGACCACCAATTCATTTTTCCCCAGCTTCCGGGGGCTCGGCCGGGCATGCGGCAGGGCCGTGCGTTCCCCAAAAGCCACAATGCTTTCAAAAGCCGCTCCCGAAGCGCCCTCCCGCCGCATCTGATATTCGATTTCCCCCGCGATCTCCAGTTCGCGCACACCGGGCTTCAGCAGCCCCAGAACACCCTCCAGAACTTTCCCCGCAAGCAAGGCCGCCTGGCGCATACGCGCCAGCTCACCGGCCTCTTTGCACGCCCGGAGGCCCTCTACGAGGCCCCTGCGTCCCAGCCAGGTTCGCGCCTTGCCGGCCGCCCGGCGCAGTCCCCGGAATTGCTCTACGCTCAGCGCTCCCGGGTCGTATCCGATTCGCTTATCCCTGCTCCCTCGCAGCCATTGCCCCACGGATTCGTACAACGACCCTTTCTGTTGGACGACGCGCACACCGCGTGTCTCCTCGCGGGCCTGGGTCGTAAATCGCCCATCCGTGATTAGCGCCGTGCCCTTCCGGGAGATCACCAGCGCCCCTGCTTCCCCCGTAAACCCCGTCAAGTAATACCAGTTGGCTGCCTGGGGCACGACCAGCGCGTCCACCCCGGCAGCGGCCAGCCGGGTGCGCAGTGCGCGTTGTCTATTTGAAAAAGGTTCGTTCATAAACACAACGGAGGAGACCGAAGTCTCCTCCCTTATGCCCTCAGTTGGAAACCCGCCGAACTACCCGGGGATAATCCGCGGCGTCAGGAAGAAAAGCAGTTCCTGCGACTGCACCACGACGTTGGTGCGCTTGAAAAGGTGCCCGATGACCGGCAGGCTTCCCACCAGCGGCACCTGCGTGATGTCCGTGCGCTGCTGCGTGATGATGATTCCGCCGATAACCACCGTGCCCCCGTCCGCCACGAGCACTTTGGTCTCCGCCGACTGCGTATTCAACGCCGGCGTGCCCTGCACACGCGGAATCCCCGCGTCAATCTGCGTATTTTCCACGACCACGTCCATGAACACCGTGCCTTCGGCCGTAACCAGCGGCGTCACTTCCAGCTTCAGCACCGCGTCAATGTACTGAATCGAAACCGTGTTATTGATGGTGGTCTGAATGGGGATCTTCGTGCCTTGTTTGATGACCGCTTTTTCGTTGTTCTGCGTAATGATCTTGGGCTTCGAGAGCAGTTTGCCCACGCCCTTGGCTTCTGCCGCGCTGATGAAAAAGTCCACGGCGAAGTTCGGAGAACGGTGCCCGAAGAACATCCCGCTCGTCGGACCCACAGCTCCCAGGTTCACGTTGAAGGGCATCCCGCCCCCGGTGGACACCAGCGGCGGTGGGATCGGACTGCTCGTGATCGAACTGACACCGACGGCCTGGTTTCCGCCGAACAGCGTCCGGCCGCTCGTCGTCGTCCCCGCAAAGCCCAGCTGCACGCCGATGTCCTGCGCAAACGAGCGCGAAGCGGAAACTACCCGCGCCTCAATTTCCACCTGCTGCGACTTCCGGTCCAGCTGGCGGATCAGATTGTCGATCACCGGAATCGTCGACGGGATGTCGCGAATGATCAGCTGGTTGGAGCGCTCATCGGCCAGGATATCGCCGCGCGGGCTGAGGAATTTCTTCAACGTCCCCGTCAGCTTTTCGGCCTTCGCATAGCTCAGCACCCGCGTCACCGTCACCGGCTCCACGGCTTCCTGCTGCGCCTTCTGCAGGTCGCGCGAGACCTCCGCTTCTCTCTTCAAAGCGTCCCGCGTCGCGATGCGCAGCACATTGCCGGTAATCTGCTTGTCCAAACTATTATTCTGTAGCACCAGGTCTAGCGCCTGGTCCCACGGCACTTCATCCAGTACGATCGTCAGCGATCCCTTTACCCCGGGATCCAGAATCACATTCAGCCCGCTGATTTCGTGAATCAGCCGGAAGAAGTCCTTCAGATCCACATCCTTCAGGTTCACCGAGATCGGTTCGCCCGTGTAGCGCGAGGCGGCCACCGCGGCTCCGGTCGTTTGTGCCGGCCGCTCCGGAAGAGCCGTTTTCCCGCTCCACGATGCCAGCACCTGCGCGGGTTGCGTCAGTTCCCGTGGCAGCCGGAATTTCGGCGCGGCCACCTGCATCGTGCGCGCAGCCGCCCTCGAGCGAGGTGCCGGTGGCACAAACTGGAAGCTGCTGCGCCGCAGTGCAGGCTGCACCGCCGCTGCTGTCGTCGTCAAATTGACCGCATTGTCCGCGGGCGCTGGCGAAATGTCCTGAAAGGAAATCACCAGGGCCGACCCGTCATGGGTAATCTGATAGGGCGTCGCGACGCTCAAATCGATAACCACCCGGGCCACGTCCCGCTTGTATTGCCCCAGACGCACCCCACGGACCGGGGCCGACACTCCCGGAACGTCCGTCCGGTGTACGGCCAGCCGCGTGTCGCTGAAATCCAGCACCAGCCGCGGCGGATTCTCCATGCGTGTCGCACGGGCTTCGAGCAGGCCTTCGCCTTCGACCCGCACGCTCGCCCTTTCCGCCGTCTGCGTGACCGCCACGCTTGAGATCACCGCGGCCGCCGCGCTCCCCTGCGCAGCGCCGGCGGGCTTCTGGGCCTGCGCCGCCACAGAACTCATCAGCAACGCCGTGGTTGCCAATAGCAGGCAGCCGCACCGAATGGCCGGCCAAGTCGTCTTCATTGCTGTTCTCCTGGACTGGGGTACAGTCTCTTATTGACCTGACGCTCCACGGGTTTTCCGAAGGCGTCTCTCCCCACTTCGTGGAATGACACGCTATCCATCAAGATCTTTTCCACACGCCCGTCATAGAGCTGATCACCTTCGCGCAGAAAGTACGTCCGCTGCTGCGGGTTGGATACCACGGCAATCATTCCATTCGGTGCGCGTACGATCCCATCAAGCTTCAGGGTGTTTACCAGCAGCCCTGCTTTGCCCGGCGGCAGACTCTTGCTGGCATCGGCCTGCGACTTCTGCCGGCCGATCAGGGATTCAAACGGGTCCCGCCGAACCACCTTCTCTTCCGCAAATCCTGGCGCAGTACCGGGGGCCGCAGCTCTCTTTTCGACCGCAACTTTCTTGCCCGCCTTGGCCGTTTTCTTCACCACAGATTCGGCCTTCTTCTGGACCTGGGCCGGAGCCGCTTTCGCCGCCGGTTTTGCTGCCGGCTTCGCCGCGCGCCTTGCCGCTTTTGGTGCCTGGCTCGCCGTCTTGGACGCGCCCGCCGCCGGCTTGCCCGCCTGGGCCGCGGACCTTGTCGCTGTCTTCGGCGCGGCTTTTGCAGCTGGCTTCGCCGCCGCCTTGATGGCTGGCGCCGCGGCCTTCCCCGCCGGTGCGCTCTTCGCCGCAGGCTTCGCGGTCGCCTTCGAGGTGTCCGGCTTTTGCCCGGACGCGGTGCCCTGCGCGCGCACGCTGGGTGCGGCCAGTGCTAACAATATCCCTAGTACGAGTGCATGTGCAGAACGCATAGTTCGCTCAACCCCGCTTAGGGTCTCCCTGCCGGCTTAGCCGCTGCCTTGCCTGTCTGCGCAGAGGCAGCCGTTTCCGCCGGTTTCGTAAAAAACGTTGTCGCTGTAAAGGTTCCCGTGACCGTCGTGCCCGGCCGCAGCGGATACTTTTGAGTCCCGCCGCTTTCCGTTTCATGAAAGTTCAGATCACTGACGTTGATGATCCGCGACAGATGGCTAAGCCGGCTGAAAAAGTCCAGGATATTGAAATACGGGCCGTCCACCTGAATATCGAACGGCGCCTCGTAGTGATACTCCTTGGCCACCAGCGGCAGCGTCGTCAACCGGCGCACCTGCACGTTCGAAGCCCCCGCTGCGCCTTGCATCAGGCGGATAAACTCATCCACTTCCTTCTCTTCCGGAACGATCGTCTTCAGCGTCTCCAGCTGCTTGGAGAGCGCATCCATCTGCTGCCGCAATTCCCCGTACCTCTGCCGGTACACCTGCAACTGCTGCACTTCCTGATTGAGCCGCGTCTTCTCCTGGACCGCCTTGTCCACCGCGTCCCGCGTCCCCTGCACCGGCGAGAACGGGAGATACAACCCCAGTACCACCAGCACTACCGCGATGGCCACTGCCACCAGAACCTGCATGAAGACCGACATGTCTCGGAACGGATTCGGCATGACGGTTCCCCCTACCCTTTCTTAGCCGGAGCCGCGGGTTTCCCCATCGGCTGCGCCCCGGCGCTGGCCGGCTTGGCCGCCTGCCCCTGCTGCGGCGGCGCGATTTCCGCCGAAATCTGGAAGGTGAACGTCTGCACGGTCACATTCCTTTCGTCCTGGTGCGATTCCTTGATCTCGATCTTCTGGAAGTACCCCGAGCGCTTCATCTGCGTGATGAAGTTCGCCACCGAACTGATCGATGCCGCCGCGCCCTCGATCGCCAGCGTGTTCCCCTTCCGCGTCATCGAAGTCAGCCACAGATTTTCCGTGCGCGACACCGTATTCGCGATCATGTCCAGCAAATCCTGACCGCCCGTGCGGTCCCGCTGCAATTGCTCGATAATCGACACCCGCTGCTGCAGGATCTGCTTCTGTCTCTCGAACGATTCCACTTGCTGCTTGACCTGCTCCAGTTCCGTCTTCTGCGCCTGCAACTGCTTGATGCGTTCCTGTTCCTGCTTCAGGTCCTTCTGCAGCGTCATGTAGTAGAAGCTCAATACCAGAAGTCCGAACACCACGCCGGCGCCGATCAGCGCCGTCGGTAGCGCGGCGCCCAGCGGCACCGCCTTCCGCGCGGCCTTGGGACGGGCTTGACCGAGAAGATTTATGCGAATCATGGCTAGTCAAAGCTCCTCAGCGCGAGTCCCACGGCTATCGCCAGCCGCGGGGACAGCTCCCGAATTTGTTCATCCGCGTGTTTGGCCGGATTCACCAGCACCTTGCGGAAGGGATTCAGTTCCTCGACCGGCATGGCGAACTCTTCCCGCAGCAGGTCCACCAGACCCGGCACGCGCGCCGTTCCGCCCGCCACATAGATGCGCTGGATATTTTCCCCGCTGGCCGTGGCCCGGAAAAAGTCGAAGGTTTTCTGGATTTCCAGCGTCAGGATGTCCGAAACGCTGCGCAGAATCTGCTGTTTTTGTTCGTCCGAAACGCTGGCGATCTGCTCGCCTTTCTTCAGCCGTTCGGCATCCTCGAAGCTCAGGTCCAGTTCTTTCTGCAGCGCGTCGGTGTACTGGTTCCCGCCCACGGAAACGTCGCGCGTGAACAGCGGGATGCCCCCGCGCACGATGTTGATGTTCATCACGCTGGCCCCGATGTTCAGCAGCGCTACCGTCTGCCCGGGCTCCGGGTCGTAGTTCACTTCAAAGCAGTTCTGCAGCGCGAACGCGTCAATGTCCACCACCACCGGCGCTTTGCCCGCCTGCGCCAGCACGTTCGTGTGATTCAGAATCTTGTCTTTTTTCACCGCCACCAGCAGCACGTCCATCTGCGAATCCATCGTTTCCAGCAGCTGGTAACTCAGGTTCACGTCCGCAATGTCGAAGGGGATGTGCTGGCTGGCTTCCGCCGGGATCCGGTCGTACAGCTCTTCTTCGCTCATCAGCGGCAGCGGCACCCTCTTCACGATCACCGAGTGCCCCGACACTGACGTGGCCACGCTCTTGGTCTTGATCTTCTGGGCTTCAAAAATCTTGCTGATGGCATTGGCTACCTGCGGGGCGTCCATGATCGCCCCGTCCACCACCGTATCCTGCGCCAGGGCCTCGATGCCGAAACTCACCAGCTCATAGCCGGCTTTCGTGGATTTCAATTCCACGGCTTTGATGGAATTGGACCCGATGTCCAGTCCCACCAGCTGCTTGCTCCCTTTTCCGATGCCGAACAACATAGTGCGGCCTCTCTCCCCGATCGCCCGCGCCAGGCTAATGGCGCCGGGCGTGTACCTGGCTCATCTTGCGTTCCATCCAGCGGTCCAGGATCGTCTTCCTGAGTTTCCAACGATTTCCAAGCTTGAACGCGGGGATTTCGCCCTCGGTGATGTAACGGTACAGAGTATCCGGTGAGATCCCCAGATACTGCGACGCCTGCCGGACGTTCATCACTTCGCGCGACTCATTCACGGGAAACGCCACCCCAGGCGTTCAGCACTGCTTCGCCCGTACTCTTTACTTTGTCGGCCTTCCGGCGCACCCGCTCCTGCTTTGTGGCCCCCGCGGGCATTTGCCGTGCACCCCTTATGACATTCGCCAATAGCGGGCGTCAAGGGAATGATTGCCGTAGTTGTCCTAAGAATAGGGGTAATTGCAGGTAGTTGTGGGGGGATTGCCGCAAGCAATTCACAGATATTGGGTCATGAGGGACCTAGTACCACTACAGGTTGTATTTTTCCATAGACCCCCTACCTGCCCGCAGGGACGGTTATCCTTTGAAACCAAACGACATCCAAAGTGCCCGGATCCGCGCCTTCGTCGCTTCGTCCATGCGGATTTCGTCCGGCCACGGCCGCGCGAATCCTTCCGCCGCCCACTTGCGCGTGGCATCAATGCCCATCTTCGAGCCGTAGTCCTGCATCCGCGCCGCGTGGTCCAGCGTATCCACGGGACCCAGCACAAACTGCACATCGCGCTCGGGATCCAGCGCGCACAGGGCTTTCCAGGTGACCTCCCGGGCGTCGTGCACGTTCACGTCGTGGTCCACCACCACAATCACCTTGGTGAACATCGCTTGGCCCAGCGACCAGATGGCGTTCATGATCTTGCGCGCGTGCCCCGGGTAGGATTTGCGGATGGCCACGATCATCAGGTTGTGGAAGATGCCTTCGGCGGGCATGGCCACGTCCACGATCTCCGGGTACTGCATCTTCATTACCGGCAGGAAGATGCGCTCCACGGCGTAGCCCATCCAGTAGTCCTCTTGCGGCGGCGGGCCCACGATGGTAGTCAGGTAGACGGGGTCTATGCGGTGGGTGATGCACTCCACGTGGAAGACCGGGTAATCCCCTTCCAGTGAATAAAATCCGGTATGGTCGCCAAAGGGCCCTTCCACGCGCATCTCGTTCAAGCTGACGTAGCCTTCCAGGACGATCTCCGAGTTGGCTGGCACTTCCAGGTCGCAGGTTTCGCAGGCTACCATCTCCACCGGCTCGCGCCGCAGAAAGCCCGCGAACATCATTTCATCCATATCCGGCGGAATCGGCAGCATGCCCGCCAGCGCCGTGGAGGGGTCCGAGCCGATGGCCACCGCTACGGGAATGCGTCCCTGGGGATCCTTGGCCTGCGCCCGGCGGAAATGCTCGGCGCCGTGCTTCTGTGTCTGCCAGTGCATGCCCGTGGTGCGCTCGTCATATACCTGCATGCGGTACATGCCCACGTTGCGCTTGCCGTTTTCCGGATTCTTGGTGAATACCAGCGGAAAGGTGATAAAGCGCCCGCCATCCTGCGGCCAGCACTTCAGGATCGGGAATTCGTTGAGATTGACGTCCTTGCCGTGCTTGATTACTTCCTTGCACGGCCCGGACTTCACTGTCTTCGGGAAGAAGGACCCCAGCTCGGCCAGCTTCGGCAGCATCTTAAGCTTGTCAAAGAGTCCCTGCGGCGACTGCATATCCAGAAAGCCGCGGATACGCGCCGCAATCTCATCCAGCTTCTCCACCTCGAAAGCCAGCTCCATCCGCCGCAAGCTGCCGAAGGCATTGATCAGCACGGGATAGCGCGAGCCTTTGGGCTTCTCGAAAAGCAGCGCCGGGCCGTTGGCCCGCGTCACGCGGTCAGTGACCTCGGTGATCTCCAGGACCGGGTCCACCTCCACGGTGATGCGCTTCAGCTCTCCTGCCTTCTCCAGCTTGTGGACGAACTCCCGCAAATCGCGATAGGCCACGTCATCCTCTCCACATCCGGCCGCGCAGCGGTCGATCCTCAATTCCGCATAACGGGGGGCGCCCGGAACTGGAGACTGTAGCACGGACGAACGGCGGCAAGATATTCCAAGATGTTTGGCAGGGTGCTGGTTTTCGAACGCCTGGCACAGCCCATTCGAAAACCATTTAGTTATCTATTGACTTATAGTAACTCCACTGCTATCATTTGTCGTGTTTGCGGCAAACATTCCCGCTCAACCTGCGCGACACTCCGCCACCCCGCATCCGGCATGTCTGCGAATCCCGCCCGGACCTAAGTATGCGAATGATGCCCTCCTTCCCCCTTCTCACCCGCGCAACCCCTTTGCATTCTGCACTTCCACAAAATGCGCCCCTAACCCCTTTATCATCTGCAGTTCCAAAACAAAGGACTTAAAACTATTTAGAATCTGCAGTTACAAAAAACCCGAGGGGGTGGGGGTCATATCGTTAACTAACTCCTCCTCTGCCACTCCTCCCTCGCCACTTCCCTCCCGCTCCTGCTATCCTAAAAGCACAGCCATGAAGCGGGTTTACATGGATTACAACGCCACCACCCCGGTCGAGCCGGGGGTGCTCGAGGCGATGCTGCCCTACTTCTCCGCGGAGTACGGGAATGCCGCATCCATCCACAGCTTTGGGCAGAAGGCCCGGGCGGCGGTGGAGTCGGCGCGGGAAGCGGTGGCGGCGCTGATCGGCGCGCGCCCGCAGGAGATCGTCTTTACCAGCGGGGGGACAGAGTCGGACAATCACGCGATTTTTGGGATGGCACAGCCGCTTCTGGCGATGCGTTCGTCCTCTGCTTCTCTCGCTGATTTTTCTCCCCACATCGTGACGACCGCCATCGAGCACGAAGCGGTCCTGAACACCTGCCAGGCGCTGGAAAAGCAGGGCGTGGCGGTAACCTATCTGGCCGTGGATGGCGCGGGGCGCGTGGACCCCCCGGCGGTGCGCCGGGCGTTGCGGCCGGAGACGGCGCTGATCACGGTAATGCACGCCAACAATGAACTGGGCACCATTCAGCCGCTCGAAGAGATTGGCAAGATCGCAGCCGGGGGGGATGTGTACTTCCATACGGATGCGGTGCAGAGCGCGGGCAAGATTCCGGTGGACGTGGAGCGGCTGGGCGTGGACCTGCTCTCGCTTTCGGGGCACAAATTCTATGCGCCGAAGGGCGTGGGCGCGCTGTACATCCGGCGGGGGACGCGGCTGCGGCAGCTGCTTTACGGCGGGCGGCACCAGCACGGCTTCCGGCCGGGGACGGAAAACGTGCCGGGGATCGTGGGGCTGGGCAAAGCGGCGGAGATGGCGCGCGCGGCGCTGGCGGAAGACGCGCGGCGGGTGGGCGCGCTGCGCGACCGGCTGGAGCGCGGGCTACTGGAGCGGGTGCCGCAGGCGCGGGTGAATGGAGGCGGCGCGGCACGCACTCCGAATACCACGAACATCCTATTCCCCGGGGTGGAGGGCGAGGCGCTGGTGATTGCGCTGGACCTGAAGGGGCTGGCGTGCTCGACGGGGGCGGCGTGCTCTTCCGGGGCGCTGGAGCCGTCGCATGTGCTCACGGCGATCGGTTTGCCGGCCGAAGAGGCGCGGGCGAGTTTGCGCTTCAGCCTGGGGCGGCACACGACCGAGGCGGAGGTCGATTTCGCGCTTGAAGTGGTACCCGCGGCGGTGGCGCAGTTGCGGGAGTTGTCGCCACGGTATGGCAAATCCGGGCAAGCCCTGTAGCGCGGGGCGGCAGCCGCGCGGTTTTCCGATGGGGCCGGAGGAACGGAAACGGAATACGAGATGAAGACGTTCACACAAAACGGAGATGCGACCGGGCGGGCCGCAGGGGCGCGCGGCATGGTCGCGCTGGCCATGAGCGGGGGTGTGGACAGCTCGACGGTGGCGGCCCTGCTGTGCGGGCAGGGGCGGGCGGTGGTGGGGCTGACAATGCAGCTGTGGAACCAGCGGCGGCTGCCGGAACTGCAAGGCCCCGAAGTAGCAGGACCGGCGGCGGGGCGCTGCTGCTCGCTGGACGACGTGTATGACGCGAAGCGCGTGGCGCAGCATCTGGGGTTTCCGCACTACGTGGTGAATTTCGAGGAGCAGTTCGAGGAGCGCGTGGTGCGGCCGTTCGTGGCGGACTATCTCGCGGGGCGCACGCCGATCGCCTGCGCCAGGTGCAACACCGACGTGAAGTTCGCGCCGCTGCTGCGCATGGCGCGGCAGGTGGGTGCGGAGCGCCTGGCCACCGGGCACTACGTGCGGGTGCGGGAGAATCGCAAGACGGGGCGGTTCGAGCTGCTGCGCGCGAAGGATGAAAGCAAGGACCAGTCGTATTTTCTCTTTGGATTGACGCAGGAGCAGCTCTGCCGCAGCGAGTTCCCTCTCGGCGAGCTGACGAAGGAAGAGGTGCGCGAGCTGGCGCGGTGCGCGGCGCTGCCCGTGGCCGAAAAGGCGGAGAGCATGGAGCTGTGCTTCGTGCCCAACGGGAATTACGCGCAGTTCATCGAGGCGTATTCACGGGAGCGCGGCGCTCCGCTGGCCGCCGAAGAAGGCGAGATACGCACGCAGGGCGGCGAAGTTCTGGGACGGCACAGCGGGCTGCATCAGTTCACGGTGGGACAGCGCAAGGGGCTGGGCATCGCCACGGGCGAGGCGTTATACGTGATTGCGCTGGACACCGCAGCCAACCGGGTGATCGTGGGCGAGGACGCGGCGCTGCGCGAGACGGTGTGCGCCGTAGAGGGCGTGAACTGGATTGCCGGCGCAGCGCCGGAGCAGCCGCTGCGCGCGGAAGTGAAGATCCGCCACAAGCACGAAGCCGCGCCGGCGACCGTGGAGCCGCTGGGGGCGGCCGGCGCGCGGGTCACCTTCGATGCGCCGCAGCGGGCGATCACCCCGGGGCAGGCGGCGGTTTTCTACGCGGGCGAAGTAGTGCTGGGCGGCGGGTGGATCGCGCGGCAGGACTAGTCAGCTGAACGAAGAGAGATTCCTCGCTTCGCTCGGAATGACGTGTTCGTTTTTTTACAAACTGCCGGACAGCCGCCGGCGGGTCAGATGAAGAGTTCGTCTTCCTGGGGTTCCGGGGCTTCGGGGGGCGAGTCGCCGCGGCGGCGCGAACGGAAGAAATCCAGGCCGACCTTGACGCCCTGCACCACCGCGGAAACCTTCTGCATGGGGCCGAGGAAGCTGCGGCGGAACTGCGAGCCGGCATCCTCGAGGGTTTCCAGGGTGCCGGTGAGAATGCGGTCAAAGTGGTTGAGCTGGCCGCGCAGGTGGTCGGCGGTTTCCGTGAAGATGCGGTCCACCTTCTGCGCCTGGGTGCGCGCGAGATAGACGAAGTGCGCGGCGTCGGCCACCAGATCGGAAATGCGCGGCTGGGTATCTTCCAGCAGGATCTGCACGCGGGTGAGGATGGGCCCGATGCGCGTCTGCAGATCGGTGAGGATGCGCTGGGTCTGCTCCAGGCGGCGCTTAAGCTGAAAATAGAGGGCGGCCAGGATAACCGTCTGAAGAATAACGGCAACCGACATCGCCACCACGAACACGGCTAGCCAGGTTTGCATACGCACCCCACAGGCCCCGCTGCACGGCGGGCCCTATTCCGCTGAGCTGCTCGATCCCGAACGACTGTCACTAGGACCGCGAAACGGTCAACTGTCAGCGTGACCGCAAAGCGGTCAACTACGACTTGGACTTTTCGCGCTGGTAAGCCTCGCGCCCGGCTTCCACCGCCGCGCTCAGCGAATCCTTCTGCCGGGACGCCACTTCCTTGCCGCGCTCAAGGAGATCGTCGGCGCGCTCGCGCAATTCGCGGGCCTTGCGCTGCGCGTAGTCGCGGCCATCATCGGCGCGCTTGGCGAGATATTCGCGGGTTTCTTCACCCGACTTGGGGGCAAACAGAACGCCGACGAGAGCGCCGACGCCAAGCCCGACGAGAAAATAACTGACTTTGGAGCCTACGTTGTCTGCCATAAGAGCCTCCATGTGCAAGCTAGCACAGGGGTCTGGGTGGCGCAAGACGCGCTAACCGCTATTCCACAACAGAGTGGTTCTGGCTCTCCTGCAGATGCTGCAGGATTTTTTCGGCGCGCTTGCGTGGCAGCACGCGGCTCAAGGCGTCCAGGCCGGCGCGGCGCAGGTTGGCGACGCTGCCAAATTCGCGAAGGAGTTTCTGCGCGGTGCGCGGGCCGACGCCTGGTATTTCGCCGAGGGCACTGTGGGTCTGGCGCTGGCCGCGGCGCTGGCGGTGGAAAGCCACGGCGAAGCGGTGGGTTTCGTCGCGAATTTGCTGGACGAGGTGCAGAACGGGAGAGTGCCGATCGAGGACGATGGGCTCGTGCTCCCGGCCGTAGACGTAGAGGATTTCTTCTTTCTTGGCGATGCTGACCAGGGGCTGGTTGATGATCTGCAGGGATTCGAGGGCCTGCACGGCGGCGTGGAGCTGGCCGATACCACCATCGATCAGCACCAGGCCGGGGAGCGGCTGTTTCTCTTCCTGGAGGCGGCGATAGCGGCGGGAGACGGCTTCGCGCATGCTGGCGAAATCGTCGTTGAGGACGGGCGCGCCGTCCGGGCCGGGGACGCCGCGGATGATGAACTTGCGATAGCCGGATTTTTTCATGCGGCCGTTTTCCCAGACGACCATGGAAGCCACGGTGTCGGTGCCCTGAATGTGCGAGACGTCGAAGCTCTCGATGCGCTGGGGCGGCTCGGGAAGATCGAGAGCGCTCTGCAGGGCTTCGGCAATGGCGCGGGAAGTGGGTTTGAGCACGCGGAAGCGCTGCGTGAAGGAGTGCTGGGCGTTAGTTTCCACCAGGTCGAGGAAGGCGCGCTTGGGACCGCGTTGCGGCGCGAGGATTTCCACTTTGTGGCCGGCGCGCTCGGAGAGGGTCTCCTCGAGGAGCGCGCGGTCCTCGAAATCGGCGGGGACGTGGATGGCGCGGGGAAGATATTCGGCTTCGAGGTAAAGCTGCTTGAGGAGCGCGGGGACGAACTCGCGGGGGTCGAACTCGGCGAGATCCTCCCAGTAGAATTCGCGGCGGTCCACGACGCGGCCGCCGCGCAGGTGGAAGAGATTGGCGGCGACAAGGGGCGGCTCGGCGTAGCAGGCGAGAACGTCGGTATCGTCGCCCTGCGCGGCGGCGATGCGCTGACGCTCTTCGATGTCCTCGAGGGTGCGGAGAAGATCCCGATAGGCGGCGGCCTGCTCGAAGCGCTCTTCGCGGGAGGCGGCGGCCATGCGCGCTTCGAGACTTTTGATGAGGTCGTGGCGGCGGCCTTCGAGGAACATGCGGGTGTCGCGGGCGGCTTCGGAGTAGCGCTCGTCGCTGGTGAGGCCGGGGACGCAGGGGCCGAGGCAGCGCTGGATATAGTGCTGCAGACAGGGGCGCGGGTGAGGGCGGGTGAGGTCCACGGTGCAGGAGGGGACCTGGAAGCGTTTGTGGATGAAGTGGAGGATGCGCCGGGCGAGGCTGGACGGGAAATAGGGGCCGAAATAGAGCGAGCCGTCTTTTATGATGCGACGGGTGAAATAGACGCGGGGATATTTTTCGGCGGCGGTGAATTTGAGGTAGGGATAGGTCTTGTCATCGCGAAGAAGGACGTTGAACTTGGGGCGGTACTGCTTGATGAGATTGTGCTCGAGGGCCAGGGCTTCGCGCTCGTTGCCGACGACGATGGTTTCGAGGTCGGCAATTTCGCGGACGAGCGAGCCGGTCTTGGCGTCGGTCCAGCGGGATTCGAGGAAATAGGAGCGGACGCGGTTGCGGAGAGAGAGGGCCTTCCCGACATAGAGGACGGTTCCCGCGGCGTCCTTGAAGAGGTAGACGCCCGGGCTTTCGGGGAGACTGGCGGCTTTTTGCTGTGGATCCATGGAAAGTGGACCGGAAGGCGCGGAGAAAGCTGCGCGGGCCGGACATCTTCCATCATACTAGAGCGAATCGGATAGAAGGGAGGGAGCCGAATGAAGAAGGGGTTTGCAGGGCGCTGGGTGCTGACGCTGGCCGCAGTGGGGGCATTGGGCGCGCCGGGCGCGCGGGGCATGGCGCAGGAGCCGCAGGAATCGTCGTCGAAGAGGCCCCTGGAAGAGGGCGAAACGCGACCGAAGGCTGCGCCCCTGCCGGCGCGGCCAGCGGCGCCGGAGCAGCCGAAGTTCGATCCGCTGCGCGCGGAAAAGGACATTGAGGTGGGGCGATATTACATGCGCAAGGGGGACGTGGACGCGGCCATGGACCGCTTCCGGGACGCCATCGAGTCGCGGCCCAATTATGCCCTGCCCTACCTGCTACTGGGCGAGGCGCAGCAGAAGAAGGGGCTGAAGCGGGAGGCGGTGCGGTCGTTCACGCGGTATCTGGAAGTATTTCCGCACGCGGAAGACGCCGCGAAGGTGCGCAAACGGATCGGGAAACTCCAGAGTGAGCTGGAGAAGAAGCGCGGGAAAGCGGAGTAGCCCGGACAATTCACGCGCCTGCGATCACACTCTGCGGAATAGCCGCATGCCGCGGTCAGGAGGATTGCTTCGCCAGCGGTAATCACGGAAGTAGCGTGGAAATAGGCGCGCGGTTTGTTGGCGCTTCGGTCACACAATCTTGATTGCACTTTCGCGCGTTCCTTTGCGGGTTCACACTGTCATTTGGACCCTTCCCCTCCTCGACCTTTCGGCTTGGAGAACTACGCCATGGGCAAGAAATGGATTGACAGAGCCGCGGAGACCAACAAAGAGCTGCTGCTGATTTTCAGCATTATTGCATTTGCAGGGATCGTGAACCGCTTCGTCGCGGGCCAGCGGTTGATTCTGACTTTTTACTGTCTGCCAACGCTTTTTGCCGCCTACTATTTTGGGCGGCGGCGGGCCGTGCAAACGGCCATTGCCTCCATCCTGATCGTTTGCTGGATAGATGTTCTCAACCCTGCGACGCTGAGCAGCAATCTGCACGCCGAACTGGGCCACCTCATGGCTTTGTCGGATCTCACGATCTGGGGCAGTTTCCTCCTGATCACCGCGTATGCGGCGGGAACACTGCACGAAAAGGAAGAACGGGCACTGCGGGAAGTTCGAGATACGTACTACGGCGTTTTGCAAATTCTCAACCAGTTTATCTCCAACGACAAATACACGCAGAATCACTCGTTCCGCGTGTCCGTCTACGCCACCCAGATTGCCCAGAACATGGGCTTTTCCGGGGACCGGGTGGAGGACGTGCGCGCGGCCGCGCTCCTGCACGACATCGGGAAGCTGGAAACCAGCCGCGAAGTGCTCTACAAAGCGGCGCGGCTGACCGACGATGAAATGATAGAAATCAAGACCCATGTGGAGAAAGGAGTCGCCTTCCTCAGCCCGGTGGGCAGTTCGCTGCGGCGAATCTTACCGATCATCCTTGCGCACCACGACAAGTTTGACGGCACAGGCTACCACGCGACGCAGGGCGAGGACATCCCCCTGGAGGCGCGGATTATCAGTGTCGCCGATGTTTATGATTCGCTGATCAGTGACCGGCCGTACCGCAAAGGAATGTCGCCTTACGAGGCCCGCGATATCCTGCTGCAAGGATCGGGCAAAGACTTCGATCCTGCCGTCCTCAAGGCCTTTGACGCAGCCTTCCGCAACCAGCAGATGGAAGTTCCGGAAGTGCTGGCCTAGAAGAAGTCCGCCTTCCCGGGGGAAAGCATCCCCCTTGCTCTTCGTTCACCGGACTCTGTGATGCGTATCACTGAATCCGGGAGGGCAAAAGAGTTCCACTGTTAGGGGTTCCCTTCCCGCTCATACCGGCCGTTTTCGCCAAGAAACGATCGCCAAACAATCCACAAGGAGGCCGGAAGGGTCCTAACAAGGAGAACGAAGCATGCTACGGAAAACGCGACTACAAACAGCGGCAGTGAAAATCGGGACCGCAGCGGGGCGAGCCAATCACGCAGCCCACAAAGTGGCCAAGGCAGCAGAGGTGGCCAGAGAGGAACTGACGCAGCTGTCGAAGCGGGTCGAGAATCTGGCATACGACCTGAAGAAGGCCGGCACACGCCTGAGAAAAACCCTGCGCTGAACGGGCGGGAAGGGCTGTTGCGAACCGGTTATTTTCCGGAACGGGTCTTCCAGACGATCTGGCGGAGCATGCCCAGCCAGAGGCCGGCGTCGCGTGCGGGCAGATGGAGGCGGCGGACGAGGCGGCGCACTTTCTCCTCGGCGGAAGGCACGGGGCGCGGGGGCAAATAGCCGCTGGAGCGCAGAGCGTCGAGGAGCAGAGCGGTGATGCGCTCGAGCTCGCCGGCAGTGGCGAGCTTCTCTTTCTCGGGCTGGCGCGCGGCGCCGGAATGGCGCACGAGTTCGTACAGACAGAGGGCGACCGCCTGGCCCAGGTTCATCGAGGGATGCTCCTCGCGCGCCGGGATGCGCAGCAGCCAGTGGCAGTGGCTGAGGTCTTCGTTCCTGAGGCCCACTTTCTCCGAACCGAACAAAAGAGCGACGCGGCTGGAGGCGAGTTGCTTGCGAATGAGGCGCGCGCCGTCTTCCAGGCGGCGAAGGGAGTGCTGCAATTCGCGGCGGGTGACCGCGGTGGCGCCCACGACGAGGGAGCAATCGGCGACGGCTTCGGCCACGGTTTTGAACTCTTCGGCGGCGGCGAGCAGCGCGGAGGCGCCGACGGCGGAACGGGCTTCGCGAAAGGCGACTTCGTAGGGGTTGACCACGCGCAGACGAAGGAAGCCGAAGTTGCTCATGGCGCGGGCTGCGGCGCCGATGTTAAGAGGGTTGCGCGTGGCCACCAGGACGACGCGCAGACGGCCGAGTTCAGGCAGAGTCAACAAGGACGCCTATTCTACGACACGCTGGGAACCGGCGCTCATGCGGATGCCCGAGAAATCCCACGAACAGCTTTCCCGAGAGCTGCCCCCGGCCGATTGCCGCGGCGCAGAGGAAGCCAGCGATCAAGACGCCTCGTTTCTTCCTGGACCACGCCCCGCAGCGCGGCGGTGATTACGCCAACTCCTTTTGCGGACGCAAGACCTTTTCGCCGCCAGGCAATTCGGGGCCGATCTCTTCGAGGCGGCGCTTCCTGGGCTCGATGCCAAAGAAGAGAACAACCACAATCTGCACGATCAGAAGGCCGATCATCAGGCTGAGGACTCCGCCGACGCCGTGGGAGCGGAGCAAGGCGACGACGAGGAAGGGCGTGACGATGGTCGAGCCGCGCCCGAACGTATTGCAAATCCCGGTGGCGCGCAGGCGAACTTCGGTGGGGAAGAGTTCGGGAATATAAATGGCGAAGAGCAGCGTGACCAGCACATAGATGGGGATCATCAACAAGAAGCCGACGAGAAGCAGCAGGACAGGATCCTGGATGAAAGGATAGATACCGCCGAGCAGGATGGTGAGCAGGGACGCGCCGATGATGGTTGGCCTGCGCCCCCAGGAATCCGCCGTAAACGCGCCAATGGACGACCCGACAGGCGCGCCAATGGACATGATCAGGGAATAGCCGAAGGAAGTGGCGATGCTGCGGCCTTCCTGGACGAAGAACGTGGGCAGCCAGGTGACAAATCCATAGATCAAGGTGTTGGCGACGATGAGGGTAACGGCTCCCACGACCATGCGAGTGAAGAGCACGGGGCTAAACAGCGAAGCGAGGCTCCGCGATGGGGGAGCGGAAACGACTTGCACCGGCGGAGGAAGCGGGCCGCGCTGGAACGAGACTTCGCGCTCGATCGCTTGCAGGATGGCCTCCGCTTCTTCGGTTTTACCGACCGATTCGAGCCAACGGGGCGACTCCGGAAGTGACTTGCGCAAATACCAAACCACGAGAGCACCCAAGCCACCGATAACAAACATGACGCGCCAGCCGAAGCGCGGGATGAGCAGCGTGGCGACGAGCGCGGAGATGGGCAAGCTGGATACGACGGTGACGGAGAGGGCGCCCAGCCATCTGCCGCGGGCTTGCGGGGGGACAAACTCCGTCAGCGTTGAAAAGCCAACGACGATTTCGGCGCCAAGCCCCAGACCCATGATGCCGCGAAGCAGGATCAGCACGTGCATGGAGGGGACAAAAGCGGAAGCGAGGGAGGCGAGACCGAAGATGGCGAGATTGGCTTGATAGGTGAAGCGGCGGCCGTAGCGGTCTCCGAGGAAACCGGTCAGAAAGGACCCCAGCATCATGCCGAGAAAGGTCACGGAGACGAACTGGGCGCTCTGCTGGATGGTGGAGAAACCGCTTTTGAGGGTGGCGCCAAGAACGGTTGCGGCAACGTAGACGTCAAAACCATCGAAGAACATGCCGATGCCGATCAACGCCAGGATGCGGCGATGAAACGAAGAAGGCGGGAGGCGGTCGAGGCGCGCGGCGGCATTGGCCTGCAGAGCCAATTCAGTCTTGCCTCGCAAGCAGGGCCATGCTGCCCAGGGTCAGGGCTTCCACGGCGAGGCGGCAATTCTCGTCGAAAGAGTGCTGCTGGGCGATCTGGAAGAATTCCTTGCAGCGGCGGGTGGCAGCGGGGTCGAGGCGCAGGATGCGCCGGACGAGAGCGTCAGCGTTTAGGGCGAGACGTTTGGCCGGGCAGACTTGCGAGATGAGGCCGATTTGCAGCGCGTGTTGCGGGGTGATGGGATCGCCGAAGAGGACCAGGGGAAAGGCGAAGCGCGGCAGGGCGTACTCGCCGAGGTAGGCCATGATGGCGGCCGGGGCGAGCCCGTTGCGCATCTCGGGAAAACCCAGGGCCGCGTGCTGCGCGACAAGAACGAAGTCACAAACGATGGCCAGGCCGAAGCCGAAACCGAGGGCATCCCCCTGGACCTCCGCGACGCTGATCAAGGGGGAGGCACGGAGAGCGCGCTTGAGGCCGATGAGACGCGTTACTTCGTGCCGGATGGCCGCGGCGTCGCGGCCGGCGCGCTCGCGCCCGGTGCAGAAGACATTGCCGCGCGCGCGAATGCGCAGAACCCGGGCGGTGGGGCGAGCGGCTTCGGAGCCCAGCTCGGCCAGCATGGCGTCGAACATCGGACCAGTGACCTCATTGCCGCGCGCGGAATTGTCCAGGGTGAAGGTGAGGACATCGGCGGCGCGTTCGATCCGCACGCCGATTGGGGCCGTGGTGCGCGCCAAGGCGAGCGGTTTCTTGGATGACATGCGGGCACGGTATAGAAGGAATACGGGCCTGTCAACTCGCCGGGCGCAGCCGGGAATTACCACACGCCGGGAATGAGGGCCGGCACTTTGGCGCGATACCGCGCGAATTCGGCGCCGAACTGCGCGCGCAACAACTGCTCTTCCAAACGCACTCGCCAGATCGTTCCGGCGAGAAAGAGAACGATTCCCAGGAGCAAACCGAGCCCGTGGCTTACCACGAGACCCGTGGCAAGGAGCATGCCGAACATGCCCGTATAGATGGGATTGCGAACGAAACGGTAGGGGCCCGCGGTGATGAGTGCATGGCCTTCGATGAGGCGCGCCGCGATGGCCCATTGCCGCCCGAGCGTGCGCACACTGACCAGAACCAGGCTGACAGAAGACGCTGCCAACAGAACGGCAAGAATACCGAGGACGGGAGTCCAGGCGGGAGTGAAAAGAGGCGATGCGGGGTGGCGGTGCGCCGCCCCGACTGCGGCGTAGGCGATGGCCTGGAGGGCGATGGGCCCGAGGGCGCGCCGCTCGCGAATGCTTTCCTGCGGGGCGGGCGGGCGTTTGCGGAACAGGAATACGGCGGCGAAAGCGAACCAGCAGAAGATCACGGCGTAGAACGGAGTGAATGTCCAGTCGGAAAGCAAGGGATGATCTCCGAACGAAATTCGCAGCCTCGAACCGCTGGGCTGAGAATACGCCTGAATAGCCCGAAGGTTACAGGTGTTTGAGCGAACCGGATAGCGCTGGCTGCATTTCTTTCCTGTGCTGGAAGTGCCCGACGGGAAACAAACGGGTGTAAACTTACGGCTGCCGGGAGGCCGAAATGGACATCCCTGGTAAGGAATGCTGCATCAGAAGCATGGATGTAATTGAAATCGGATTCCAATCGAAGGGAGATCATCGAATGACACGCGTGAAGCTTTTGGCCGGACTTGCCTTGCTGCTTCTTCTTACTTTGCTGCTGCAGATTCCATTTGCCGGCGCCTCTCCTGCGGCGAGTGATGCCATCCTCAAGGCAAACGACATTGGCGCAAAACTTTTCCCCGAGAAAATCTTCTTCCATGGGCAGGTCACGTCCGTCCAGCTGCGCAATACCGGGGGAATCCGTTTTAGCGATGACGCCTACACTCTGGCGGGGGCGGTCGACGCCTCCGGCTATTCCAGCGGAATTCGCGAGAAATGGCAGGGGTATCTGATCAGCGAGGTTGCGCTGGAAATCGGCGGACAGAAGCTGCCGGCTGGTGCCTACGGCTTTGGTTTCCCGAAAGATGGCAAGTTTGTGGTGATGGATCTCGGTGCGCACGACCTGTTTCAGGTTGCTTCCTCCAAAGATGCAGAGATGAAGCGGCCGGTGCCTCTCCAGGTTGTGAGCGCGCCATCGGCGGGCGCGTACCGGCTCTACATGGGCCGCGATTTTGTCGAGTTTGCGCGCAGCAAGTAACGGTTCGCTCTGCTGAACGCAACGCGCGGGACGGGTAATCGTTGCCGATCGCACCATGCCGAGGCAGCCGGTGAACACGGCTGTGGCGGATGAAGAAGTCGAGTTCCCCCTAAAAATAGAGAAGATGCGGGCGAAGGGCGGAACAAACCGCTTGCGGCAGGAGGTCACATTTGGTCAGCGAGCAACCGGGAAGGAGGTCGAAGCCTCGCTCTGAGGCTGGGTTTGCGGAATTTGCTTGCTGCGGAGGAGTTCCACGATTTCGTGATAGAGGCGCGATCGAACTTCATGCCGTTCCTGAGCGCGCGTGATATAACGGACAATCACATTCACGCCAAGGTTTGTGGGCCGCACGCTGATTGACGGCGATGCCGAAAAAGAGCGTCCGGCAGGGGCAGGCACGACGCGCTGCCATTCCTGCTCGGCCAGCTGCATATTGGCCAGTGTCTCCGCGGCGACGCTTTTCTGAATCGCTTCGGCAATGGGATAGGGATCAGTACCTGGAGGGATGGGTACCTGAATTTCGTCCCAAAGCCACTGCCCGGAGGTTGAAAAGTTAAAGTAATGGCCTTCGATGGCAAAGCTGTTTGAGAAGTTCACCTTGCGGCCCGTGGGGTGGCCCGCGTCAGACCAATTTCCGGTCTCCAAGAGGACCGTGTGGAGCAGGCCGACCTCCAGCACTTCGCCGCCAATGCCGCTAATTTCCACCCAGTCACCCGGCCGGATGCCATTGCGTCCCATGAGTGCAAACCAACCGAAGAAGCCAATAATGAAATCCTTGAGAGCCACGGTTAGACCCGCACCGGCAAGAGCGACGACCGTCGCCAACTGATTTGGCGGCCCGAAGAGGACCAGCAAAATCAAGGCGATTCCGATGGCCTGCGTGGCGAAACGCGCCACGGTGCGGATGGTCAGCAGGCGTTTATTTTCTGGAGCGACCCGGGAAAGTATGGCCCGCAGCAAGGGGTCCGCTAAAAACACCAGAAGAAGGGCGGCGAGTATCCAGAGTGCCGACTCGAGCAGTCCGGTCACATAGACGCGCTCCTGTGCCTTGACCAAGCCACTCCAGTTCCCATAAATGATATCGAGTTGCTGGAGATCCTGAATCCGTTTGTCCAGCTCCGCCAGGTTTTTCTGTTCCTCCGCAACGCGCTTCAAGATGGAAAAAATCTCCGCTGAGTTCGACTGCTTGCTTGTTGCAGCGTCACTCACTTGCGGAGTGCCGGGTGCCGGCTGGCTGGTATCCGGCGCGCTATCCCCTGCCGCCGCTCGTTCGAACGCTTGATGTTTCCCGGCCAGCTCCGCCGAGCGGCGCTTCACTTCTTCCTTTGCCCGCGCCAGCTCCCGTTGTTTTGCCGACAGTTGCCGCCAAACGCGGAATTGCGCGATGACGCTTCGAGATTCGGGTTCTACGGTTTTTACCCGCGAGTCTCCAGGAACCAGCCCACCGGCGGCACTGCCCTCCAGACGCTGGCGCCACGCCTCGTGCTGTTCCAGCAACCGTTGAATGATGCTCCGCGGATCACCTCCGGCGCGGATAAGTTCCTGCCGGTTAGCACCGAGGTCCTCCTGGTCGACCTCCAAGACTGCTTGTTCGAGTTGAAGCTCCTGTTCGAGAGCTTCCCTGCGGTCTCCTTCCGCCTTGGGCAGAAGCTGCTGCAGACGGGCAATGTCAGCCTGCTCCGCTTTCACGCGGTCCTGGATTTCCTCTACGCGCGTCAAGATCGCACGGGCTGCCGGGGTCAGGGAAGGAGGATGCAAAGTCAGATTACGAAGTGCGGAGGTGAAGGTCAGATCCACTTCATGATCAGCCACTCGCACGGCCTCATGCGCGAAGTCCATTTCTTCCGAGGTCACGGCAAGCGCCGCCAGCCTTTGCGCCGTCACCAGGGGTTGTTCGTCCACAAGACCCGGCCGGCCGTTCAGCGTAGCATCGGCCGTATTCTGCTGCTTCGGGCCGGTGACCCAGTATCTGACCAATACGATTCCCACCATCGCCAGGGCCACGAGCGACAGCAAAACAATGGGGATCGTCCGATGCAAAGTTTTCATGGAGGTCTCGCAGCTTCAGCAAATCCCTACAGGACAGAAGCAACTTCCCCACATACAAGGAGCACGTCTCCCGCTCCGCCGCTTTATCTCAAGAAACAGAAGTAAATACTGTGACCCGTATCACAACTTCCTGCGCGGAGCGAGGCAGCGAAGAGCGCACTCTCGGAGTGGCACCCGGGACAGGGGGTTGCTCGTGCTGCAGCGGGCGGAGTCCCGACGGCTGTCCGGGGCCTGGCCGGGGCGAGGCAAGCTTCGCTCCTACAAGGTGACTCTCTTGAAAAAGGCGGGCTAGAGGCGGTCGAGGTAGCGGCGGGCGCGGACATAGGCGGGGAAGAGTTTTTCTTCGGCGCGGAAGGCGGGGGAGTGGGAGACGAGGCTGCAACCGGCGCGGCGGGTGGGATGCTTCACGTGGAGCATTTCGTGGTAGAGGACGTACTCGACGGCGCATGGGGGAACGCCGGGGCGGTCGAGGCGGCGATTGAGGAGGATCTGGTTGGGGCCGGGGTCGTAGCAGCCGAACTGGCGGCGCCAGGAGCGGGTGCTCCAGCCGAGATGGGGGCGGGCGAGGGCGGCGGAAAAATATTCGCGGTTCAGGCGCTCGAACATGGCATCGAGGTCGAAGACCAGGCCGCGGGGATGGGCGGCGCGGGGCACGACGCGCCGGCGGCGCATGCGGTGCATGCGGTCGCGGGTGCGGCCGGAGCGGGCGTAGTCGAGATACGGGGCGATGAGGGAAGCGGAGGGCTTCTTGCGGTAGAGACGGGCGAGCAGGAGCGCCGCGGCGCCTTCCAGGACCGCGCGGGGGGCGCGGGCCAGGAGATCAGAGAAGCGGACGAGGACGGTATCCTCGCGGCGGCGAATGGTGAGGACCAGACTGGAGTAGGGATAGAACTCGATGCGGAAGCGCGGGGGGCGGCCGTCACAGCCGAGGCGGGTGTAGAGGCGCAGGCAGAGGGCATCGCCGCCAGGGATAAGCTGCGAGCGCTGGCGCTGTTTCACGGCCGGTTCCTGCGGCGCACGGGGGGGGGCGCAATTTCTTTCTTGGCCTTTTCGGCGTCGCTCAGGGCGTCGTGGGTGCCTTCGATGGCGTCGTCGAGATTGTCCTTGTAGAGGTCGCGCTCGGCGCCGCTGGCGGCCAACTGCTCGAGAGTGGCCAGGAACTCCTTGGAGCGCGCGATCATCAGGTCAATTCCCTGCCGGATGTTCTGCTGCTTCTCCTTGCCAAGCTGGATGAGGTCGGCGGCGTCGTCCACGCAACTGACATAGGAATTCATCAGGGTGTTGAGGATTTCCGGATGGCGGTAGGGCGAAGGGTGGGCGAGCTCGTACTGGAATTTCTTCAGGCGGTCCTCGGCGAAGGAGAGAAAGAGCTTGATGCGCTCGTTGGGGGTCTCGGCGTCGCGAATCTTGTCGGCTTCCATGGCGGAGAGATAGTCCTTGATTTGTGTGACCGCAAAGCGGTCAACCTGCCGGGGCGCGGCAGCGCCCAGCAGGGGAAAGAGGATTCCCAGAAAAACAGAGAGAGCCAAGCTTCGCATAGGGATCATGGCAGCCTCACGGCGCGGGAGGTTTCTGGGGGACGGGCTGCTCGCCCGGCCGCCGCGGAAACAGCAGGCGCAGCAATTCCTCCTCGATCTCCTGCAAATCATTGCGCACGATGTGCAGGGGCGGCCGGTATGGCGGGGGCGCTACCAGGAGCGTCTCGTCCAGCTCGCGCAGGCCTCTGCGCACGTGCACTTCCATCCTCTTGTATTCGCCGGGATTCTTCTCCGCCTGGGGATGCTGGCGGCGCACGGCGGCGAGGGCCGCGCGCACGTTATCGCGATACTTTTCCAGGAGCAGGCCGACGGTCTGGTAATCCCCGGCATTGCCGGCACGGCGGGATTCGGCAAACTGGGCGTCGCCGAGCTTTTGCAAGAGCTTGGCTTTACGCCCGGAATGGGTCTCGCGGTCAAAGCGGGCTTGCAGCTCCGCGATCTTGGCCGCGGGAGCGGCTTGCTGCGCGGCGCCGGCGCCGCCAGCCAGTGCCAGCCAAGCAAAAACAACGGCCGCAAATGCGCGTCGCGAGGTCATGGAGTCAGCGCTTGTTCTCGAGCATGTGGCGCAAGACAGCGATGCGCTGCTGCGCCTGCCAGTCCTGATTGGAGTTCTGCCCCTTGTCGAGGCTCAGAAATTTCTGATAGGCCTCGATCGCCTGGGGCATCTTCCGGAGTTTATCGTAGCAGGTGGCGCGGACAAACCAAGCACCGGAGTTCAAATCCTGGCGGCGGGCGAGTTCGTCGAGGGCCGTCAGGGCCGCGGGGCAGTCGCCCTGGAGATAATAGGCGGAGCTCAGGTCCTTCCACGCCGTCAAGTCGCTGGCATCCGCGCGCAGGACGGCCAGGAGTTCGCGCTCGGCGGAGGGAAAATCGCGCTTTTGGAGATAGAGGCGGCCGAGGCCGGCGCGGAGGTCGCGCTGCTCGGGAGCGAGAGCGATGGCGCGCTGCAGGGTGGCGATGGCATCGTCCCAGCGGGATTGCGCGATCAGGATGTCGGCGCGGAGGCGCAGAAGGAGGACGTCCGGGGGCTGCGCGGCGTCCATGCGGTCGAGCTCCGCCAGCGCGGCGTCATATTCCTTCTGTTCGAAAAGAAAGCGCAAGACGCGGGCGCGGGCCGCGCGGTCGGCGGGCTGAAGCTGGAGATAGCCGCGGTAGGCCTCGACGGCCTCCGGCTTCTGCTGGGCGTCGAGCGCCTGGGCGAGGCCCAGGCGCGCCGGAGCGGAGTCCGGCTGGAGGGCCAGGGCTTCGCGGAAGTTTGCTTCGGCAGGCGCGAATTGATTGGCGCGGAGAAGGACGCGGGCGAGGGCCAGATGGGTTTCGAAATCGCGCGGGTCGAGTTTAGCGGCGCCTTCCAGTGCTTCCCGCGCGCCGGACAGATCGTTGGTGCGCTCCAGGGCCAGGCCCAGCAGAAAGCGCGGGCGGCTCTGCGCGGGAAGCAGTTCGACGGCTTTGCGGAGTGGAACGACAGCGGCGGCGGGGTCGCGGTCCAGGAGGAGCAGGCCGAGATTGAGGTGGGCTTCGGCGAGTTTGGGGTCGAGCGCGGCGGCGCGCTGGTATTCCGCGCGGGCGTCGTCCCAGCGCTGGAGGGCGGTGAAAACGTAGGCGAGCTGAAAATGGCCGTAGGCAAAGTCAGGCTGCTGGGCGACGACGTTCTGCAGCGGAGCCAGCGCGGCCGGGAAGTCCTGGCGTTCGATGGCGCGCTGCGCCTCATCGAGGAGATCGTTCAGGGGGTTGCGGAGTTTCTGGGTGGCAGCCGGGCGAGGCTTGCGCGGCGCGGGGGTCTGGGCGTGCGCGCTTGCCGCGCCGGACAGGAGCGCGAGAAGCGAGACGCGGAGGAGGCGTGCGGCGTTCATTATTTTCCGGCGCCGTTGCCGGCTTTGTCTCCGGGATTGGATGCGCCGTTGGACGGGCGCTTTGCCTGAGCGCTGGCCTGCAAGACCCGGGCGAGGTAGCGGCCGGTGTGCGACTGGGCGTTGCGCGCAACCTGCTCCGGGGTTCCGGTGGCAATAATGCGGCCACCCAGATCACCGCCCTCGGGGCCGAGGTCGACAAGCCAGTCGGCGCACTTGATGACGTCGAGGTTGTGCTCGATGACGAGGAGGGAGGCGCCGCTTTCGAGGAGCTTGCGAAAAGCGGCGAGGAGTTTCTGGATGTCGTCGAAGTGCAGGCCGGTAGTGGGTTCATCGAGGATATAGAGGATGCCCTGGTTTTCGGTGCGAGCGAGGTGCGCGGCGAGCTTCAGGCGCTGAGCTTCACCGCCGGAAAGGGTGGTAGCGGACTGTCCGAGGCGGAGGTAGCCGAGGCCGATTTCGTGGAGGATTTTGAGCTTGGAGATGACGCGGGGGACGTTGCCGAAGAAGGCCAGGGCCTCGCGGACGGTCATCTCCAGAACTTCGTGGATGTTCCGGCCGTGATAACGGACCTCGAGGACGCCGCTCTTGAAGCGGGTGCCGCGGCAGTCCTCGCAGACGAGCTCGACGTCCGCGAGAAACTGCATCTCGACGGTGACGGTGCCGTCGCCCTGGCAGGTTTCGCAGCGGCCGCCGGGGACGTTGAAGGAGAAATGGCCTGCGGAGTAGGCGCGGCGCTTGGCATCGGGAGTTTCGGCGAAGACCTCACGGATGGCGTCGAAGGCCTTGAGGTAGGTGGCCGGATTGGAGCGCGGGGTGCGGCCGATGGGCGACTGGTCCACGATGACCAGGTCCTGAAGGTGCTGGTCGCCTTCGATGCGCTCGCAGAATTCCTTGTTGCTGCCGCCGGTGCGCTTAGCCTGCAGGGCCTTGTAGAGAACGTCGTGCACGAGGGTGGACTTGCCGGAACCGGAGACACCAGTGACGACGGTGAGGGTCTGCAGGGGCAAGGCGAGATCGACGTTGCGCAGGTTGTGGAGACGGGCGCCAAAGAGGCGCAGGAATTTTCCGCCGGGCTTGTGGCGGTTGACGGGTACGGAGATGCGCAGCTCACCGCTGAGGTAGCGCCCGGTGAGCGATTGGGGGTCCTGCAGGAGCGCGGGGTAATCGCCGGCGAAGAGCAGGCGGCCGCCGAGTTCGCCGGCGCCGGGGCCGAGATCGAGGATGCAGTCGGCGGAGCGGATGGTGTCGGGATCGTGCTCGACGAGGAGGACGGTATTGCCGAGATCGCGCAGCGATTTGAGGATGTCGATGAGGCGCCGGGTGTCGCGGGGGTGCAGGCCGATGGAGGGCTCGTCGAGAACGTAAAGCGCGCCGACGAGATGCGAACCGAGGGAAGTGGCGAGCTGGATGCGCTGCGATTCGCCGCCGGAGAGGGTGGAGGTGAGGCGGTCGAGGTTGAGGTACTCGAGGCCGACTTCGTCGAGGAACTGCAGGCGGGTGCGGATCTCCTCGAGAATGCGCGCGGCGATTTTGGCCTGCTCCGCGCTGAGGGCCAGGGCGGCGAAGAAGGCGCGGGCTTCCTTTACGGTGAGCTTGCAGACCTCGGTGATGGACTTGCCGGCGACGCGGACGGCGCGGGCCTCGGGGCGCAGACGGGTGCCGCCGCATTCCAGGCAGGTGGCGTAGCCGCGGTAGCGGCTAAGGAAGACGCGCACGTGAAGCTTGTATTTCTTGCGCTCGAGGAGCTCGAAGAGGCCTTTCACGCCGGGGAAATCGTTTTTGGGATCGCCTTCGAGGACCAGGCGGCGCTGTTCGGCGGAGAGCTGGCGCCAGGGCAGGTAGGTGGGGATGCCGCGGGCGCGGAGCCAGCGTTTGGCGTCGGCGAGGAGGGCGCGGTAGCGGGGCTTGGTCCAGGGCTCGACGGCGCCGTCGTCGATGGATTTGCCGGGATCGGGGACGACCAGGTTGAGGTCGAAATCAACGGTGTTGCCGAAGCCCTGGCAGCGGGGGCAGGCGCCGTAGGGATTGTTGAAGGAGAAGAGGCGCGGCTCGGGCACCTGATAGACGATGCCGCAGGATTTGCACTCGAAGCGCTCGTTGAAGAGCAGGCGCTCGGCGGGATGGCCCGCGGGGTCGGGAAGAAATTCGAGGATGGCTTCGCCGTGGCCTTCGCGGTAGCAGATCTCGATGGAGTCGACGAGCCGGGAGCGGGATTCGGGATTGACGGCGAGGCGGTCGACCAGGGCGAAGACCGGCCGGGAGAAGTTGACGTCGAGGAGAGTCTCCGGGGTGGCGAACTCGTGGACGCGGCCGTCCTGGTAGAGGCGGTTGAAGCCGCGCTTCTGCAAGTCGAGGAGGGCCTGGCGCTCGGCTTCCCGGGCTGCGGCAGCGCGCTTTTTCGCGGAGATGCGGCCGCTGGGCGGGGCGGCGAAGCGCAGCGGGTAGAGAACGTAGAAGCGGCGGCCGGGAGTGAGAGCGAGGACGCGGTTGGCGATGTCCTCGGGGGCGTCGCGGCGGACCTGCACGCCGCATTTGGTGCAGAAGGTGGTGCCGCAGCGGGCGTAGAGGAGGCGCAGGTAGTCGTAAATTTCCGTGGCGGTGGCCACGGTGGAGCGGGGATTGCGGGTGGTGGTCTTCTGGCGGATGGCGACGGCCGGGGCGATGCCGGAGATTTCGTCCACATCGGGCTTTTCCATGCGCTCGAGAAACTGGCGGGCGTAGGCGGAGAGGGATTCGACGTAGCGGCGCTGGCCTTCGGCGTAGACGGTGTCAAAGGCCAGGCTGGACTTGCCGGAGCCGGATACGCCGGTGACCACGGTGATGGCGTTGTGGGGAATGTCCACGCTGACGTTCTTGAGATTATGGACGCGGGCGCCGCGGATGCGGATGGCTTCCTGTTCGGCCGAAACGGGCGTGAGTTCGTGTGTGGCCAAAGGGGTGTCCAGACAGAGAGCATCGCGCGCGCTGTCTAAACTCACAATTATACGGCTGCGCACGAAAGCGGGCAAATGCCTGCTGATCGGCGGCTGGACAGTGCGCTCCTGAGAGGAAGGCGGATTAGGGCTCGAGCTCGAGGTCGATCTGCCCAATGCCGCCTTCGACGGTGAGTTTGAGGGTGACGGGGGATTTGCCGTAGGCGTCGTTGACGTAGGCGCCGCCGTCGTTTTTCAAGCCGTGGGCGTCGATGGAGCCGAGGCCGCCGGAAGCGTGGACGATGACGCCGACGTTCCTGGGGAGCCGGATGGTGGCTGTGCCGACGCCACCGTGAATCTCGGCCTGCAGATCGCTCTTGCGCGCGCCGGACAGGTCGGCGCGCAATTCCCCGGCGCCCATGTCCACGCTGAGGCGGGTGAGGGGAACGTCGCGAAGTCGCAGGTCGCCGCTGCCGGCGCCCAATTGCAGGCGAAGGTCGAGCGGAACATCGTTACTGAAGCGGAGATCCCAGTCATTTTCGGTGCGCCCGAAGTGGACGCTCTCGCCGTGTTGGCGGATGCGCAGCTCGCCGGCGCCGCTGGAGACGTTGTAGCCGACGTGCGGGGCGCCCTGGTTTGCGGAGTAGCGGAAATCGGCGTCGAGGAGGCGGCTGGAGCCACCGCTCAAGCGCAGCTGGCCCGCGGGCATCTCGATATCGGCGCGGAGCGATTGCGCGCCCTGGCGCTCGAGGGCCTTCACGTCATGCACGTCATGCGCGAGCGCGCCGGTGTACTTGCCGCGGACAACGGCCGCGGCAAAGAGGATGAGGAGCAGGATCAGGGCCACGGAGGCGCCGGAAATGCGCGGGCCGGCCACAGCGTCGGGATGTTGGCGCAGCCAGAGGTAGTCCCACAGCTTGCCCAGGCCGAGGAAGACCAGGAGCAAGGGCCAGTACTGCGAAACCACAGGCCAGGGATCGGCTTCCGGGCGCAGGTTGAAGAACAAAAACAGCAGGCCCAAGGCGATCAGGACAATGGCGCCGCCGATGGACCGGCGCTGCAAACCATCACTTTGTCCCATGGCACACCCCCTTTTGTTCAAGAGATACGCAGCCCGGGTGGAAAATGTTCCCCCTTCAGGGCTGGCCGGGCGAGGCATTCTGGCGCGGGCGCCAGCGGAATTTTTTCTCCATGGCCAGCAGGCGCCAGTCAATGCGCGTGAAGGCATAGACCAGAAAGAGGAGCAGTATCTGGGAGACGACGAAATATGCGCCAAAGTAGGAGCCAGTGACGTAGGCATCCACGTTGAGCTTGCGCGCGGCACTGGCGGCGGTGGCGTTCCAGAAGGCATAGCTAACCAAGCGGCCGCAGAAGAAGGGTACGGCGATGAAGCGCCAGCCGAAGCGGGTGAGGCCGTAGCCGATGAAGAGATTGTTGGTGGGCATGGGGCTGAAGGCATAGAAGAGGAAGAGGCCCAGGGTGACGTGCTTGCGGCCTTCGATAGCCAAGCGAATGGAGTCGACGTTTTCGCGGGTGGCAGCGCTGAGCAGCCTTTGGCGGATGAGCAAACGGGACATCATGGCCAACACAAGGCGGCCGAAAGTCGCTGCGGCGGCACCCACCAGAGCGACCGCAAGAGGGTTGATGGCGGGGTATTTGATCCCGATGTAGGACATGGCCATCCAGGTGGGGGGCGCAAAGGCAGGGACCACATTCAGGAGGAAGACGACGGCGAAGATAAGCACGAGACTCAACATCGCTCTACTACGCTAACACACTGCAGGGGGCGGCGCGCGCGTTCCGGAAAGGCGCGGGCGAGGCGCCGGGACCGCGGAGAATGGCGGTGTGCTAAAGTGAATTTGAGGCCGGATGGGGGCGGGAGCAGAGCAAAAGGCCATGGCGAAATTCGAGCGCATCTTCTGGATCGTGCTGGACAGCGTGGGGATCGGGCCGCTGCCGGACGCCGCGGAATACGGGGATACCGGCCGCAGCACGCTCGGGCACATCGCCGAATCGCGGCCGCTGGCGCTGCCGCATTTGCTGCGCATGGGCCTGGGAAATATTGCGCCGTTGGCGCACCTGGCGCCGGCAAGCAAGCCGACGGCGGCCTTCGGCAAGGGAGCCACGCATTCGCCGGGAAAAGACACGACTACCGGGCAGTGGGAGATGGCTGGCGTGTGGCTGGAGCAGGCGTTTCCGGTCTATCCGCAGGGTTTCCCGCGAGAGGTGATGGAAGAGTTCGAGAGGCAGATCGGGCGGAAGACGATTGGGAACAAGCCGGCCTCGGGCACGGAGATCCTCAAGGAGCTGGGGGATGAGCACGTGCGCACGGGCTTTCCGATTGTGTACACGTCGGGAGACAGCGTTTTTCAGATCGCGGCGCACGAGGAGGTGATCCCCGTGGCCGAGCTGTACCGGATGTGCGCGATCGCGCGGAAGCTGCTGGACGGGCCGCATCGCGTGGGACGGGTGATCGCGCGGCCCTTTGCCGGGGCCAGCGGGGCGTACACGCGCACGGCGCGGCGGCACGACTACGCGGTGGACCCGCCGCGGCCCATGCTGCTGGACGTGCTGGCGGAGCGGGGCGTGCCGGTCTTCGGGGTGGGCAAGATCCACGACATCTATAACGGGCGCGGAGTGGACGACTACGTCACGACGAAGAGCAACGCGGACGGCATGGAAAAGCTGGGAGCGGCGCTGCGGGAACGGCCGGCGGGGCTGGTCTTCAGCAACCTGGTGGATTTCGACATGCTCTACGGGCACCGCAAGGACGTGGAAGGCTTCGCGCGCGCACTCGAGGAGTTCGACCTCTGGCTGGGCGGATTTCTGCAGGAGTTGCGCGGCTCGGACCTGCTGCTGCTGACCGCGGACCACGGCTGCGACCCCGATCCGCGCTGGGAGACCACCGACCATTCGCGGGAGTATGTGCCCATCCTGGCTTATTCGCCCGGGGTGGCGGGCGGAGTGGCGCTGGGAACGCGGGCGACGCTGGCGGACATGGGACAGAGCGTGGCGGAAAATTTCGGGGGGAAGATCGCGCACGGAATGAGTTTTCTGGGGGAGCTGGGAAGCGGCAAGCGCGCGTGAGCGGGCAAGAGGAATCTAATATTGAATAACACTTGGCCTCCGGGCTAAAGCCCCCCTCATTTCCCGCAGTCGCTATGTCGCGGCTCCCGACAGGAGTCGGGACAGGCGCCGCTCCGACCCCCTAAAGAAAATGAAAGATATTTCCAGGACACAGCACTAGTTGCCGGAGCTGCCCGCAGCGGGGTTGCCGGAGGAGGCGCTGCCGCCGGAAGCGGCACTGCCGGGGGCGTAGTAGCCATTGCGGGTGCGCGCGCTGAGCTTGCCGTGGCCGCGGGGGGGAATGACTTCCACCTGTACGGCGCGGAAAGTGCCGTCGCGCTTGGTATTGCTGGGGTAGTAGGCCAAGGTGTACTGGTTACGGATGTCGTGGGCCACGTCCTCGCAAATAGTGTGGACATCGGCGACGTTTTCCGGAAAGAAGGCCAGGCCGCCGGAAGCCTCGGCGATTTCCTTGAGGGCTTTGCGGGCGCGCTTGGCGGTTTTCTTGCTCTCCTGGCTGAGCAGGCCGATGGTGTAGATGACGACGTCCGTCTGCTGGATTTCGTGGACGGTTTTTTCCAGGGAGTTGCGGCTGGCGTTGTCTTCGCCGTCGGTGACGACGAGGAGGACCTTCTTGTCCTTGCTGCCCTTCTTGAGGTGGTCGAGCGAGCCGATGAGGGCGTCATAGAGGGCGGTGCTGCCGCGGGAATTGATGCGCTCGAGGGCTTCCTTGAGGTCGGGGATGCTGCTGGTGAAGTCCTTGTCGAGGTCGAGATAGAAATCGTCGTTGAAGTTGACGACGAAGGCTTCGTCCTGGGGGTTGCTGGTCTGCACCAGGGTGATGGCGGCTTCGTTGACGCGCGGGCGCTTGTCGCGCATGCTGCCGCTATTGTCGATGACCAGGCCCATGCTGACGGGGATATCCTCGCGCTTGAAGACGGAAAGCTTCTGCTGGACCTTGTCCTCCAGGACGCGGAAATTCTCTTCCTTGAGGCCGTCCACGAAGCGGCCGCGGTCGTCGAGCACCGTGGTGTGGAGCACGACGAGGTTGACGGTGCGGCGGATGCTGTAGCCCTCCTGCTTCTGCCCGGGTGCGGGAGCGGCAGGGCCCTGCCCCGGCGGGGGAGGCGGCGCGGACGGGGGAACGGGGAGCTGCGCGTTGGCCGCGGCAGCGGAGAAGACCAGGGCGAAGAGCGGCGCAAGAAAAAGGGCCAAGCGGCTCCGGCAAAAGGAGCGCTCAGTGGCTGGGAGCGTAGTATCCCGTCCTGGCGAAGACGCTGAGAGGCGGAAGCCCGCGCAGGGCGCGCAGCTTGACCTTGATCTTGCGCCAACGCGCGTCGTGCACTTTGTTGCTCGGCCGATATCCCAGAACATATTGGTTGCGCAGCTCCATTCCGATCTTGGCGGCGATGTCCGGAAGCTCATTCAGATTCTCGACCACAAAGACGCGGCCTCCGGTCATGTCCGTGACTTCCGAGAGTAGCGAGGGCCCGTTCAGCTCTTCCGGGGTCCGGCCGCGATAACCGAGCGGGTCGTAGACACCGATGGCGTAAAGCTGGCAATCGGATTCCCTCACCAGGCGCTTGATATCGCTCTCGTTGTACCTACTATGATTATCACCTCCGTCGGAGATGATGAGCAAGGCCCGTTTGGCGTTATGTGCACCCCTCATCTCGCTCAGTCCGAGATAGATGGCGTCGAGAAGCGCGGTGCGGCCCTTGGCGACGGTGAACATCATGCGGGTCTGCAAGTCTTCGATGCTGTTCGTGAAGACACTGGTGAGCTCGGCGTGCTCGTTGAAGCTGACCAGGAAAAATTCGTCCCGGGGGTTGGCCGTCTTGAAAAACTGGATGGCCGCCTCGCGGGACTTCGCGACCTTGTTGGCCATGCTGCCGCTCAGATCGAAGATCACGCCGATGGAGATGGGCACGTCCTCGGAGGAGAAATGGACGATCTCCTGCTCGACGTTGTCTTCGAAGACGCGGAAATTTTCCGCTTCCAGGCCGGTGACCAGGCGGCTGTAGGGATCGGTAACGGTGACGTTGACGAGCGCCAGGTCCACCTCGACTTTGAGGGCCCGGCCCGGCTTGAGAGGAATGCCGGGAGTGTCCTTCTTGAGGTCGCCGGGCGCGGAATCCTGCTGGGCTTGCGCGGAAAGTAGGGGGAGGCAGGCGAGCAGGAGGAGGCTCGTCCAGAACGAGGTGACGCGGAGCAGGCTCGCGCAACGTCTCATGGTTCCCCCATGGTCTCCGCACCGAGACGAGTGCGCGGACCAGCGCTGCATCTTAATTCTACCATTCGTCCCTTGGGAAGCAAGGCCCTCCCCGCAGGCGGACTGGAGAGTGTGTTAGCATCGGCGCTGGCGCGGGAAAGAGACGAGCGGAGCGGCATTGCTTATGGATAGTCCCCGGGTAGTGGCAGTGATTCCGGCACGGTATGCGGCGATGCGCCTGCCGGGCAAGCCGCTGGTGGCCCTGGCGGGCAAGCCAATGATCCAGCGGGTGTGGGAACGGGCACGGCTGGCGCAGCGGGTTTCGCGGGTGATTGTGGCCACCGACGACGAGCGCATCCGGAAGGCGGTGGAAGATTTCGGCGGAGAGGCGCGCATGACCCGCGCGGATCACCGCTCCGGGACGGAGCGCATCGCGGAAGTGGCGGCGCACGTGGAGGGCGATCTCTTCGTGAACGTGCAGGGGGACGAGCCGCTGCTGGATCCCGCCTCGGTGGACGCGGCGGTGGCGGCGCTGCTGGAAGAGCCGGCCGCAGCCATCGCCACGGTGGCCACGCCGGTGAAAGTGGCGGCCGACATCATGGACCCCAACGTGGTAAAGACGGTGCTGGATTTCGACGGGAACGCGCTCTACTTTTCGCGCGCGCCGATTCCCTGGGTGCGCGACGAACAGCACCGCGTGCACGCACGGCACCTGAAGCATCTCGGGCTGTACGTTTTTCAGCGCGCGGCCCTGCTGGAGTTTCCTACCCTGCCGCAGGGCGACCTGGAGAGAGTGGAGCAGCTGGAGCAGCTGCGCTGGATGGAGAACGGCTGGAAGATCCGCGTCGCGGAAGTGCCCACGGATTCGGTGAGCGTGGACGTGCCGGAAGACGTGGAGCGGGTGGAAAAGCTGCTCGCCAACCAAAACCGTCCGGCCTGACCAGCCCGGGCGGTTCGATTCCCTCTCGCGCCGCGCTCAGGGCTGGCGCGCGTTCGCGCCCACGAGGACGCGATCGGGATCCACGCCGACGAGGAACACGGTATTGGCGTCGACAACGTAGGCCGCAAAGTTGAACGTCGCCGGAGAGGTGGGCGGCGCGTTCGTGGTCACCGTGAAGGAGTTCCTGCCGGCCGGGTCGGAGCCGAGGGCCAGCGTTCCGGCAAAGGGAAAATTGAAGAACTGCTTCCCCGTAGCGAACTCATTGGCGTCCAGGGTGCCGCTGGCATTGCTGCCGGAGGCGGAGGTCAGCTGCAACTGCCCGGTGAAGTCCTCCTCGTCGCTGCGCACGCCGCTCCAGACGAAGGCGTAATTCCCCGCCAATACGGCGGAGATGATCGGGCTGGGCGTTTGCGCCAGGAGCGAGCCGTCGCTAGTGATCTGGGTGTCGGTTTCCTGGAAGACGGCCTGCGCCGGCGAAAGCAGATAAAAAATAAAGGAAAAAGTTCCGGCGTTGGAGTCGGTCCACGTGGCCGTGCCGCCGCCGAAACCGTTGGCATCCACCGTATAGCTTCCGGTGACCGTGCCTCCCGAAGTCGGCAGAGAAGTGAGCAGGCCATTGTTGTTCTCATCGAGAACGGTCGAGGTCAGGTTGCCGCCGCCGTCCGCGGTGAAACGGCCGGCGGTGGCCAGCGGCCCGGTCGTGCTCGAGCCACCCATCAAGAAAGCATAGCTGCCGTTCAGCGACGCGGCGCTGAAGGTCATATTCTGCTGCGCCAGGGCGTCGCCCACATACGCCGCGGGAAAATCCGTTCCCAGGCATTTCACGTGCGTGCGATCCACGATGTAGAAGGTGAAATTGTGCCCGGCAAAGTTTGCGGTGCCGCGGCCGGACTGCGCATTGGCGGGATCCATCTGGTAAAAAGCTCCGGCGGGAAAGGCCTGCTGCCCGGACAGCGTGCCTGCTTCATTGGAGTCATACAAGCCGTCTTGCACGCCGCCCGCGCCATCGGCGGTGAAGCGGCCGATGATGGATTCCGGATTCAGGGCGCTGCTGATGCCGGAGAAATCAAAGACGTAGCCTCCGGCGATCTGCGTGACGGAAAAAGCCGCGGGATTCTGGAGCTGGAGCCCGCCGCTGGCCGTCGCAGCACTGTCGGTTTGAATGAGGAAGCCCTGCGCGGGGGAAGCCAGCGCGATGCTGTAGTTGGTGACGCCCGTGCTGTTCGTAAGGCTGAGAGTGCCGCGGCCATCCGCATGGATCGAATAGCTCCCGCCCGTGAAAGACAAGGTCAGCACCCCGGTGCAGACATTGACGTCCTCGACGCCGCTGGTGATATTGCCATTCCCATCCGCGGTGATGCTCCCGATGCGCGCGAAGAGGCTGCCCACTCCGCCGCACGACTCGCGGCCGGTCATGGAAAAAGCGTACTGTCCCTTCAGGCTGGCGTTTGTGAAATTGCCGACAGGCGGAGGGGGAACGAAAATCGTGCCGCCGCTTCCGCCGCTACAGGCTGCGGCGAAGAGAGCGGCGAGGAGCGCCACGAGGAAGACCGGGTGCTTGCTCGACGGAGTCATCGGGCACCTGCCTGCTGCTGCGTCTGCGGCACGCCCAAGGCGCGGGCGCCGGCCAGCCCCAGCGGCGCGCCCAGGGCGGTCCGCAACACGAGCGCTTGCCCGCCCTTCTGGATCAACCGCGCGAGAAAGACGCTGCCCTGCCGCGTGCGGGATTGCACGCCGACGATCCGGATTACGTCACCGCTGGCCAGGGAAAAGTGATTGGCCTCCAGATAGGAAGCCGCGCCGAGAGGCACGTCCACCGCGCCGCCGGCCGTCTGCAGAACAACGTGGGCGCCCATGGGCGGCGTCGCAGCCGACGCCGTGTAACGCAAGACCTGGCCTTCGAGCACGGTCTCCCGCGCGGCGTTCCCGGCCAGGCCGCGCGGCGGGGCCTGCGGCCTCTGCGCCAGTTGCTGCGCGCCGGCCGTGCCGCCCAGAAACAACAAGATACCCGACAGGAATGCGGCTCTGCGGATGGAACTTTTCATGACATCCCCCTGCCCTTGCGGCTGCGACGTGCGTCTTGACGGACCGCACTGCGCCGGAACGCGCCGGCCCTGCGCCGGCACACTGGCAGACCACTCACTGTTACTAGGAACACCGCGGCAAGCGAAAGGTTGCAGGAATTCACCGCGGCACAGGGCATGGAGGACGGAAAGAGCGCATTTGACAGGCAGAGGAGTTGTGGCCATAATACGGCGTACTGCCACTCCCACGGAGGTTAGGCACGCCGCGTTTTGGGATGTAACCGGAGCGTGGCCGCACGGATGAAGCCAAAATATATTTTTGTAACTGGCGGTGTTGTTTCCTCCCTCGGAAAAGGAGTTGCCGCCTCCTCCATCGGTTGTCTCCTCGAAAGCCGCGGTTTCAAAGTCACCCTGCAGAAATGTGATCCGTACCTGAACGTAGATCCGGGCACGATGAGTCCGTACCAGCACGGCGAGGTGTTCGTCACCGAGGACGGCGCGGAGACGGACCTGGACCTGGGGCACTATGAACGGTTCACGCACGCCAAGCTGACGCGTGATAACAACTGGACCACCGGGCGGATTTACGAAACGATTCTGACCAAGGAGCGGCGCGGGGATTACCTGGGCAAGACCGTGCAGGTGATTCCGCACGTCACCGACGAGATCAAGGCGGTCATCAAGAAGGTGTCGGAAGGCGTGGACGTGGTGATCGTGGAGATTGGCGGGACGGTCGGGGACATCGAATCGCTGCCCTTTCTGGAAGCCATCCGGCAGTTGCGGCTGGAGCAGGGCGCGGACAACACGCTGTTTGTGCACGTGACCCTGGTGCCGTACATTGCGGCCGCAGGCGAACTGAAGACCAAGCCGACGCAGCACAGCGTGAAGGAGATGCTGGGCATCGGGATCCAGCCGGATATTTTGCTGTGCCGCAGCGACCACCACATTCCCGCGGAGCTGAAGAAGAAAATCGCGCTGTTCTGCAACGTGGCGGAAGCCTGCGTGATTTCGATGGAGGATGTGGACACCATCTACGCGGTTCCTGCGGAACTGAGCAAGGAAGGGCTGGACGCGCAGATCCTTCGCCTGCTGCGCCTGGAGGAGCGGCCCTCGGACATGAAACCGTGGGTGGACCTGGTGTACGGGATGCATCATCCGGCGGGCGAAGTGCGCATCGGCATCGTCGGCAAGTACGTGCAGCTGGAGGACGCCTACAAGAGCCTGCGCGAAGCGCTGCTGCACGGGGGGCTGGCGCACAACCACAGGACGGTTCTGGAATGGATCGAAGCGGAAGAGATTGACTCGCCGGCGACGGCGGCGGCGCGGCTGCGTCACGTGGACGGGATCCTGGTGCCCGGGGGCTTCGGCAAGCGCGGGATCCAGGGGATGGTCTACAGCATTCAGTATGCGCGGGAGAACAAGGTGCCCTTCTTCGGCATCTGCCTGGGGATGCAGTGCGCGACGATCGAGTACGCGCGGGACGTTGCCGGGCTGCCCGAGGCGGACAGCACCGAATTCGATCCGCAGACGCCGCACCGGGTGATCTACAAGCTGCGCGAACTGCTCGGAGTGGACGAAATGGGCGGGACGATGCGGCTGGGGGCGTGGCCGTGCCAGCTGACGCCCGGGTCGTTTGCGCACCGGGCCTACGGCCAGACGGAGATCAGCGAGCGGCACCGGCACCGCTACGAGTTCAACCGCGAGTACGAAAAAATCCTGACCGGGGCGGGGCTGCGCATCACCGGGCGCACGCCGGACGAGAATTACGTGGAGATCGTGGAGGTGGCCGATCACCCGTGGTTCCTGGGCTGCCAGTTCCATCCGGAATTCAAATCCAAGCCGCTGGAGCCGCATCCGCTGTTCGCGGCGTTCGTCGGCGCGGCCACCGAACAGCGCAAGCGCAAGGCGCGGACCGCCTCCGAGCCACAGCGGACCGCGGCGCTGGGCGTGGCCCCGCGCGCCGCGGTGTGAACCGCCGAAAACGTTTGTACCCGTTGCAAAACCCGCGCTGTCTGCGTAGCCTTTGAGGCCATGACCCCCGTGCACGAGATCGCGCTTGGCTCGCTCCGCCTCGGCGGCGGCCATCCCCTGTTTCTGATCGCCGGGCCGTGCGTGATCGAAAGCGAAGCGCACACCCGCCGGATGGCGGAGGAGTTGGCGCGCATCGCCGGGGAGTGCGGCGTTCCGCTGATCTTCAAGGCTTCCTACGACAAGGCCAACCGCTCGTCGGGAAAGTCCTATCGCGGGCCGGGGCTGCAGGAGGGCCTGCGCATCCTCGGCAAGATCAAGAGCGAGCTGCACCTGCCCATCCTTACGGACATTCACGAGTGCGCTCATGCGGCGCCCGCCGCGGAAGTCTGCGACATCCTGCAAATTCCCGCGTTTCTGGCGCGGCAGACCGACCTGCTGGTGGCCGCCGCGAAAACCGGGCGGATCGTCAACGTGAAGAAGGCGCAGTTTCTTTCGCCGTGGGAGATGGGCAACGTGGTGGAAAAAATCGCTGGGGCCGGCAACCAGAAAATCATGCTGACCGAGCGCGGGGCTTCCTTCGGCTACCAGAACCTGGTGGTGGATATGCGCACGTTCCCGATCCTGCGCAAACTGGGCTACCCGGTGGTGTTTGACGTGACGCACTCGGTGCAGATACCCGGCGGGCTGGGCCACGCAAGCGGGGGGCAGCCGGAGTTCATCGAGCCGCTGGCGCGCGCGGGGGTTGCCGCGGGGGTGGACGGGGTGTTCCTGGAAGTGCACGACAATCCGGCGCAGGCGCTCTCCGACGGAGCGAATGCCTTGCCGCTGGCGCTGTTCCCTGCCCTGCTGGCGCGGCTCAAAGAACTTTCCACACTGGTGCGGCGCTGGGGTGTCCTATGAGCCTGGAGACCGCGCGGCGCGTGCTGCGCATCGAAGCGCAAGCCATTCAGGACGTCCTGGGGCGGCTGGACACCAGCTTTGAGAAGGCCGTGGAACTGTTCTTCAACTGCCGCGGGCGCATCGTGGTCAGCGGCATGGGCAAGTCCGGGCTGATCGGGCGGAAGATTTCCGCGACGCTTTCCAGCACGGGCACGCCGTCGCTGTTCCTGCATCCGGCGGAAGCGATGCACGGGGACCTGGGAATGCTGGCGCGGGGCGACGCGATGCTGGCGATCTCCTACGGCGGGGAGACCGAAGAGCTGGTGGGGCTGCTGGAGACGCTGAAGCGGCTGGAGATAAAGCTGGTCACGCTCACCGGGAACATGCGCTCGACGCTGGCAGGTGCGAGCGACGCGGTGCTGGACTGCAGCGTGCGCGAGGAAGCTTGCTCGCTGAACCTGGCGCCAACGGCGAGCACCGCGGTGGCGATGGCGGTGGGGGACGCGCTGGCTGTGTCGCTCTTGGAGCGGCGCGGGTTCAGCCCCGACGATTTCGCGGCGCTGCATCCCGGGGGCCGGCTGGGCAAGAAGCTGCTGCGGGTGGAGCACCTGATGCACGGCGGGGTGGAACTGCCGCGCGTGGCGCGGGATGCGCGCATGCCGGACGTCATCTACGAGATGAGCAAGAAGGGCCTGGGCATGACCACGGTAGTGGAAGCGGACGGGCGGCTCGCAGGGGTAGTGACCGACGGAGATCTGCGGCGGCTGATGGCCACGCAGAAAGGCGCGGTGCTGGAGATGACCGCGGGAGCGTGCATGACCGGCAACCCGCAGACGATCGGGCCGCTGGCGCTGGCCGGCGAAGCGTTGAACGTGATGGAGAAGCGCAAGATCACGGCGGTGGTGGTGGTGGACGAGACGCACAAGGTGCTCGGGGTGGTGCACCTGCACGATCTGTGGACGCTGGAACTGATTTAGAAAAGAGATATAACCCAGAGGGCACGGAGAGAAGAGGAGAAGACTTTGGCGCGTGCGGCGAAGAAGATTCCGGCGAAACTGGCCAAGCGGGCTAAACAGATTCAGGTGTTGCTGATGGACGTGGACGGCACGCTGGCGCGCGGGGTCTGGCTGCTCTCGCGGCCGGACGGGACGGCGGTGGAACTCAAGGCCTTCGATCCCCACGACGGGCAGGGGCTAACGCTGGCGCGGACCGCCGGCCTGCGCACCGGGCTGATCACCGGCCGGGAAAGCGCCGCGGTGACGCGCCGCGCGCGGGAGATGAACATGGAGTTCGTCTACCAGAAGCAGTCGCACAAGATCGCCTGCTACGAGGAGATCCTGCAGAAGGCCGGAGTAACGGACGCCGCCGTAGCCTACGTCGGCGACGACCTGCCGGATATTCCGCTGCTGAAGCGGGTGGGGCTGGCGGTGGCGGTGGGCGACGCCGCAGCGGAGGTCAAACGCATCGCGCATTTCGTGACGAAAGCGCGGGGCGGCGAAGGGGCCATTCGCGAGGCGGTGGAATTGATTCTGAAGGCCCAGGGGAAATGGGAAGGCATGATCGACAAGGCGCGCGCGGCGCCTTATTGAAAAGCGAAACGAGATTCTTCGCCCGCCAACAACGCGGGCGAAGGGCCAGCGGTTCCTCGACTTCGCGGGCCTGCAAAAGCCGGCCCGCTCCGCTCGGAATGGCAGAATGCCGTTTGACTGGTTGCGAAAAACAGTGGCGAACGTCATTGCGGTCCAGGCCTTCCAACTGCCAGACCATGGAAGACGAGATGCCGGGCTCCCGACTCTGCCGGGATAAATTCCGCCTGGCGCTACGAAGCACAACCACGGAGGGACGCATGCCTACACCCGGGGCCGAATTTGGGGCGGGCAGAAAAATACTTGCAGGCAGAGCGGCTATCGTCAGCGGGGCGGCGTCCGGGATCGGGCGAGCCACGGCCCTGCTGCTGGCGCGCGAAGGCGCGGACGTCACGATCGCCGACCGCAATGAAAGGCAGGGCGCGGCGGTGGCGCAAGAGATCGCCGGCGCGGGCGGGCGCGCCACGTTTGAAAAGACGGACGTGTCGCAGGCGGCGGATTGCCGGCGGGTGGTGGAAGCGACGACCAAGCGCTGCGGGGGCTTGCACATCCTGGCCACTTGCGCGGGGATCATCCGGCGCTATTCAGTGGTGGAACTGGCGGAAGAGGACTGGGACGCGATGATGGCGGTCAACGCCAAGGGGGCGTTCCTGCTTTCCAAGTTTGCGGTGCCGGCGATGGCGCGGAGCGGCGGCGGCGCGATCGTGCATATCGCCTCGGACTGGGGGCTCAACGGCGGGAGAAAGGCGGCGGGATATTGCGCTTCGAAGGGCGCAGTGGTGCTGCTGACCAAGGCGATGGCCATCGACCATGCGGCGGAAGGGATCCGCGTGAACTGCATCTGTCCCGGGGACATCGATACGCCGATGCTGCGCGCGGAATCGCAGCAGCTGGGGCAGACGGACGAGGAGTTTGTGGCGGAAATGTCGCGGCGGCCGCTCGGAAGAGTCGGCAAGCCGGAGGAGATCGCGCAGGCGGTGCTGTACCTGGTGAGCGACGCGTCGTCCTTCGTGACCGGGATTGCGCACCTGGTGGATGGCGGGGCCAACGCCGGGTCCATGTGAACGGAATCTCCAGACAACTCACACTCTATAGGGCGTGTTTATAATTCCGGCGTGGCTCCTCCGCACAATAAACGCGCGACGTTCGGCGACCGCTCCAGAAAAATCGGCCTGGCGCGCGCGCTTTCGAAGCTGGGATATTGCTCGCGGACACAGGCGGGGGAGCTGATCCGCGCGGGGCGGGTGCGGCTGAATGGGGCGCTGCGCAAGGATCCGGAGACGGCGGTACGGCTGGGAAGCGACCGGATCGAAGTGGATGGCGCGGCGGTTAGCGCGGCGAAGAAGCTGTACCTGATGCTGAACAAGCCGCGGGGCATCGTGACCACGGCTTCCGACGAGAAGGGCCGCGACACGGTGTACGCCTGCCTGCGCGGGAATCTGCCGTGGGTGTCTCCGGTGGGGCGTCTGGACAAAGCCAGCGAGGGGCTTCTGCTGCTGACCAATGATTCGGAGTGGGCGGCGCGGGTTCTGGCCCCGGAGACCCATCTGGACAAGACCTACCACGTGCAGATCCGAGGCGTGGCGGATGCGCGGCTGTTGCTGGCGCTGGAGACCGGCGTGGCCACCGACGACGGCGATTTTCTTGGCGTGAAGCGCGCCGGCGTCCTGCGCGGCGGGGAGCGCAACACCTGGCTGGAGATTCTGCTCGACGAAGGCAAGAACCGGCAGATCCGGCGGATCTTCGAACAGCTGGAAATCGAAGTGCTGCGGCTGATCCGCGTGGCCATCGGGCCGGTGGTTCTGGGCGACCTGCCCAAGGGCGCCTTCCGCCCCCTGCGCGGCGACGAAAAACAGGCTCTCGACCAAGCCATGAAGCAATAGAAGAAGGGCCCGGCGCGAAAACCAGCGGCACCGGCTATCCACCCGTGTTTTCAGATAGCTGCGGCTTACTAGTAGAGGGCAGAGGCGCGGCAAATCGCTGGCAGGGTTCCCCGGGGGCCTATAAACTGAGTGCAAGTTCAGTGACTCGTCAGCAGCACCATGTCCCCGAGGAGACGCCCCAGGTGCAAGCCAAGAGGCCGCGCGCGCGCCGCTATTCCTTCGTCACCGCCATCGAAATCACCGATGTGCTGACGGAGGCCCAGTGGATAGAGCAGACCAGGAACCTGAGCCTTTTCGGGTGCCATGTAAACACGCCGAAGCCCCTGAAGGCGGGAACCAAGGTGCGCATCCGCATCGCGCACAACAGCGCTATCTTCTCCGCGCTGGGACGGGTGGCGAACGTGCGGCCCAATGCGCGCATGGGGATCGTCTTCACAGAGATCGAAGCCCACGACCAGACTATCCTGGAAAATTGGCTGGAAGAACTGCGCATCCGCTGAAAAATCCGCCACCGCAGCCCGCGCCACGCTCTGAGGTTATCGCCCGCAGAACCACAAAACAAAACCTACAAGGCTTGGGCTTTGTCTTCGCGCGTTGACCGCTCTGCGGCCACGCAAGACGCTGACCGCGCTGCGGTCACAGCGGACAGGGATTTCAAAATACTTTAATTTCCGGCAAACGTCCGGTACCCTGTTGACCGCTTAGCGGTCACGCAAGGCAATGCACCGCCCGACGCCGAAGGAGGAATAGCTATGGACCAACCCATCACGCTGCATCGCCGGGAGTTCCTCAAGACCACGACCGGGCTGTTGACGGGTTTGGTGGCCGCGGGAAGTTCGCTGGCGCTGCTCGCGCCGGGACGCGCGTGGGCCGTGGATCTGACGGCCCTCAGCAGCGCGGAGGCGGCCACGCTGATGGTCGTGGCCCGCACCATCATCCCGCACGACAAGCTGGATGACGCCGCCTACGCGCTGGTCATCCAGGCGGTGGACGGCGATGCGAGCAAGGACGAGAAGACGCGCCAGATGATCCAGGAAGGCATCGCCGGCCTGGGAGCAAACTTCGCGAGCAGCGCCGAAAGCGAGCGCGTCGAAGCTCTCAAGAAGATTGAAACCTCCGCATTTTTTCAAACCATGCGCCAGAAGACGCTGCAGGTTCTCTACTCCAACCCCATCGCCTATGCCTACTTTGGCTACGAGGGCGAAGCATTTTCCAAAGGCGGCTATCTCTTCCGCGGATTCAATGATCTGCGCTGGTTGCCGGAAGTGCCGCTGGCGGACAGCGGTCCGCTGCCGGTGTAGCAGGCAAGGAGTGGAGATTCGCGATGGCTCGCATAGATCTGAATGACGGTAGCGCGGTCGTAATCATCGGCTCGGGCGCCGGAGGCGGCACGCTGGCGCACGAACTGACGCGCCGGGGCATCCGGGTAGTGGTGCTCGAGGCCGGCAAGCGGCAGTCCCTGGCATCATTTTCGCAGGTCCCTGGAGAAGCCTTCCAGCAATTGACGTGGCTGGATACGAGGACGCAAAGCGGCACTTGGGGCGTGGCCCGCGACTTTCCAGGATTGCCCTCCTGGCACTGCAAGACCGTCGGGGGGACGACGGTGCACTGGACGGCCTCCACGCCGCGGCTGGAACCCTGGGAGCTGCGGGCCAAGAGCACCTATGGCCACGTTCCCGGCGCCTCGCTGATCGACTGGCCGATCTCCTATCCGGAACTGAAGAACTATTACCAGTTCGCGGAGCGCCGGCTGGGGGTGACGCGGCGCAACGGCATGCCCGGCTTGCCGGCCTCGAACAACTTCAAAGTGATGTATGCGGGAGCGAAGAAGCTCGGCTACAAGCGTGTGCACACCGGCCACATGGCCATCAATTCGCGCTCCCACGACGGACGCGGCTTCTGCATCCAGCAGGGCTTCTGTGTGCAGGGCTGCAAGATGGGAGCGAAGTGGAGCACGCTGTACACGGAGATCCCCAGCGCCGAAGCGACCGGAAAGCTGGATCTGCGGATTGAATGCCGGGCCATGCGCATTGAGCACGGGGCCAACAGCCGTGTCAACGCGGTCGTCTACCGGGATAGCCAGGGGCAGGAACAGCGGCAGAAGGCGCGCCTGGTGTGCGTGGCCGGCAATGGCATCGAGACGCCGCGTCTGCTGCTGCTCTCGGAATCCGCCAAGTTCCCCCAGGGTCTCGCGAATTCTTCGGACCAGGTGGGGCGCAACTACTGTCATCAGATCGTCGGCTATGTATGGGGGATCTTTGACAAGCCCGTCTATTCCTGGCGCGGAGCGACGGTGGCAGGGGTCGTGGAAGACGAAGTGCCTAATGACCCGCGGCGTGGCTTCGTGGGCGGGTACCGCATCGAACTGGTCGCGCTGGATCTGCCAACCATGCCGCAAGTGGGCCTGCCGTATGGCTGGGGCCGGGACTTCGCGTCCATCATGGAAGAGTACCGGAATATCGCCGGCCTGCTAATCAATGGCGAGGATATGCCGCGCGCGGAGAACCGCATCACGCTGAATCCCAAGGTTAAGGACGCTTTCGGTCTGCCGGTGCCGAATGTCCACGTAGACGAGCACCCCAACGATCAGGCCTTGCGCAAACATGCGCAGGGGCAAATGTCCAGGATGTACGCGGCCCTCGGTGCGAAACGCATCTTCCCCGGTCCGAGTCTTCCGGCGACGCATAACACCTGCACGGCGCGCATGAGCGCCGATTCGCGGGACGGAGTAACCAACGGCTGGGGCCAGACGCACGATATCCCGAATCTCTTCATCTCCGACGGCAGCATGATGAGCACGCCAGGTTCCGCGAATCCCACGCTAACCATCGTGGCCTTGGTCCTGCGGCAGGCGGAGTACATCAGCCGGCAAATGGCCGCGGGCAAGATCTGAGCGATCAGGCGCCGGAGACCCGCTTGTAACGGCGCGCCTTGGACTCATAGCGGGGAAGGCTGCCTTCGGCGACCCTTTCTACGTGTATGCGGATATTGAACTGGGCGCGAAAGGCGTCGGCCACGCCCTGCGCGGGATCTCCTGCCGACTCACCTGCGGCTTCGATCTTGAAATGCAAGTCGTCCATTCCGGCCAAGCGCCGGATTTCCACTTCATATTCGAGGACATAGGGCAGGCTGCGGATCAGGTTGTCAATGGCGCTAGGATAGAGATTCACCCCGCGCACGATCAGCATGTCGTCCGCGCGGCCAATCACTCCGCCCTGAATGTGCGCCAGGGTGCGTCCGCAGGGACAATGTGCCGTCCCCAGCTCCACAAGATCGCCTGTTCGATAGCGCAGGACGGGCATTCCGGCGCGCCGCAGCGTGGTGACCACAAGCTCGCCGCGCTCGCCTTCCCGGGCGGGGCGGCCGGTGGCCGGTTCGATGACCTCGAAGAAAAACTCCGTTTCGTTCAGGTGAATGGCCCCGTTCCGGGCCTCACAGGCGAAACCCCAGGCGCCGACTTCGGTTGCTCCCGCATGGTCATAGCAGGCCGCGCCCCACCCCTCCTCAATCGCGCGTTTGACGTTGGGCACGCTCGCGCCCGGCTCCCCGGCATGAATGGTGAGGCGAACCGCGGAAGAGCGCAGATCGAGCGAGTTCCGCCGGGCGACTTCGAGGAGGTGCAGCGCATACGTCGGTGTGCAGAGCAGGACCGTGCAATTATTGTCGAGGATGGACCGCAGGCGCAGTTCGGAACTGAGGCCGCCGCCGGCGATGGCCAGGGCCCCAATGCCCCTCGCGCCCTCGATGGCCGCCCAATGACTGACGTAAGGCCCGAAGGAATAGGCGCAATAGACGATATCGTCTTCCGTTGCGCCCGCGCCACGATAGACAGCGCCCCAGCAACGCAGCCAGGTCTCCCAGCTCTCGGGAGTGTCGAGCCACTTCAGCGGACGCCCGGTAGTACCCGAAGTCTGGTGGAGATAGCGGTAGTGGGAGAGTGGATAGCTTAAGAGACGCCCGAAGGGCGGATGCGCCGCCTGTTCGGCCACCAGATCGCTCTTGGTGGTAAACGGCAGGCTCTGGAGATCTTCGACACCGTGCACATCTTCCCGCCGAATTCCTGCGGCGCGGAATTTTTCCGCGTAGAATCCATTCCCTCCCATTTCCTGCAGGAGGAGACGCAGCTGCTCATTCTGCAGCTCTCGGAGCCGCTTGCGCTCCAGAGTTTCCAGTCTGCGATCGTAGTAGTGGAACTGAGTCATCGGGCCGCCCGTCTTAAGTTCATCCAAGTCCCCGGCGCGACGCGCGGTGGCCAGAAAGCTCCCGGAACACTTCGGAAGCAGCTCTCCTTGGAATGCAAGAGCGTCCGGCGTGCCATCTTCCTGGCCTCCTTCATGAGGGATCCTTCCAAGAGTGCTCCAGCCCTTTCACCAACTGCCAGATCGCGCGATTCAGGGGCACCGGGACACCCAGTTTTTCACCGCACTCCGCGATGGCCCCATTCACGAAGTCTACTTCGGTCTGCCGCCGGTCCAGGATATCCAATAACATGCTTACCTTTCTTTTTCCGGGCGCTCTCGCGCCTTCCGCGATCATTTCCCGGGCGTCACCATGCAAGGCGATGCCCAGCGTCCGCGCCACGGACTCTCCTTCGCGGAGCAGGGCCTCATACAGCGCGGCGGTGGGCGGAAAACGCGTTGCCGCACCATGGTGAAGGCCAGTGAGCGCACCGACAGGATTGACGGCGGCATTGAAAATCAGCTTCGTCCATTGCGCGCCGCGCGCATCGTGGAGGGGGACCACGCGCAGCCCGGAGCGATTCATGATCTCCGCGAGCTGCGCGACGCGGGCATAGGGAGTGCCCGTGGACTCGAAAGGGCCGATCCACAGGTCGCTATAGAATTCCAATTCCGCGTGGCCGGGCCCGAGCAGGTGCGCCGCCATGGTCGTCGCACCGCGGATCACCTGGTTCACGTGCTCGGCGATAATCTCTTCATTGCCCAGACCGTTCTGCACCGAACAGACGGCGCCGGAAACCCCGAAGATATGCGCCGTCTGCTCGATCGCCGCCCGGGTATGCAAGCTCTTGGTGGCCAGAATGCCAAAATCACAAAGGGGAATCTCGCGGGGCTGAGATGTGGCGTGGAGCCTGGCGGTGAATTCGGCCGCGCCGCTGATGCGCAATCCGCGCTCGCGCATCGCGCAGGTATGTTCCGCGGAGGTGTCGCAGGCATAGACCGCCACGTCGGGGAGGCGCGCCAAGTGCGCCCCGATGACGCTGCCAATCGCGCCACAGCCCACAATGCAGACCTTCACAGCCATAGCAGTTCCGTCAGATCCTTAAACTGCGGATCGCCCACACGGTGTAGAGAGGCAGAGACGATATCATCTCTCGGAATAGGGATTCAACCACGCGATAAAACCAGGCCGCAGCTTTGCCGCGGCTGTTTCCCCCGGCTTTGGGAAAAAATGGTATAACTTCCGCACCTCGCGACGCGAGATGCAGCGAATCCGGAGCCTAACGGTGAGCACGGTAAGGGAAGCCACATATCAGGTGTTGCGCGACTCGGGAATGACAGTGATCTTCGGCAACCCCGGGTCCACCGAAATACCGTTTCTGCGGGACATGCCCGCGGATTTCCGCTACGTCTTGGCGCTGCATGAGCGCTGCGCAGCCGGCATGGGGCTGGGATACGCCATGGCCCGGGGAAAAGCGGCGTTCGTGAACCTGCATTCGATCGCCAGCGCCGGCAACGGGCTCTCCGCACTGATTGATGCCTTCTACTGCCACGCTCCGTTGGTCGTGACCACTGGGCAGCAGGATCGCCGGCAAATCCTGGCGGAACCTTTTCTCGTGAGCCGGGCGGCGGAAGTGGTCAAACCCTACGTGAAATGGGCCTGCGAGCCGGTGCGGGCCGAGGACGTGCCGGCGGCCATTGCGCGGGGCTACTACCTGGCGATGCAACCACCCATGGGACCGGTATTCATCTCCATCCCCATGGACGACTGGAATCACGAATGCCCGGCAGTGGCGGTGCGGGAAATGAGCCAGACCGTCCTGGCCGACCCCGCCGCGCTCGACGCCGTGGCTCACGCGCTCAATGCCAGCCGGAATCCGGTCCTCGTCGCCGGCGCGCAGATTGAGGAAGACGGCGGATGGCAGGAAGTGCTTGCGCTTGCCGAGCACCTGCAAGCAGATGTGTACCAGGAGCCGATCGCGTCGCGGTGGACATTCCCGCGGACGCACCCGCTCTTTCAAGGCGGCCTCTTGCCCGCGCAACGGCCGCTGGCCGAGCAATTGGCCGCGTATGACACGGTGGTGGTCCTGGGCGCGCCCATTTTCCTGTATTACGCCTACGTGCCCGGCAATCCCATCAAGCCGGGAACCCGGCTCTTCCAAATCACCAACTCGCCGCTCGACGCTTCTGCGGCATTGGCGGGAAGCAGCGTCGTGGGAAATCTGGCCACGGCAGCGCAATACATTCGTACCCATACCAAGGCGCGGGAACGCAGCGTTGCTTCGCCGCGGAAGGAACCACCCGCGCCTCAGCCCAGCTATCCCATGACGCCCAGTTATTTGTTCAGCGTTCTGAACCGGATCATGCCGCGGGATACGGTGATTTGCGAAGAATGCCCGTCCTCGAAGGGGGACCTGGACCGCTATCTGCAGACGGATCAACCTGGGTCGTTCTACTCGGTGCGCACCGGCATCCTGGGCTTTGGCCTGCCCGCCGCCGTCGGTCTGCAACTCGCGCATCCGGACAGGAGAGTAGTCTGCCCCGTGGGTGACGGTTCCATCCAGTATTCGATCCAGGCGCTGTGGACCGCCGTGCAGTGCAATGCCCCGGTAATCTTTATCGTTCTGCGCAACGCCGACTATTCGGCATTGAAATCCTTTTGTGATTTCACGCAAGTGGGCCGCAATGTTCACGGCATGGATCTGCCGGGTATGGACATGGTCAAGCTGGCCCAGGGTTATGGGATGACGGCGCAGGAGGTGGACCGGCCGGAAGATCTCGAGGCCGTCCTGAAAGAGGCGTTCGCGTCGCAGGGGCCGCGCCTGATCAGCGTCAACGTGGCGAAGGCGGGACCTACTTGCATGGGGATGGATCAGTCGGTGAATCCCCCAAACTATCGCTGAAAGCCGGCACGCAGGGCGTGCGCAGGCGCTCCGCAAAGATTTCCTAAAGGGGACCCATGGTCAACAAGAAGGGGTTTTACGGCTGGAAGCTGGTTGCCGCTTTGTATTCCCTGGATTTCCTGAATATGGGCTTCCCGCTGTACGGCGGCGCCGTCATTCACACCTACATGGTGAAAGAGATTGCCATGAGCCGCAGCACGTTCGGCCTGGGTTTCACCCTGCTGAACCTGTTCATCGGGCTGCCCTCGATTGTGGTGGCAGCCGTCATCCTGCGCTGGGGCATCAAGGTGACGTTCGGGATCGGGTCCACGCTCATTCTCCTGGGCGCGGTTTGGCTGGCGTTCTTCGCGACTCGTCCCTGGCACTACCTGGTGAGTTTTGGGGTTTTGATCGGCACCGGCATCAGCTTCGGCACCATCGTACCGGCGGCCACGATCGTGACGCGCTGGTTCAAGCGCTACCGGGGAAGAGCCATGGCCATTACCCTGGGGGCCTCCGGCGCAGCAGGCTTTGTCGCCGCGCCGTTGATCAACCGGGTGCTGGCGGCGAATGGAGGCAACTGGCGGCAAGCCTGGCAGGTTGTGGCGGGGATCGCGGTGCTGTCCGCGATCATCGCCTTTCTTTTTGTAAAAGAAAGACCGGAAGATCTGGGACAACTCGTGGATGGGCTGCCGGAAGAGGCCCTCGGCGCGCACGGTTCCCCGGAGAATACATTGGTCACGAAGCATCCGTGGACCCCGTGGGAGGCTTATAAGACGCCGACCTACTGGTTGATTCTAACCGGCGGGATCGCCTGCCAATTTCCGTTTTTCTTTTTCACCGCGCATTGGATTCTGCACTTGAAGGGCGCGGGCATTTCCGCGGCGGATGCGGCTTGGGCCATGGGGCTGTTCACCCTGGCTGGGATCGGCGGGCGGTTGATCGGCGGGTGGCTGATGGACATAATGGCCGCGCGCTACGCGTTTATGATTGGTCTATGCTGCTATGTGGCCGGCTCGGTATTGGCCATGCGGGTCAACCCCTACGCGCTCAAGATCGCCTTCCTGGCCGCGATCTTTTATGGAATGGGCTTCGGGTGGACCTTTGTCTGCTCGAACACGATCACGGGCCACTTCTACGGCCCTGCGGCTTTTCCCAAGGTCAATGGAATGATGCTGCTCGTGACGGGCATGGTCTGTTCTCCCGCCGGAGTAATTGGCGGAAAACTATTCGACCGCTTCGGGAGCTATAAACTGGCGTTCGAACTCAATATCCTCCTCAGCCTGACCGGGATCATCGCCCTGGCTTTCGCGACCATGCCGCGGCCCGCCACGCGGATGAGCGATGCGCAAGCAGCGGCAGCGTAATTCCCTTCCTGTCAGGGCAAGAGCAATCGAATCATCGAGATTTCTGGAGCGGGCGATGGGAATCGAACCCACGTCCGAAGCTTGGGAAGCTTCTATACTGCCATTGTACGACGCCCGCTCTGGTACTTACCGTAGCAAAACCGGGACGGACTGACAAGCCGAGTTTGCTCGCCGGCGGAGGAAGAAAGGCGAAAAAAGCAACGCGAAATTCGTTGCGCAGCGCGCCCCGGAAGCGGGCGAGTTTCGCGGGCTGTTGGCGATTGCACAGCAGGACGCCAGCGGTATCTTGACGGAGCTGGAGCGCTCCATTAGCGTTAACGATTGCCGGGAAACAGCTCATCCGCCTGGAAAGTTCAGCGGGTCCCCGGAGCGGGAGCAGACGTGGCGCATCCGATCATAACGCTGACCACCGATTACGGCACCAGCGAACATCTTGTGGGCACGATCAAGGGCGCGATTCTGAACGTGAATCCGGACGCGACGATCGTGGACATCACGCACGCCGTGGCGCCCTTCGACGTGCTGGACGGGGCGCTGGCCATCGCCTCCGCTTACCGTTTCTTCCCTCCGCACTCCATTCACGTGGTGATCGTGGACCCCGGGGTGGGCACGGAGCGCCGGCCGCTGCTGGTGCGGGCTGCTTCGCAATACTTCATCGCGCCGGACAATGGCGTGCTCTCCATCGTCTACGAGCAAAACGACGACGTGGTCGTGCGCATGCTCACCGCCGAGCACTACTTTCTCCACCCCATCAGTCAGACGTTTCACGGACGCGACGTCTTCGCGCCGGTGGCCGGATGGCTCTCCAAGACCTGGCTGCCGGCCAGCATGGGCGACGAGATCACGGACTTCAAGCGCTTCTCCCTGCCCAAGCCCAAGACGGAGAACGGGCTGATGAAGGGCGTGATCCTGAAAGTGGATCACTTCGGCAACTTGATGACCAACCTCACGACCGCGGACCTTCCCGAAGGAATACTGAAGTCCGCCGCGGTGCAGATGAAGGTGAACGAGCGCGACGTCAAGCGCCTGGTGGCCAACTTCGCGCAGGGCGAACCGAACGAGCCGGTGGCCATCATCGGGTCGAGCGGATATATCGAAATCGCGGTGAACAAGAATAGCGCGGCGCGGGTGCTGGCGGCGGGCCGCGGCGCCGCGGTGACGCTGGCTATTTCGTAGGGCGCTCCTCAAAGGAGCAGGTATCCGCACGGTCCAGCGCGGATGCTTCAGAAGGTCCTCTCCCAATTACAAGAATCGAAGCGAGTGCTCTCACTCCGCAAACCCGTCCGAAGCACAGAGAACGCCCTGCGCTCGAACTGACGGTACCTGCTGCGTTGTCTCCCCAAATGGAGACGGCTTCTTGTCCGCATTTCTCTTGGGCTACCGGGCGAGGTCCAGGGATTGCAAGTGGGCGCGGGTGCGCGGGTCGAGCCAGTCCCGCCAGGCATCACCGAGAAGATTGAAGGCCAGAACCGCGGTCATCACCGCGAGCGCCGGAAAGACCACCATGTGCGGGGCGTCGAAGAGATGGCTGCGGGCGTCGTTGAGCATGGCGCCCCAGCTGGGTACGGGGGCGAGGACGCCCAGGCCCAGGAAACTCAGCGTGGATTCGGCGAGGATGGCTCCGGCCATGCCGATGGTGGCCTGAATGAGAATGGGCTGAAGGATATTGGGCAGGAGGTGGCGCAGGAGCAGGCGCGCATGCGAAGCGCCCAGCGAGCGCGCGGCCAGGACGTACTCGAGTTCTTTGACCTTCAGCACCTGGGCGCGCGCCAAACGGGCGTAGCCCGCCCAGCCCGTTATAACCAGCGCGAGGATGACCTTGCCGATGCCCGGGCCGAGAAAGGCCGCGAAGGCGATGGCCAGGAGCACGCCGGGAAAGGAAAGAAAGGCGTTGAGGAGGACGACGTTGACGATGCGGTCGAACCAGCCGCCGGCGTAACCGGATAGCATCCCGATGGCCAGGCCGGTCAGCCCGCATCCGCAGACGACGCAGACGGCGACGAAGAGCGAGATGCGCGCGCCGTAGAGAACGCGGGCAGTGATGTCCCGGCCAAGTTCGTCCGTGCCCATCCAGTGCCCTGCCCCGGGAGATTCCAGGCGCGCCGCAAGATTCTGCGCCGCGGGATCCGCCGGAGCGATCCACGGAGCGAGCAGCGCGGCGGCCAACAGCAGGGCGGCGGCGGCGAAGCCCAGACGGCCGAGCAGGCTGTGGCGAAGAAAGTTGCGCACTGCGGCCGGGGCGCTCATTGCAGGCGCACCCGGGGATCCACTACAGCGTAGAGCAAGTCGGTGAGCAGGTTCACGAAGACGTAGGAAACGGCGATGAGCAGGATGCAACCCTGCAGCAGCGGATAGTCGCGCGAGGAGATGGCCTGGACGGTGAGGCGGCCGATGCCCGGCCAGGCAAAGATGGATTCGGTGACGATGGCGCCGGCGAGCAGGGTGCCGAACTGCAGCCCAAGGATGGTGACGATGGGGATCAGGGCGTTGCGGAAGGCGTGGCGGAAGAGGACCGCGCGCGCCGGGAGCCCCTTGGCGCGTGCGGTGCGCACATAGTCGCTGGAAAGCTCTTCGATCATGGCGCCGCGCACCATGCGCGTGAGGATGGCGGCAAGGGCCGCGCCCAGTGTGGCGGCGGGGAGCACGAAAGAGAGCGGGCCGCCGCGCCCGGAGACGGGCAGCAGGCCCAGGGCGATGGAGAAGAGGAGGATGAGCAGGGGCCCCAGGGCGAAATTGGGCACGGCCAGGCCCAGCAGCGTGAAGAGCCCCACGGCGCGGTCCGCGGCGCGGCCGCGGCGGTGCGCGGCCAGCACGCCGGCGGGAATGGCGATGGCCGCGCAGATCAGCAGGGCCAGGAAGGCCAGCTCGAGAGTGGCCGGATAACGTTCAAAGAGGATGCGGCGCACGGGAGCCTGAAATTTAAGGGATTGGCCCAGATCGCCGTGCGCGAGCTGGCGCAGGTAGCGGGCATACTGCACGTGCAGCGGCTGGTCCAAGCCGAGCGAGTGGCGAAGCTGGGCGAGTTCGCCGGGCGCCGCGCCCTCGCCCAGCATCTGCTCGACGGGATCGCCGGGCACGATGTGGATGAGGAGGAAGACCATGGTCAGGACGAGCCACAGCGCGGGGAGTGCGAGGAGGAATCGCTGGAAGAGGTGGCGCGTCATCGGTCGCAGCCACTATAACGCAATCTCACAAATGCCAAAATCGAAGAGTTCCCCCTTCCGGCCGGGTCGGAATCGGCAATCGCTCTGAAAAACCATACGGAGCGTCAAGAACGCGTTGCGCTGGGGATAACCCTGTCCGGTGCGCCGGCCGCATTTTGCGGGACAGCTGGCACGGAGCAAGCAGCTTCTATCCTCCCGGCTGCGGCTTCTTTTCGGGCGCGGCAGAGGCGGCGGGCGGCGCTTCTTTTTCGGGAGCGCGCAGGCGGTGAATCTTGACGCGGGCGACGCGACGGCCATCCATTTCCATCACGGTGAAGAGGCGGCCGCCGTATTCGAAGCTTTCGCCGCCGCGGGGGATGAAGCCGAGCTGGGCCAGGACGAATCCGCCGACCGTGGCGTAGGCGGGATCTTCCGGCAGGGTGATGTTGTACTGGGCGTCGAGATCGCGGACGTTGGCCGCGCCGTCGAAGATCAGGGCGCCGTCAGCGAGGGTCAGGGGGCGCTCGACAACGTCGAACTCGTCGTGAATCTCTCCGACCATCTGTTCGAGGATATCTTCGAGGGTGACGAGGCCGAGGATGCTGCCGAATTCGTCGACCACCATGGCCAGGGCTGCGCGGTGCGCGCGCAGTTCCAGCAGCAGCTCGCTCACCGGCTTGGTTTCCGGGACGATGAGTAGCTCGCGAAGCACCTGGCGGAGGTCGAACTCCGCCGGGGGAAGATTTTCGGCGCGGCGGCGATCGCGGTCCAGGACGACCCAGAGCATGTCCTTGATGTGCACGAAACCGAGGACATGGTCTTCGGTGCCGCGATAGACGGGGAGGCGGGAACGCTGGGTGGTGGCGAAGACGCGCATGACTTCGTCCAGCGAGGCTTCGACCGGGACCATGTGCACATCCGGGCGCGGCACCATGATTTCGCGCACCTGAATCCGGCCAAGTTCCAGGGCATTGAGGATAAAGCGCTCCTCGCCGGGGGCCAGCAGCCCGCGCTCGCGGGCCTGCTGGATCTGGATCTGCAATTCTTCTGCGGAATGGGCCACGGTGTGGCTTAGGGGGGAAACGACGCCCAGGGACCTCACGACGCGGCTGGACATGCCGTCGAGGATGTCGATGGCCCAGCGGAAGGTGTGCAGGAAGCCGTTGAAGGGCCGGGCAATCAGCAGGGCCACGCGCTCGGCGCGCGCCAGGCTGATCGTCTTGGGGACCAACTCGCCAAGCACGACGTGCAGCATGCTGAGCAGGGCGAAGGAGAGGGCCAAGGCCAGACCGTGGGCCACGATCACCGTGCGCGTGCCCGGGGTGCCTTCCCAGATCTGCCGAAAGATGCGCGCCAGGGTGGATTCGCCGAGAGCGCCCAGCGCCAGGCTGGAGAGGGTGATGCCCACCTGCACCCCGGAGACAACGCGGTGCAGGTCGCCAAGCAGGTCGTGGACGACCCTGGCACGGGCGTCGCCCTTGGCCATGAGCTGGCGCACGCGCGACAGACGCACGGCGACGAGCGAAAACTCCGCCGCGGCGAAGAAGCCGTTCAGCCCGACCAGCGCCAGAAGCGCCAGAAGTCGTATGGCGACCATGGGTGTACCGGGTTCTCCTAATGCATTGTAGCAGCAGCGGCGGGCCTGCGCGCTCCTCCCCCGGGAAAAGCCCGGGCCGCGGCGAAACGTCACCGGAGAAGAACCGCGGGTTGCGTCCATGCGGAGGCTCTTCTACACTCGAATTGCATTTATTTCGCCTGAGAGTCCGCGTGCAACGATTCTTCCGCATTCTATTCTGGATCGCCGCCCTTGTGCTCGTCGCGGGGAGCGCGGTGGCGTGGCACTACGTCTACCGGCCGCTGCCACAGCTCGATGGCAGCGCGCCGCTGCCCGGGCTGGCGCAGAGCGTCACGGTGGATCGCGACGCCTGGGGGATTCCGCACATTCGCGCGGGATCGCTCAACGATCTGGCCGAGGCGCAGGGCTACGTCATGGCCCAGGACCGGTTGTGGCAGCTGGATCTGATGCGCCGGGTGGCGCGCGGAGAGCTCTCTGAAATCTTTGGCCCGTTGGCGCTGGGCGTGGACCGCCAGTACCGCACGCTGGGGCTGGCGCGCGCGGCCGAGCGCGACGCCGGGCAGCTCGATCCGGAATCGCGCGCCGCGCTGGAAGCCTATGCGCGCGGCGTGAATCGCTTTATCGAGCAGCACCGCGACCGTCTGCCGCTGGAGTTTTCCCTGCTGGGCTACCAACCGCGTCCCTGGCAGCCCGCCGACACGCTGGTCATCGTGGGCTACATGTATCAGGACCTCACGCACACCTGGGAAGCCGAGCTCAACCGCGCGAAAGTGACCGAGCGTGTGGGCGCGGAGCGCGCGCGGGAGCTCTTCTCCCAGGAATCGGAGCTGGACCGGTATGTAGTGGGCGAAGCGGGAAAGAGCGATCACGGGCAGCCCGGAGACAGCGACCAGGATGACGAAGACGAAATTCAGCCGGACAATGTGCTCAAAGCGGCGGCGCCTTCCCCGCCGCTGCGCTTCACCCCGGACACGCCGGATGTGGCGGCGGCGCTGTGGCCCTCGGTGCACTCCTGGCTCGCCGCGGCCGCCGAGGACATTCATCGCGGCCTGGGCAGCAACAACTGGGTGGTCAGCGGGGACTACACAGCCTCCGGGAAGCCGCTACTGGCCAACGACACGCACCTGCAATTGACTGTGCCGTCGATCTGGTACGAGATTCACCTGACCGCGCCGGGTTGGAACGTGCAAGGCTTCACCCTGCCCGGAGCGCCGCTGGTGATCATCGGGCACAACGCGCGCATCGCCTGGGGCTTCACCAACAATGGCGCGGACGTGCAGGACCTGTACGTCGAGACGTTCAACCCGGCCAATCCCGGGGAATACCGGGTGCACGGCAAATGGCAGGCGGCGCAGTTCGTGCCGGAGACCATCCGCGTGAAGGGCCAGGCGGACGAGAAATTCACCGTGGCGCTCACGCGCCATGGTCCGGTGGTGCGCCGCGAAGGCGGAAAAGCCTACGCGCTGCGCTGGACCGCGCTGGAACCCGGCGGGCTGGCCTATTCCTACCAGTGGCTGGGCCGGGCGCGGAACTGGGAAGAATTCCGCAACGAGCTCAAGCGCGTCTGGGGCCCCGCGCAGAACGCGGTGTATGCCGACGTGGACGGCAACATCGGCTACATCATGGCCGCGCGGGTGCCGGTGCGGAAGAAGGGCCGCGGCGAAGTGCCGGTGCCGGGCGATACCGACGACTATGAGTGGACCGGGTACATACCCTTTGATCAGCTTCCGCAAGTGTTCAATCCGGATGACGGGCTGATCGCGACGGCGAATGCGCGGGTGGTGGGACCGAAGTACAAACCGTATCTCACCGACCGCTGGGAACTGCCCTACCGCACGGCGCGGATCTACGACCTGCTGGCCGACAAAAGCGGGCTGCATGCCGAAGACATGCTGACGGTGCAGACGGACGTCTATAGCTATGCGCATCTGTTCCTCGCGCGGCAACTGGTGGCCGCGGGCCAGGTGGCGCAGCCGCACGATGCGCGGGCGCGCGAGCTGCTGGAGCGGCTGAAGGACTGGAGCGGGGAGGCCGGCGCGGACGAGCCGGAAGTTTCGTTTCTCGAAGCGGTGCGGGTGGAAACGCTGCGTCTGCTGCTGCAGCCCTATCTCGGCGAGGAGACCAAGCTCTACCAGTGGCGCAGCAGCGTCTTCGTGCAGAAGGTGCTGACGGAGCGGCCCGAGCGCTGGCTGCCCAAGCAGTACGGCAGCTACGACGAACTTCTGGCGGCCGCCGCGGACCGCGCCGTGGCGCGCCTGGAACGCGAATCGGGGAGCAAGCGGGTCTCGGGCTGGGCCTGGAAGCGCTTCAATTCCCTGCAGATGCTGCATCCCCTGGGACGCAAGGGGATCCTGCGCTGGCTGCTGAGCATCACCGGCCAGCCGCAGAACGGCACGCGCTACTCGATCCGCGCGGCCAGCCCCACGGACGGCCCCTCGATGCGCTTCACCGCCGACCTGAGCGACTGGGACGCATCGCTGATGCAGATTCCGGCGGGAGAGTCCGGGCAGCTGGGCAGCGCGCACTACAAGGACCAGTTCTCCTACTGGTTCGAGGGCAAGCCCATCACGGCGCCGTTCAGCCAGGCCGCCGAAGACGCGGCGCGGCGGCACACGCTGACGCTGAAGCCGGCGCCGTAAACTCGCGGGGCGGCCGGAAAAACGCGCAGGCCGCACAAAGCGATTGTTTCGCTTCTCCGCCGTGACTTAGAATGCTGTCTTGGTCCGGCAGTCGTGGTTTGCGATCCGGCGTATGCGCCGGGACGGCCGGCCGGAGTTTTTTTCCGCGCGCGCTGCCAGACGAAGTGCGGCCCGCGTAACGAGCGAATCGCGTGAATTCACCATCTCCGAAGAAGCCCGAGCCGCCGAAGAAGGCGGACTTCGAAAAGTCGCTGGCGCGCCTCGAAGAGGTCGTGCGGCGGCTGGAGAGTCCGCAACTCTCGCTCGATGAAGCGATGAAGCTCTTCGAAGAGGGCGTGGCGCTCTCCCAGGAGTGCCACAAACAACTCGAAGAGGCCGAAGGCCGCGTCGAGATTCTGCTGAAGAAGGCCGATGGCAAACTCGCCGCCGAGCCTTTTGCGCCGGAAGGCGAAGAGGCGTCGTGACGCCCCGCGGCGCAGCGTTCCGGAGGCCGGATCCCCTGCAATGAAACTCCCTGCCTTCTTTGAAGAAGACCGCCTGGCCGTCGAAGCGGCGCTCGAGCGCTTGCTTCCCGCGGCGACCACGCCGCCGCCCTCGATCCACCAGGCGATGCGCTACAGCGTCTTCGCCGGCGGAAAGCGTGTCCGGCCGGTCCTGTGCCTGGAGTCGGCGCGCATCTTTACCGCCGACGTGACGCCCGCGCTGCATCCGGCGTGCGCGCTGGAGTTCATCCACACCTATTCGCTGATCCACGACGACTTGCCGGCGCTGGACAACGACGACCTGCGCCGCGGCAAGCCCACCTGCCACAAGAAATTCGGCGAAGCGGCGGCGATCCTGGCAGGCGACGCTCTGCTCACGCTAGCCTTTCAGGCCATCGGCGAAACGCCCGTGGCGGCGGAGCGGCGCGTGGCCATTCTGCTGGAAGTCTCCACCGCCGCCGGCACCGTGAACGGCATGGTCGGCGGCCAGGTGGCGGATCTGGAAGCCGAGGGCAAAAAGGTCGGGCCGGAAATGCTCGAGTACATTCACCGCTCGAAGACCGCGGCGCTGATTCGCGCGGCGATCCTGGCGGGGGCGCACTGCGCGGGCGCCGCGCCAGAGGATGTCGCGCGGCTGCGGCGTTTCGGCGACGCCATCGGCTGGGCCTTCCAGGTGACCGACGACATTCTGGACGTCGAAGAGTCCTCCGCGGCGCTGGGCAAAACGGCGGGCAAGGACGTGGCGCAGCAGAAGGCCACCTACCCCGCGGTCTTCGGGCTGGAGCGCTCGCACCAGATCGCGCGCGAGCTGACCGAAAAGGCCATGAGCGAACTCGCGGCCTACGGCAAGCGCGCCGCGCGCCTGCGCGAGATCGCCGAATTCCTCGCCCTGCGCCGCGCCTGAGGCCCGGCTCCTCCCATGACCGCCAAGCCCGAACGCAAGCGGCTCGATCTCCTGCTGGTCGCGCGCGGGCTGGCCGAATCGCAGGCCAAGGCGCGGGCCATGATCCTGGCGGGGGAAGTCCTGGTGGACGGAGCGCGCGGCGAAAAAGCCGGACAACTGGTTGCGGCAGATGCGCGAATCGAAGTGCGCAGCCGGCAGCAGAAATATGCCAGCCGCGGCGGAATGAAGCTGGAAGGCGCGCTGGAAGATTTTGCGCTGGACCCGTCCGGCTGCGTCTGCGCCGACATCGGCTCTTCCACCGGCGGTTTCACCGACTGCCTGCTGCAGCGCGGCGCGCGCCGTGTGTATGCCGTGGATGTGACCACCAACCAGCTGGCGTGGAAATTGCAACAGGACCCGCGCGTGGTGCGCATTGAGCGCAATGCGCGGGAGCTTACTCGCGCGGACATCCCGGAAGAGGTGGACCTGGTGGTGGTGGACGTATCCTTCATCTCCGCCGCGCTGGTCCTGGCTCCGGCGGCGGCCGTGGCGCGGCCCGGCGCGGATTTGCTCGTCCTGGTCAAGCCGCAGTTTGAGCTGCGCCGCGAGCAGATCCCCGCTGGAGGCGTGGTGCGCGACGCGAAGCTGCACGAGGAAGCGGTGCAGCGCGTGCGGGAAGCCGCCCGCGCCGCCGGCTTGGAGGTCCTGGGCATGTCGCCCAGCCGCCTCCCCGGCGCGGAAGGCAATCAGGAATTTTTTCTGCATCTGCGCCGCCCTGCGGTAAAGTAGACTGCGGCACGCAGCGCAACCACGCTCATGAGCTTCCAGACCATCGGCATTCTCTCCCGCCCGCGCCGCGAGGACCTGATCGCGGTGGTGCCCGCGCTTCTGCAGTGGCTGGAGCAGCGCGGCATCCGCGTGCTGTGCGACGCGGAGACTTCCAGTTGCCTGGCCGCTCCGGGAAACGTGCGCACCCGCCAGCAGCTCGCCGAGGAAGCGCAGCTCCTGCTGGTTCTCGGCGGGGACGGCACGCTGCTGGCGGCGGCGCGCCTGGCCGCGCCGCGCGGGGTGCCCATTCTGCCCGTCAACCTCGGCAGCCTCGGCTTTCTGACCAGCTTCACCCGCGACGAGCTCTACCCCGCGCTCGAGGAAACGCTTGCCGGACGCCACGCCGTGAGCGAGCGCGTGCTGCTGCAGGCGGAGCTGCTGCGCGGCGGCCAGGTGGCCGAATCGCACCTGGCGCTGAACGACGCGGTCATCAACAAAGGCGTGCTGGCGCGGATGATCGAGCTGGAGCTGGAAATCGACGGCAACTTCGTCTGCCGCTACCGCGCCGACGGTTTGATCGTGGCCACGCCCACGGGCTCGACCGCCTATTCCCTTTCCGCCGGCGGACCGATCGTGCATCCCGGCGTCGGCGCCTTCGTGATCACCCCGATCTGCCCGCACACGCTGAGCGACCGCCCGCTGGTCGTGCAAGACTCTTCGCGCATCGAGATCTCCTTTCCGGGCAACAGCGAAGCCGTCTTCCTCACCATGGACGGCCAGACGGGCATCGAGATGCGCGCGAACGACCACATCCGCGTGACCAAAGCCCTCCCGCGCCTGAAGCTCATCCAGCCCCCGCGCAAGACCTACTTCGAAATTCTCCGCAGCAAACTGAAGTGGGGCGAAACGTAGCCGCCCGGGGAATCCCTCTTTTCCCCGACTATGTAGCGCCGGGCCTTTAGGCCGGCATCTTTCTACTCCGCCTTTGTAGAGGCCGGGTTTCAGTCCGGCCTCTTTGCTCGTCGGAACGGGAGAAAACTTCAAGTAATGGTTCAGGATTCTGGCGGACACCCCTACCCCCACCCCCGTGTTTTTTGCAAAGAGTGCGGTTGTAATTGAATTTGAAGGACTTAGCAGGTCACTCTTGTTTGAAGAGTGCGCAAGAGTATCAAAGGAAAGGATTTTAAGTCGTGTAGATTTCCGTTGATGCGAAAGAGTGTGTAAGTGATGATTCTGCAGGGGTTGCGGGAGAGGCTTTAGTGCTCGAATGTTTGGAAAGTGGTCACCGGGAAGAGTGTGAGACGGCGGGAGCGGTGGCACGGACAAGGGATGTCAGCCTATCTCCTCCGCGCTAGAAACGAATGAGAGTATAGCCCATTCGGTAAACACGTTCAATATACTTTACTGGTATTCGAATGGTGCGGGGGAGCGGAGGCGGGGATGGGGAGAAGAGCCAAGAGAAGAACCCCACCTGTGCCCCGCAAACCCAACCGGGGCGCAAAAACGCGTTCCGTAAAGGCATCCGGAACGCAACGAACGCGCTTCGCAGGAATGGGGCACCCGGACCTTGCCAAGTCACTAAGTTTGCGCCACCCGCCGATTCTATCTCACGAACGGAGAGTCCTACCGGAAGAACGTGCTCGGGAGCGTCTGATAGATGCCCAAGGATTTCAGGGAAGTGACGTACTCAGCGCTTTAGAGCAGCAGCCGAAACCAGGTCTTGCCGCAGCCTTTCTGGTTCATATTTGTGTTTGCAGCTTGGACAACTCCAGTTGGAACGGACCGCGGTGTCATACTCGAAAAGGACGTGAACGGCCGTCATCTTCGTTTCCCAACAGGAAGGGCAATAGGGAGTCGTATCTTCTTTTAACCAGTAAAATGGCTCAAAAAAGTATAGCGTCTGGCGCTGCTTGAGCGTTCGCTCCAATTCCTCAACTTTCTCCTCAACTCGTCGTTTGTCCCGAGTTAAATCCAGGACTTCTGTTTCGAGAGTGAGGATCTTCCGGTTGAGTTCTATGTCGCCGAGCTTTTTTATGAGGTCGGCCATTTCCTTCATGTTCTCTACAACGCCCATTTTTCGCCTCGCGACATCTAAATCTCAGTACTTAGGCTTCCATAGAACATCAGAGCATAGAAAATACCTTGTCAGGATGCATTCTAGGGACTACGATGCGACTGCAATTTCTCGGACGCTAGGATTGCTCCCAGCGTCCGAGTGTTTACTTACCCTTTCTTTGGTGATGGACGATACACACGTTCACGTTCCCAAGTCGCTGGGTCTTTTCGGTTCGCGGTGTTTTGCGAAATGATTCGACCGGTCTTGGAATCACGCAGTATCGTAACGGGTGCGTGTTTCACTCTTTCCTCCTTTCATGCTTAGGATCAGGACCTGAGAAAGCTCCGGGCAAGGGAGCCTCTCGGGTCCGTTCTACCAGCGCAGTGTTCCAGAGCACAGGAAAAGAATCAAGGGTAATTCGCTTTTTATTCGCCCGCTCGCCAGCGTATTCAATGTCTGGACGCTTGGTCCCTGCTGATCGAAACCTACCGCGTGAGAATGTCAATTACCACGACCTTTATTAAAGCTCCTCGCGCTCGCCCGCCCGTCTCATTAATAGCAAAGATGCTTGAGCCGACGAGAATCTTCCTTTTAAGCCGAAGGTCGTGGCGGCGCGTGCCAACGATTTTGAGACCAGGTGTCATGGACTTTAGTGAGCTTTTTTCATCTGCGAAGTACCGGCGGAAGAATCCCCGCGAAAAAGCGCGCTGCCGGGCGGGTCGGGATGGATACTGCTCGGCTTCCACATAAGGCACAACGCAAAGAGCGGGCACGGCGTGCCGTGCCCCTACTCGGAAACGGCGAACAGGACGGACGGGTACCCGGAGGCTGCTGGCTTATGAACTTTTGCCCACGCGCCGATGAAAACAGTTCCTGCGAGGAAGCGCGGCTGTCTTGAATGCAGCGGAAGCGGTCGGGAAACTCTGGGCGGTACGTAAGAATGCAGAATTGGATTTGCAGATGCGGATGGAAGAGGCCGGGCTGAAGCCCGGCGCTACCCAATCCAAGGCAGGAGGCGTTGCGGGGGATAGATGCTGCTCGGCTTCCACATAAGGCACAAACGAAAGAACGGGCACGGCGTGCCGTGCCCCTACGGGGAAGCGGCGAATCGGGAGGGTGGGTGGAGCGAAGAGAGATTATCTTGTTGGTGAGAGGGGATTTTCCGAGTCGAGGCGCCACATTTTGGGATTTTCGAGGATGTAGCGGGCTGCGCTGGCGTAGTCTTTGCCGGAACGCAGGACACTTTCGTAAAAGCTCCTCTGCCAAACCGCATAGCCAGGCTGCCTGAGTATCGTTCGGACCTGTTTCGTCGCCGCGGACTTGTAGGAGCGAACGATGGTGGCAAGAGAACCGGGAACTGGTTTACGGAAGAGCTCGGGGCGGTGAATTTCCTGTAGGGGCACGGCACGCCGTGCCCGCGTTTGGATGGCGAGAATCCCGTGAACGTGATTCGGCATGACGACAAAGGCATCGAGAATGACCTGCGGGAAGTGCGAGGGGATTTCGATCCAGCAGCGATGAGCGATTTCCCCAAGATGATTGAGGTGCACGCGAGAGCCATCCACCCGGCCAAAAAGGCAGCGTTTTTGGAATGCGCAAATGGTCACGAAATATTGACCGGGCTGCGAATAGTCGAAGCCGAGGAGACGAACCGAGCGACGGTTCGGGAGTGGAGAGGGATCGGGCACGGTGCGGTTGTACCACGGATGTTGGCGAATGGATACCTACAATAGACTGGCAATGGGATAGAGGCGAGGACTACAGTGATCGAAGGATGAATGCCTGGGAAGAAGAATGAAGACGGGCACGGCATGGAGCACTGCTCAGACTGCCGGACAACAGCGAGGAGGCAGAGAGGACGGGCACGGCATGCCGTGCCCCTACGCGGAAAAGGCGGTCAGCGCGGGTGCTTGCCGAGGACGGCGGTTTCGGCGCGCAGCAGATCGTCGAGGGTTTCGCGGCGGCGGATGAGGCGGTAGCGGTGGCCGGCGACGAGCACTTCGGCGGGGCGGCGCCGGGCGTTGTAGTTGGATGCCAGGGACATGCCGTAGGCTCCCGCGCACCAGATGGCCAGGACATCGCCCGGCTGGACAGGGGGCAGCGGCCAATCGCGCAGGAAACAGTCGCCGCTTTCGCAGACGGGGCCGACGATATCCACACGCCGCCAGGGGCCGGAGCGGCTGCCCTTCTTGCGGGTGACCGGGGTAACCGGATGCACCGCCCCATAGAGGACCGGGCGCATCAGGTCGTTCATGGCCGCGTCCACGATAACGAAGCGCTTGCCACGGTTTTCCTTGGTGTAGACCACGCGGGTGAGCAGCACGCCGGCCTGGGCCACCAGCGAGCGGCCCGGCTCGAGCAGCAGGTGGCAGCCGAGCGGGCGGACGATCCCGCGCACCAGGCGCGCATAGGCCGCGCGCGAGGGCGGCTTTTCGCCGGTATAGCGCACGCCGAGGCCGCCGCCGAAATCCAGAAACTGCAAGTCGACGCCGGCGCGGCGCAACTCCAGAAAATAGCCGGCGAGGCGGCGCAGGGCTTCGCGGAAGGGATCGAGGGAGAGCACCTGGGAACCGATATGCGCGCTGATGCCCTGCCAGCGGATGACGCGCGAGTCGCGGTGCGCGAGGTAGAGGCGGCGGGCGGCGGGCCAGTCCAGGCCGAACTTGTGCTGGTGGCGCCCGGTGGAGATGTGCGGATGGCCGCCGGCCTGCACGTCGGGATTGATGCGCACGGAGACGGCCGGGGCGTCGTTCCGGCCGCGCACGCTGCGCGCGGCCTCTTCCAGCAGGACGTCCAGCTCCGCTTCGGATTCCACGTTGAAGAGCAGAATGCCGCGGCGCGCGGCGCGCCCCGCGGCAGGATAGCGCAGCGCTTCGCGCATCTCCTCGCGGGTCTTGCCCACGCCGGAAAAGACGATGCGATCTCCGGGGACTCCGGCGCGGCGCAGCAGCTCGATCTCGCCGCCGGAGACGGCGTCGAAGCCGCTGCCCAGGCGCGCCAGCAGGCGCAGCAGGGCGAGATTGCCGTTGGCCTTCACCGCGAAGCACAGGGTGTGCGGCAGGTCTGCGAGGCCGCGGTCGAGCTCGCGGTATGCGGCGGCGATGGCGGCGCTGCTGTAAAGATAGGTTGGGGTGCCGCACTCGGCGGCGACGCGGCCCAGGGCCACGCCTTCGGCCTGCACGGCTTCCCCGCCGCGCGCCGCCTTCCAGGAAAACTGCGGCGTAAAACCGGCGGGATCGGCGTAACGCTGCTTTTTTGCGGAGGCGCTAGGCGGCGGGCTGGTCATCATTGGCTCCGCGCACCTTCATGACCACCAGGGTGCGGTCGTCGCTCAACGGAGCGCTCTGCGCGAACCAGTCCACCTCGCGCAGGATCAGATCGGCCAGCTCCGCGGCGGCCAGATGCACGTGCTCTTCGATGAGCTTGCGCAAGCGCTCAGTGCCGAAAAATTGGCCGTCGGAGTTGGCGGTCTCCGCGATGCCGTCGGAGTGCAGGACGAGGATGTCGCCGGGCTCGAGTATGCAGCCCCACTCGTCGTAGCTCACTTCCTCGAAGATGCCCAGGGGGAACCCGGTGAGGGGGATCTTGTCGCAGCGCCCGTCCTTGAAGAGCAAGGGCTGGGACTGTCCGGCGCTGGCGATGCGCAGCTTGCGGCGGCCCTTCTGCCAGGTGGCGAAGCACATGGTCATGAAGCGGCCTTCGATGCGGCGCTCGCCGACGAGCTGGTTCATCTGCGCGAGCATCTCCGCGGGCTGCAGCTTCTGCGGAGCGAGGCTGCGCATGATGCCGATGGTCACCGCGCCGTAGAGCGCGGCCGCGGTGCCTTTGCCGCTGACGTCGCCCAGGGCGATGCCCAGCTGCTGCGGGCCGTAGCGCAGGAATTCGTAGAGGTCGCCGCACACTTCGCGGGCGGAGAGATAGCGCGCGGCGATGTCCAGCTCGTAATCGCCGGCCGGAGCGGGGCGCAGCAGGGCGCCCTGAATGCGCTTGGCGGCCTGCAAGTCGCGCTCGAGGCGGGCTTCGTCGCGCGCCACCTGCTCGTAGAGGCGGGCATTTTCCAGGGAAACGGCGAGATTCGCCGCGAGGATGGAGAGCGTCTGGACGTGGTCCGCGGTGAAATAATTGAGCTGCGGACTTTCCAGGTCGAGCACGCCGATGACCCGGCCCTTGTGGAGCATGGGAATGGCCAGCTCGGAGCGGGTCTCCGGATTGATCATGATGTAGCGCGGATCGGCGGTCACGTCGGGCACGAGCACCGGCTCACGCAGCGTGGCCGCCGCGCCGACGATGCCCTCGGTGGGGGTGGCGCGCAGCTTGCCCTGCACGCGGTGGCCGTGCTTCACGTCCAGGCGGTGGCGGAAGACCTTTTGGTCCTCGTCGTAGAGCATGAGGCTGAGGATCTGGTAGTCGATGACGCGCTTGGTCTGCTCGGCGGCGTGGCGCAGCAGTTCTTCGACGTCCAGGATGGAGCCGGTTTCGCGGCTGACTTCACTCAGGACCATGAGGGTACCGGCCTGCGCGCGGACGCGCTCGAAGAGGCGCGCGTTTTCGATGGCCACCGCCAGGCGGCTGGCGAGCAGGGTGAGGATGTTCTGCTGGTCGCGGGTGAAATAGTTGGGATGGTTGCTCTGGATATCCAGCACGCCGATGCACTTGCCGCTGATCATCAGCGGCACGGCCAGCTCCGAGCGCACGCTGTCGATGGCGTTAATGTAGCGCGCATCCGTGGTGGTGTCCTTTACGCGGACGGGCTGTCCGGTGCTGGCGGCTGTCCCGGTAACTCCCTCTCCGAGGGGAACGCGCAAATTCTCCGCCAGATCGCGCGGGTAGCCGATGGTGAAGCGGTGCTTGAGATAACCGGCGGACTCTTCCAGCAGCAGGACACCGAAAATTTCGTAGTCGATCAGGCGCTTGATCAGCGCGGCGGTGCGCGCCAGAACCTCGTCGAGGTCCAGCGAGGCGTTGACCTCCTCGCCGATTTCGACAAGGGTCTGCAGGACCTCGGCGGAGACGGGAATCTCCGGCGTAGTCGCGGACGGTTGCATCTGTGCGTCAGCGGGGTTCATGGAATCGCTCTATTATAGCAGGCGGCGGAGGCCGCCTGCGGAGTTCCGGTGAATGCGCCGACGATTTAGCGCGGGCCGCCCGCGGCGGTAAAACGGGCGCGGGCTTCTTCGACAATCTGGACGCCGGCGCTGGCGCCGATGCGCGTGGCGCCCGCCTCGACCATCTGCAACAGGTCGTCGAAGGAGCGCACGCCGCCGGAGGCTTTCACCCCCATCGCCGGGCCCACCGTTTCCCGCAGCAGGCGGACATCCGCGGGGGTCGCGCCGCCAGGGCCGAAGCCCGTGGAGGTCTTCAGGAAGGCGGCGCCGGCATCGCGGGCCAGCAGACAGCCGCGCCTCTTTTCTTCGTCGGTCAGCAAAGCCGTCTCCAGGATGACCTTGCAGAGCGCGCCGGCGGAGCGGCAGGCCCCGGCAACGCCGCGGATGTCCGCGACAACCGCGGCGTCTTCCCCGGCCTTCAGCGCGCCGACGTGGATGACCATGTCGATTTCGCGGGCGCCGGCGGCCAGGGCCAACTCGGCTTCGCGGCGCTTGGCCTCGGCGAGCATGGCGCCCAGCGGAAAACCGACGACACTGCACACGGCCGGGGAGGAACCGCGCAGATCCCGGGCCACCAGCGGCACATACACGGAATTCACGCACACCGCGGCGAAGGAATAGTGCCGGGCCTCGCGGCAGAGCTTTTCGATATCGGCGGGGAGCGCATCGGCGCGGAGCAGGGTGTGATCGATCAGGCGGGCGACGGCGGCGGGCTCCAGCGGCGGGGGAGTCATTCCGCGCCTTCTTTCTTTACTTTGCCGTGCAGGCTGAGGACGCAGACGTCGGCCAGGTTGCGGTAGCGCTCCGCGTAGTCCAGGCCGTAGCCCACCACAAATTCGTTGGGAATGCGAAAGCCGACGTAGTCGGCGCTGACCGGCACCTTGCGCCGCTCGGTCTTGTCCAGCAGGACGGCGACGCGCAGGCGCTTGGGGCGGCGCTGCTCCAAGACGCGCAAGAGATAGCTCACAGTCAGGCCGGTATCCAGGATGTCCTCGACCAGGAGGACGTTGCGCCCCTCGATGCTGGTGTCCAGGTCCTTGGTCAGTCTCACCTGCCCCGAGGACTGCGTCTCCTTGCCGTAACTGGAAACGGCGATGAAATCCAGAGAGACCTCTCCGGACATGTGCCGGGCGAGATCGGCGAGAAAGAAGATGGCGCCTTTGAGCACGCCGACGAGGTGCACGGGCTCGTCGCGGAAATCGCGGTTGATTTCGCGCGCCAGCGTGGCAATGCGCGTCTGCACGCGGCTGCGCGTGAGGAGGATGCGCGTTGTTTCTCCCGGCGTCGTGGCTGAAGCCGTCTTCTTTTTGGGCATGGACCTGTTCCGCAATCCGGTTTGGCAGTGGCCGCCACTCTAGCGCAGGGCGCGGGGCCAGGGCAAGACGGTCGCAACCCCGTGCGCCTTTTGTTTCCCGCGCTGACCGTGGTACGGTGTTTGACGCTGCGCAAGGTTCCGCAATCACGCCTGCGGAGCCGTGCGCGGCGAACTCCATACCGAGGTCCGAAAATGACGACTGGCGCAACGGCGAAACCGATGAGCGGCGAAGAGATGATCGCCCTGACCAAGAAGCACACGCTTTATGAGTGGTCGGCGCAATCCAAGGTGGATCCCCTTCCCGTTGCCGGCGCCAAGGGCGTCTATTTCTGGACGCCGGAGGGCAAGCGCTACATCGATTTCAACAGCCAGTTGATGAGCGTGAACATCGGGCACGGCGATCCGCGGGTGATCCAGGCCATCAGCGAGCAGGCGGCCACGCTGGCCTACGCCAATCCCTTCATGGCCACGGAGCCGCGCGCGCGGCTGGGAGCCAAGCTGGCGCAGATCACCCCCGGCGACATCGATACTTTCTTTTTCACCAACGGCGGGGCCGAAGCCACCGAGAACGCGGTCAAGCTGGCGCGCTTCTTCACCGGCCGGCACAAGATTCTGGCGCGTTACCGCTCCTATCATGGGGCCACGGCCGGCAGCATCACGCTTACCGGGGACCCGCGGCGCTGGGCGGCCGAGCCGGGCATTCCCGGAGTAGTTCATGTGCTCGATCCGTATCACGGCATCGAGCGCGGCTGGGACACGGCGGAACAGTCGCTGGCGATGCTCGAGGAGACCATCCAGCTCGAAGGGCCCAACACCATCGCCGGGTTCATCCTGGAGACGGTCACCGGCACCAACGGCATCCTCATCCCGCCGGACGGCTATCTGCAGGGCGTGCGCGAGCTGTGCACCAAATACGGCATCCTGATGATTGCCGACGAGGTCATGGCCGGCTTCGGGCGCACCGGCAAATGGTTTGCGGTGGACCACTGGAACGTGGTGCCCGATCTGCTGTGCATGGCCAAGGGGCTGACCAGCAGCTACATTCCGCTGGGCGCCGTGGGCATGCGCCATCACATCGCGCAGCACTTTCAGGACAAAGTCTTCTACGGCGGGCTGACCTACAACAGCCATCCCATGGGCTGCGCCGCGGCGCTGGCGACCATCCAGGTGTACGAAGAGGACAAGCTGATCGAAAACGCGCAGAAGATGGGCGCGGTGATGAAGCAACTGCACGGCGAGCTTGCCGCCAAGCATCCTTCGGTGGGCGCGGTGCGCTCCATCGGACTCTTCGGCATCGTGGAGCTGGTGCGTAGCCGGCGCACGCGGCAGCCCATGGCGCCCTTCAACGGCGCGTCCGAGGAGATGGCCGCGCTGGGGCGCTTCTTCCGGCAGGAAGGCCTCTACACCTTCGTGCGCTGGAACACGTTCTTCACCAATCCGCCGCTGTGCATCACCGAAGAGGAGCTGCGCAAGGCCTTCGCCATTATCGATCGCGGCCTGGAGATCACGGACAAAGCGGTGACCGACTAGGGCTTCCGTGGAACAGGCAAGCATGCCTGTACTGCGGCCCCTGTGTCTGCGCGTAAAGTTGGGCGAGGAATCATGGAGTGATCGCACCAGACGAATTTTGGCGTTGTTCTGATGTCAGATTGGCATCACCATCGCACCACTATCCCAAGGGTTGCATGCGCCGGGGCTTCTCTGCCGTAAGAAATCAGCGATGGCGCTTCCTCATCCGTTGTATGCTGTCACGGCTCTACATGTTCTCTCGCGTCCATTCTTCCCTTGAAAGGATCACGTCGTGAAACAATTCACGCGCGTTTTCACCCGGTTTGCCCTTCTGCTTGCCCTCCTCTCGTCTGGTCTGCTTGCTTCCCCGGCTGCGGCGCAGGGCAGCGCCAGCGAGCGCATCTTTTTTGATGTCAAGATCTTCACAGGCGATCCGCAGAATCCTTATGCCGCAGCTGTGGCGATTCGCGGCGATAAAATCGTGGCGGTTGGAAATCTCCCGGAAGTTGCCACATCCGTCTCTGCAAACGCGGAGCGTGTCGACCTGCAGGGCAAATCTCTATTTCCCGGATTCATCGATTCGCACAGCCACTCGCTCATGGGGGGCATGGGTCTTATTTCCGCCGATGCCAGCGAAAAAGTGCAAACGATGGACGAGCTGGTTACTTTTACCGCAGAAGCCAAGAAGTCCGGTCGTGGGATGCGCGGTGATATTTTGCAAATCCTGGGCCTTCCGCTCGCATTCTGGTCGCACACCGATGAACTCAACGCCAAGTTCAGCACCGGAGAGTACGAAAATCAGCCGGTGCTGCTGAGCGGCATGGATGGCCACACCGGCTGGGCAAATCGCGCGCTGCTGCAGCGCGCCGGGATCACGCGTGACTATCTGAAAACGCTATCCGAAGGGGAACGGAGCTACTACGGCATCGGCAAGGAGTTCGAGCCCAACGGTTTCGTCGTCGATGCCGGCATGGAGAAAATCAATCCTCTGTTGCCGAAGCCCACGGACGACCGGCTGCTTGCTTCGGGCCGCGCCGCCCTGCAGTACAATTACAGCCTCGGCATTACTTCCTGGCTCGATCCACTCGCCGACGAAGATGTCCTGAAGGCGTACAAGCTGCTTGCCGACCATGGAGAGCTTCTGTCCGAGGTTACGGCGTTTCCCCGGGTTTTCGCGAAAGATCCAGCCGCCGAATTGGCCGGAGTTCAGAAAACCCGCGAAGCTTACAAGAACGTGGCGAATCTCCACGTCACCGGCATCAAGGTTTTTGCCGACGGAGTCGTCGAATACCCTTCGCAGACGGCCAACCTCACAAAACCGTATAAAAACACGGGCCGCAACGGGGATCTGCTCTTTGATCCGAAGAAATTCGCGGAGTTGTGCGTGGCGGCGGATAAGCAAGGGCTGATTATCCACGTCCATGCGCTGGGCGATGGCGCGGTGAAAGCGGCGCTCGACGGAATTGCGGCGGCGCGAAAGGCCAACGGGAATTCCGGGCTGCCGGACACGCTGACGCACGAACAGTTTGTGGCTCCCGAGGATTTTCCGCGTTTTCGCAAACTCGGGGTCATCAGCGCGCTGCAGCTTTTGTGGGCCAGTGCGGGAACGGACACGATCGAAATCGTGAAGCCGTACCTCGAGCCGGAAGTGTATACGTGGCAGTATCCCGCGCGATCGATCCTGGACAATGGCGGCATCATCTCCGGAGCCAGTGACTGGCCCGTGTCCAGCGCCAATGTGTTCCAGGGAATCTATCAAGCGGAAACGCGCAAGGGCCCCGAAGGCGTCCTGGATGCTTCTCAGGACATGCCGCGCGAAGCGATGTTCTACGCCTATACGCGCAATTCCGCACGCGCCATGAACCTCCTCGACAGCATCGGAACCATCGCGCCGGGCAAGCGCGCCGACCTGATTCTCATTGACCGCGACGTGCTCACGGTCAGCCCGGAAGAGATGCGCGATGCCAAAGTGCTGTGGACCATCGTGGCGGGCAAGACGGTTTATCGCGCTCCCAACTGAAGTAGAGACCGCAGCGTCCTAATTGATTTCTTTTGAGCAGTTTGAAATGGTAGGGGCGGTGGGGATCGAACCCACGACCTTCGGCTTAAAAGGCCGCTGCTCTACCACTGAGCTACGCCCCTGGGGACACAATTTTTCAATTGTAGCCTGTACGGGCAGGGGCCGCAACTGAACGCCCGGGAGGACGGCGCGGGCCGCTCAGGCGAACTGGTGCACCAGGCGGCGTCTGCGCTTCCCTTCGTGATCTTTGCGCAGGCGCGCCTGATGCTTTTTCACCTGCTCCTCGAGGTCGCGGAACGCCTGTTTGCAGCTGGTGCGCACGCCGCTGCCGGTGCCGGTGGCATGCAGGGTGCCCGTGGGCAGCTTCAGGTTCAGCGAGAAGGAATGTTCGTTGTTGTGGAGATTTCTGGCAAACACGCCGTGGATGTGCACGGCATCGGACGGGTAACCCTTCAGCAGCTTACTCAGCTTGCCGGTGTACCGGCCGACCTCCTCTTCGACAGGCTGGTGTGCCTTGACGTACTTGTAGCTGATCGAAATGTTCATGGTCGCACCTGTTATCGGGATGAAAAGAAAAGAACGCTACGCGGTTGGGGTGGTAATACCGCATTGCAGTTTGAGCATAGCAAGCCGCAGGCGCGGAGGCAATCGCCCGCTGGGGCCGATGTTCCTAGAGGTTGACACCCCGCACGGCAATTCCCTACTCTGCTCTTAGGCTGGCGACCAGCAGCCATTGCGGGAAACCATCTTGGCCGCTACCCCTCACCACTCCAAACCGCTGGCCCCCGCGGAAGCGCGGCGCGTGCGCGTCGGCCCGGCCGGCTGGTCGTATCCGGACTGGGCGGGCTACGTCTATCCGGCGCGCAAGCCGAAAGGCTTCCACGAAGCGGCGTATCTGGCCGGCTTTTTCGACGTCATCGAGATCAACACTTCGTTCTACCAACCCATCCGGCCGGACCACGCGCGCCTGTGGATCGAGAAAGTCGCCGCCAATCCGCGCTTTGTCTACACCGCCAAGCTCTGGCAGAGATTCACCCACGACACGTTCGCCACAACGCCGGGCTCCACAACGTCAGGCACCCTGGCCGAGGACGAGCGCGCGGTGCGCGCGGGCTTCGACGTGCTGCGCGAGGCCGGCAAGCTCGGCGCGGTCCTGCTGCAATTCCCTTTCTCCTTCCACCGCACCGCGGAGACCAGCGCCTATCTCCGCGCCGTGCTGCAGCGCTTCCGGGACTATCCGCTGGTGGTGGAGGTGCGCCATGCCTCGTGGCAGGCGCCGGAAACGTTCGACCTGCTGCGCGAGCACGACGCCGGCTTCTGCAACATCGACCAGCCCATCATCGGCCGCTCGCTGCAGCCCTCCGCGGAGGCCACCTCGCCGGTGGGCTACATCCGGCTGCACGGCCACCGCTACGACACCTGGTTCAGCGACGACCCCACAACGCCGCCTTTCGAACGCTACAACTACCTGTATCCGGAGGAAGAGCTGCTTCCCTGGGTGCAGCGCACACACAAAGTCCTGCAGCACGCGCGCGACGTCTTCGTGGTCACCAACAACCATTACCAGGGCAAAGCGGTGGTGAACGCGCTGCAGTTGATCAGCCTGCTGAAGGGAGAAAAGGTGAACGTGCCGGAGCCGCTGCGCCAGCACTATCCGCAGCTCGAGGCCATCGCCGGCCAGGCGCCGGCCGAGCCCACCCTGTTTCCGCTGGGAGTTCCTTCCAGCCGCAAAGCGGAGTGAACTACTTCTTGAAGAGGTCTTCGAAGGCTTTGCGCGCGTCGTGCGGCCGCGAGGGCGAAGGGGTCGTCACGGTGGCCGGCGTCTGGGAATAGGCCGTCGGCGCGGTGTCCTTCTCCACGGTCATGCGGAATTCATAGAAGGTGCAGCTGTTCTTGGCATCCTTCGGGGAGATGCGCTCCGGCACCGGCTGCATGCATTCGAACTGCGCCCCGCTGTCGAAGAAGCGGCACTGCTTGCAGCTGTGCAGCTCGAACTGGCAGCGCGGGCACTGCCCGTTGGGGTCGAAGCCCGGCTGCAGCACTGCGCCGCAATTCGCGCAGCGCCCCCGGGTCACCGTGCCCACCATGCGCGGGGTGCGCGGTCCGAACTGTTCCTGGCGCGGCGGGCGCGCCTGCTCCGGCTTGCGCTCGGACTTCTTGGCCTTGTCGTCTTTTTCCGCGTCCCGATAACCGCGGTGACTATATTTCCGATCCACTCATACCTCCATCTACACCCGTCCTTGACGGGCCTTCCCTTTTGCCTTAATAGATCAACTGTGACCGCGAAGCGGTCAACTCAATCCGCGCAGAGGCGTTGCCTTAGATGACTTCTGTCCAGCCCGATTGCTACACTCGGCCCGTGCGCATGTTCTTTGCCAATGATTCCGACCGGAATGACGAACGTCCGAGAGCAGGAGATGGGTCTCTATGTTTGTAATACTCTGGGAGTTCGAAGTCAAGCCGGGCCTGGAAACGCGTTTCGAGGAAGTCTACGGCCCCCGGGGCGGCTGGGCGCGCCTGTTCGCGCTGTCCCCAGCATACCGCGAAACCCGCCTGCTGCGCGACTCCCAAAAGGCGAGTTTCTTTATGACCCTGGGCCTGTGGAGCTCGCGCGAGGCCTATGAGGCGTTTCGCCGCGAGCATGTTGCCGAATACGCCGCTCTCGATGCCGCCGGGGAGGAGCTCACGCTGCAGGAACGCCACGTGGGCTCCTTTGAAGGCGAACCTGCCAACGACGCGACGCACTGAGCTTTCCGTCACCGGCGCTCACTGCTTTTGCACGCGCGACCGCAAAGCGGCCGGCTTCCAAAACTTGAAGAGGCCGTCGTCTGGGCGGTCGGGCTGCAGAAACGATTGCGGGGAGGCGGCGTCGCGCAAAACCGCTTCCGCGGCCAGATAGCCGCTGCGCACGGCGCCCTCCATGGTCGCGGGCCAGCCGGTAGCGGTCCAGTCCCCGGCCAGGAAGAGTCCCGGGGTTGCGGTCTGCTGCCGGGGGCGCCAGCGGTCGCAGCCCGGCGCGGGCGAAAACGTCGCCGCGGTCTCCTTGATCACGGTGGCCTTGCGGAGCACGGCCGTGCGCGCCGCGGGAAGAATCTGCCGCACTTCGCCGAGGCAGAGATCGATGATCTCCTGGCGGGAGCGCGGCAGCAGGTCGTAAGAGGCGCTGATAACGATCTGCAGATACTGTCCGCCGTTCGCGGTCCCCGCCGCACCGTAAAGCGCGGTCTTGTTGAAGATCCACTGCGTGGTGCAGTCCAGCACGCTCAAGAACGGCTCGGACATCACCGCGCGGTCGAACCAGAAATGCACGCCGGTGATGGGCGCATCGGTGAGCTTGCCGATCTGCGCCAAGCCAGGATCGTTCCGCAACAGCTCTGCGGGGAGAAGCTCGGGCAGAGCCGCATGGGGCACCGCCAGCACATAGGCGTCAGCCGTCTCCATGCGCCCGTCGTCCAGCTGCACGCCGGCGGCGCGCCCGTTTTCGAAACGCAAGCCGCGCACCGGGGCGCGCAGCAGCACTTCCCCGCCCTTGCGCTCCATGGCCGCCCGGCAGCCGTCGTAGAGCTCCGCCAGGGGCACCGCCGGGACGCCCATGCGGTAACCCGTGCGACTGGCGAGAAAGGCCTTCCAGAAGACTTGCACGCCGTAGCGGGCGTCGGTGCGTTCCAACTCTTCGTCCAGGGCGCTGACCAGCACCACGCGCCAGAAGCGAGCGATGGCCCCGGGCGTCTGGCGCCGCCGCCGCAGCCATTCCAGCATGGAGATACCGCCGGGCTCGTCGAGATCGCGGGTGTGGCCGCGGCCGAGGGAGATATCCAGCATGGCGCGAGCGATGGCCAGCTTGTCGCGCAGGGTCAGCAACGGAAAAAAGGTGAAGGAGGGCGAGAGGTGGAAGGGCGCGGGGCAGAACGGCGAGGCCTGCATCACGCCCGGGCGCCCGTGGGCGTCCACGAAAACCAGGCGGTCGAAAAACTTAATTTTGTCCGCGGAGCCCGCGCGGCGGTAAAAATCCTCCAAGTTGGTGCAGCAGCCCAGGGTCACGTGCTGGCAGTTGTCCACGTGCTCACCGTCCGGGAGCACATAAGACGTGGCGCGTCCGCCGAGAAAAGGACGCTTCTCGAACAGCCGCACCTGGCAGCCGGTTTCAGCCAGCGCGACGCCGGCTGCCAGACCCGCCAGCCCGCCGCCGATCACGATCACGCTTTTCGAGGACATTCTCTTCCGTCAGGCGTCCAAATCTCGCCATACCCGCAAAATAGATTTTCTCGGACTTCGCCAGGCGTACGCGTTCTCCAAAGACGGCAAAGTCGCCGGCTTCGATGCGCGCCAGCAAGGCGCTGTAGGTGCGGATCAGCAGCCAGAGAGCGCCACGGCTGTCCGCATCCACCAGGGCCAGCAGCTGGGAGCCCTCTTCGTAACACTGCCAGGCCCGCCCGGCTTCGAAGCGCAGCAACTCGCGCACGCCCAGCGTCGCCTCGCTACGCCCGAAATCCTCCGGGGCCACGCCGTAACGCGCCAGGTCCTCGTCCGGGAGATAGACGCGGCCGAGAGCGAAGTCCTCGTGGACGTCGCGGATGATGTTGGTGAGCTGAAAGGCCAGGCCCAGCTTTTCCGCGAGGTCCACCGCGCGAGGTTCGCGGAAGCCGAAGACGTGCACGCAGGTCAAACCCACCGTGCCCGCTACGCGGTAGCAATACTCGCGCAGGCGGTCGAAGGTCGGATAGGTCCGCACCGTCAGATCCATCTCCGCGCCGGAAATCAGGTCATGCAGATAGCGCGCGGGAATCTTGTAACGACGCATGGTATCCGCCAGAGCGGGCAGCACGGCGTTGCCCACGGGGCCATCGCCGACCAGGGCGGCATCCAGCAGCGTGCGCCAACGCGCCAGGCCGCGCTGCTTGGCGGCCACGTCATGGCCCTCGTCGGCCACGTCGTCCACCTGGCGCATGAAGGCATAGAGCGCCGCCAGGGCGTCGCGTTTGGGCCGCGGCAGCAGGTAGAAGGCATAGTAGAAATTGCTGCGCGCCGCGCGGGCCACGCGGTGGCATTCGGCGTAGGACTCTTCCACGGACCCGGCCGCTGCCGGGACCGCCGCCGCGCCGGACCTGGACTCCGGCGCGACGAGCCGCGCCAGCAGCGTGCGGCCCAGCAACTGCACTTGCTTGCCGCGGCTGATGGCCGGGCGGTGGTGCAGCGTGTCGTAGCCCAGGGCCTCAATCGCGTCGAGCACGGCGATGCCGCCGCGGCTGAACATCTCCACGTCCACGCCCAGGCGCCCGGGCACCAGGCGCGCCAGCGGCCGCCCTTCCTCGAACAGCACGCGAGTGCGCGCCACCAACTCCTGCATCAGCCCCGCGTAGCGCGCGTCGAAGTTCCGCGCGACGATCTCCGCCTCGCTCAGGCCGTGCCGCGCGGCCACGTCCAGGGGAATGTAGATGCGGCCCTTCTCCAGGTCGCGCGCGACGTCCTGCCAGAAATTGGCCAGTTGCAGCGCCGTGCAGGTGGCGTCGGAAAGCCGCTGCCGCTCCGCGTCGCGGTAGCCGCCGAGGTACAGCACCAGGCGTCCCACGGGATTCGCGGAATAGCGGCAGTAGCCGAGCACATCCTCCCACGTGGCATAGCGCTTGACCGTCTGGTCCTGGCGGAAGGCCCGCAGCAAGTCGGCGAAGGGCTGTTTGGGAATGTCGCGCGCGACAATCGTCTCGCGCAGGGCCACGAAGACGGGATGCGCGGGCCGCTCCTCGTAGCAGGCGTCCAGTTCGCGCTCCCACCAGTCCAGTAATTCGAGCGCCCGCGGCGTCTCGGGAACCTCGTCGCCCAGATCGTCGGCCCAGCGGCAGTAGGCGTAGACGTTGTAGAAATGCTGGTGCAGTTCGCGGGGGAGCAGCCAGGAAACCACGTTGAAGTTTTCGTAGTGGTGTGTGGCGAGCCAGCGCGTGTAGCGCCGGGCCTCCGCCGGGGAGCAGCCTGCGGGCGGAGCGTGGCGCGCGATTTCGAGTTCACCTGGACGCAGCATTCCCGTAACGTTCCCGCTTCCGCTTTCTGCGATTGGGCAGCTGGCCCTCAGGGCCGGACAGCGAGCTTGATCTCGCCGCTGCGCGACTTCATTTTTTGGAAGGCCTGGGGCAGATCCACGAGGCGGATCTCCTCGGTCACAAAATCCCGCGCCAGCACGTCGCCGCGGCGGATGGCCTCGAGCGCTTCGCGGATGAAACGCGGCGTATGGTGGAACGGGGAGATCATGCGAATCTCCGAATAGTGGATGGCCGCGGGCTCGATTTCCACCTTGGTGCCGCCCGGCAGGCCGCTGAAAAAGTTGACCACCCCGCCGCGGCGCACCATCTGCAGCGCCCATTGCCAGGTAGTGGTATTGCCGGCGGCTTCCACCACCCCATCCGGCCCGCGCCGATCCTCGGTCAATTCCCGGACGGCGGCAATCGGGTCGGCCACTTCGGAAGTGTTGACGGTGACGGCTGCACCCATGCGCCGGGCCACTTCCAGGGGAGCCGCACGGCGGGCCAGGGCAATCACGCGCAGGCCGCGCCGCGAGAGCATGCGGATAAATTTCAAGCCGATGGGTCCGCAGCCGATGACCACGATGGTGTCGCCGACGCGGGCATCCATCTCGTGGATGCCGCGCAGCACACAGGCCAGGGGCTCGACCTGCGCGGCGTCCTGGTCCGTGACTTTCTCCGGGACCTCGAGCATGTTTTCCCGCACAATGCGCCCGGGAATGCGCATGTACTCGGCGTACGCGCCATTATTGAAGAGCAAGTCTGCGCAAAGGTTTTCCTGGCCGCAGCGGCAGAGGAAGCAGCGCAGGCAGGGCGCGGAGTTCGCGGCCACCACGCGCATACCCAGCTCCCAGCGGGACTCCACATCGCGGCCCTTGCGCACGATCTCGCCCACCACTTCGTGGCCGAAAACGGCCGGCGGCTGAATCATCCGCGCGTGATAGCCGCGCTTCCAGACCTTGAGGTCGGTGCCGTCGGTCAGGGCGATGCACACGCGCAGCAGCACTTCGTCGGCGGCCAGCTTGGGCACCGCGATCTGCTCGACGCGCAGGTCTTCGCTCCCGTAGAGCACCGCCGCGGTCATCAGCGCGGGCACGTGGGGGGGCGCGGCCAGCGGCGCTTTCTGCCCGCTGACGATCTCCAGCTTCTTCTGTGCCGTTGTGCTCACGTGTGTGTAATCAAAATCTTCAGCGACTCGGCGGTCGGCCGCGCCGCCAGCTCCAGCCCTTCCTGGATTCTATCCAGAGAAAAGCGGTGCGTAACCAATTCCATTACCGGCAATTTCCCAGATAGCACCAATGCCGCCGCGGGCTCCTGAATATCCACTGCCGCGCTGTAGCTGCCCAGAATCTCTTTCTCGTCGATGCCCACGGCCCCCGCGGGAAACTCGATCCTGGTCACCGGGTCATTCGCCGCGAACAGCAGAACCCGCCCGCCGGGCCGCGCCGCTGCTAATGCTTCCACCACAACAGCCGGATGCGGTACAGCGACAAGAACCGCATCCGCCCCGCGGCCTTCCGTACGGGCCTTGATCTCTTGCACCAGCTTACCACTGCCCGGGTCAAACGACGCGCTGGCCCCCAATTGTAGGCTCTTGGCCCGGCGCTCGGCCATAGGATCGCTAGTGTACAACTTTGCGCCCTCCAAGTGGCTAACCATCAGCAACAGGAGGCCCACGGGACCGCAGCCGATCACCAGGACCGTTTCCCCGGCGGCCACCCGGGCCTTCTGGATGGCTTTGAAGATGGTGTTCACCGGCTCGATAAAGGTGGCCTGCTCGAAGCTGACCCCAGCGGGCAGGGCCACGATTCCCCGCTCCGCCACCCACGGCATGGCTTTCACGTACTCCGCGAAGCCCCCGCCGTTCGGCGTGAAGCCCGCGGTCAGCCCCGTGGTCTTGTAGCGCGGGCACTGCGAAAACAGGCGTTTCTGGCAGTAAAAGCAAGTCCCGCAGGGAATATGGTGGAAACTCATGACCCGGTCGCCGGGCTTCCACTTGTTGACCCCGCGCCCCACGGCCACCACCGTCCCGGCAACTTCGTGGCCCAGAATCTGCGGCGGCTCGACGTAAGCGTGGAAAATCTTCTTAATATCCGTGCCGCAGATCCCGCAGCAGGCCACCTTGATCAGCACTTCGCCGTCGCCCAGTTCGGGCACCGGCACCTCTTCGACGCGTACGATGCCCTTGCCGCGGTACACGCCCGCGCGCATGGTCCTGGGCACCGGCCCAAGCGCCGCCCGCGGATCGAGTGTAGCCCCTGTCCGGCTCATGTCGCGGAAACCTCTTCCACGCTTGCCTTGCTCACCCGATGCCGGCCTCCTGCCACCGCAGGGACGTAGCGGTCGAGAAAATCCGCCAGCGATTCGCTCGCCGAGCGGCTTTGCCTTCCAAAACGGATCAGAGCGGGGATATGTTGCGGGTGCCGCGCGAGTTCCGCCATCATTCGGCCGATGCGGACGTGGCCGCGGGAATCCAAAACGCGGTGAAAATCGATGGGCAGGTCCTCCGCCAGGGTATCGCTGATCGCGCGCAGCGTCACGGCCGGCACGTGCGCCGCGCTGGCCGCCTCCAACACATGGAAACTTTCCATTTCGACGATGTTCCCAAAGGCGCCTAGCGCTTGTTTCTCTCTGCCCGTGGCCGCAATCGTCTCCGAAGTCAAAAAAAGATCCACCGGCCGCGCGCCGCAGGATACGGCGCAATCGAGCAGGCCGCCATCGCTCGGCATCTGCCGCTCCCCGCCGGCAACACCGGCGCTGCGCCCCGCGGCGATCTCCCCGGGGCGCAAGGCCGCATCCAATGCGCCGGCCAGCCCGGTCGAGATACAAACATCGCAGCTGTCCAGGGCCACGCTCTTCATTGCGCGCACCGCGCTTTCCCTGCCCATGCCGGTGAGAAGAACCATAACCTCTGCCACATCGATAGCCGCCGTGTACAGGCCGCACTTTGCTTGCCGATGCGAATCTTGCGGCTCCCGGCAAAGAAACGCGTGGCGAGCGCGCCAAGGGGCGAATTCGGTTTCGACGGCGAAGGTGACGAGGACTCGCATACGCCTGTTACTCTCTGATGCCGGTCTCCCCGCCGGAGATACCTCTAGGCCGCCTGCGCCCGCGCCAGGCGCTTCGCGGCCCGGCCGGTGACGTACCCGTTGGCTTCGTACCAGCGCACGGCGCGCTCCAGGGCCGCGGCCACCGGCCCGGGCCGGAAGCCCAGCTCGCGCTGCGTACGCGCGCAATCCACGAACATCCTGTGCTGCGCGATCTTTACGCCTTCCACGGGAATGCTCGGCTCGCGAAAGGTCAGGCGCGCGAAAACGGTATTGGCGTAGGCCGCGCAGAGCGCCAAGCCGTGCGGAATCTTGCGCTTCGGCGCGGGCAGGCCGGTGATCTGGGCCAGGGTGTCCAGCACCTGCTTGAGGGTCAGGTTTTCCGCGCCCAGCAGGTAGCGCTCGCCCACTTTGCCCTTCTCCGCCACCAGCAGATGCCCCGCGGCGCAATCCTCCACGCCCACAAAGTTCAGCCCCGTCTCGACGTACCCGGGCATTCTCCCGTTCAGAAAATCCACGATGATTTTTCCGGTCGGCGTCGGCTTCCAGTCGCCCGGGCCCACCGGCGTGGTGGGCATGGCCACGATCACCGGCAGCCCCTCCTGCGCGGCCTGCAGGACTTCCCGCTCCGCCTGCCACTTGGAGCGCTTGTAATGCCCAACCATCTCATCGAGCGCGGCGTTTGTGGCTTCGTTGGGGAGTTCCGGGCGGTCTACGGCGATGGTGGCCACCGTACTGGTGTAAATCAATTGCTCCACGCCTGCGCGCTTGGCAGCTTGCAGCAAATTGCGCGTGCCAGTGACGTTGGATTCGTAGATCTCGCCGGAACGCCGCGCCCACAGGCGGTAATCGGCGGCCACGTGAAAGACGCGGCGCACACCGAGCAGCGCACGATCCAAGGAAGCCGGATCGCGCAGGTCGCCGGTGACGTATTCCAGGGAAAGGTCGGAAATGGCCCGGTTGGTGCTCGACGGACGCAAAAGCACGCGAACGGCGTCGCCCCGCGCCGCCAACTGCCGCGCCACGTGGCTTCCCAGGAAGCCCGCGGCACCGGTCACTAATGTGGTCATAGAATCCGCAGGCGCCCGTCGGAGGAGACCAGTTCTTCCGTCAGCGGAGGCGTCGTCACGGCCGCGTGGCCGTTGGAATGTCCATTCGCGTTCGCTGCGCCGTTGGAATGGCCGTTCGCGGGCTGGCCTTTGCCGCGCGCGCCGCCCAGGCTCCCGGAGAGCTGCCAAGAGAGCAGCTTCCAGGTATCGCCCAGCTTGGAATTCCCGCCGAGCACCGCGGAAGGCTCGAAGCCAACGTGCATCATGCAGTCCTGGCAGCGGGGATCGCGGCCCGGGCCATAGCTGTCCCAGTTGGTCTTCTCGAGGAAATCCTTGAACGTGGCGTGGTGCCCGTCGGTCATGGGATAGCAGGGCGCTTTCCAGCCCTTGGGGTTATACGTCGGCGTGCCCCAGGCGACGCACTCCAGTTGGCGCTCGCCGCGCAGAAATTCGTAGTAGATGGGGGACATCATGACGTTGTACTTGTCGAGGACGGCCTGCGCGTCGCGGAACTTGTTCACGATATCGTCGCGGGTCAGAAAGATGTCCTGGGTGGCCACGGCCGAATAAGAATAGGCCGGGGAGATCATGTAGCCGTCCACGCCCAGCTCGTAGAGATATTCGAAGAGCTCGGCGACCTCGCTCAAGTCGGTCTCTTTGTAGATGGTGGTGTTGGAGCAGACCAGGAAGCCCGCGGCCTTGGCGGCCTTGATGCCTTCAATGGCGTCGCGGAAGACGCCGTCGCGTTCCACGCACAGGTCGTGGGTGCGCTCCATGCCGTCCAGGTGCACGTTCCAGAAGAAGCTGGAGGTGGGCTTGAACTCGTGCATGCGCTTGCGGATGAACATGCCGTTGGTGCACAGGTAGATGTGCCGGCCGCGGTCCAGCAGCTCCTTCGTCAGCCGCCCGATTTCCGGATAGATCAACGGCTCGCCGCCGCAGATGGAGACGATCGGCGCGCCGCATTCTTCGGCCGCGGCCACGCACTGCTCCACGCTCATAATCTCGTTGATGGTGCTCTTGTATTCGCGGATGCGCCCGCAACCGGTGCAGGTGAGGTTGCAGGCGTGCAGCGGCTCGAGCATCATCACCAGCGGAAACTTCTTCACGCCGCCGATCTTCTTGGCCGCGATGTACTTCGTCAGATTCGCGGTCATCTTCAAAGGAAATCTCATTTAGCCCCCTGGAATCCGCTGCGCAGGCGGAACTCTTCGGGGCGGAAGCTCAGCGCCCGGAATTCCGCGGCATTGTGCGCCTGGTTGCGGTATCTGGCCAGCGCATACAGCGGGAACGTATTGCGGTACAGGTGATACTTCAGGTAGAACACCCCCGGGAAACCCGTGCCCGTAAAATCGCCCTCGGAAAACGAGCCGTCGGAGCTCTGCTGGCTCAGGAGAAAAGTAACCGCCTTGAGGATCGCCGGGTCCTGCGCGTCGGCCCCGGCCAGCAAGCCGATCAGACCCCAAGCGGTCTGCGAAGGCGTGGAGTTGCCCTGCCCCCTGGTCGCCGGCTCGTGATAGGAGCGCAAAGACTCGCCGAAGCTGCCGTCGGGGTTCTGCACGGCGCGCAGCCAGCGCACCCCGCGCTGGCAATACTCCTGGGCGGTCAGCGAAACGGTCTCCAGCGCGCGCAGCACGCCGCCTGTGCCATAGACATAGTTCACGCCCCAGCGCCCGAACCACGCGCCGTCTTCGCACTGGTCCTGCACCAGAAACTGTACGGCGCGGCGCACCGCGGGGTGCTGTACCGGCCAGCCGAAGCGGCCCAGGCACTCCACCACGCGCGCGGTCACGTCCGCGGTCGAAGGATCGATCATCGCGTTGTGGTCGGCGAAGGGAATATTGCACAGGAGCTTGTGATTGTTGTCGCGGTCGAACGCGCCCCAGCCGCCGTCCTTGTTCTGCATGCTCAGCAGCCACTGGATGCCGAGACGCACGGACTTCTCCATGCGCGCGGGGTCGGGAAACTTCACGCGCTGCAGGGCCATCAGGACGAAGGCCGTGTCGTCCACGTCCGGATACCAGTCGTTGCGGAACTCAAAAGCCCAGCCACCCGGCTCGGCGTCCTTGTTCTTGACCTGCCAGTCGCCCGGGCCGAGCACCTGCTTGGACAAGATCCAGTCCGTGGCTTTCACCAGCGCCGGATGATCGGCGGGCAAGCCGGCCTCTTCCAGCGCGACCATGGCGATGCAGGTGTCCCACACTGGGGAAACACACGGCTGCAGCCGGATGGTGTCGCCTTCGGCGATCTCAAATCGTGCGAATTCGCGAATCTCCCGCGCGGTCAGCGGATCTTCCGGGCCGTGCCCCAGGGCCATCAGCGCGAAGATGGAGTTCATCATCGCCGGATAGATGGCCGCGAGGCCGTCGCTCCGCTCGAGATGCTCGAGCATCCAGGACTTCGCTTCCCGCAAGGCGCGCTGGCGCAGCGGCTTCCAAGGCAGCTTCTCGTACAGCTTGAGGGCCCGGTCCAGGGCCAGGAAAAAGTTTTTCCAGGAAAGGAGCTGCTTGCTCCAGTCAAACGCCGCGCGCTTCTTCGCGGAGTCGCGAAACAGCTCGTCCACGCGGGCCTGCTCGGGCAGGCGCCACTCCGGGCGCAGCGCGGAAAGGATGGCCATAGGAATGACAATGCCGCGGGTCCACGAGGACATCTCATAAATGTTGAGGAAGAACCAGTTCGGCACGAGCATCAGCTCCGGCGGAATCGCGGGCACCAGATCCCAGCCCACCGCACCCACCAGCGCCAGGTAGAAGCGCACGTACGAGTTGCTGTGTTCCAGACCGCCCAGACGGTGCACCGTCTCCCGCGCACGCGCCATGTGCGGCGTATCCGGCATGTCTCCCGCCAGCTTCAGCGCGAAGTAAGCCTTGGCCGTGGCGTTTAGTTCCGCCGGCCCGTCGGGATAAATATTCCAGCCGCCGTCCGGGAGTTGCCGCCGGCGCACGTAGTTGGCCAGCTTGGCGATGCGCTCTGGATCGGCCTTTCCCAAAACGTGGAGGTAGTAAATGTAATCCGACTCCAGCGTAGTGTCGGCTTCCAGCTCACCGTGCCAGTAGCCCTCTTCCGTCTGCAGCGAAAGCAGGTGATTGACACCGCGCTCAATCGCCTGTTCGAGACGGTCGCCCCAGCCCGCCGCAGCCCCCAGCGGAGCGGCAGGAAGCCGTGCTTCCAGATCAATTCTCGTGCCTGCTGCCAATCTAAATTCCCCCAGAGCGGGTGCATGCCCTTCCCCACTTTAGATGGAGGGGGCAGTGGCGGAGGTTATCTAACTGCCATCCTGCGAATCATTTCCCCGTAGGGACACACCAGCGCGGAATCTCCGACCACACGACCAGAGAAATTATCGCCGTGTTTTCGCCGGTGGTCAACGGCTAAGATGTTGCGCAGGTACCAGGTTAGTATCAGAGCGCGGCCGCGGTCCCGATCTGCAACAAGCCCTGTACCAGTCCGCGCAGACCTTCCGGCAACGCCTCCCCTTCCCGCTGCAGGAAGCAACGTTTGGCCTCCAGCAGCCGCAGCGGCACGCCGCGCCACGCGGGCTCCACATCCGTCGCTTCCCCGGCCGCCTCCGGCAAAGGGTCGCGCAGCACCACGGCATCTGCCCGGTCCAAGACCAGCCGCGCTGAGTCCTTGAAGTCCGCCATCCGCGGCGCGAGCACCACGAGATAGAGCGACGGCTTGAGGAATTGGAGCAAGGAGTTGCTTTCCAGGATGACGTTGCGCGGCCCGGGACCGCTATCCGCGGCGGCTTCCCGCAGCGCCGCGCGCAGCAGCGGCAAACCTTCGGCCAGGTAGCCTTGTTTGGTGCGCAACCAGAAGGCGCGCCGCGCCCCCGCGGCCAGAAAGCGCGCGGAGTCCGTGCCGGTGTCCGCGCGCGTCTCCCAGTCCAGGGCTGCGGCGTGCTGCTCGGGGGCGCAGCCGCAGTTTTCGGCGTTCTGCGCACACACGCCGTGGCCGTACTGGGTGATCTTGCCCGCGACCCAGTGCGCCTCCGGGAACGCGGCGATCAGATCGCAGACCAGCTGCGTCTTCCCGATGTTGCGGGTGTGCCCGCCCACCACCACGACACGTTCTGTTGCCTCGCTCGTCATTGTTCTGCGTGACCGCGAAGCGGTCAACCTTTTGTGTGACCGTGAAGCGGTCAACGCGCTCCGCTTCGCCCGCGCGGCCTCATGGCTTCAGGATACGCTGCTCGAGCCGGCGCAAGCGCTCCGCCAGATCCGGCAGCCGGCCGAGCCACGCATGCTGCTCCTTGAACTTCTCGAGCGGCCGCGCGGGCGTGCCCCACACGGTCTGCCCGCTGCGGATGGTCTTGCCGTTGAGAATGCCGGCCTGCCCGCCGGCAATCGTTCCGTCCTCCAGGGTACAGTGCTCGCCCAGGCCCACCTGCCCGCCAAGCACCACGTGGTGGCCCAGCACGCACGAGCCGGAAATCCCGGTCTGCGCGGCGATCACGGTGTGCGCCCCGATCTCCACGTTGTGGCCTACATGCACGAGGTTATCGAGCTTCACGCCGTCGCCGATGCGCGTGTCGCCCAGGGAACCCCGATCGATCGTGGTATTGGCGCCGATCTCCACGTCGTCGCCGATCTCCACGATTCCGATCTGCGGAAATTTCCAGTAGCGGCCGTCGCTGTAAGCATAGCCGAAACCGTCCGCGCCGAGCACCGCGCCGGCATGCACTTCCACGCGGGCGCCCAGGCGCACGCCCGGATAGAGCGTCACGCGCGGATGCAGCCGGCAACCGCTTCCGATCCAGCTTCCCCGCCCCACCACGCAGTGCGCGCCGATCTGCGCGCCCTCGCCCAGGAAGGTGTCTTCTTCCACCACGGCATAAGGGCCCACCGCGGCGCCCCGGCTGATCTGCGCGGACGCGGCGATGACCGCCGTCGCGTGAATGCCCGCAGCGATGAGCGGACGCTCCAGCAGCAGCTCCGCGGCCCGGGCAAACGAGGCCTTGGGCTTGGTGCAGCGCAGCAGCGTCTTCCCGGCCAGCGATATCTCTTCGGCAACGATGGCGCACAGCGCCTCCGAAGCTTGTGCGCGCGCCGCATACTTCTCCGCGTCCACATAGATCAGCTCATGCGGACCCGCGCGTTCCGGCGCGGCCACGCCGCGCAACAGCACGTTCCCGTCGCCTTCCAGCTGCAGGCCGAGCGCCTCGGCCAGCTCGCGTGCGGTCTTGCCCATGACTGCCCCCTTCCTCACACCCCATCAATGTCATCCCGAGGCCCCGGCGATTTCATGCCGGGAGCGGCGAATCTCCGCTTTCGGTCTTTGCACCCCTCACGCCGGGATTCTTCGCGCGAAGACCGCGCTTTCAGAGATGACCGTACACCAGACTCTTCCGGCAACCATGGTGCGGTCACCTGAGAAAAGGATACAGCGGCGGCTCGCCCGCCGGGCGCGTTTTCCACCGCGCATGCACCCACACCCACTGATCGGGATGCTTGCGGATGATTCCTTCGAGCACTTTCGCGAAGCGCGCGGTAGTTTCCCGGATGTCGTGCTCCGCGTCGCCCGTGCGCACCAACTCCAGCGGGGGCTCGAAGCGCAGCCGGTACTTGCGGATACTCGCGTCCCAGCAGACATAGCCCGGCACCACCGCGGCGTCCGTATGCAGCGCCACGCGCGCAATCCCCGCCGTGCTGCAGGCCGGGGTGCCGAAAAAATCCACGAAGACGCCCTCTTCCGGCATGGTGTTCTGGTCCGCCAGGATGCCGATCGTGCCCGCTTCGCGCAGGATCTTGAGCATGGCTCGCGCCGATTCGTTCTTGAAGATGGGGCGGTTGCCGCTGAGGCAGCGGAAGCGGTTGATGAGCGCATCCACGCGGGGATTGTCCAGCGGGCGGGCCATGAAATGCAGCGGGAAGCCGTAGAGGGCGTGCGCGAAGGACGACAGCTCCCAGGCCCCGATGTGCCCGGTCAGAACCAGCACGCCCTTGCCGCGGCTGCGCCCCGCCAGATAGTTCTCCTGCCCGTCGAGCAGGACGACCTGCTCGATGTTCTCCGGCGTCAGGCGCGGAAAGCGCGCGAACTCCACGGCCATCCAGCCCAGCTGCCGCGCCATCTTGCCGACCACCGCGCGGCGCTGCGCTTCGCTCCACTCCGGAAACGCCAGCCGCAGATTGAACAGCGCCGTCTTGTGCAGCTTCGGCAGAAACAGCAGCAGCAAGCGGGTCACGCCCGTGGCCAACGCGCGCGCCACCGGCCGCGGCAGCGCCCCCACCAGCCGCAACAGCAGCCACACCGCGCCGTATTCCAGGCTTTCCCTCATTTGCCTCTTGTGCGGCCGCACCGCAGCCGGCTCCCGTCAGTATGCATTCTCCACGTTTCCGCTTGCCAGTTCCAACTGTGCCGCAGCGCCGGCGGGACGCCGCCGCGGCCTTCCGCAGAATAACGGAAGGGGCAGGCTGACGCGAAACGGCGGCGATGCTAGACTGGCCGCTCCCGCTCATGAACGCACCAGATCCCATCACGCCGGAAACACCGATGCGCCGCGCGGCGAAGCTCGGCTGGGGTGTGCTCATCGTCGCCACGCTCTATGTCTGCTACTTCAGCCATCTTGGCGCCATCGGCTTCGTCGGGCCGGATGAGCCGCGCTACGCCTGGATCGCCCGGGACATGGCCGAAAGCGGGGACTGGGTGACGCCGCGGCTCTACGGCCAGCCGTGGTTCGAGAAGCCGGTGCTCTACTACTGGGGCGGGGCGCTCAGCTTCAAACTTTTCGGCGTCAGCGAAGCCGCCGCGCGGCTGCCTTCCGCCGTCTCTGCGCTGCTGGCCACGCTGGCGCTCGCCTGGCTGGCCTGGCGCCTGTACGGCGCGGAGACCGCGCGCTGGTTGCTTCTGCTATTGCCCACCAGCGTGGGCATGCTCGGCTTCTCCCACGCCGCCGCCACGGACATGCCTTTCAGCGGCATGCTCACCATCGCCATGGCCGCCGCCGCCGTGGTCCTCGGTCTCCCGCGCCACAGCAGCGACACATCGCCACAGCCCACGCCCTGGCTCGCGCTCGGCGCCTTCGGCTTCTTCCTCGGCGCGGCGGTCCTGGCCAAGGGCCCTGCTGCCGTCATTCTCTCCGGCGGCGCCGTCTTCTTCTGGGCCGTCTTCACCAGGCGCTGGCGCGACGCCTTCCGCCTTTTTCACCCCGCCGCGCTCGCATCCTTCTTCGCCACGGCGCTACCCTGGTATATCCTCTGCGCCCGCCGCAACCCCGATTTCTTCCGCGTCTTCATCATCGAGCACAATTTCAAACGCTATCTCACGCCCGAATTTCGCCACATCCAGCCCTTCTGGTTTTATATCCCGATCCTGGTGCTCGCTATATTTCCATGGTCGCTGCTCCTCGTCCCCCTGCTCAGCAAAGCCGTGAAAGGTTTCCGCACCGGGTGTTGGCCCGGATCCAGGGGCATTCTGCTTCTCTGCTGGTCGCTTTTCCCCATCGCGTTTTTTTCGCTCTCCAAATCCAAGCTCCCCGGCTACATTCTCCCCGCGGTTCCCCCGATGGTTTTGCTGGCCTCCCGCAGCGCCAGGGAATTGCTGCACAGCACAAGCAGGAGGTCGCGCTGGGGCCTCGAGTGGGTGGCGCTGACGCCTGTGTTTCTTGCGATTGCACTCCTTTTCGGCCGTTTCTACACGCACGTTAACTCCATGCCCCAGCCGCCACGCGGGTACAAGATCGCACTACTCCTCCTCATCATCGGGGAAACGATGGCTCTCACGGTCTTGATTGGCGCACGGAGCAGGAAGGGAGCCTTGATTTCCAGCGTGCTGGCAGTTGTCCTCCTCGTCCATGCCATCGAGCGATACGAGCTGCCGTGGATGGATGCGTGTCAATCGCCGCGAACAGCGGCACGGCTGGTCTTAGCCCTTGGTCCAGCACCCCACAGCGTCTTCACGGCACAGATGGACCGCAACTGGCAATACGCGTTGAACTTCTATTTTCATCGGGAACTGCCGGAATGGACGCCCGGCAGTCCGCCACTCAGCTATGTCTTTGTTTCCAGTGCCGGCCTGGAAGCCCTTGATGAACAGGGGATCAGGTACGAGTTCCTGGGCGCGGTGACCACGCGAAGAAACCTGGTGAAGACGGCTGCTGCAGGCGGAGTGAGCGGGCTGGCGACTCCGGAATGGAAGAAATAGCCGGTTACGCGCGGAGACGCTTTCTGCCCCACAGCAGAATGCGCGGAAACGGAAAGAAAAACGGCTGGGCATCGGCGAAGCGCTGGTGCAGGATTTCGCCGTAGAGCGCGACGAGGCGTTCGCCCACAAGGGCAATGAATCGACATTCGATTGACACTACTTTACCAGAAGCCTAACATGCGAATCAGACTGGGGAAGGAGTTCTCCGGTGATTGGTCAGACGCTTTCCCATTACCGCGTCCTGGAGCAGGTTGGTGCGGGTGGCATGGGCGTGGTCTACCGTGCCCATGACGAGCGCTTAGACCGCGACGTGGCCCTCAAGATCCTGCCCCCCGGCACCCTGGCTGACGAGTCCGCCCGCAAACGCTTTCGCAAAGAGGCCCTCACTCTCTCCCGGCTGAACCATCCCAACATCGAGACGGTGCACGACTTCGACACTCAGGGGAATGTGGACTTCCTGGTGATGGAATTCATCCCCGGCGTCACCCTGGACCAGAAGCTGGCCGAAGGCGCGTTAACGGAAAAGGAAATTTCGCGCCTGGGTGTGCAGGTGGCCGATGGGCTAGCAGCTGCGTGCCAGCAAGGTGTGGTGCATCGCGACCTGAAGCCCAGCAATCTCCTGGTGACAGAGGATGGCCGGGTGAAGATCCTCGATTTCGGGATTGCAAAGCTGTTGCAACCGGTCAGTGAGGCTGCCACCACAGACACTTTGAGTGAGACCCGGGCCGCAGCGGGGACGCTACCCTACATGTCGCCCGAACAGTTGTGCGCGGAGAAGATTGATTCTCGAAGCGACATTTGGGCAGCGGGAGCCGTGTTGTACGAGATGGCGACAGGCCGGCGCGCTTTCCCCGAGTACGTCACGGCGCAGTTGACCGACGCCATCCTTCACAAGGCGCCCGAAGCGCCGCGCGCCGTAAAGGCCCAGGTCTCACCGGAATTGGAACGAATCATTTTGAAATGTTTGGAAAAGGAGCCGGAGGATCGTTACCAGTCCGCCCGAGAGTTGTCCGTGGACCTGCGGCGGCTGGGCGCACCTGCGACCGTTCCAGCGATTTCGCGCAAGCCCGCGCTGGCTCGGCGCGCGCCGCTCCTGGCGGCAGGAGCGTCCCTTGGGCTGCTGGCCATTCTTGTGGGATTTGATGCCGGCGGCTGGCGCGAACGGCTGCTGAGCGGTGCGCATGCGGAGCGCATTCAGTCACTGGCGATTCTGCCCTTCAAGAACCTTTCTGGCGACAAGGAACAGGAGTATTTCGCCGATGCCATGACCGACATGCTGACCACGGACTTAGCGCAGATCAGCGCCCTGCGGGTGACGTCGAACACATCCGTGATGCCGTACAAGAAGCTCAGCAAGCCGCTTCCCGAGATTGCCCGGGAATTGAATGTGGATGCCATCGTGGAAGGAAGTGTCCTTCGGGCTGGCGACCGGGTGCGGATCACCGCGCAGTTGATCCGGGGCCCTACCGACCGGCACTTGTGGGCGCAAACCTATGACCGCGAGGTGCGTGACATTTTGGCATTGCAAAGCGAGGTCGCGCGTAGCGTCACTCAGGAAATTGGTGTAACGCTGACTCCCAATCAGGAGGGGCGCCTTTCCAACGTTCGTGCCGTGGATCCTCAGGCGCAGGAGGCGTACCTGAGGGGAAAATATGCAGAAGGTTCGAGCAAGAGCGAACTCTACTTCAGGAAGGCAATCCAACTGGATCCCGCGTACGCCGCCGCCTACGTCGGCCTGGCGGCCACGTACTACTGGCGGGGATTCGGGGAGGGCTTAGCGCCCAAAGAAGCTTATCCAAAGGTGAGGGAATTCGCGCTGCGAGCTCTCAGTTTAGACCCGGACCTCGCGGATGCTCACGCGTATCTCGCTTCGGTCAAGCTGGAATACGAATGGAACTTCACGGAGGCCGAAAAAGAGTTCCGGCGGGCTCTGGAGCTGAATCCCAACCAGGCCGTTACCCGTCATCTCTACGGGCATTATCTGCTGGCCATGGGCCGCGGGGAAGAATCCCGGGAGGAGACTCAACGCGCCGCGGAAATCGCTCCCCTCGACATGGATATGACTGCGTGTGTGGGGTGGCATTGCATCTACACCGGCGACTACGGCGAGGCGGAGCAGCATTGCAGGAAAGTTCTGCAGATGGACCCGGGAAATCATTTTGCCCTCACAGTCTTGGGCTGGGCTCATGAACAACAAGGAAAGAACCAAGAAGCCATCGCCGAGTTAGAGAAAGCCCTCCCGGACACGACGGCGGACCTGGCCCACGCGTACGCGGTCTCCGGCAGAACGCAGGAAGCCAGGAAAATGTTGGTCCAAATGATCACGCGGTCTAAACGCGAATATGTTTCCGCATACGAGATTGCGGTTGTGCAGATGGGCCTGGGCAACAAGGATGAGGCGCTCGCCTGGCTGGAAAGAGCCTACGAGGAGCATTCCAGCCTTCTGATTCATTTCCGACAGGATCCCCGCTTCCAGCCGCTGCACTCCGATCCGCGGTTTCAGAACCTTGCGCGGCGCCTGGGCCTCCCGACGACCTGAGGCAGCGCGCACGTGTCCCGGCCCTCTGGAGCCGGGCGGTCCCGATAAATCGGGACGCAAAAGCGGCGTTCGCGAACCGCCCCTGCAAATTGCCGGCTGGAGAGTCGAGGAACAAAGGCGGGCTACCCTTGTAGCGCGGGTGATTCGCAACAAATTCCGGCCCAATTACGGAGTTACGCCCGCGAACCTTTCCTGCCCCACAGCAGAATGCGTGGAAACGGAAAGAAAAACGGCTGGGCATCGGCGAAGCGCTGGTGCAGGATTTCGCCGTAGCGGGCGATGAAACGTTGGAACGTCAGGGCGTCGAGGCGCGCTTCATACGCGGTGAGCAGCGACCCGCGGTACCACTCCACCACCGCGTCCAGCGCCGGCATTTCGTGCGGGTAGACGCGCAGGATCACTTTCTGCTCCGCGAAGCCCAGCCGGTACAGCAGCTGCGAATAGGCTTCCGGAGCCAGGGCCACCAGATGCCGCACGTAGCCGCCGAGCGGCTCGCGAAACTCCGCCGCCGCATCCCGCGCCGCGCGGTGAAATTCGCTTTCTTCGTTGTAGGGCACCTGCACGGCGAGTTGCCCGCCCGGCGCGAGGCGCGCGGCGAATTTTTCGAACAGCGCCGCGTGGTTTTCCACCCACTGCAGCGCGGCATTGGAAAAAATCAGGTCGAACACGCCGGGAACGTCCAGCTCCTCGATCTTCCCCTTCGCAAAGCGTAGGCCGTTTCCTTCCCGCGGCCGGGCCTGCGCCAGCATGTTGTCCGAGGCGTCCAAGCCCAGCGTCTCGCGCGCGGCCAGTTGTTCGTGGAGATATCTGGTCAAGTCGCCCGGGCCGCAACCCAGGTCCAGCACGCGCATTCCCGAGCGCGCCTGGACCATGGCGCACAGCTCGTAAAAAGGCTGGCTGCGCTCCTCTTTAAAACGGTTGTAGGTGTCCGGGCTCCAGGCATCGCGCATGGAAAAAGTCTAACAGGCGCGGCGGCGCCAGGTCACGATTTCAGCGGGAAGCACAGAAATCGCCGGCTCAGCGGCTGGCGGCACCCAGCGGAGGCAGCCGCAATAGAAAGAAGCTGACGATGCGGTTCTCGTAGTCCTTGCGGTCGTCATCCCCCATGCTGACGAAGTCGCCGCGCGGCAGGATAGCCTGCTCGCGCGGCTCGGGAGCCTGCGCGAAGAGCTGCTGGGTGGTCGCGGCTAGTTCCGGATTGTCCAGCGCCTGGACAAAGAGTTTCGGCACGCCCGCAAGCTTCGCCAGATTTTTGGAAAGTGGAGGGGTGTCGCGGAACTCCTCGTTCATCCAGCGGAAGCTGAATTGTGCGGAACGCACCATCAGCGGAAAGCCCGCTAGACCGGTTTTTTCGATCTCCACCTTGACCATCTGGCCGGGCCGGTCGTAGACGGAGTCCAGCACCAGGGCGCGGACGCGCTTGTCCCCCTGGGCCTCGCTCAGGGCAGCGTAGGCGCCCAGATTGTAGCCCCACACACCAAAGCGGTTCGAATCCACGTCGCTGCGTTGCGCCAGAGCGTCAATGGCCGCACGCAGTTCCGCCGCTTCGCGGTAGCCAAAGGTGGTGACTCCGGCGCTCTTGCCGTGTCCGGCAAAATCGAAAACGAAGGCGTTGTACTGGTGGTCCTGTAACGCGGAAACCAGGGTCAGCAGCTCTCCCCGGCTCGATTGATAGCCGTGGCACAGCACAATCGTCGGGGCGCCCCTCAAACCAGGGAAAAACCAGCCCTCGCGGTCGCCGAGGCCCGCCACCGTAAAATGCACGACCTCCGGCCGCCCCGGAAAACTCTGCATGTTGATTTCGGAGCTGGTGCGATCCGGCTTGACCATGCGGTAGAGCAGGAAGCCGGAGACCGCTCCGGTCGCCAGCACGGTGAACAGGACAAGAACGACAGCCACAGCGACAAGTTTGCTGTACCAACGTGTTGGGTAGCGAAGCTCGAAAAGGATGGACATTCGCTGGTGGAACGCTCCGTTCGGGCCCCGGATCTGGTCCGTCCAACGGCCGCGCGGTTTGCAGTACGCAGTGCTCTTCCGAGTCCTGCCAAAATGGTATCACAACTGTTCCACGCCTCCGCGGACAACACAATCGCGCGTGCACGCCTGTGCACGGCCCCCGAATCGGCTATGATGGTCCGGCGGGCGCTTTCCCTGTTCCCCGCACCTTGGCCATGCGAATCACCGACTTGCGGCAAGTTACCGCCCTCCAAATCGAAAGCCTGCTTCGCGAAGAGGCGCGCCATTGGCGGGAAGAGCTGCACTGGGACTACGGCACCGCCGTTGAGCTTATTCGGCGCTTTCTGGACGCCCACGCCCTGGCCGGCTACGTGGCCTTCGAAGGCGACGACCCCGCTGGATATTCCTTCTACGTCCTGGAGGAACAGAAAGGGCTGGTCGGAGGATTGTTCGTCTCGCCGCGCTATTCGCAGGAGGCCATCGGGCGGCAACTGCTCGAAGAGGTCCTCTTTTCCCTGCGCGCCTTGCCCCACCTCTCGCGCATCGAAACTCAGCTCATGCCCTTCGGCGGCCCGGTCGAGCAGACCTTGCGCGAGCAGGGTTTCCGCCTGTATACGCGGCAGTTCATGCTCTTGCGGCTCGAGGCCGCCAAGAAGCGGCCCGTCCCGCTCTCCCCCGGGCTACGCTTGGAGCACTGGAGCGACCGCTTCTTCGAACCCTGCGCCCGGCTCATCCATCTGGCGTACGCCGACCATATTGACGGGGAGATCAACGATCAATACCGGTCACGCAACGGGGCCCTGCGCTTTCTGAAGAACATCATTCACCTGCCCGGCTGCGGCCAGTTCGTCCCCGGCGCGTCGTTCCTGCTGCGCCAGCCGGGCAGCGAGGAACTCCTGGCCGCCGTGCTGACGTCGGAGGTGGCTCCCGGCGTCGGCCACACCACCCAGATCTGCGTCCTGCCCGGCCATCAGGGGCACGGTCTCGGGCGTCTGCTCATGCAGACCGCCATCGACACCCTGCGCGCCATGAAGTTCCACGAACTGACGCTCACTGTCACCGCGGTGAATGCCCCGGCGGTGCAGCTCTATGAAACGCTGGGCTTCCGCACCCTCAAATCCTTCACTGCCGGCGTCTGGCCCGCGTAGGACAGGCCTTCCGATTGTCCTCTTCGCCCTGAAAGAAAAAGCCCCGGGGCTTCTGAGGGGTGAAGCCCCGGGGCCGGAGGATTGAGACGATGCTGGGCCGGAGAAATTCGCTCGCTGTGCCTGGCCGATCCGCTTCAAGCGGCTTGAAAAGCCAGCGTGTCCTCTTCCACAGCGATAATCATGGATTTGTAAATATCCACATCCCAACCTTCGCCGACGCGCAGGCGCACCGCATCGCCCCCGTCGCCCACAAGCCGTCCGCGCAGCGGCACCTTGATGTCGCCGAGGGTCACCTGCAGGACCACGGTTTTCCCGACCCACACTTCGAAGCGACTGTCCGCCATGTTGTGTATCCCCCTCACTGATCCACTTCGCCGGCAACCATAGCTTGAGGCAGCCTGCGGCCCCTGCCAATAGCACGCAGGGGGTAATCGCCTGGGCGAAAAGTACTAGCAGGAACGGCGGCCCTCGGGCTTCCCGCAAAGTACGGCCGTACTGCTGGCCTGAGTCCTCCAGGCCATTGTTCCGAAGCGTTCCTCATTGGCACTGTGGACTCATGAAATGGGGTCCTCTCTCCGGGCGCCGCCGTTGGCATGAGGCGCTAGGCGCGCTGCGCCACGTCGTTCGCGCCCCGTGCGGCCTGCGGCTCGCGGAGACTCTCCGATGATGCGCCTCGGGTCCTGGCTGGCGGCTATGGCGGCCCTGTTTGTTCTCTGGTGGGAATGCGGAGAGAATCTCGCGATTTTCTGCTACCGTATGGGAGTGACTCTTTTTTCGCGCGTCGGCCCGGGCAGATGGCTCCCCGTGGCGGCCGTGCAGAGGATGCCGCCCCCGTGCTCGAGATCTTACAAAGCCTGTTCCACATTCTCTATGACGTCGAGGGACTGATCCGCTGGGGCGGGACCCTGCTTGTCTGCACCATCGTTTTCATCGAAACCGGTTTCTTCGTCGGGTTCTTCCTGCCTGGCGATTCCCTGCTGGTTACCGCGGGAGTCTTTGCCGCCGCGGACAAGCTGCACCTCTGGTGGCTCCTCTTGCCGGTGATGCTCTGCGCCATCGTCGGCGATCAGATCGGCTACTGGATTGGGCGCACCGCCGGCCAGGCTCTTTACCGCCGCGAAGACTCCTTCTTCTTCCGCCGCAGCCATTTGCTGCGGGCCCACGATTTCTACGAGAAATACGGGGGCAAGACGGTTATCCTGGCCCGCTTCATGCCCATCATCCGCACCTTCTGCCCGCCCGTGGCCGGCGCCGCGGGCATGCCTTATGCGCGCTTTCTGGTCTACGACTTCTTCGGCGGGATTTTCTGGACCAGCAGCATGATCCTGGGCGGCTACCTGCTGGGGCGTTCGGTGCCGAACATCGGCCAGCGCATCCATTACGTCATCGTTGTCGTCGTCCTGCTCTCCATCCTGCCGGGTATCATCGGAATCTTTCGCGCGCGCCGCTCGGCCGCCGCGAAATCGTCCAAAACTCCTATGCCTGCAGCCGAGGGCGAATGAGAGAGGATTGAACGATGCCCGTGCCGGCTCTACGCGCCGTCATCTTCGATATCGGGCGCGTCCTGGTACGCGTGGACATCTCCGCGGCCATGGCCGGACTTGCGGAACGCACGCGCCTCACTCCCCAGGAAGTCTGGGTGGCCATCGAGCGGCATCCGCGCTGGCGCGATTGGCAGGAAGGCCGCCTGGCTCCCCCCGAGTGGCACCGCCATTTGGGGCAGCGCCTCGGCACAGGCCTCGCCTTCGAGCAGTTCTGCGAAGTGTGGAACCGCGCGCTTTCCTCGGAGCCGATCATTCCCGAGGAGCTCCTCACGCAGCTCGCCCGCCGTTTTCGCCTTGCGGTCCTCTCCAATACCGACCCGCTGCATGTCGCGCATCTCGAGGCGCAGTTCCCGCTTCTGCGCCACTTTCCACAGCGCATCTATTCCTGCGGCGTGGGCGCCTGCAAGCCCGAGCCGCTGATTTATAAGGAGGCCTTGCGCGCCTGCGGCGTCCGCGCCGAGGAGGCGCTGTACATTGACGATATCGCGGCGTATGTGGAAGCCGCGCAGCGCCTGGGCATGGCCGGAGTCGTCTTCGAATCCCCCACGCAACTCGAGCAGGAACTGGCCGTGCGCGGCCTTCTTACCCCTGGCGCCTGAGCTGCCGCGCGAAGGCATTTGCAGCCGGAAAATGGTTTTCCGGTGGGTCGAAAAATCCTGCGAGCGCGCTAAAACACGCACAACCTGTAAAGTTTGCAGGACCCAGTACCCCTTTTATACACTCCTCAATTCCTGTCGGAATCACATCCCATTGACCCTGAAAGACTTAGAAAACGTCCTGTCGCATTGTTTTTTGGTGCTAGACATGCACATTTATGGGAAGATACCGCCACATATTTTCCTTGGAGGGAAGAGATTCATGTCTGACGAAACGATTGTGGATACAAATAGCAGCCCATCCTGGCAGCTGCCGGCGATTGTCATTCTCGCCTTGCTGGCCATTGGCGGGCTGGTCATGGGATGGAATGCTTCTTCGAAACTGGACAGCACCCAGAAGGCCGTTGATGCGCAGGTCACCGCCGTCAAGCAGAAGGTGGATCAGGATGTGACCGGGCTGAAGGACCGCCTGGCGCAGTCGGAAAAAACCAACACCGAGCTTCAGGGCGACCTGAAGACCATCACCAAGAAACTGAAGATCACCGAGGGCCAGCTCAAGGCCGCCCGGCAAGAAACCACCAAGGTGCACGAAGAGACGGCGCAGCAACTCACCGCTCTGGACACTTCGGTGAAGAGCGAACTGGCCACGAAGGCCACCACCAACGACCTCAAGACCGTGGATACCAAGGTCGGCGGCGTGCGCACCGATCTCGATGCCACCCGCGAAGACTTGAAGATGGCCCGCAGCGAACTGGGAACGTTGATCGCCCGCAACCACGAGGAGATTGACCAGCTGCGCCGTCTGGGTGAGCGCGAGTACGTCGAGTTCACCATCGCCGGCAAGAACAAGTCGCAGAAGGTGGGCAACGTAACCGTGGAGCTCCGCGGCGCAAACGTCAAGAAAAACTTGTTCAGCGTGGCTGTGACGGTCGAAGATAAGCGCTTCGAAAAGAAGAATCACATCCTGAATGAGCCGATTTTCTTCTATACCTCGGGCGCGCGCATTCCCCAGGAACTGGTCATCAACAAAGTGGCCAAGGACCAGATCAGCGGCTATGTGAGCATTCCCAAGGCCAATGTGCAGCCGCAGACCCAGCCCAGCTCCAGTTCCGGCAGCTAAACCGGCTTACTTTCCCGGGCCACAGCGGTGGCCAGGCGAAACAGGCGGGCAGCGGATGCTGCCCGCCTGTTTCTTTCTGCGGCGACAGCCCGAAGCCTTCCCCTCTCTTTTCCGCTACAATCAAAGAGCGCTCCACGGAGAGCCTTTTGAAACAGACTTCGGTCGTCGTCTATTTGGCCATCGATGCTTTCTTGCCCGTCACCGGTAAGGCGGAGCCCGGCTTGGCAGGATTTCTCGAGACCCTGGGCGAGCACGACATCCCCGCGGTCCTGATGACGGCGCGCTGCCGCCTGCAGATGGACGAGCCCATCCGCCGCCTGCGCCATGCCCATCCCTTCATCGCGGAATCCGGCAGCGGCGTGTACCTGCCAGAAGACTATTTTCATTTGCGCGTGGAGCGCATGGTGCGCCTCGGGCGCTTCGTCTGCCTGCCCATCGCGCAACCCCAGCCGGCCGCGGAGCAGGCCCTGGAAGCGCTGAGCGAAGCCACCGGCGTGCCGGTGGTCACCCTGCGCTCGCTCTCCCCGCGAGAGCTGACGCAGAACACCGGCTTGCCGCCCCGCGACGCGGAACTGGTCCGCCAGCGCGATTTCGAAGAGATGTTCTTCCTGGTGGGCGCCGATGAGGAGGCTATCCGCCGCTTTTGCACCGAAGCGCAGCAGCGTAAGGTCGTTCTCCGCAAAGTTCCCCCGCTCTGGTCGCTTTCCGTGGGCGCGGATCCGCGGCCGGCGATCAAGAAGCTCAGCGCCTTGTACGATCGCGCCCTGCATGGCCATGCGGCCACGGTGGGCATTGGCGCCCCGGAGGCACTTGAGGATTGCTTGCAGGGATGCGACCGCGTCCTTCTGCTTACCCGGCGCTCCACCGCAGCGCGGTCCCCAGCCACCGGGGACGGCCGGGTCCGCAGCATTCCGCTGCCGGCTGGGGGCGACTGGTCCGAGATCGTCCCCCTATTGACGCAACGCGGTTGAATCCTCCGGGGGCTCGCGTAACGCCGAATTTACCTCGTCGAATGGCAGCATAAAACCGCCACTGCCGGAGACGCTGTCCCTCCCGGGTAAGACGAGAAACAGAATGTCCTTCCTCTGGAGTGATTTACCCACGGAGTGCCGGCAACGGCCTGTGATCGGTGGCCATTCGCTCCGGCAAATCCTGCATTTACAGAACGTTAGCGAATTTCACGCAGGCTCCAAAAACGGCAGTCGAATTGCTCCCTTCAGGATTGAGAGTAGGTGCTATCAGCGCTGCCCCCTCTCGGCCACTGCCCCGGCACGCGCTGAATAAGGGGAGTTTCTCTCATGTCTTGGCTCGCGCATCGGCTCCGCCTTCCGGCCTCCGAATCCCAGATGGCCGTGGTCCTGGCATTCTCTCTGCTCACTATGAGCCTGATGCTCTGTGCCATCCTCTGGCAGTCCACTGTCATTGCCCAACAGGGTGAAGTCATCCGCTGGCTGAACCAGATCAAATTCGGAGGCTGACGGCCAAGAGCCAGCCACCGCCATCCGCAGGTAAGCGCAATCTTTCCGCTCTGAATGCAGAAGGGGGAGCCTGGCGGCTCCCCCTAGTGCGAATTTGCTGTATCGTCTGCGAAGTTTCGCCGGCCGTGCGACCCTCTCGCAGCGACGCGCACCGCAAAAGCGGTGTGTTTTCAGCTTCTGTACAGCTCTGAGTCCGGTGGAGTCATGTGCCTCTCCGGAGCTCTTTGAGCTCTGGCCCCGTTCTACTCCGGTGCTTTCGATTATGCAATAGGAAAGACGGCCCAGGCAGAGGGCCGGACCGGGAAACTCCTGTGTTTGCGTATTTCTAATTTTCGCAGGGTTACTTGATGAACAGGACTTCCCGGAACTGGTCCCGGCTGACTAGTGATTTCATGGAGCGGTATTGTCCGAACAGGTCCTGGATCTCGCGGTTCTGGTAAACGCGCTGTGCGGGAATCATCTCTGCTGCGGGCAGCATCTGCAGGGTCATGGAGTCGGCTACGCGATAGCGGTGGAAACTCGCGGGCTTCCGGCTATGGAACATGGCAAAGACTACCCCGCCTGGGCGCACCGCTTCGGTGATCACGGAAACGACACGCCGCGCCAGAAGCGGCTCGAGATAATCGAGCAGGTCCCACATCAGCACGGCATCAAACGACGCTGCAGGATAGCGCAGGTTGCCCTCCAGGAAACGTGCCGCGCGGCCCTCCGGCGTGCGGTCCACGGCGGTATCCAGTGCCCCGCCCGAGGCCACCTGCAGGTGCTTCTCCTCTTCGCGGTAAAAGTCTTTCAAGGCACAGAGCAGGTCTTCCGCCGTGACACGGAATCCGCGTTCGATAAAAAAACTCAGCGTGGTCTGCCACACCGGCCCCAGATCCAGCAGTGAGCCCCGGCCCAGCCCGTCGAGGTTCCAGAGGAATTCTTTCAGCCCTTTGGACGTGCGCGTGATTTCCTGCATCTCCGTGCTCCGCTGGGAGTTAACCGGGGCAAATCCCGGCCCGGTTGCGTGCAGCCCGTTGCCGTGCAGCGAGTGATGATTCACCGGCGCCGTGCGGGAGAATGGCCTTACCCCAACAAGTCCAAGTTTGTGCAAGAAGCTCATGGTCTAATTCACCGCTGGGGTCGCCGCAACTTCCGCCGAACCCGAAGTTTCTTCTACGCTCGCGGGCGCCACCGCAAGGGCATTGCCGGCCTTCTCCGCGGGTTTGCCGGCTTCCACTTTGCCGCGTAGCACCGCGCCTTCTTCGATCGCCAGTGTCAGGGTTTGGATCTCGCCGTGCACTTGCCCGGTGGCCCACACCTGCACCCGCTCGCGGGCGTGCACCTTACCCTCCACGCAGCCGCGCACAATCACTTCCCGCGCTACCACGTCGGCCTTGACCTTGCCGTTGGGGCCGATGGTAACGCTGGCGGATTCCAGCGCCAGACTGCCTTCCACATCTCCGTCCACGAAAAGATCTTCGCTGCCGGTGATTTCTCCGCGGATCTTAATGCCCTGGCTGATGCAGGCCGCGGCGCGTGCGGCGAGAGGAGCCAGAGGTTTTTCATGCAGAAGAGTGGCGGGACTTTGTGGAGTATTTGTGGAATTCCCAGCCCTTGTGGAAATCTCTGGAACTGCTTGTGTCTTCAAGTCTTCTTTCCGCCACACGCGACACCTCAGGGATGAACTTTTACGACCAGGTCGCAGATTTGTCTGGGCGGGCTGGAAATTGCGACGTCGCAGAGTGAAGATAGTACAGCACTTAGTGGGTGTAAAGAAGAATGGCAGACCGTAAATCTGGGGTGTTTCCTGAAGCTCTACACTATATATTGTGGAATCAGCCCGACTACTCCTACAAGGCCTTGCGGCTCCGTCGCAGTTCCGCTTTTCCCCCGCAGCTCCCACATCGCCACCACCATGCCCACCGTTTCCTGAAACATCCGTTTGACCCCGCTGCGTTTTTCCCACCACTTCCCGGGATCGAAATTTTCGTCCGGCGCGCCGGCCACTCGCACATCCACTTGCGGCGGAAAAACGCGGCGGAAAATATAGCGCGCACGCCGCGCGTGATAGTTGGAAGTCACCACGATGACCCGCCGCCACTTCCGTTCGCGCACCAGCTTTTCCAACAGTTCTGCTTCTTCGCGCGTGTTTTCCGCGTCGTGAGCGAAGCGCACGATCGCGCCCTGGGGCACGCCGTGCGCTTCCAGATCATGCTCCATCAGCTCCGCGATCCCTGCATAGCGGCGCAGACGCCGCCCGCTGCCCACGACCACTGGCGCCAGGCCCTGCTGATAGAGCAGCGCGGCGCGCGCGGCGCGCTCCCCGTCCATATTGTCGTCGCTGAGCACAATCAGCGCATCGGCGTGCTCCAGCGGATCCTCGACGATCCAGGCGTTCCCGGCCCATTGCAGCAGGGGCCGGCGCAGAAGATAGGCCACGCCGCAGACGGCCGCCAGAAACAGCGCCACGATCAGCAGCAGGATAATGCCGCCGCGTTCGTCCTTCATGAATTGGGATCCAGATTGCGCAGATATTCGGCGGCCTGTTCGGGCAGCACCCCGTTGTAATAGACCTCTTTGATGCTGTAGGACTTGCTGCGCGTCTGCACGATGGGCAGGATCTCGATGTGCCAGTGAAAATCGTCGGCCAGGGTCTTCCAGTAGCCGGAGAGCTCGCCCTTCTTGCTGCGCGTATTGGGCGAAGTGTGCACCACAAGGTGAAAAGCCGGGGCGAACTTTTCCAGACGGCGCAGGGTGCGGCCCAGCAGGGCGGCCAGATTCCTGCGATTGGCGCCCGCGCGGGGTTGTTCGAAGGCATGGTTGTGCTTGCGGTGCAGCAGCCAGATTTCGTAGGGCACGCGCGAAGCATACGGACACAGCGCGTAGTATTCGCCCTGGACGTCCACGATGCGCTTGCCCTGCTTCTCCTCCTGGCGCACGATGTCGCAAAAGACGCAGCGCTCCTTCTCTTTGAACCAGTCGCGCGAGGAGTGCAGCTCGTACTTGACGCGGCGCGGCACGAACGCCGTGGCCGTCACCTGGGAATGCGGGTGCGCCCACTCTTCCCCGGCCAGCACGCCCTGGTTCTTGAACACCGCCACGTATTTGAAGCGCGGGTCCTTCTTCAGGTCCGTGATGCGCGCACCGTAGGCCCACAGCACGCGCTCGATCTGTTCGTCGCTGAGCCGCCCCAAGCGCATGTCGTGCTGCGGCGATTCCACGATCACTTCGTGCGCCCCGATGGGCAGCATCTTGTCGTAGATGCCCTCGGCCTGGCGGCCGAGTTCCCCCTCGATGCGGTACAGCGGATCCATGTGCGGCAGGACGCGGATCTGCCAGGGGCCCTGCTCCGGCCAGGTCAGCAAGGCCGGCTGCTTTTCCGCCTCCCCGCGGCACAGCGGGCACACCTTGTCATTCTCCGGGGGCTCTTCGCGATGCCCCAGAACCACCCAGCTTTGCGTGATGGGATCTCTGCGGATTTCCATGCCCGGTCTTCAGCGAGTATAGCGCGCCGGAGTGGGGCCTTCTTCGAGCCGATGCCGGTCCCAGATGGCGCCCTCGCGGCCGTAATATGCCAGTTCGAAATCCTGCGTGAGCTCCAGGCAATCCGTGGGGCAGGCGTCTTCACACAGGCCGCAGAACATGCAGCGGGAGGTGTCGTAGGTGAAGTGCGTGAGCACCTTGCGGCGCGTGGCGTCATCGCGCTGCCAGCCAACCACAATCAGGTTTTCCGGACACGCCAGCGCGCACAGATTGCAGGCGATACACAGCGTCTCGCCGGTCTCCGGATTCTTGTTCAGCCGCGGCGCGCCCCGGTAGCGCTCCGCGATCCTGGGGCGCTCCAGGGGATACTGTTCGGTGTAAATGTTCTTGGGGTGCTGGTACCGGAAGGTGACCGCCAGCCCCTTCAAAAAGTCGTACTGGAAGATGCGGCCGAGAAGCTCTCGCATGCGTGGTAGTTTGTTTCGCGGCCCCGCAATTGTCAAGCAGCCTTGTTACCATTCTCTTCTTCACTTCCCTGCTTCCTTACCTCCTTACTTCCCTTCTCCTCATCTTCTGGGATCTCTCTGCTCTCTGCTGTGATTCTTCCTTCTCCATTTGCGCATGGTATCCTCTGGCTGAAGATGGACGCCGACATCGCATTCCAGCAGCAAGCGCTCGCCGAAGCCCGCGCCGCGGCCGCCGCCGGCGAAGTGCCCATCGGCGCAGTCCTGGTCCACGACGGCAAAGTCATCGCGCGGGCCGGCAATCGCACCATCCGCGACTGCGACCCCACGGCCCACGCCGAGATGGTGGTGCTGCGCGAGGGCGCGCGCGTGCTCGGCAACTATCGCCTCGCGGACACCACGCTCTACGTCACCCTCGAGCCCTGCAGCATGTGCGCCGGGGCCATGATCCACGCGCGCGTGGCCCGCCTGGTCTACGGCTGCGACGACCCCAAAGGCGGCGCCGTGCGCTCCTGCTTCGCAGTGCTCACCGACCCCAGGCTCAATCACCAGGTCGAATTCACCCCGGGCATCCTGGCCGAAGAGTGCGCCGCCCTCCTGCAGTCTTTCTTCGCCGCCCGCCGCTAGCGGCTAACGGCCGTGAAACCGCCAGCGCAAGCCCACACGCGCCAGCAGCGGAGGACCCAGCGTCGGAACCGGCGTGAGCCCCACCGTGTACCGGCGATTCAGCAGATTCTCCACCGCCACAAACGCTTCGAAGCCCCGCGCCACAGGCCGCGCCGCCTGCACGTCCAGGGAGAAATACGGGTCCAGGAAGAGCGTGTTCTTGTCGTCCTCGAATTGCCCGCCTCCATAGCGGCCCAGGACGCTGAGGCGCAAACCCGAACCGTGGGCATACTGCCCCTGCAGCGTGAATTGCTGATGCGGCACCTGGGGAACCCACAGGCCGACCAGAGACGTATCCGCCGGAAAACTGCGCACCGTCGCCGCCGCATACTGATAGCCGCCGGAGAGATCCAACGAACGGCTCACGTGCGCCACGCCATCGAGTTCTACTCCCAGGGAACGTGTGCGCCCCAGGTTTTCCCGCATCCGGGTGAGCAGCGTGGGTTGCACCAGAAGGGTTACGTTGGCGATGGGATTGACGATTTCGTTCCAGAAGAACGTGCCGCGCAGGTCCAGCTTCCCGCCGAATGCCGTCGCGCGCAACCCGGCCTCTCCCCCCGTCAGGCGTTCCGCGCGCAACCCGGCGTTGCTGAGCGTCAGCACATTCCCCACCCGGAAGGAGCGGTACAACTCGTTCAGCGTCGGCGCGCGAAAGGCCCGGTAGGCCGAAGCGGTGAGCGCGAGGTTGGCCGACAAGCGGCGCAAGACCGACAGCCGGGGATTGAAAGCGCTCTCCGTGCGTTCCGCGAAGGAGCTCACGGTCGTGGGCCCGGGCGGCGCGATCCGCATCCGCGTGGCCTGCGCGTCAAAATTACGCCAATGATCGAAGCGCACCGCCGCGGTCACGATCCAATTACTGCCCAGGCGCAGGATGTCTTCCGCGAAAAATCCCTCCGTGCGCTGCCTTCCCCCGGCGTGCGTCAGCGCCGAAAGATTTCCGGCGAGGAAAATCCGCTCCTCGCTCGCGCCCTGCACCTCGTCCGCGTCCATTCCCGCTACCAGGGTCTGGCGTTTCCCTGCGGCGCGCGTCCACTGCACGCTTCCGCCCAGGCTCTGTGCCGGCACGGATTGCTGGTTGGTGAGCGTCTCGCTCATCCGGTTCGCCGCAATCGCCGAGAAATTCTGATGCAGCGTCTGCGCCTGTATGCGCAGGTGCACGGCGAGCGCACCGAACCGCCCCAGCGGCCCCTCGCCTCCGAGAACCCCTTCCCCCATTGCGGTGTCGTTGATTTGCAACGGAGTGCCGTTCTGCCGGGATTCCGAGTAGAAGATTCCGCGCGCGAAAATCCGCCCCTCGGCCCCGATCCGGCGGCCCACCATGAGGTCCGCCGTTTCGTGCGCGGAGCCGGCGCGGGTGTCCACACTCCCCCGCAGGTCGTCCGGGACAAGGATGTAGCCCTCGGTATGAAATGCGGCCGCGGCAATCGCCGCCTCCCACCCCCGGGTCTCTCCGCCGGCCCACACGGAAACATCCGGCGTCTGCTCATTTCCGTAGGACGTCTCCAGCCGCAGCCCGCCGGGCTCCGCGCGGCGCGTGCGGAGCTGGATGACGCCGCCCAGAGCGTCGCTGCCGTAAAGATCCGAGGCGCCGCCGCGCACCACTTCGACGCAGGCCACCGCTGCCCGCGGCACACGTCCCCAGTACACCCAGCCTCCAAACGGGTCATTGAGGGGCAGCCCGTCTTCGAGCACCAGCGTACGGCTGGCCCCGCTCGCGCCCAGCCCGCGCAGCGACACGCCTTGCGCGGTGGGATTCGCCGTGCGGCTCCCGGAACGCCGGAACAGGCCGAAGCCCGGCACCTGGCGCAACAGATCGTCGAGCGTCAGCGCCGGCGTAGCGGCGACGTCCTCGGCATTCAGCACCAGGCTGCTGGCCGGGGTATCGCCGAGACGCGTCTCAGTCCGCGTGGCGGTCACGCTCACGCGCTCGCGCATGGTCTCCAGGGAGAGCGTAATGTGCAGTTGTGCTGTGCCCCCTGCTGTAGCGCTCCACTGTGTTTCCGATGCCTCGAACCCGCGGGCCTGCACCAGCAGCGTTCCGGATGTCCCGGGAACGCCGTCGAAGAAGAATCCCCCCGCGCCATCCGCCGTCTGCGAACTTTGGTACGACTGGCAGCGCAGTTTCACTTCCGCCCCGGATACCGCCGCGCCGCGCGCATCGCGCACCGTTCCCTCCACGCGCACCGCTTGCGCGCGCGCCTCGCGCGGCGCCAGGCACAGGCTCGCGAGCGCGCCCAGCAGGAGAATCACCCTGGGCGTCCGCGGCAGACACAACATTTCCGGAAACATTCGCATTCCGAGCTCCTGGGGATGGCCAGGGGATTGGCTCTGAATTATACCCGTAAGGTTTGTGCGCGGCGCGCAATTCACCGCCGCCCGCCGGCCGCCGGCCGCGGCCCTCGCAGATCATCTGTTCTCGGGCGCAAGACGCCCCAGTTCTTCCAAAACGTTGGAATGAACTCGCCGCGCACATTGCTGAAAAACGAAGGGGTCTGCTACGATTGGAAGGTTGACCGCGCTGCGGAGAGGTGTCTGAGCGGTTGAAAGAGCTCGCCTCGAAAGCGAGTGTAGGGGGAACCCTACCGTGGGTTCGAATCCCACCCTCTCCGCCAATTCGCCGGTTGCGCAGGCAGTTGTGCCCCGCTGCGCACCTCCCCTTCGAATCCCACCCGTACCGGAACTCTCGCGGTAGAATACCTCCGTGATCCTACGCACCCTGGAACAAGCTCGCCGCATCTTTCGTATTGTGTTCGGCTTCACACTGCTGGCGCTCGGCGCGGTGATGCTGCTGACCCCGGGGCCGGGCTGGCTGAGCATATTTCTGGGGCTGGGGCTGCTGGCCGCGGAATTTGTCTGGGCGCGCCGCCTCATGGAGCGCCTCAAACGCCAGGGCGGCCGTATGCGTGACGCGATGCGCCGCCAGCCGCGGGGTCCGGAGAGCGGGAATTCCTCCACAGACGGCGATTCCACGTAGTCTTTGCGATTTGCTTCCGTGGGCAAGAAAGCTATTCCCGGGCGCTCGATGGGCAGAAGATTTTCCGGTCAGTTGACCGCTTTGCGGTCACGCATGAAGTTGACCGCTTTGCGGTCACGCAGGCAGACGACGGTGCAGGCGGAATAGAGGAGGCGCGATTCATGGAAACCTGGCGGGGGAAGTGGGCGCTGGTGACGGGGGCCAGCGCGGGGATCGGCAAGGCGCTGGCCGAACAGCTGGCGGCGGGCGGCACGAACCTGGTGCTGACCGCGCGGCGCCGCGAGCGGCTGGAGGAACTGGCCGGCAAGTTCACGGTCAAGGGCGTGCGTGTGGAGATCGTCGTGGCGGACCTGGCCGACCCCGGAGCGCCGGAGGCCATCCACGCCTTCACCAAAAAGAAAGATATCGACGTCGAGCTGCTGATCAACAACGCGGGCTTCGGCGCCTATGGCGAGCTGCACAAGCTGGCGCTGCCGCGGCTGCTGGAAATGGTGCAGGTGAACTGCAGCGCGGTGGTGCATCTGACGCGGCTCTACGTGCCGGAGATGGTCGCGCGGCGGCGGGGCGGCATCCTGATCCTGGCCTCCACCGCGGCGTTTCAGGCCGTGCCGTACATCTCCACCTACGCGGCGACCAAGGCTTTCGATCTGCTCTTCGCCGAGGGGCTGGCGGAGGAGATGAAGCCGCACGGCGTGCGCGTCTGCGCCCTCTGCCCCGGCTCGACGGAGTCGGAGTTCCACGACGTGGCCGGGCAGGCGCATCTAGCGGCTTCGAAAAAGAGAGAGACCGCGGAAAAAGTGGCGCGCACGGGCCTGCGCGCGCTGGCTGCGGGCAAGAGCTACGTCATCTCCGGCACCGGCAACTACCTGGGAACGCACGGGCAGCGCCTGGTGCCGCGGCGCTTCGTGACGCGCATCGCCGCCGGCATGTTCAAGCCCGGAAAGTAGCACCGGCTTCAGCCGGCGCTGCTTACTCCTCGTCGTGGCCGATTTCCTGGGCCAGCTTCTCAATCGAGCTGAAATCTTCGAGCGTGGTGGTGTCGCCGGTGACGCTGCCCTTCTGCGCCAGCTCGCGCAGCAGCCGGCGCATGATCTTGCCGCTGCGCGTCTTCGGCAGGAGATCGGCAAAGCGCACTTCGGCGGGCCGGGCGATGGTGCCGATGACGTTCGCGACGTGCTCGATCACCAGGCCGCGCAACTCCTCGGAGGCCACGTGCCCCGAGCGCAGCGTGCAGAAGACCACGATCGCTTCGCCCTTGATGTCGTCGGGGCGGGAGACCACGGCGGCTTCGGCGACGGCCGCGTGGCTCACTAGCGCGCTTTCGATCTCCATGGAGCTGAGGCGGTGCCCGGCGACCTTGATGACGTCGTCCACGCGGCCGAGGACCCAGATGTAGCCGTCCTTGTCGCGCTGCGCGGCGTCCCCGGTGAAATATTTTCCGGGGATGCGGCTCCAGTAGTCGCGGCGGTAGCGCTCGTCGTCGCCGTAGATGGTGCGCATCATCGAGGGCCAGGGCTGCTCGATAACCAGGTAGCCGGTTTCCCCCGGCGGAACCTCTTCGCCGTTCATGCGCAGGACGCGGGCGATCACCCCGGGCAGGGGCAGCGTGGCCGAACCGGCCTTGGCGGGTGTGGCGCCGGGCAGCGGGGAGATGAGGATCGAGCCGGTCTCCGTCTGCCACCAGGTGTCCACGATGGGGCAGCGGCCCTTGCCCACGATGGCGTGGTACCACTTCCACGCCGCGGGATTGATGGGCTCGCCCACCGTGCCGAGCAGGCGCAGGCTCGAGAGGTCGTGCTTCTCCAGATAGGCGTTGCCCCAGGACATGAAGGCGCGCACGGCGGTGGCCGAGCTGTAAAAGATGCTCACCTTGTAGCGGCCGATGATCTGCCAGAAACGGTCGCGCCCGGGATAGTCCGGCGCGCCTTCGTACATCACCACCGTGGCGCCGCTGGCCAGCGGCCCGTAGACGATGTAACTGTGGCCGGTGACCCACCCGATGTCCGCGGTGCACCAGTAAACGTCCTCCTCGCGCAGGTCAAAAACCATCCGTGTGGACCACATGCACTGCATCAGGTAGCCGGCGGAGGTGTGCAGGACGCCTTTGGGTTTTCCGGTGGTGCCGCTGGTGTACAGGATGAAGAGTGGATGCTCGGCCGGGAAGGGCTCGGCGGGGGCCAGCGAAGAAGAGGCGTCGACCAGTTCGTGCCACCAGACGTCGCGGCCCTCGTTCCAGTTGACCTTCTCACCGGTGCGGCGCACCACCAGGACCTTCTCGACGCCGGGGCACTTCTCGAGGGCGCTGTCGGCGGTCTCTTTTAGCGGGATGATGCGGCCGCGGCGGTAGCCGCCGTCAGCGGTGATCAGCACGCGGGACTTGGCGTCCAGCATGCGGTCGGAGAGCGCCGGGGCGCTGAAGCCCCCGAAGACCACGGAGTGCATAGCCCCGATGCGCGCGCAGGCCAGCATGGCCACGGCCAGCTCGGGAATCATGGGCATGTAGATCGTGACGCAGTCGCCGGATTTCACGCCGAGCTTCTTCAGGGCGTTGGCGCAGCGGCAGGTCTTTTCATAGAGGTCGGTGTAGGTGAGCGCGAGGCGTTTGCCGTCTTCCGCTTCCCAGAGCAGCGCGGGTTTTTTCGGGTGCAGCTGGACGTGGCGGTCCAGGCAGTTGTAGCTGACATTCAGCGTGCCGTCGTGAAACCAGCGGGCGTGCGGCGGGTTCCAGACCAGCACCTCCGTCGGCGGGGTGAACCAGTGCAGCAGCTCGGCCTGTTCGCTCCAGAAGCCCGCGGGGTCCTCCTCAGCGCGCTGGCACAGCGCGCGGTATTCCCCCAGCGAGCGCACGCGGGCGTGTTTGGAAAATTCCACTGGAGGAGGTACGGCTTTCTCTTCCAGTACGTGCGGGTCAAACTCGGCCATGGGGCCTCCGGAGATGGAAACAGAGGAATAAGGTACGCATTGGAAGGAACGCGGTCAAGAAGAGACGCAGAAGAGTACAGTGAGAATCCGGGAACGGTTCGGGAACTTTTGGGCGCCATTCCGGCAAGTACCAGATAGAGCGCAACGGACCGTCTAAACAGGAGAGATGCCCATCCCACAGCATCCACGCGAAGACGATCTGCTGCGGCGAGCCGTCCGGGGCGATCAAGAGGCCTTTGCGCAGATTTACCGGGCGCACCAGGCGACGCTCTACCGCTTCGCCCTGCGCATGACCGGCAGCGCCTGGACGGCGGAAGAGATTGTGCAGGAGGTCTTTCTGACGCTGTTTCGCCAACCCGGCTCCTTCGACCCTGCGCGCGGCGAGCTGGGCGCCTTTCTTTTCGGCATTGCGCGCAATCACCTGCGGAAACAGTTTTCGCGCCGGCCCAACGAAATTCCCCTGGACGCCGAGGGGGAGCTGCCTCCCGGAGCCAGGCCCGCGGCGGCCGGGAGCGGAAACGGTGCGATGAACCCGGCGGCCTGGGCCGAGCAGCGCCAACAGGCCGGACAGGTGCGCCGCGCGGTGCTGGAGCTGCCCGAGGAGTTCCGCGAAGCCGTGGTGCTGTGTGATCTCGAAGAATTGAGTTACGAGGAGGCGGCGCGGCTGCTCGAATGCCCCATCGGAACGGTGCGCTCGCGGCTGCATCGCGGACGGGCGCTGCTGCTGGCCCGGCTGGAGCTCCTGCGCGAGCAGCCACGCAAGGAGGTGATTCCATGAGCAACGAAATTCCGGAGATGAGCTGCCAAGAGTTTGCGGAGCTGGGACTGGACGCCGAGCGCGACGCGGCGCAGATGAGCGCGATGCAGCGGGCCGTCTGGGAAGCGCACCGCCGCGCCTGTGCGCGCTGCGCCGCGCAGAGCGAATCGCTGGGCGTGCTGCGCGGGCAACTGCGCACCCTGGCCGAAGAGACTCGGACGGCCCAAGCCCCCCCGCGGATCGAAATGCAGCTGCGCCGGCACGTGCAATTACTGGGATTCAAGCGGCGCGGGGAGCGGCGCAAGACGGCCGTCGCCGCCGCGATTCTGGCCGCCGCGGCGGTGCTCGTGGCGGCGGTGGGTGTGCGCCACTGGATGCGGCCCGCAGAACCTGTCGTGGCCATAAACCCTCCCGTGCCGCCCAACGCACCGGAAAATTCCGCCACGCAGAACACCGCACCGGCGGCACAGGCGCAGGACGACTTCACACTCTTGCCGGATGGCCTGCCGGTGGCCACGGAGGACGATTCCATCGTGAGTGTGCGCATGCCGCGCGCGGCGCTCGCCGCGCTGGGGCTGCCGGTGAACGAAGAGCAGTCCGGCGAGCCGGTGCTGGTGGATCTGCTGGTCAGCGCGGACGGGCAGCCGCAAGCGGTGCGCCTCTCGCGCTAGGTGCGAGTGGGTCGACCGCTTTGCGGTCGCTCAAGACATCGACCGCTTTGCGGTCGCCCAAAACAAAGAGTTTGCTGAGTAGCGAGTCAGCGCAGCAGGAGAGAAGAGGAGGCAACACGAAAATGAGGATACACAAGAATGTGCTGTACGCCCTATTGGCCGGTGCACTTCTGGCCGGCGCCGGCGCGGTCCGCGCTCAGGAACCACCCCCGCCCGCGGCGCCCCCGGAGACGATGTTTTTCGCGCAGGCCGAGCAGATGCCCGAAGAAATGCCGGGCCCGCCGCTGGGCGAAAATGTCGAATTGCTCGGTTTCGACGAAGCACCCGGGCAGAAAACGGTAAAGGGCGCGCCCTTCTCCGCCACGGCGGTCTCCGAGACGACGCACGTTCTCGCCGACGGCAACCGCATCCACCGCACGACGCAGTCCGCGCTCTACCGCGACAGCGAAGGGCGCTTCCGCCGGGAGGTCACGCTTCCGGCGATCGGGCCGTTTGCGGCCTCGGGAAAGATCCGTTCGTTCATCGTGCTGCGCGATCCGGCGGCGGGAACGGCTTTCGTGCTGCAACCGGAGGAGAAAATCGCGCGCAAGCTGCCCCCTCCGCGCGACGGCCGGCATCCGGCGATGAGGGAGAGGTTTGAGGAGCGCCGCAAGAAAATGGAAGCGTCCGGCGAATTGAAGACCGTCTCCCTGGGCACCAGGACCATCGACGGCGTTTCCGCGGAAGGCACTCGCCATACCCGCGTGATTCCCGCCGGGCAGGTCGGCAACGACAAACCGATCGAAATCGTTGTCGAGCGCTGGTATTCGAAAGATCTGCAAACCGTGGTGATGACCAAGCGCAGCGATCCGCGCTTCGGCGAAACCACCTATCAGCTCACCAACATCCAGCGCAAGGAACCGGACGCCAAGCTCTTCCAGGTACCGGCGGACTACACGGTCAAGGACGCGCCCGCACGGCCCATGGGCCGCTTCGGCCGGCGTGGCCGTAGGCCCGGTATGGGGCGCGGTCCGGGACCTGGGCAAGGCCAGGAGCAGCCACCCACACCGGAGCCCTAAGAACGCGAGCTTCTCTCCTGAAGGCAATGCGCCCTGTCCGCGGCACAACATGAGCCGCGGGGAGGGCGCTCTTGCTTTTACAGCGCCGGACTAGCGTAGGGCGCGGTCGAGGAGTTCGACGACGTGCAGGACTTCCTGCCCGGTGTTGTGGATTTCGGCGCCGGCGCGCAGCTGCAGCAAGCAGCCGGGGTTGGCGGTGACGATGGCTTGCGCCTTGGTCTTCGCGGCGTGCTTCATCTTTTCGGCCAGCAACTCCAGCGACGCTTCCGTCTGCGTGACGTTGTACACCCCCGCCGAGCCGCAGCAGATCTCCGTGTACGGCAATTCCACGAATTCCACGCCGGGGATGGCGCGCAGCAGCTGCCGCGGCGCGTCTTTCACCTTCTGTCCGTGCAGCAGGTGGCAGGAGTCCTGGTAGGTGACGCGCAGGGGCATGCTCTTCAGGGGCGCGGAGAGCCCCAGCGCGGCGAGGAATTCGCTGACGTCGCGCATCTTGGCCTGAAAGGCGAGTGCCTGGGCGTGCTCCGGCTCGCCGGCGGAAAACAGGTGCGCGTACTCCTTGAGCGTGGAGCCGCAGCCGGCGGCGTTGGTGATGACGGCGTCGAAATTGCCGTTCTGGAAGACGGCGAGGTTGCGGCGGGCCAGATCGCGCGCGGCGTCGCGCACCCCGGCGTGCGCGGCCAGTGCGCCGCAGCAAAGCTGTCCGCCGGGCACGGCCACCTCGCAGCCGTTGGCGGTGAGCACGCGGATGGTGGCTTCGTTGAGCCGCGCGAAGCTGACCTGCGCGACGCAGCCGGCAAAAAAGGCCACGCGCGCGCGCCGCGTTCCCTGCGCGGGGAAAACCTTGCCCAGTTGCTCGAAGAAAAATGGATCGTCGTCCATGCGCGGCAGGAGCCGCTCGCGGTCGGCGAGGCCCAGCAGGCGCAGTGCGCCGCTCCTGCGCGCCAGCCACTGCAGCCCGCTGCGCTGGTAGAAACGCGTGAGCCGCGCCGCGGCGGCGATGCGCCGCGGAAACGGCAGCAGCCGGCGATACACGAACTCGCGCGCCATCCGCGCCAGCAGCGGGCGGCGATACTCCTTCTCAATTCGCGCGCGCGCGTATTCGATGAGTTTGCCGTACTCGACGCCCGCGGGACACGCCGTTTCGCAGGCCCGGCAATCCAGGCACTGGTCCATGTGCTGCACGAAGATGGGGCCGGCGGCCAGCTCGCCCTGCTCGACGAGGATCATCTGCCGGATGCGCCCGCGCGGCGAGTCCGCTTCCAGCTTCCACAGCCGGTAGGTAGGGCAGTGATTCAGGCACAGGCCGCAGTGCGTGCAGTGCGCGTAGTCTTCGTACGCGGGAACGAGGCCGGAGATTGCCGGGCGCGGTGCTTGCGGGACCATGGCCTCAGATTCCTCCCGCAAAGCGGCCGGGCGCGAGAATCCCCGCCGGGTCGAACGCGCTCTTCACGCGCGGCAGGAGCGCAAAATCCGCGCGTGGCGCTCCCCATACGGAGACGCTTCGTTTCAGCGCCGCGGGGCACCAGGGAAGCGCGGCGTGACCGCCGCCCGCGGCGGCAATTTCGAAAACCGTTGCGGCGGCGGAGGCCAGGCGCGCCAGCGCATCGGCGTCGTTGCGCTCCGGCAACAGCGCAAAATAGAGCGCGCCGGAGCCGCGCGCCAGCAGGGCGCAGGGCAGCGCGTGCCGCGCGGCGGCGGCCCGCAGCGTTTCGAAAGCCGCAGCGAACTGCCCGGGCAGCAGGCTGAGCTTGAAAATCGCGGCGGCGGGCGAAGCTTCCAGCACCAGCGGAATGCATTCGCGCAGGCGCGTCCAGACCAGCGGCTGCGTCTCCTCGTCGAGGATCTGCACGCCCGCGGCGCCGGCCTCCCCGGCGAGCCGCGTGAGGTCGCGGGAATAGCGCGCCACGACCGCCTCGCTCCCTTCGAAACCCGCGCAGAGCTGCCATTGTTCTCCGTGGAACCATGCGCCCGGCGCGGCGAGCGGCGCGTCCAGCGAGCCCGGACTATTCTCGGCAAACAGCCGCGCCAGCTCCGGACTGACAATTTCCAGCGTCACCGGCGTCAGTGGCGAGGCCGCAATGCGCCGGCGCAGCTCCAGCGCGCCTTGCGCCGTGGCAAATGCGCCCACGAAACCGCGGCTCAACGCCGGCAGGGGAAACGTCCGGAAATTGACGCGCGTGAGCACCGCCAGCGTGCCCAGCGATCCGATGAGCAGCTTGTGCAGATCGTAGCCGGTCACGTTTTTCACCACCCGCCCGCCGCTCTTGCCCAGCGCGCCCGCGCCGGTGACGAATTCCGCGCCGATCACGAAGTCGCGCGCCGTGCCATAGAACTGGCGCAGCGGCGAATCCACGCCGGAAGCGATGGTGCCGCCGACCGTCGCGCGCTGGAACCACGGCGCCGCCAGCGGCACGAATTGCCCGTGCTCGGCGAGCCTCTCCGCCAGCCGCGCCAGCGGCATGCCCGCGTCCACGCTGAGCGTGAGGTCCCCGGGATCGTAGTGTGCGATCTGGTCGAGCCGCGTGAGGTCCAGCGCCAGGTCGTAGCGCTGTGGCGGGTGTCCGATGCCCAGCTTGGTGCGCGCGCCCACGGGCACGACGGCGAGTTTTTCCGCGCCGGCCAAGCGCACAACCTCGGCGACCTGCTCGGGCGACGCCGGGCGCACCACCGCCGCGGGCGCGGCGCCGTCCACGGCGCAAGCTGCGCGCTCGCCCGCCTGCGCCAGGACGTGCTCCGCGCCGGCGATAGCTTCGAGACGCGCGACGACGGAGTTGCCCGGAGCGCTCATAGCAGCGGCGCCGCTCCTGTCTGCTGCGCTTTGATGCGCACCTCGCCGCAGCCCTTTCCGGTGGGGAAAATCTTGCCGGGATTCAGATTGCCCGCGGGGTTGAAGGCGTCGCGCATGCGGCGCATCAGCTCCAGATCCGCTTCCGAGAAAAGCAGCGGCATCAGCTCGTTCTTCTCCATGCCCACGCCGTGCTCCCCGGTGAGCGCGCCGCCCAGCTCCACGCAGTAGTGCAGAATGTCGTTGGCCGTGCGCACGGCCCGCTCGAACTGCGCCGCGTCGCGCGGGTCGTAAAGAATGATGGGGTGCAGATTGCCGTCGCCGGCGTGAAAGATGTTGCCGATCTGGAAGCCGCGCTCGCGGCCCAGCGCCGTGATGTAGCGCAGCGTCTGCGGCAGGCGCGAGCGCGGGATCACCCCGTCGAGCACGTAGTTGCTGGGAGCCAGGCGGCCCATGGCGCCGAAAGCGTTCTTGCGGCCCTTCCAGAGCAGCTCGCTCTCCTGCGCGTCGCGGGCCACGCGCACTTCGCGCGCGTTGTGCTGCCGGCAGACCTCGGTGACGGCTTCGGCCTGCGCGGCCACCGCTTCCGTGATGCCCTCCACTTCGATCAGCAGCACCGCGCCGCTGTCGCGCGGAAATCCCGCGTGGACATAGTCTTCGATGGCCGCCAGCGTCCAGCCGTCCATCATCTCGCAGGCGGCCGGGGTAATGGCGCGCGCGGTGATCTCCACCACGGTTTCCGTGGCGTCGTCCACGGTGTGGAAGACGGCCAGCAGCGTTTTCACCGCCTCGGGCTTGCGCGAAAGCCGCACGGTGATTTCGGTGACCAGCGCCAGCGTGCCCTCGGAGCCGACCAGCAGCCCGGTGAGGTCGTAGCCCAGCGCGTCGCTGGTCTTGCCGCCCACGCGCACGATTTCGCCGTCGGTCAGCACCAGCTCCAGGCCCGTCACGTGATTCGTGGTCACGCCGTAGGCCAGCGTGTGCGGTCCCCCGGAGTTCTCGCTGACGTTCCCGCCGATGGTGCACGCTTTCTGGCTCGAGGGGTCCGGCGCGAAATAGAGCCCGGCGTGCTCCACCGCCCGCGTCAGATCGAAATTGACGACGCCCGGCTGCACCACTGCTCGCAGATTCTCGTAGTCCACCTCCAGAATGCGCTCCATGCGCGCAAAGACCAGCATCACCCCGCCCGAACGCGCCAGCGCCCCGCCGGATAGCCCCGTGCCCGCGCCGCGCCCCACGATGGGCACGCCGTAGCGGTTGGCCAGCCGCACGATGCGCGACACCTCGTCCGTGCTGCGCGGAAATACCACGACGTCCGGCCGCGCCTTCTCCACCGACCCGTCGTACTCATAGAGGATCAGATCCTCCGCCCGGGCGAGCACCGCCGCCCGGCCAAGAAGGCCTTCGAGTTCGCGTGTGAGGCGGGAAGGCATGAGCACACGGCGCGTGGCCGTCTGCTGCCACTATAGTGAGACTCCCGCCACTCGCGCAACCCGCCTCGACTCGGATTTCTCGCGAACGCAGACTGCGTAGAAGCACGGCACCGCAAGGTGTCATCCTGAGGCGAACCGATGAGGTTCGCCGAAGGATCTCAGCGGCGGGTGGCCCATCCTTGCGGTTTTTGCAAGGGTGGGTCTTTCTTTTTGTTTGGGCCTTTGATCTTCGGCTGCGAAACGGAGCCGAGCATTCGCACACTTTTCCACAAACCATTCGAATACCACTCAGTAATCTCTTGAAATAGCGTAACCCATCTGCTATCCTTTTTCGTGTTACGCCAATCTGCCGTTCGAAAACTTTCCCGGCGTCCTTCCCGCCTCCTCTTGCTTTCAACTTTCAACTGTCAACTGTTAACTGCCTCTCTAACTCCTTTCTTTTCTGACGCTTGCTCACTCTTCTCTACAACGGACAAAAAGCAGGACTTTAAGTCCCTATCCTCCCTGCTCTTGCGCACTCTTGCTCCCGTTGATTTCAGCAACCCTTTCAGAATCAACCATCTGCGCACTCTTTGCAAAAAACAACGGGGGTGGGGGGTACCCCCGCCATTTTCAACCGCAAGCCTTTTCTTTTCTTCATCGGCCATCTGCGCTTTTTGCATTCGGCACCCTTCACCGCTCACCAATCGCGAATCACCAGTCGCTTTCCCGCCGCATGCTTCCCCGCGCGGACCTGTGCTACTCTCACAAACCGTCAGTTCTTGCCGAGGAATTTCATGCCCCGACCCAAAATTCTCTCTACCCGGCCCTTGTTCGAGACGGCCCGCCGGATTCTGGATGCCACCTGCGACGTGGAATACTGGACCCCGCCCGAGCGCATCAGCCGCGAAGAGCTGCTGCGCCGGGTGCACGACAAAGAGGGGCTGGTGTGCCTGCTGACAGAGCGCGTCAACGACGAACTGCTGGCCGCCGCGCCCAAGCTGTGCATCGCCGCCAACGTCGCCGTGGGCTTCGACAACATCGACGTGCCGGCGTGCACGCGCCGCGGCGTCGCCGCCACCAACACCCCCGGGGTGCTCGACGAAACCACCGCCGATTTCGCCTGGACCCTGCTGATGGCCGTGGCCCGGCGCATCGGCGAAGGCGAGCAGCTCGCGCGCTCCGGAAACTGGAAGGGCTGGGATCTCGACCAGCTCTGCGGCACCGACGTGTGGGGCAAGACGCTGGGCATTCTGGGCTTCGGGCGCATCGGCCGCGCGGTGGCCCGCCGTGCCGCGGGCTTCCAGATGAAAGTGCTCTACCACGACGCGATGCGCGCGCCGCAAGGGGCGGAACGCGAGCTGCATGTGGAATACCGCGACTTCAACGCGCTGCTCGCCGAGAGCGATTTCCTGAGCGTGCATGTGCCGCTGCTTGCGGAGACGCACGGCCTGCTCAGCGGGCCGCAGTTCGCGCGCATGAAGCCCACCGCGTTCCTCATCAACACCTCGCGCGGGCCGGTGATAGACGAGGCCGCGCTGGTGCACGCCCTCGAGACCGGCAAGATCGCCGGAGCGGCCCTGGACGTCTACGAGAACGAACCGTTCATTCTTCCCGGCCTGAAGCGCCCGAACACCGTGCTCGCGCCGCATCTGGCTTCGGCCTCCCTCGAGACGCGCACCAAGATGGCCTGCATGGCCGCGGAGAACGTCGTGGCCAGACTCACTGGCAAGCGCCCGCCGAACCTCCTGAATCCGGAGGTGCTGCAAGCGCGCTAATGGCGCCCTCCCCATGGCGGATCTGAAACAGCTCGCCCGCCGCATTTTCCGGGACACCCTCGCGGCCATCGACATCCCGGAAACGATGCGCCGCAAGATGCAGCGTGAAGACACCCGCATACGCTGCGGCAGCGCCGTCGTGGACCTGCGCGAGTTCCGTGCGCTGCAGGTGATCGCCTACGGGAAAGCCTCGCATGCCTTGGCCGAGGGGTTGGCCGGCGTCCTCGGCCCGGAGTTTCCTTTCGCGGGGATCGTCTCGGCGCCAACCGCGCCGCAGCGGCCGCTCGCCGGTCTGCGCTATTTCACGGGCGGGCATCCGCTGCCCAACGAAGCCAGCCTGGCGGCGGCGCAGGAGATTCTCGCGCGGGTTACGGGCTGCGAGGAACGCACGCTGCTGATCTTCCTGCTTTCGGGCGGCGGCTCGGCGCTGGTGGAGCAACTGCTCATGCCCGGGGCGGCGCTCGCGGACGTGCAGGCGCTGCACCAGGCCCTGGTCACCTGCGGCGCGCCGATTGACGCCATGAATGCGGTGCGCAAGCACTTCTCCGCCGTAAAAGGCGGGCGCCTGGCGGCGGCCGCGCCGCGCGCCACGAAGCTCGCCTACGGGGTCAGCGACGTGCCGCCCGGCCGCGAATCGGCGCTGGCTTCCGGGCCCACGATCCCCGATCCGACCACTTGCGCGGATGCCGAGCGCGTTCTGGCAGATTACGCACTGCGGGAAAAGCTGCCCCCGCGCATACAGGAATGGCTGGCGCGGAATCCGCTGGTCGAAACACCCAAACCGGGCGACCCGGCCTTCGCGCGCTCGCACTTCACGCTGCTGCTGGGCATGGACGACTTGTTTCACTCCGCGCAGGCCGCGGCGGAAGCGGCGGGCTGCGTCGTGCGCTGCGACAATTCGACCGACGATTGGCCGGTGCGCGATGCCGTGGACCATCTCCTGGCGCAACTCGAAAACTTGCGCGCCGCGCATCCCGGACGGCGCGTGGCGCTCGTCGCCGACGGCGAAGTGAGTTCGCCGGTGACGGGCGGCGGAACCGGCGGGCGCAATGCGGCCTTCGTCCTGGCCTGCGTGGAGAAACTTGCCGGGCGGAGCGTCGCGGTGCTCAGCGCCGGCACGGACGGGATCGACGGCAACAGCTCCGCGGCGGGCGCGGTGGCCGATGGCCAGACGCTGGCGCGGGCGCGCGCGGCTCGCCTGGACCCCGAAGACGCCTTCCGGCGCAGCGATTCGGGCACGTTTTTCTCGCAGCTCGGCGACGCCCTCGTCACCGGCCCCACCGGCAACAACCTCCGCGACCTGCGCATCCTGCTCGCGGATTGACGGGAGGCGGAATTCCGGCTACTGCTTCGCCGGCGGCAGGCGCGACTCGATGGTTTTTAGCCGCTCGTTCATCTCCCCGAGCGTGCGCTCCAGCTTTTCGAGCCGCTGCAACACGGCCTTGGCATCGCCCGCGGCAGTTTCTTCTTTTCCAGCTCCGCCCTTTTCGCCTTCCGGCTTCTTCAGCCGGGCAATCTGTTCCTCGATCATGGGCGCGAAGGCGATGCTGAGGTCGTCGCTCTTGAGCAGGGCTTCCAGCGCCGGGATCGCTTCCGCGTCGCCGCGTTCGCCGAGGGCGAAGACGGCGTGGAAGCGCACGGAGAAATACGGCTCCCGCAGATAGCCGATGAGCGTGCGGGTGATATCGTGGTTGCTCTTCTGCAGGCGGCCCAGGCTGCTCATGGCGGCCTGGCGCGTCCCGAAGGGTTTGCCCGGCGCGGACCACTCCAGCAGAACGGGCACGGCCTTCTCGTCGCCGAGCGAGCCGTAAGCGCGGAGTGCGGCCTGGCGCAGGAAATCATCGGGGGAGTCGCCCGCGACGGCGGCCGTGAGCAGGGCGTAGGCGCCCGGCGTCTTCAGGCGGCCGAGGGCCTGCAAGGCCGCGGCGCGCGCGCGGAAAGAGTGGTCGTCGCGAGCGATGGCTTCCAGCTTCGCGACGACGGCGGTGTCCTCTTTGATTTTGCCGAGGGCGGAGACGATCCGGCTGCGCACCCAGGGTTCCGGAGTTTTTTCCAGAGCGGCGAGGAGCAACTTGGCGGCGGCCGGACCGCCAATTTCGCTGAGCGATTCCGCAGCCGTGGCACGCACACCCCAGGCGCGATCCGCCTGCAGCGCTGCACCGAGCGCGGCAACGACCGCGTCGTCATTCTTGATCTTCGCCAAGGCCAGGGCCGCATCGGCGCGGTCGGCCAGTTCGGCGGCGTTCTTGAGCTGGTAGATCCACTCCTTGGTTTCCTTGTGGAACTCCGCGCTCTTGAGGATCTTTCCGCCCTTGTCGAAGAGCACCAGGAGCGGCGCGCCATCGGCTGCGAAGGTAAAGGTTTCCGTTTCTTTCGCAACGGTAATGGGAAAACTCTTCGCGCCGGAGGCGGTGGTGATTTCCACTTCCACCGGAACGCGGAACAGGCCCACGCGGCCTTCGGGCTTCTGCGTCTGCTTGACCTCCAGACGTACTTGCTTCTTCGCCGCGTCGTAGTTGTAGCGCAGATCGAACTGCGGAGCGCCCGCGCCATAAACCCACTGCTCCAAGAACTGGTCGATGTTGTCGGAGGTAGCTTCCTCAATGGCCCGCGCGAAATCCGCGGTGACCACGTTTTTCCCGCGATTGGCTTCCAAGTAGTGCTGCATGCCGCGGAAGAAGGCTTCCTCGCCGATCTGCTGGCGAAGCATGTACAGAACCCAGCCGCCTTTGCCGTAGGCATTGCCGTCAAATTCGCTGGAATCGCTGAAGTCGTAGCGCACGATGGGCTTGGTGAAAAGGTCCGGCTGGGAAAACCATCCGCGGGCATTGTTCCAGCGCTCGTAGTCGGCCTGCTCCTTGCCGTAATGGGATTCGATCCACAGATATTCGAAAAAGGTGGCGAAGCCTTCGTTGAGCCAGACGTTGCCCCAGTCCTTGCAGGTGACCAGGTCGCCGAACCACTGGTGGGCGAGCTCGTGAGAGATCAGATTGTCCTCGTTGGTGATGTATTCCACCGCAAGTTTCGGATGCACCAGGGAGGAGCTGGTGTTGGTCGTGGCGCTGGAGTTTTCCATGCCCCCGGCGACGAAATCGTCCACCATGGCCTGCGCGTATTTCTCCCAGGGATAGTCCACGCCGAGTTTTTTGGTGAACAGGTCCAGCATCGCGGGCGTGCGGGAATAATTGACGGCGAGGCGCTCGCCCTGGCCACGCGGCGCATAGTAGGTGACCGGCTTGCCGTGCCAGGCATCCTTCACTTCGTCGAGCTCCCCGGCGACCAGGGTGATCAGATACGTCGAGCTGGGCACCAACTCCACCCAGCGCCAGGACTTCTGGCCCTTGCCTGCGTCGCGCACGCTCACCAGCTTGCCGTTGGAAACGGTGAGCCAGTCTCCCGGCACGGTGACGATCATTTCCGTGGTCAGCCGGTCGTTGGGGTAGTCGTAGGTCGGCAGGTAATAGCGGGTGTCCTCGCTTTCCCCCTGGGTCCAGATCTGTTTGGGGCGGTGGGGATAGTTCTTGTCGGGGAGGATGAAGTAGAGGCCCTTCTTGGGCTGGCCTTCATAGCGGATCTCGACCGTGAATTTATCCCCGGCATGCGCGGGCGCGGGAAGCGGCACGAGGAGCTGGTCCGCGGTGGATTCAAATTTGGCCTTTTCCCCGTTTACGGTGACGCTCCGAATCGTCAAGCCCACGGAGTCGAAGGCCAGGCGCGCGATGCCTTCGCGGAGGATGGCCAGCGTGTGGGTCACATCGCCAAGGACTTTGCGCGCGCTGAGATCGAACTGGAGCGCGATCTTGGAATGCTGCAGGTCGTAGTCGCGGCTGCGCGCATAGGGCTGATCGCCGCGCGCGGAAAGCGCCGCGGCGCAGACCAGGAGCAGCAGCGCCACGAGATGCCGCGCGGCCGGCAAGCGCAGGGGGCGGATAGAACTGTGTGCAGATGTCATTCGGGATTGCTCCTGTGAATCGAATGTCCGGCCTTCTCGAGGGCCTCGATGGCTGATTGCAGATGCGGGTCGGAGACCAGCAGGTAATCGGTGTCAAACGTGGACACCACAAAAATGCTGATTCCCGCGGCGGCCAGCGGAATGCACAGTGCCGCGAGAATGCCGCTGATCGAAAACGCCAGCTTCCCCTGCACGCGAAGCAGGCGGCGGCCGCGCTCGGAGTGGACGTGCGCGGGAACCTGCGCTTCCTCGCAAAGGATGGAAAGCTCCTCCGCGGTGCGCGTGACGCAAACAAAAGAGCCTTTCCAGGCCCAGGCGGGGACCTCCGCCCTGGGGGCCAGCCGGGCGATGGCGAAGCGCCCGGGAAGCAGCGCCAGCTTCAGGACTTTTTTCATGGTGTGCGCACCTAGAGCAGGCCCCGCGACAGCCCGCCATCCACGGCAATGGACGTGCCGTTGATGTAGCTGGCCCGCTCGGAGGCGAGAAAGGCGACCAGCGCCGCGAACTCCTCGGGGCGGCCGAGACGTCCCGCGGGAATCTGTTTGCTCCAATCGGCGAAGACGTCCTCGGGCGCGCTGCCGCTGCGCGAGGAAAGAGTTCCCGCCAAATCGTCGAGACGCTCGGTGCGCGTGTAGCCGGGGCAGACGTTGTTGACGGTGATGCCGTGCGCCGCATATTCGTTGGCCAGGGTGCGCGCCAGTCCGGCCACCGCGGCGCGCAGCGAATTGGAGAGCAGCAGGCCGTCCACGGGCTGCTTGACCGCCACTGAAGTGATGGTGAGGAAGCGGCCCCAGCGATTCTTCCGCATGCGCGGCAGAACTTCCCGGGCGAAGGAAACGGCGCTCATCAGCAGGAGATCCGTGGCGGCGCGCCAGTCTTGGACGGTGGTTTCACTGAAGAGTTTAGACGGCGGACCCCCGGAATTGGTTATGCAGATATCCACGCGGGCGAAGCGCTGTTCGACGGCGGCGACAAAGCCGGCCACCGCCGCTGGGTCAGTGACGTCGAGCGCCTGCCAGAAGACGTCGCGGCCGGTGGCGGCGCGAATGGCGGCTGCGGCTTGTTCGAGGTCGCGCGCGGTGCGCGCGCAGATGGCCACTTCCGCGCCTTCGCGGGCCAGTTCCTCAGCCACGGCGCGGCCCAGCCCCTTGCTGGCGGCCGCCACGATGGCCACGCGGCCGCGAAGTCCCAGGTCCATTGCAATTCCCCCTCTGCAGTAAAGTTGGATATCGTCTCGCGAATGGCGTGGGCGCGTCAACGGGGCGGAAAAAACGGTAGTTTCCGATAACCCGACTACACGTCTACTATTGTGTTTGCGGAGGCCTTTTATCGTTGTGCTCGCGCTTAAGTTCAATGGCTTTGAACAGCCAGAGCAAATCTCCGACCGACTTAATTGGGACGGTCGGCTCAATGCCAAGCTCCTCAAGTTCCATCTGCAACTGCACTGTATCCAAGGAATCCAAAGCCGACGACAATTCCATATCCTCGGTCAACTTACCTGATTTGATTCGAGCGAGCACAGTATCGCGCAAGCCTATGTAGAAGGGATCCTTCATACGGGATTGAATCTCACGCAGCATCGTTTCATTCTTAACGCGCTAATGAGTGTATCACCCCCGCGTTTTGCTCTGTCAATTTGACTTAAGTCCTGATAACCGCCGGGTTATCGGGAGTTTGCCGACCAAATGGCGACAGCCACTCGCAACTGGCGTATCCTTCGTAGCATGATTTCGTCGAAGGCGTTTCTCCTCATGGCTGTACTCTGTGTCGGCCTGGCTTGTATCCTTGTTGTGGGCTGTGGCGACCGTCGTGAGTTGTTCTATCCCGCTTTTGCCGATGCAGACAAAGACGGGGCAATTACTCGCGGATGGATACCAGATTATCTGCCGGAGAGTTCTCGGGCCATTCATTCGGTTCAAGAAGTCTCGCCATCAAAGGAATGGTGTGCTTTTGAGTTTCTTCCTACTGATTCGCAAAGCCTTCGAAAGAACCTCAAGAGTGTTGATGCGCTACCGCCGTCGGTGAGGCGCGTGCCAAGCCCTGGTGTGTCGTGGTGGCCAGCCTTGCTTAAGGGGAATCTTGACGTAGAGAAGATTCACAGGGCGGGGTTCGAACTTTACGTCGTTGAAACGCCCGCGGATTCTGTCTCCACGTGGGTAGACCTTTTTGCAATTGACTGGGCAGAGGGACGCGGATTCTTCTACGGGACAAGAGAATAGGGCCCGACCCTGTCGCCTAAGTCCTGATTAACGCGGTAATCAAAAACTGATCCACTACCGAAAGAGCCGCCGGCGCGAAGCGGGGCGCGAAAATCGGTTTGCCTGGGGCGCGGCGCGGCACTAAGATGCGAACTATCCCATCCACGGAGGCTTCCATGCGGCAGACGATCTGGCTCACCGGGGTTCTGCTTTTCTGTGCCGCTCTTCCGGCACATGCGCAACTGGGCAAGAGCGTGCCCATCAAGGCCGGCACGCCGGAGGACCGGGCCCTCAGCGAAATCAATGCGGCGACCGACCCCGCGAAAAAACTCGCGCTGATCGATCAATTCGCGGCGCAGCTGGGCCAAGGCGATATGGCCATTGTGGCCGACGACCTCTACGTCAACTACTACCTCGCGGTGAAGAACTACGAAAAGGCCTTCGAATACGGCGAAAAGCTCTGGGCGTTGGACCCGGACAATTTCGCAAACGGCGTGAACCTGGTGCGCGCGGCGCAGGAAAAGGGAGATCTGGAGAAGCTTTTTCTCTACGGGGAAAAAGCCGGCGCCATCCTGCAGCGCTTCAAGGCCCGGCCGGCGCCGGAAGGCATGAGCGCAAAGGCCTGGGAGGAAGAACAGACCCAGGTGCTAGCGGATCAGCGGGACAACCGCAACTACGTCGAGCAACTGCTGTTCCTTGGCGCCTATCACCTTCCCGGCGCGGCGGAGCGCGCGGGTTACCTGCTGCGGTTCGCCGCGGCGTTTCCGGATTCGGGGTCCGCGGTGCAAGCGCAGGAGGTCGCGGCCACGGCCTATCAGCAGGCGCAGAACTATCCGCGCATGATCGCGGTGGCGAACAAACTGCTGGAGAAGGAGCCCAACGACCGCGCCATGCTGATTCTCCTGGCGGATTACTACAGCGAGAAGGGCGAGCATCTCGATCGGGCGGAGGCCAGCGCGGCGAAAGCGATCGCGCTGATCGGGACGGCGAAAAAGCCCGAGGGCCTCACGGACGAACAATGGGCGCAGCAGGCGGCGCTCGAAAAAGGGCTGGCGCTGAGCGCTTTGGGGCAAGTGAACATCGTGAACAAGAAGAATGCGCAGGCCGTCGAGAACCTGAAGGCCGCGGCGCCGCTCCTGAAGGCCAACCCGGCGACTTACGGGCGCAATCAGTACCGGCTGGGATTCGCGCTGCTGAATCTCCAGCGCATTCCCGAGGCGAAAGCCGCGCTGACCGAGGCCGCATCCATGCCGAATCCCTATCAGGCGCTGGCGCAGGAGAAGCTGAAATCCGTGGCGGCGGCGAAACCTGTGCGGAAGAAGCACTGAAATCCCGGCGGAACGAAAGAATTGTCCGCGGCATCCAATTGGGCGCCGCGAGACGCATGGCGCGTTTTGCGCCCGTGCGGGGAGAAGGAAAATGACGGAGACGGCGACGTTTGCAGCGGGATGTTTCTGGGGGATCGAGGCGGCCTTGCGCCGCGTTCCCGGGGTATTGGACGCGGAGGCGGGCTACGCGGGCGGGCGCACCGAGAACCCTACCTATCAGGACGTGTGCACCGGCGAAACCGGGCACGCCGAAGTGGTGCGCGTGACGTTCGACCCGGCGCAGATCCGCTACGAGCGGCTGCTCGACGTTTTCTGGGAGATCCACGATCCGACGCAGCGCAACCGCCAGGGGCCGGACTTCGGCACGCAGTACCGTTCTGCGATCTTTTTCCATTCCCCGGAGCAGGAAGCCGCCGCGAAGAAATCCAAGGCGGCGCTGGAGGCCAGCGGCAAGCTGGCGCGGCCGATCGCTACGGAGATCACCCTGGCCGGGCCCTTTTACCGCGCCGAGGAGTATCATCAGCGCTACCTGGAAAAGCGCGGAGCGGCCAGCTGCCATTTTTAGAAAAGATTCACGACCGGCGGAGAGAGCCGCAGAGTCTCTCCCTTCGACCGGAGAATTTTTCTTCTCTCAGACTTTCGGACTCTTGGACTCTTCAAGCTTTTGACTTTGGTATTTGGCTGCGTGCGTAGTTTGCTTCGCGGCGATGCCTGCGGGGCGCGCCTGGCTGCGCAACCGGCGAAATGGCGGAGAGGGTGGGATTCGAACCCACGGTAGGATTTCTCCTACACACGCTTTCCAAGCGTGCTCCTTAAACCGCTCGGACACCTCTCCACTGGCCTTGCGAACCGTACAAGATTAGCAGAACTCGCCGCGGGCGCGAAATCGGCAGCGGCAGGCGATCCTCTGTTTGTGTGACCGCAAAGCGGTCAACTGTCTGCGTGACCGCGAAGCGGTCAACCCAGCTATCTCCCGAAAAGTCCGGCACTCTCGTCTCCGCCTGCTTACTTCCCGGCTGCCTCTCTCTCCCCCATTGTGCGAACGGCGCAGGCCTCTGCTAAACTTCTGGGCGCGGCTCCGGGGTGGTGCAATTGGCAGCACACCAGACTTTGAATCTGGGTATCCTGGTTCGAGTCCAGGCCCCGGAGCCAGATCGTTTTCCGGCCGCCGGAGAGCCACGACAGTGATCCTTTATGCCTGATCTCACACCCGAACTCCTGGTCTTTGGCTTTCTCTGGTATATCGCTTTTCTCTTTTCCACCACCTGCCACGAAGCCGCCCACGCGCTGGCGGCCAAGCTGGGCGGGGACGAAACGGCCGCGCTCGGCGGCCAGGTCACGCTGAATCCCCTGCCGCACATCCGGCGCGAGCTGTTCGGCATGGTACTTGTCCCCATCCTGTCGTATCTCTTTTCCGGCTCGATGATCGGCTGGGCCAGTGCGCCCTTCGACCCCAACTGGCAGCGGCGGCACCCCCACCGCGCGGCGTGGATGGCCCTGGCGGGCCCCGGCGCCAATTTCTCGCTGATGCTGCTCTCGGGGATCTGTCTGCGCCTGGGGGTGGCCCACCATTGGTTTCATGGCGCCGTTTCCTCGGGCGGGCCGGGGCTTCCGGGGACCATACTGGGCATTTTCTTCTCGCTGAATCTCCTTCTCGGCACTTTCAATCTCCTGCCCTTTCCTCCGCTCGACGGCAGCTCCGCGCTAATGCTCCTTCTGCCGGAAAGCAAGGCGCTGCGCTATCTCGACTGGCTCCGCGAGAACAATTTCGCCATGCTGGGGCTGGTGGTGGCCTTTTTCTTCTTTGGGCGCGTTTACGACTACATCTACGCGTTCGCCTTGTATGTCCTCTATTACGGCCTGCATTAGAGGGCTGCGCTGCCCAGCTGCCGTTTCGGGATTTGCCCGCGGGTTCGCGCAGTTTTGGAGCGCGGTGCCCCACGATGGCGCAGGCGTCCCATTCATGCACAGTGAGGCCTCTTAATCCTCAGATAACACATATAGAATCAAGACGTTAGCTTTCGCCGCCTGGTCCTTCGCCTGCATCCGGTCACCCCGGAGGCAATGCATGCTTTTGACGGAGAAGTACCCCGCGTTCGGTCTTTATCGCGTGGAAGTTTCCGGCTGGGACATGGACGAGATGTTCTTTGTCGAAAAGGCCGAGATCGCATGGGATGAGGAGACGGGCAAGCGCGTCAAGCTGCGCCGGCCGCTGCGCAAGGGATCGGTCGTCTTCGTGCGCCTGCTCCAGACCACTTCGGTCGAGCGCGCCTATCCGATGGCCTATGAAGTAGATCCCCTGCAAGCCGAGCCGAACGGCTACTGCGAATACCGGCTCCGCCAGGTGCAAAAGCGCAGCAAGCCGATGGGCAAGAACATCCACTGAGAAGGCCAGGCAGTAAACCTGCGGACTAAACCAGCACGGCCTGCCGGGAGCGGGGTAGCGGGGAATCATTTGGGAGTTCGCGCCAAAACGGCACAGTGAACCGTTTTGAATTTTGTTCTGCGCCAGTTTTTGCCTCTGCTTCCGGCCTCATTTCCTTTCCCCGCGTACGATCCCTTCCCTTCTATACCTCTAAGCTATGTGAATCGAAGTCCTTGGCCGCAATTTCCGGCCGAGGACCGCACCCGCGGGATGCTCACGGAGAAACCGCGACAGATTGGCCAGGTTGGCACAGTCCTTGCCTATGGAATGTCCATGGGAAACGCCGTCCAAAAAGTTGCGGCACCCGCCACCGCTGCAACGGTTCTCACTCCATGCATCCTGGATGACGACCCGGCGCAGCTGGATCTCCTTTCCGCGCTGGTCACGCAATGCGGATACGATCCCGTCACTACATCGGATCCCCAGGAAGCTCTGGAACTGATCCGCCACGGGCGCTGCCGCTTGATTCTCGCCGACGTGCAGATGCCGAGCATGGACGGCTTCGCTTTTCTGGAGCAGGCCCTGGGCATCGACCCGGGGGTGCACGTGGTGCTGACCACCGGCGGCTATTCTCTGGAATCAGCCGTGGATGCCATCCGTCGCGGGGCCTACGATTTTCTGCCCAAGCCCATCGACTACAACCGATTGCGCCGCACCCTCGACGAAGTGTCCGTACTCTACGACCAGCGCCGGCGGGTGCGCGAACTCGAAGAACAGCTCCTGAAAGACCACGAGTTCCACGGCATCGTGGGCAAGAGTCCGGCCATGCTGGAGGTCTTCGACCTGGCGCGCAAAGTAGCGCGGCATTACACCAATGTGCTGCTGATCGGGGCCACGGGAACGGGCAAGGAGCTGGTGGCGCGCGCCATCCACCAACTGAGCCCGGTGGCGCAGCAGCGCATGGCGGTGTGCAATTGTTCGGCCATGGTGGACACGCTCCTGGAAAGCCAGCTCTTCGGCCACTTGCGGGGAGCCTTTACGGGCGCCACGGAGACCCGCCCGGGCCTGTTCGAATACGCCAACGGCGGCACGGTGTTCCTGGACGAGGTCGGGGAAACCTCCCTGCCCATGCAGGCCAAGCTGCTGCGCGTGATTCAGAACCGCGAGATCCAGCGCGTCGGCTCGCCCGAAGTGCGCCAGGTGAACGTGCGCCTCATCGCCGCCACCAACCGCGACCTGCGCGCCGAAGTGCTCGCCGGACGCTTCCGCGAGGACCTCTACTACCGCCTGAGCTCCATCCAGATTCGCATCCCCTCGCTCAGCGCGCGCCTCGAGGACATCCCCTTGCTGATCCAGTATTTCCTGAAAAAATATAACGAGGCCTACGGCAAGCAGATCGCCGGCCTGACCCGCCGCGCGCAGACCGTCTTGTTGCAATATGCCTGGCCGGGCAATGTCCGCGAGCTGGAAAATGTCATCTCCAGTGCCTGCATCACCTCCGCGAGCGAATTCATCGACATCGCCGATTTGCCCGAACATCTGCAGAAGCCCGATCCGCAGGTCGCCGACCGCGATGCCTGGCGCCCGCTGTCCCTCGACGAAGTCCGCCGCCTGCACATCCAGCGCGTTCTGGACATGTGCCAGGGCAACCGCCTGCGCGCCGCACAAATTCTGGGCATCGGCCGCACCAGCCTGTACCGCTACCTGAAGCGCGACGCCAAGGACAACGCCAGCGGCAAATCCGGCGGCGCCGCCGCCTAAACTCCGCCGCGCTTCGCCGCGCGGCCTCGGCGGGAGATTTACGCAGCTCCAAGAATAGTTTTTCTGCGGGGAGTCACATCTGTCTGGCCTTGCGTTTTGTGCCACTCCGGCACAAATTCCCGACTTAGCCCAGCGCCCTTCGGCTGCACATCCCTATCCCACTGCAAGCACAGGGTTTACTTGCGCGCAGACTGGCATCCGCGGTGCACAAGCAATGGGCAACGGGGGATCGATTCCTGAAGGAAATGTTTTGGGGGACCGATTCTAGTACGTAAAACAAAGCAGCGGCAAGGATCCGGCGATCGAAGCAACGCTCTATTTCGAGAAGAACTTCTCCGCAGCCAAACGACCGGCTGGGGAGATCGCCGCTGGTCTTCGCCGCAGCAAATTCCTGCCACGACCACTCCAGTAACTCACAACCAGCCCGCCAGAATCCTCAACAGCACCGCGCAACGATTCCCTAAGCGTTGCGCGGGGCTCCTCCCTCGAAAGATGCGGCTCGTGGCTCGTAACTCGCGGCTTTCGAGCGTCCCCACGGGCCCAGCCATGCCAGACTGGGCCGGTCTCGCTGGAGCGCTTTTTCGTGTTTCCGCAAGAAGGCGCGCTGCGCCGGGCGCCGCTATTTGCTGCCGTAGTTGCCGTTGCTGGCCACAATGGACGGGACGCTGACGGTATTGTCCATGCGCACGAGCATGCCGGTCTGCGCCGGCAGTTCGACTTCCTTGCCCTTGCGCGCCACGATGTAGACCGCGCTGCCAGCCATGCCGAGGCCGAAACCGCGCAAGGCGTGGCTGAAGACCAGGCCGATGAGCGTGCCGCCGCCCGTGCCGATGGCGCCAGCGGTGATATCGCCCTTCACGTCGTGCTTAGCCTCGACGACCTGCCCTTCCTCGATGCGCACGTCCTTGCGCTTCTTGCCGTTGGACTGCCCATGCGGCTGCTCGATGGCCAGCAGGCTCATCTGCACGGGAACGAGCCGGCTGTCTATCTCCAGCGTGCGGAAGGTGAGGTTGAAATAGGCCTGCCCGCGAAAGAGGGAAAAGCGCCGGGCCTTGTTCACCGTGCCGATGACGCCCTGGATGCGCGCACCGGCGGGAATCAGCATCTGCGCGCCCAGATAGACGGGCTCGGCCACGACGGCCACGAAGGGGTCACCATCGCGGGCCGTGGCGGTGTTGATGCTGTTGAGCAGGGTAAGATGCACCTGTGTGCCCTGCAGCACCTGATGCGGCTGAGCCAGAGATGCGGGCACCGCGGCGAAAGACAGGCTCGCGGCAAGAACAAGAGACAATACTGCTTTCATGAGAATCCTCCTGCCTGCACGGTGCGTGCAGGTCGGCCTCGTATCGGGAGGCAACTCCGGAGCTGGCTCCGGAGGTTTTCCGCTGGCGCCGCGGACCCCGTGCCCTGTTGCGGCAGGACACCGGGCGGACGGGGAGGAATCCGTCCACGAAAAGTGTACCGCAAGCGCGGGAAAACGCACCAGGCAATTCGCAGAGGTGTGCCGCGAGTGTCAGCAGCGCTCCATTGCGGAAGAAAAACGGAGATGCGGCTTTTCGCGGATCGCGCCGGCTTGCGCCGGTTCGCGAAGCCTGTGCTAGACTCAGGCATGCAGTCGCGTGCTGCGCGACTGCCGGAGCGTGGAACTTCGGGCTCTGTGCAACGAGGTCCCGCGAACCCCGCCAGGCCCGGAAGGGAGCAACGGTACCGGGAACGCCTCGGGTGCCGCAGATCACCCGAAGTTCCTCGCTTCACAAATTCTTCCGCTTCCGGAGCACTGCGGCCGTATGAGCTACCAGGTTATCGCCCGCAAATACCGCCCGCAGACTTTCCGCGATCTCGCCGGCCAAGCGCACGTCACCGAAACACTGGCCAACGCCATCCAGCTCAACCGCGTCGCGCACGCGTACATTTTTTCCGGAGCGCGCGGCGTCGGAAAGACCACCGCCGCGCGCATCCTGGCCAAGGCCCTGAACTGCGAGAAGGGGCCGATCGCCGAGCCCTGCGGGGTGTGCACTTCGTGCACGGAGATCGCCGCGGGCAGCTCCCTGGACGTGATCGAAATCGACGCCGCCTCCAACCGCGGCATCGACCAAATCCGCGAACTGCGCGACATGGTCCGCTACGCACCCGCCGCCGCGCGCACCAAGGTGGTTATCCTCGACGAAGCGCACATGCTCACCGACGAGGCTTCCAACGCCCTGCTGAAAACGCTTGAGGAGCCGCCGGACCGGGTCATCTTCGTGATGGCCACCACCGAGCCGGAAAAACTTGCGGACACCATTCGCTCCCGCGCGCAGCATTTCCATTTCCGCGCCCTGACCTTCGGAGAAATCACCGGGCGCCTGCAGGAGATCGCCGGCAAGGAAGGCCTGCAGATCGAAACGGACGCGCTGGGTGTGATCGCTCGCGCCGCGGAGGGCAGCCTGCGCGACGCGCTCTCCCTGCTGGAGCAGGCGCGGGCATTCTGCGGCGACGTGATCCCCGACAAGCAGGTGCGCGAGCTGCTGGGCATCGTTCCCGAGGACGCCCTGGACGAACTGGTGGGGGCCATCGCCGAAGGCTCGGCCGACCGCGCGCTGGCGCTGGTGCACCGCTTCCAGAAGGAAGGCCGCAACTTGCAGCACTTCTGCCGCGAAGCGATCCGGCACATGCGCAATCTGCTGATCGCCCGCGTCTCCGGCGCGGATTCCGAACTCATCGCCGCCACGCCCGAGCAGCGCCCGCGGCTTGCGGAAGCCGCCGCCCGTTTCAGCGAGGAAGAGCTCACGCGCTATTTTCAGATACTGCTGGAGACCGACGAAGATCTGCGGCGCAAGCTCGATCCCCGGGTGCATCTGGAGATGGGCGTGCTGCGCCTGGTGAATGCCACGCGGCTCGCGCCGCTGGAAACGCTGCTCGCGGAATTGCGCGATGGCGCGCCGGCAACTCCGCGCTCATCGGGTAGCTCATCGGGCAGCACGGCGGGCAGCGCTTCCCGAGTACACGAACTTCCCGCGGCGCCGCCCGCACCACCCGCGAAGATGGCGGCCGGGGCCGCGGCATCAGCTTCTGCGCCAGCGGTAGCTTCCTTCACTGCTCCAACGCCGATACCGCGCAGCATTGCGCCGCCGGATCCTCCGGCGCGCGCTGAATTGCAGGACGATACATGGCCTGACAGCGCCGCCGTGCTGACTGCGGGCCTGGGCGATGCGCAAGTCGCGGAGATCATGGCCGCCGTGCAGGCAGAGAAGAAATTTATCGGCGAGCTCCTGGAACATGCGCGGCGCTGGGAGCTGGAAGGCGCGGAGCTGCGCCTGTACTTTGCGCCGGAAAGCCGTTCCTTCGCCGGACTTCTCGAAGGGCGCGAATCGCTGGAGAAGGTGCGTGCCGCTTCCAGCAAAGTGCTCGGCCGGTCCGTACGCGTCTGTGTTAAACTCGAAAGCGGGGCGGCGGGAGTTTCCGCTCCGCGCGCGCCGTCCGGAACGCAGGAGTTGCGCGAGCAGTTTGAGCGCGATCCGATGGTGCGGGCGATGCTGCAACGCTTTGGCGGAAAAATTTCCGAAGTGAAGCGGCGGCAAGAGGAATAATCATGGAAGTAGGCGCTTTGCAACAGATGCTCTCGCGGTTCCGGCAGCTGCAGGAAGATCTGCAGCGCCAAGTGAACGCGGTCACGGTGGAAGCCTCGGCCGGCGGCGGCATGGTCACCGTAAAGATGAACGGGCAGAAGCAGGTGCTGGATGTGCGCATCGAGCCGGAGGTCTTCGCCAGCAAGGACCAGGAGATGCTGCAAGATCTGATCCGCGCGGCCGTCAACGAAGCCGCGCGCCGCGTGGACGAAGAGCTCGCCAGCCAAATGAAAAATCTCGCCGGCAGCGTGCCGGGCATGGCCGGCCTGAAAATCCCCGGCCTCTTCTAGCCTGCAGGCTTTCTTCCCAAGCGCTCTCAGTGTTCCGTGTGTTAAATTCTCTTCCGCGCAGGTTCACGTAAAGCTGCGTCGCGACGTTAGTATATGTGACCGCGAAGCGGTCAACTGCAAGCGTGACCGCGAAGCGGTTAACTGCAAGCGTGACCGCGAAGCGGTCAACTCAGGAAACGAGACCCATGCCGGATTTCGCCGCACCCATTGAACGCCTCATTGAGCAGCTGAAACACCTTCCGGGAATCGGCCAGAAGACGGCGCAGCGCCTGGCCTTCCATCTCCTGCGCATTCCCGCCGAAGACGCCCTGGCGCTCGCCGACGCCATCCGCGACGCCAAGCAGAATATCCGCCCCTGCTCGGTCTGCCACAACATCACCGACACCGATCCCTGCCTGTACTGTACCGGTGCCAATCGCAGCCGGCGCACGATCTGCGTCGTCGAAGAGCCGCACAACATCATGGCTATCGAGAAGACCCGCACCTACAACGGTTTGTACCACGTCCTGGGCGGCTCACTCTCCCCGCTGCAAGGGCGCGGCCCAGACCAGCTCTTCATTAAGAGCCTGATCGAACGGCTCAAGGGCGGCACGGTCGAAGAGATCATCATCGCCACCAATCCCACCGCCGAAGGCGAAGCCACTGCGATCTATCTCTCCAAACTGCTCAAACCCCTGGGGGTGCGCGTGACGCGCATCGGGGTGGGCATTCCGGTGGGAGCAGACCTGGAATACGCCGACGAGATCACGATGCTGAAGGCGATGGAAGGACGGAGGGAGCTTTAGTAGTTCTAGTACCACTTTTCAACGCATTCCTCTAGCCCACTCTGCGCATTTCGGTGTACAGTCCGTGTTCCGAGAATATCTCTTGCCTTGCGGAGAGGTTCGATGCCCAGCTTGGCGAGTTACATGGCGCAATATGACCATGAGCATTCTTCCCCATGGAACAAATTGTTCCACGGCATTGGCATTCCCCTGATTTTTGCGGGAATCGTGTGTCTATTTCTCAGGAAGTGGTCCCTGGGAGGCGGTTTGTTCGTGGGCGGGTGGGTGTTGTTATTTTCTGGGCACCGTATCGAAGGCAATAATCCGGCATTTTTTCAGGGGCCAATCTATTTGCTGGTAGGGCCAATCTGGGTGGCAAAAGAAGCATGGATGTTCCTGACTGGTACAGTGCGTGCGGACACTCCCGGAAAGTCCGGGGGACCGCCAACATAAGGGCTTTTATAACTTAAAGTTACGGGAGACGGAAGAAGCGGGATTATGGATAAGAGTGGAAGCAATCTTGCTGGACATAAGGGCGAGATTGTGTCACCTACTGCACCAAACCCGGCCGCGGAACTGAGCAAACGGCGGAGCACACGGATTGTCCAGGCCGTGCCGCTGGTGGTTACGGGTGTGGACGCGCTCGGCCGGCCGTTCCAGGAACGCACTTCCACGCTGATCATCAACTGCCACGGCTGCCGCTACCAGTCCAAGCATTACGTTTTGAAAAATATGTGGGTGACGCTGGAGATCCCGCACCCGGAGACCGGCCATGCCCCGCGCGTGGTGCGTGGACGGGTGGCGTGGATCCAGCGACCGCGCACCGTGCGGCAATTGTTCCAAGTGGCCATCGAGCTGGACGTGACCGGCAACGTCTGGGGCATCGCCTTTCCCCCCGATGACTGGTTTGCTTTTCCGGACTCTGCGGCCAGCGCCGCGGCCGTGCCCGCCCTTCCGGCAAGTGCCGCGCCGGCAGGCGGCATGCCCCCTGCGGAGACGCAGCCCACGGAGGAAGCCGGCGTTTCTGCCGCAGCGGCGGTACCCGAGCACCCCGAAGTCGAACTGCCCATGGACAATCTGCGCGTCTTTCCGGCTCCGACCGGCACCGACGCCTCGCTGCAATTGGCGCGGCAGATGACCCGGCTGCTCAGCGACGCCAAGCAGCAGATTCAGGCGGCGGCGCACGAAGCCGCACGCCAGGCGGTGGCCGAGCAGGCCCGCGTGTCGAGGCACGAGTGGCAAGCGCAGTTTGCGGCGGCGCGCGAGGAGCTTTCCGCGGAAATCGTGCGCGCCGGGGAAACGCTGCAGCAAGAGAGCGAAGCCCGCGCGCGCGCGGCGCAGAGCGCGGCGGGCGAAGCCCTGCAGGCGGAGCTGCCCCGCTGGATCGCCCCGCAGGTGGAACAGCTGACGCGCACACTCACCGAACAGTTTCAGCGGGAAAGCGCCGCGCAGAAGAGCGCGCAGGACCAGCAGGCGCAGAGCATCGCGGAAATGTTGCGAGCCGCGCGGCAGAGCGCCGAGGAATCCGCGGAGCAGTTGCGGGCCACGGCCAGCCAGTCCGAAGCGCTGCTGGCCGCGCGCGTGGAAGTAGCCGGGCGCACGCTGGAAGAGAGCGCACAACGCCTGGCCCAGAGCGCCACACAGGACCGCGAAGCGCTGGCACGCTCCGCCGAAGAGCTGCGGCAGCAATTGGCGGCCACCTTCAGCGCCGCGGAGGCTTCCTGGCAGGAACGCCTGGCGGGGCGGCTGGACGCGGCGCACGCCCAGCTGCAGCACACCCTGGAAGATTCCGTGAAGTCCGCGGCGCAGCAGAGCGCCCAGGCCCTGGCGCAGCAGGCCGCCGCAGCGCAGGCCCGGCTGCAGGAAGAGGCGGGCCGGCAGCTGGCCGCGCTGGGGGAACGATCCGCGGCCGCGGCGCAGGAAACCGAACAGCGCCTCGCGGCGCTCCGAGACACCGCCGAGGCCACTACCCGGCGCCTGGAAGAATCCGTTGCCGCTTCGTCGGCGCCGGTGGCGCACATGGAACAGTTCTCTTCCCGGCTGGAAGCGGCGCAGAAACAGGCGCTGGAAGGATTCCAGAGCCATCTCGACGAGATACTCGCGCGCTACCGCGAAGATCTGCAGCAGCGCTCGGAATCGCTGCTGGAGGAAACCGGCAACCGCGTGCGCTCCGCTTTCCAGGATTCCAGCCGCGAAGCCGCAAGCAGCTTTGAAGAGCAGATGCGTTCGCTGGTCCAGCCGCAGATTACCAGCGCGGAGGAGGCGCTACACCGCCTGACGGGCAGCCGCTCGCTGCTGGAAGCGGCCACCACGCTGCAGGAAGACCGCGTGCGCAGCATGACCGATGAAGTGCTGGCCGGGGCCCAGGAGCGCATCCGGGAAACCCTGGGCACCGCGGAGAAAGAGTTGCAGGAGGCCGCGCAAGCCGTCGTCTCGCGGCAACTCGCCGATCTCGACGCCAAGAGCAGCGACCTGAAACACACCACCATCGAATCGCTCTACAAGTCCGCCGAATGGTACGAGAAGAAGGCCCAGACGCAACTGCAGCACCTGATTGAAAAGGGCGTGGAGCAGGCCGGGGCGCAGCTGCGCGAGCGCGCCGGAGAGGTTTCCGGCGTGTTTGCCTCCGAAGTGGACGCCTACAGCCGCAATTTCGTGGAACACGCGCAGCAGCAGATGGAAGAGGTGGTGCGCGACGCCTTCGAACGCTCCCGCGCGCTCTTCTCCGAGGCCGCGGAGACCACCTCCGCCGCCTTTACCGACGAGATTCAGCGCCACGCCCGGCAGGAGATCGACGGATTTGACGAAGGGCTGCGGAAATCGCTGGACGATACGCGGACCCAGGCTGAAGCCGTCCGCCAGGAGCTTGGGCGGCACATGACCGCCGAGCAGGAAGCCTTCCTGCGCCGCTTCCGCGCGGGCATGAGCACCGCCGTGGAAGCCGGGGTGAGCGAGGCCCAGCAGCAGGTGCAGGGCGGTTTGAAGCAAGTGCTCGATTCCTGGCACGCCATGACCCAGGAACACCAGGACAAGCTGCGCGAGACCTACGGGCGGATCGGCGACCAATCTGTGGAGCAATTCCGCGGGCGGCTGGAAAACGTCTCCAACTCCTGGATGCTGGCCACCGTCACCACACTGGACCGGCAGTCCCGCGACGTGCTTTCCGGCGTGGCCCATGCCGCCGAGGAAAAACTGCGCGAAACCTGCGCCAACGTCTTTGCCAATGTCGGCGACACCCTGCGCGACCGTCTGAAGGAGATCGCCGCGGGCTTCAAGCCTCCCGAATCCGGGCGCCCCGCGCACTGATCGGCCGCACTCGCGCCTCCCCGGCGCGTTCGCTTCCACCGCATCCTCCCCGGTATAATGGCGCGATGGCCAACCGAGCCTATCTGCGTCTTTGGACGCGCGAGTTCTCCGAGTCCACGCTCCTGGAACAACTGGTGCGCTTCCTGGCCACCGTGCCGCATTCCGCGTCCGAGCCGCACTTCACGCAGCTTGTCGTGCAGTCCATCGACGCCGCGACGCCGCCGGTGGCGGAGTGGGACCTGCGCGGGCAGGGTTATGGCGCGGCGGAGGTTGCCGCGCTGGCGGCGCAGCAACTGTACGGGGACACCGCCTATTTCGTCTCCGCGCGCTGGGATCTCTGGCAATTCCAGCTGGAAACCATGAAGTGGCAGAGCGCGCCCGCGCCGTTGATGCTGCTCTGCCACGGCCCGGACTACGACGACGGCCTGGCGGCCTCTGCGGGGCATTTTGCCGCGGACCTGGGTTTCGAACATTTTTTCACCGGGCATGCCGGCCTGCTCACCCGCGCGCTGCCCGCGCTGGCCGGCGAGCCCCTCGCGGCCGAAGACGCGGTCGAACACACCTTTCTGCGCTGGATGTCCACCGAAGCCAACCTGCGCGAATATCACCAGAAGACGCGCGAGAACATCCAATCCTTGTTCGGCTGGATGGCGGCCATCGAGCGCGCGCTGCCGGTGGAGCGCACGGAACTGTGGTCGGAAGGCGAAGAGAATTTTGAAGCCCGGCTGGATGAGATTTTGGCCGTGCGCTGACGGGCTTGGGGCGCCGGACGCGCGGTCCTTCCACCGGGGATGATCTGCCGTTAGAATGCATATTCGCGGCAGCGGGTTTCGAATGAATATGATCAGAAGACCAACCATGTTGGTTTTATTGTGCGCCACGGCGGCCGCCGGGCTTTTCGCCGGCTGCGGTGGCGCGGAGACGCCTGCGCCGAGGCCGGCGGCGGAAGCGCCGGCCAAGCCCGCCGTGCCGGCGGAAATTCAGAGCGCGGCGCAGGAGCTGCTAGGTACGGAAACGCAGGTGCTGGCGTTCGGGGACCTGGCCAAGACCGGGAACCAGCAATTTCTGGCCGCCAACGTGGTGCCGAAAACGCCGACGCATAATCTGCCGGGGACGATCGTGACGCGCGCAGTCGTCGCGGAAAAGAAGGACGGCCAATGGACGGAACTGCTGCGCTGCGATGAGCACCTGAAAAACAGCAAGGGCTATCTGGCGCTTACGCCGCTGGAGCCGGTGACCGGCTGGCGCCTGCAGTTCGAGCAGAGCGCCGTGCAGGGTCTGGTGCTGTACTTCACGCCGCTGCAGCTGGCCAGCTCGCCGCACGTCCTGCCCATCGGGGTGCGCTGGAACCCGGCGACGAAGCGTTACCAGTCGCTGGACCGCAATTTTGAGAATTTTCTTCCCGAGGCGGCGTCGCTCGAGAATGCGCGGTCGCGACTGCGATGAGCAAGCCGGCCACAACTGCCGCCGGGGGCACACGCCAGGCGCCGCCGCCGGGCTCCGCTTGGAAAAACCTGGTGGGACTGCTTCCTTACCTGCGGCGCTATCGCGGAATGATTGCGCTGGGGATGTTCACGCTGGCGCTGATGGGCATTCTCGGCAGCCTTGTGCCGCTCTCCACCGGCATCATCACCGATACCCTGGCGGGCAGTCCGCTGCCCTTCGCGCATGGCGCGGCACCAGGGGCGGCCACGGCCGTCAGCGGGGGCTGGCTGAGCCGCATGGTGCCCTTCTATGCGCCGCACAGCAGGCAGACACTGGCGTTCTACTGCCTTGTGCTGATCGCCTTCATCGCCCTCAAAGGAATTTTTTCATTCTGCACGCGCATGATCCTCATCGGCGTCTCCCGGGACATCGAATTCGACCTGCGCAACGACTTGCTCGGCCGCCTGCTGCTGCTGGAGCCGGAGTTCTACGTGCGCAACCGGACCGGCGAGCTGATGTCCCGGGCCACGAACGACCTCAATGCCGTGCGCATGGTGCTCGGCCCGGGAATCATGTACAGCGCGACGACGCTGGTGACGATGATGCTGGCCATCGCCATCATGCTGAAGCTGTCGGCCTCCCTGACCCTGTGGGTGCTCCTGCCGGTTCCTGCGGTGGCCCTGGCCGTGCGCCATTTCGGAAAGGTCATCCACGACCTCTACGAACAGATTCAGGCCTCGCTCGCGACTCTCTCCGCGCGCGTCCAGGAAAATCTCTCCGGGGTGCGCGTCATCCGGGCCTACGCGCAGGAAGAGGCGGAACTCCGCGGCTTCGATGCGCCCAACCGCGAATACGTCGCACGCAACGTGGAGTTGATCCGCACCTGGAGCATGTTCATGCCCTCGCTGCAGGCGCTGATCGGCACCACCTTTCTGATCGTCCTGTGGAAAGGAGGTTCCCAGGTGATCCGGCATCAGATTTCGATCGGCGCCTTCGTCTCCTTCTTCACCTTCCTGGGGCTGCTGGTGTGGCCGATGATCGCGCTCGGCTGGGTGACCAACATCTTCCAGCGCGGCGCCGCCTCCATGGGCCGTCTGAATTTCATCCTGACCGCCGAGCCCCAGATCAACGACCGCGCAGCGACGGTCCCCGCCGGCACCGTGCCCGACGGTGCGATCGAGTTTCGCAACCTGACCTTTGCCTATCCCACGACGTTTCAGGCGGCCGCGGAGCGGCCGGCGCTGTCCGGGAACGGAGCGAACGGCGGCACGGGCCGAACGGAAAATGAAGCGGTACTGCACGACATCAACCTGCGCATCGCCGCCGGCACAACAGTGGCCATCGTGGGCCCCACAGGCAGCGGCAAGACCACGCTGGCCACGCTCATCGCGCGGCTGTGGGAAGCGCCGGCAGGCAGCCTGCTGCTGGACGGAAAGCCGCTGCGCGAATGGCCGCTGGAGACGCTGCGCCGCGCCATCGGCTACGTGCCGCAGGACACCTACCTCTTCAGCGAGACCATCGGCGAGAATATCGCCTTCGGCATCGACAGCGCCGATCCGGAGCGCGTGCAGCGCGCCGCGCAGATCGCCAGCCTGGACGGCGACATCCAGGGTTTTCCGGAAAAGTACGAAACGATGGTGGGCGAGCGCGGCATCACGCTCTCCGGCGGGCAGAAGCAGCGCACGGCCATCGCCCGGGCGGTGATCCGCGATCCGCGCATCCTGATCCTGGACGATTCGCTTTCCAGCGTGGATACGCAGACCGAGGAGCGCATCCTCACCGGGCTGCGCGGGATTTTTCACGGCCGCACCACGGTGCTGATCTCGCACCGCTGCTCCACCGTGCGCAACGCCGACCAGATTGTGGTCTTGCGCGACGGGCGCATCGTCGAGCGCGGGACGCACGAGGAACTGCTGGCGCGCGGCGGCTATTACGCGGACTTGTACCAGAAACAACTGCTGGAAGAAGAGCTCGAACGGGCATGAGCAATCAGCACGAAGAAGAAGCACTCGGCAAAGCCTACGACGCGCGTTTGATGCGGCGGCTGCTGCAGTACTTGCGGCCGTACAGGTGGCGGGTTATCTTTGCGCTCACCCTGGCCGCAATCGTCATCCCCCTGGAGCTGGCCCCGCCAAAACTCTTCCAGGTCGCGGTGGACCGCTACATCCTTCCCGGCGCGAACAGCCTGCTTACGGCCGCCCAGGCGCGGCACGGGATCGTCTGGATCAGCGTCATCTTTCTGCTGGTCCTGACGGTGAATTTCCTCGCGCAGTACATCCAGATCCGCATCATGCAGCGCGTGGGCCAGCAAACCATGTTCGACATGCGGCGGGAGATTTTCGGGCACCTGCAACGCCTGCCGATGAGCTATTTCGACCGCAATCCGGTGGGGCGCCTGGTGACCCGGGTGACGACCGACGTGGACGCCCTCAACGACCTATTCGCCGCCGGCGTCGTCACCATGATCAACGACTTCTTCCTGCTCGCGGTGATGGCCGGCCTGCTGCTTTATCTGAACTGGCGCCTGGCGCTGGCGGCGCTGGCGGTGCTGCCGTTCATTCTTCTCGTCACGTTCGTCTTCCGCAATTTCGTGCGCGATGCCAACCGGCGCATCCGCACGGCCATCGCCCGCATCAACTCCTTCCTCCAGGAATACATCAGCGGGATGAGCGTGGTGCAGCTCTTCAACCGCGAGCGGAAGGCCAAGGCCGAATTCGAGCGGCGCAACCGCGATCACATGCTGGCCTACAAAGACGCCATCCTGGCCTTCGGCCTCTTCTATCCGACGGTGGAATTTCTCGGTGTCGCGGCCATCGCATTGCTGTTCTGGATCGGCGGGTTGCGCATCTTCGCCGACAAGCTGACGCTTGGCGTGCTCATCGCCTTCATGCAGTACGCGCAACGCTTCTTCCGGCCGATCCAGGATCTCAGCGAGAAATTCAACATTCTGCAATCGGCCATGGCCGCCTCCGAGCGCATCTTCAAGCTGCTGGACGAGCCGATCACCATCCAGACGGCAGCCGATGCCCGGCATCTCGCAGCGCCGCGCGGCGAGATCGAGTTCCGCAACGTCTGGTTCTCCTACAGTTCCGCCGTTGAGCCTACCGACACGGACTGGGTCCTGCGCGACGTCTCCTTCCGCGTCGCGCCCGGACAGACCGTGGCCATCGTCGGGCACACCGGCGCCGGCAAGACCACGCTCATCTCCCTGCTGCTGCGCTTCTACGACATCCAGCGCGGGGCCATCCTGCTGGACGGAGTGGACATCCGGCTCCTGGACCTGCAGGATCTGCGGCGGCATTTCGGCATCGTGCTGCAGGACCCCTTCCTCTTCACGGGCACGATCGAATCCAACGTGCGCCTGGGCACTTCCGGGATCTCGCGCGAGGAAGCGGAGCGCGCGCTCGACGAGATCGGCCTCGGGGCCTTCCTCCGCTCGCTCAGCGAAGGCGTGGCCACGCCGGTCAACGAACGGGGCTCGACGCTCTCCGTGGGCCAGCGGCAACTGATCAGCTTTGCGCGCGCGCTGGCGCACAACCCGCGCTTCCTGATCCTCGACGAAGCCACCTCCAGCGTGGACACCAAGACCGAGCTGCTGATCCGCGAAGCGCTGGACCGCCTGCTGGCCGGGCGCACGGCACTGGTCATCGCGCACCGCCTGAGCACCATCCAGCACGCCGACCAGATCCTGGTCTTCCACAAGGGCCGGCTGCGCGAGCAGGGCGCGCACCAGGCGCTGCTGGCACAGCGCGGCATCTACTACCGCCTCTATCAGCTCCAGTACAAGGAACAGGAGCTGCGCCTGCCCGCCGGTTCGCCCGGCGCGCCCGCAGCTCAGCTCCCGGCCAATGACTGACGCCGCCGCGCACTCGCCGGCCCGCCGCGCGAGGTTGCGCGCGCGATGACCTCCATGACGCCCACGCCCATCCTGCTCTCCGCCGGCGAAGCCTCCGGGGAGATGTACGCGGCGAAACTGGCCACGGCACTGCGGCAGCGCGCGGACGTGGCGCTATTCGGCATGGGCGGCGCGCGCATGCGCGAAGCCGGAGTGGAGACCGTCACCGACTACTCCGAAGTCGCGGTGGTGGGCATCACCGAAGTCTTGCGGCACCTGCCGTCCCTGCTGCGCGCTATGCAGCGCCTGGTCTCCGAAGCCGGCCGCCGCCGACCGCCCCTCGCCGTGCTCACCGACTTCCCCGGCTTCCATCTGCGGCTGGCGCGCAAGCTCCTCCCACAGGGCGTTCGCAATATCTATTTCGTCTGCCCGCAGTTCTGGGCCTGGCGGCCTTGGCGAGTGCGCCTCCTCCGGCGGCGATTCGCGCTGGGCCTGTGCATCTTTCCCTTCGAAGAGAAGTTTTTCGGCGATGCCGGGGTGCCCGTGGAGTTCATCGGCCACCCGCTGGTGGGAGAGGTGCGCGCGGCGCAGAGCCGCGAGGCGTTTTGCCGCGGCAACGGCCTGGATGCGGCGCGGCCCATCGTCACGCTGCTGCCGGGCAGCCGCAGCAGCGAGATGGCCCGGCATCTGCCCGTGCTCCGCGAAGGCTGCGCGCTCATCCGGAAGAGCGTTCCCGGGGCGCAGTTCGTTCTGGCGGCGGCTCCGGAAAGCGATTGCGGGGCGTTGCGCCGGGGCTGGCCGCAGGAGTTCCCCCTGCGGGTGGTCGAGGGCCAGACTTACGACGCGCTGGCCGCCGCGGATGCGGCCATCGTCTCCAGCGGCACGGCCACGGTGGAGGCCGCGCTGCTCGACGCCCCCATGGTGGTGATCTACCGCGTCAGCGCGCTTACCGCGCTGCTGGCCAAGCCGTTCGTGCGCACGCCCTTTTTCAGCATGGTCAATCTCATCGCCGGGCGCCGCGTCGTGCCCGAGCTGATCCAGAAGGATTTTACCCCGCAGCGCGTCGCCCAGGAGGCCCTGCGCCTCTTGCAGCAGGAGGCTGCGCGAACCGAGCTGCGCCGCGGGCTGGCGGAAGTCCGCGAGCGCCTGGGGCCGCCGGGGGCCATCGAGCGCGCCGCCGATGCCATTGTGCGCATGTTGCGCACCAGGCCAGGCAACGCTTCCTGAAGGGTTTGCTATCCTATGGAGTGCCATTCGCACCTGAAGAATAAGGAAGGAAGGTCCTTGCGCCGACCAATCTCGTTTTTCTCGCTGCCTCTGCTGCTGACCAGCTTCCTGGGGCTCGCCGCTGCCCTCCCCGCACAGCAGCCGCGCCCGCAAAGTTTCCGTGCCGAGCACTACGACGTGGCCGCCTCGCTGGACGGCGCCGGCCAGACGCTGTCGGCCACCGCGCGCGTCACCTTCCTCGCGGCGGAAGCCTCGCGGCTCGTGGATGTGGAGCTGCATCCGAATCTGAACGTCACAGCCGTTGTGGAGGAAAACGGCAAGCAACTCCCGTTCGAACGTGACCAGCAGAGCCCCTTGCTGCTCCACGTGACACTCCCGGCGCCCGTGGCAGCGGGCAGCCGCGTGACGCTCACCTATTCCTATACGGGAATTCTGGCCAACGAGGAGAACAGCCCGGTCCCCGGCGTACGCCTGGCCTCCATCACGCCCGAGGGCGCGTATCTGCTGCTTCCCGCGCGCTGGTTTCCCCTGACCGGCTATCCGGCCAGCCGCTACACCGCGAAATTCCGCCTGGAGGTGCCGGACAGCTACGCCGTGGCCGGCACGGGCAAGTCGGAGTCCCCCACGCCGCTGCCCCACAAGAGCGGCGCCACGGGTGGCCGGCTGCTCTATGTTTTTCAGTGCGACACACCCGGTCCCGTGGGCACGTTTGTCGCCGGCAACCTGCAGTATTCGCCGACGCAGGCCGAGGGGCTGGACGTCGCGGTATACGCGCCGCGCGCGGCATCCGCAAACGCCAAAGAGTTCGCCGGGAGCATTGCGCGCGCCGTAACCATCTTCTCCGATCTCTTCGGGCCGCTGCCCGATCCCAGCCTGACGATTATCCAGCTCCCCGATGGCACGCTGCGCTCGTTCGCCGCGCCCGGCGTGCTGCTGCTCAGCCAGCGCTTGTGGGACCCGAAAGGCAGCGACCGCACCATCGCCGGGCTGGTGGCTGCGCAGTGGTGGGGCAATAGCGTGCTCCCGGCGAGCCCCGCGGATGTATGGATCAGCGACGGCCTGGCGCGTTACTCCGAGGCGCTCTATGCAGAGCAGAACGCGGGCCGCGAAGCGGGGCTGCGCACGGTGGACGAGTTCGCCGTGGGCGCGCTGATGTACGAGGACGCCGCGCCGGTGGCCCAGGCGCAGCACCTCGCTCCCTACTCCAGCGACTACCGCAGTGTGGTGGTGAACAAGGGCGCGATGATCTTCCACATGCTGCGCGCGCAGATGGGCGATCTGGCCTTCAAGTCGCTGCTGCACGAGTTCTACGCGCGCTACGCCGGGAAGACCGCGCGGCTCGAGGATTTCGAGGCCCTGGCCATCGAAAAAGCGCAGGCCGCGGCGCTGCCCGGAAAGCCGGCGCCGAATCTGCGGCCGTTCTTCGCGCAGTGGCTCAACTCCACGGGCATCCCGGAATTCAACATGGAGTACGTGGTCTACCGCACGCCGAAAGGCTTTCGCGTGGTGGGCAAGATCAAGCAGCCTCTGGACACCTTCAGCATGCCCGTGGAACTGCGCATCGACACCGAAGGAAACCCCGAGGAGAAGACCATCCAAGTGGTCGGGACGGAATCGGACTTCACCGTGGAGACCTTCGGGCGGCCCAAGCCCGGGGGAATCAAGATCGATCCGAACAACGTGATCCTTAAGGCCAGCACGTCGCTGCGCGCCCGCGCGGCCATCGCGCGGGGCGAAGAGCTCGCGGAAGCGGGCCGCTACTACGACGCGATCACGCAGTATCAGAGGGCGCTGGCCATCCAGCCCAACCGGTCGCTCGCCAATTTCCGCATGGGCGAGGCCTTCTTCTACCAGAAAAACTACCAAGCCGCGGCCAACGCCTTCCGCGAAGCTACGCAGGCCGTCCCGGAGCCCGCGGAGAAGTGGACCGAGGTGTGGTCGCACATCTATCTGGGGAAGATTTTCGACCTGATGGGACAGCGCGAACGCGCCGTCAACGAATACAGCAAGGCCAAGCAAACCAACGACGACACCGGAGGGGCGCAGGCGGAAATCGAGCGCATGCTGAAGAAGGCCTACGCGGAACCCGGCAGCGCGCCCGCCGCTCCAGCCACTACCGCACCCACACCCACCGCGCCGCCACCGCCGCCGCCCGGCGACCGCCCGGTCTTGAAAAAGCCGCCGCAGCCGTAGCCGCCACAGGCAAGACGGATCTAGTAGCTCAAGCGTCCCGCGCTACAAGATCTTTTGGCAAAAACTTATCCGGAAATTTTCTGCCCGCTCTATCGCGGGCCGGGGATGCCTGCGAGCCCAGTCAGCTGGGCGCCCGGGACACGCTTGTGGTGGATGAGGACGGAAAAGCGCTCGCCCATGCCTTCCGGGAAGATCAGGTTCTTGAGGAGCAGGCGGGCGCGCACGCGGTCGGCTTCGCTGGCGCCGGGTTCGTAGAGATCCGCGAAGTCGTTGCCCTGCCCCAGCGCCAGCAGAAATTCCGTCTGCGAGACGCGGCCCACGCGCTCGAGGCCGGCCCTGGCGCCCCACTGCTCCAGGGCCGTGAAATTCACATGCGCCGTGAGGTCCTGCTCGCCCGGCGCCGCGTAGTAGTCTTCGCTGGCGCGGTGCCTCTCGTACGCCAGCAACGTGCCGCGCATGTGCCGCTGGTCGTACAGCTCCGCGGCCGCGTGGCCGTAATCCGCGGTAAGCAGGAAACCGCGCTCGATGCGCCGCCCGATCTCGGTGATCCAGTCGCAGGCCTCCAGACCGGCCTCGGCCTGCTGGCCTTCGCGGAGTTGGATGCCCAGCGCCACGAAGTATTCGGAGATGGCGCAGGTGGAAAGCGGCGCCAGTTGTTCCGCGAGTGCGCCCGCGCGCTCGGTGACGAACAGTTCCTGGAGCGCGCCGCCCTGCATGACGACCCGATGCACCGGCAGCGCGTCCACGAGCTCGTTGGAAATGAGGCAGCCTTGGAGAAGCCGCGCGGGAATTTCGAGGGCTACCGCGCAGCGGCCAGCCGCGATGTGCCGGGCCAGGCCCCCGGAAGCCTGCTCGCGCCGCGCCTTCGAACGCTCCACGGCGACGTAGCGCAGCGCGCCATACAGCTCCGGCAGGCGCGTCTCCGCAAAATCCAGGATGTGGCCCGCGAGGCGGCCCACGCCCGCTCCCGCTTCCACCACGGAGAACGCCTGTGGCCCGCCCATCTGCGCCCACATCTCGGCGAGCTGGCGCGCCAGCAGGCGCCCGAAGATGGGGTGCACGTCCACGCTGGTGTAGTAGTCGGAAAAGCGCCGCGCCTCGCTCCGGCTGTAGTAACCGTGCAGCGGGTGATAGAGGCACTCGCGCATGTAGTCGGCGAAGGTCAGCGGGCCCTGGCGGCGGATGCGTTCCACGAGCAGAGTAGCTAGCGGGGTCTGCCGGCGGGATTCGGTCATGGCGGAGTCAGGTCCTTCTCGAGAGCCGCGCTCACGCCGTGGCGGCTCCCCCGGCGTCGCTCGCCCGGAGCTTCTCCCAAGCGCGCTCGAAGACGCGGCGGGCCTCTTCGTCAAAGAGCACAAAGTAGATCGTTTCGATGGCGCTGTTGCCGGCGAGATGCTGCGCCGCTTCCCGCAGCATGATCTCCGCGCACTCGGCGATGGGAAAGCCGGCAATCCCCGTGCCGACGGCGGGAAAGGCGATGGTCTTGAGGCCACGCTCGGAAGCCAGGCGCAGGGAATGCGCCGTGCAGCGGCGCAGCGCTTCCGCGGTGGCCCGTCCGCCCAGCTCCATGCTGGCGGCGTGGATGACATGGCGCGCCTTCAGCTTGCCCCCGCCGGTGATCGCCGCGCCACCCACGGGAATGCTGCCGATGGCGTCGCACTCCTTCTGAATCTCCTCGCCGCCCTTGCGCCTGATGGCCCCGGCCACGCCGCCGCCCAGCCACAGATCGTTGTTGGCGGCGTTGACGATCGCGTCCGCGTCCATCTCCGTCAGGTCGCCCCGGCGGATCACAATGCGCTCTGCCAGCTTCTTCATGGGCAAGCCTCCCCCCGGCGGCGCTTCCATTATCCCTTTTTCTCGCCCGGCTTGGCCTCCGAATAGTCAAAGACCCCGCGTCCGGCCTTGCGCCCCAGGCGTCCGGCGCTCACGTACTGGCGCAGCAGCGGATTGGGGCGGTATTTATCGCCGAGCGTTTTGTGCAGATTCTCGAGAACGCCCAGGCGGACATCCAGGCCCACCAGGTCCCCCAGCTCGAACGGCCCCATGGGATGGTTCAGCCCCAGTTTGAGCGCCTTGTCGATGTCCTCGGCGGAGGCGATGCCCGTTTCGAGCATGGCGAAGGCCTCGTTGCCGATCAGTGCGTTCACGCGGCTGGTGATGAAGCCCGGCGACTCGCGCACCACGACCACCTCTTTGCCCATGCGCCGCCCCACCTCGCGGCACGCGGCGATGGTCTCCTCCGAAGTTTCCAGTGCGCGCACCAGTTCCAGCAGCTTCATCTTGGGCACGGGATTGAAGAAATGCATGCCCACGCAGAGCTCGGGGCGGAAGGTCATGGCCGCCATCTCGGTGATGGAAAGGCCGGAGGTATTGCTGGCGAGGATGGCGCGGGGCCTGGCGAACTTGTCGAAGAGGGTGAAGAGCTCGAGCTTCAACTCCATCTCCTCGGGCACGGCCTCGATGAGCATGTCGGCTTCGCGGCAGGCGTCTTCCACGGAGCGCACGGTCTCGATGCGCTGGAGCGCCGCGTCACGCACCGCGGCTTCGACCTTGCCGCGAGCGACGCCTTCGTCGAAGGCCTTGCGGATCCACGCCATGCCCTGTTCGAGCGACTCCGGCATCATGTCTTCGAGAATGGTGCGGTAGCCGCCCAGCGCCGCGGCGTAGGCGATTCCCCTCCCCATCGTTCCTGCACCGATCACGGCAATGCTCTTCACGTCCATGGGCTCTCCTGTCTTCAGCGCGGGAACATCCGCGCTGCGTTGTCGTAGAGAATCTTGCGCTTGGCGTCCTCGCGGATGGGAAGCGCACGAAACTTTTCCATGTTGCCCTGGATCTCCGGGACGCCCGGGCCGGGCCAGTCGGTCCCCCACAGCACCTTGTCCGCGATCTCCGCGATGCGTGGAAAGTATTCCAGGAGCTTCTGGGGCGGGATGCCGGAAATGTCCATGTGCATGTTCTTGTGCCGCCGCACCAGAAAAAATGCTTCCTCCATCCAGAGGGGCCGCCCGCCGTGCGCCAGGATGACCGTGAGATTCGGGAAATCGATGCATACATCGTCGCAGAGGATGGGCTGGGCGTGCACGTTGCGGGCACCGGGGAAAATGGAGGTTCCGGTGTGGATCATGAGCGGCAGGCCATTGGCCTGCGCCCGCTCGTAGACCGCCGCGAGCGCTGCGCAGCCGTCGCGGTAGGAATTCGGCGTGATCACCTGGTGGGAAGGATGCAGCTTCAGCGCGCGGATCCCCAGTTTCACGAGGCGATCCACCTCCGCACCCGCATCCGCCACCGTTCGCGGAAGCACCGACCCGAACGCCAGCAAACGGTCCGGAGCCGCTGCACAATAGTTCACGATCCAATCGTTTACCTCCGGCGTGAAACCCATGATCTCCGGGCTGACATAATTGATGAGACCGGCGCGCTCGATTCCCAGCCCGTCGAGAAATTTCAGGAATAGCCTGGGGTCGGCAGAGTAACGCTCGACGTCCGCATAATCCTTTCTCCCGCGCTTGATCATCGCCAGCGCCTGGGGCCGGAACATGTGCAGCGGCTGAATGTGGATGTGAATATCGATGACCGGCTGCACGAATTCAGTCGTTCCCGTCCATAGAGTGCGTGCGCCCGTCCCACACTTCTTCCAGAGCGCGGCGCGTGTACAGCTGCAGCATCTCGCGGCGGTAGACGGGCGTGGAGCCCGAGGTGGTGAGCGGCTTGCCTCTCTGGATCGCGGCGTGCGCCACGCGCTCAATCAGCTCCTGCGAATATTTCCTGCCGATGAGCGATTCGCCGGCCTGGTGCACCAGCAGCGGCGCTGGATTCACCGCGGAAATGGCCACGCGCACGTCGCGGCAGATGCCGCCGCCGTCCACGTTCATGGCCACGGCCACGCCTGCCAGCGGGTAATCGATGGAATTGCGCAGGCGCAGCTTGTTGTAGACGCCGCGCCAGCCCGCCTTGGCCGCAGGCAAAAGCACCGCCGTCAGGATCTCGCCCGGCCGCAGCGCGATCCGGTCCATTCCGTCGTTGCGGTAGAACGACTCCAGCGGGATGCGCCGCTCGCCTGCCGGACCGGCGATCTCGATCTCCGCATCCAGCGCCAGTAGCGCCGGCGCCGTGTCCCCCGACCAGACCGCCCAGCAGCGGTTGCCGCCGGGCGCGACGTGGCACACCGTGCCCTCTTTCTTCAGGCAGCCGCCCAGCGACTGCCGCCAGAAGTACGACTGGTTGTACCAGCGGCAGCGCGTCTCCAGGCACAGGTTGCCGCCCAGGGTGGCCATGTTGCGCTGCAGCGGGCCGGCCACGGTGGCCGCGGCGCTGGCCAGGACCGGATATTTCTGCCGCACCACCGGCTCCGCCAGCAACTCGCTCAAGGTGGTCAGCGCGCCGATGTGCAGTGCGCCATCCTTCACCGTGCGGACGCCGCGCAGCCCGGAAATCTCCTTCAGCCCTACCAGCACCTGTGGCGCATACAGCCGCATCTGCAGATTCGGCAGGATGTCCGTGCCGCCTGCAAGAATCATCGCTTGCGGGCCGTGCTGCGCCAGAATGCGCACCGCCTCGTCCACGGCCTTTGGCCGAACTACGCGCAACGTGGGAAGGCTCATGCCGCACCTCCGGTCTTCTTCGAGCCGCCCGCTGCCTGCTCGCGTTTCTGCTTCTCGCGGATGGCTGCGAGAATTTTTTCCCGGGAAAGCGGGAGCGTGTTGATGCGCACGCCCACCGCGTCATAGATGGCGTTGGCCACCGCGGGGATCGCCGCCGCCAGCGAGCCTTCTCCCGCTTCTTTTGCGCCGAAGGGCCCTTCGGGGTCCTCGCTCTCGACGATGATGGATTCGATCGGCGGCGTCTCGAGGGTCGTGGGGATGCGGTAATCCAGCAGCGAGGGATTCATCAGCCGGCCCTCGTTCCACTCCATCTGCTCCTGCATCGCCTGGCCCAGCCCCATATACACCGAGCCGATGACCTGCCCGTCCACCGACACGGGATTGAGCGCCTTGCCGCAATCGTGCGCCGCGACCACCCGGTGGATGGTGACCTCGCCGGTCTCCGGGTCCACGGAGACCTCCGCGGTCTGCGCCCCGTAACTGTAAGACGGCGACGGCCCGACGCCCGCGCCTTTATACTTTCCGCCGCGCGACTCTTCCGGAGGCGCGTAGCTGCCGCGCGCCACCAGGGTGCCGTGGAAATCGATGGCCCGGACCACCGCTTCGTCAAAGGGCATGCTCTGCGCCGGATCGGCCTTCACGAAGATCTGCTCGTGGCGCGCTTCCAGGGCGTCCGGCGCGCAGCCGAATTTCTTCGCCACCGCGGCGAAAATCTGCTCGCGCATGTTTTTTGCCGCTTCCAAGCAGGCGTTTCCGGCCATGAACGTGACCCGGCTCGAGTAGCTGCCCAGATCCACCGGAGTCAGCTCCGTATCCGCGGCCACCAGCTTGATGCGTTCCGGCCGCACGCCCAGCACCTCCGCGGTAATCTGCACTTGTATGGTGTCCGACCCCTGCCCAATATCGGACGCCCCCGTGAACACCGTCACCGCCGCGTCGCGGTCGATCTTCATGTTCACCGTGGTGTGCGGCATGTTCGAGCGGATGATGGGGTTGGCCGCGCCGCTGACGTAATGGCTGCAGGCGATGCCGATTCCGCGGCCATAAGGCAGCTTGCCGTTCTTCTCGCGCCAGCCGGAGCGCTCCACGGCTTTCTCGATGCATTCGGGAAGGCCGTAACTGGTGACGCGCAGCCCGTTCACGGTGATGCACGGCGCCGGCAACAGATTTCTGCGCCGCACTTCGGCCGGGTCCAGTTGCGCGTCGCGCGCCAGCATATCCAGCATGGACTCGAATGCGAAGCGCACGTTTACCGTGCCGTGGCCGCGCATCGCCCCGCAGGCCGGCTTGTTGGTCAGCACGCGGCAGCCCTCGAAGCGCAGATTCTGCACGTCGTAGATGGCGCCGAGCAGCGCCCCGGAATAGAGCACCGTCACCGGGCCGTATCCGCCAAACGCCCCGCCATCCTGCACTACGTGCGCCGCCACCGCGGATATCTTGCCTTCCCGCGTCAGGCCCATCTTCAGGTCCACGATGGTGATCGGCCGGCCGCGGTGCGCGTAGAAAACCTCCTCGCGCGTGTAGGTGATCTTCACCGGGCGCCGGGCCTTCTTCGCCAGCACCGGCGTGATCACCTCCAGCGGGATCACTTCGCTCTTGCCGCCAAATCCGCCGCCGACCATGGGCTTGATCACGCGCACCTGGCTCATCGGCAGTTCCAGCACGTCGGCAATGGTACGGTGCAGGTAGTGGGGCACCTGCGTCGAGGAGTGCACGGTGATGCGCCCGTCGGGCTCCCAGACGGCCAGCGTGGAGTGCGGCTCCATCGCCGCGTGGTTGATCTCCGCGGCGACGTAGCGTTCTTCGCGGATGAAGGCCGCCTGAGCGAAGCCCTGCTCCAGATTCCCGAACTCGTGTTTGTACTCCTTCTCGATGTTGTGCGGGCGGTTCTCGTGAATCCAGTCCTTCTCCGCCTTCATGGACTCCAGAGCATCGGTCCACGGGGTGAGCACCTCGTATTCCACTTCGATCAGCTCGAGGGCGCGCTCCGCCGCTTCCTCGCTGGTGGCGGCGACGGCGGCGATGTTGTCCCCGATGTAGCGCGCCCTGTCGAACGCCAGCGCGTTTTCATCGTGCCCGATAGGCAGCACGCCGTAGGGCCGCGCGGTGTCGCGTCCCGTGGCCACCGCCTTCACTTCCGGCAGGGCTTCCGCCTTGGACGTGTCGATGCGCACGATGCGCGCGTGCGCGTGCGGCGAATGCAGGATCTTTCCAAAGAGCATGCCCGGGACGGCGATGTCGTTGGCGTAGAGGCCGAGACCCGTCACCTTCCCCGGGGTATCGGTCAGGGGAATCGATTTGCCGATAATCGAATGGGTGGACATGGCTCAGCTCCTCGCTTCCGCCGGCTGCGGCGCGCGCTTCATCGCCAGCCGGATCGCTTCGTAAATCTGCATGTAGCCCGTACAGCGGCAAAGGTTCGAGGAGAGCGCCTCGCGGATCTCCGCATCGGTGGGATTGGGGTTCTGCGCCAACAGCGCGTGAATCGTCATCATGAAGCCCGGCGTGCAGAAGCCGCACTGCGAGCCGCCCGCTTCCCCGTACGCCACCTGCACCGGCGTCAGTTCGCCACCCGCGGCCAGTCCCTCGACCGTGGTGATCTGCGCCTCCTGATGACAGGAGGCGATCGCCGTGCACGCCAGCACCGGCAGGCCGTCCACCAGCACCGTACACGCGCCGCAACTCGAATCGTCGCAGCCGCGCTTGGCCCCGGTCAGCCCCAGGTCTTCGCGCAGCACGTCCAGCAGCAACTTCTGCGGCGGCACCGCCACTTCGTAACGTTCGCCGTTTACCGTGAGATGGATCAGTTCCCGATGCATGGTTCCTCGCCAGGACAGGCATTCTTGCCCGTCATCCTTTTCCCGCCGACTGCGTTACTTCACCAGCTTCTTCAGCGCTTCCTCGTCATAACCCAGCACCATCTGCCCGCCGCGAATCACCACCGGCCGGCGGATCAGGTTTGGCTCCCTGGCCATCAATTGGATGGCCTCGGCGCGCGACGGCGGCTTTTCTTTCATGTTCCGTTCGCGGTACAGCTCATTGCGCGTATTCAGAAACTGCGTGTAATCCCGCGCGCCGATCAGCTTGTCCAGTTCAGCCGCGCTCAGGCGTTCCTTGTCCAGATCGCGCGTCTCCAGTTCCGCTCCCTGCTCCAGCAAGAGACCTCTTGCTTTGCGGCACGACGTTCAAGTCGGCTTCTGCAGAAACTGGATCTTCGCCTTAGCCACCAATTTCCTCCCGCAACGAGCAATCGATGTTCCGTCCCGGGGCCGCATCGCCCGTGCCCCTGGGCAGACAACTTCAATACCGCGGCACGCTGGCATCCACTTCGCGGGACCACCGTTCGATCCCGCCCGCCAGCGATTTGGCTCCGGCAATCCCCTGCCCCCGCAGCCACGCCGCTGCATCCAGGCTGCGTATTCCGTGGTGGCAGTAGCAGATCACTTCCTCCGCCTCCTCCAGTGCGCCGGCGTTCGCCGGCAGCGTCTTCAGCGGGATCAGCTTCGCGCCCGCGATCCGGCAGAGATCGTATTCCCACTGCTCGCGCACATCCACCAGCACCAACTTCTCCCCGCGCTCCAGCCGCTCCTGCACTTCCTTGGGTGTAATCTGCAGATCGTCCATTCAGCGTCCCTGCCAGACCGGGGGCCGCTTTTCCAGAAATGCGCGGATGCCCTCCGGCGCGTCCTTGGTCTGCATCAAATCGTCCAGGTAGATGCGCTCGGCTTCGTCGAGCTGCTTTTCGAACACATCGGCGTGCAGGCGCCACAGCGTCTTGCGCGTCAGGCGCAGCACGGTGCCGCTCAGCCCGCGCAACTCATCGAGCAATTTCTCCACGCTGGCTGCGAGCTCGCCTTCGGGAGCCAGGCGCGTCACCAGACCCATGCGGTGCGCCTCGCGCCCGTCCACCGTGCGGCCCGTGAAGATCAGGTCCATCGCGGCGCGCATGCCGCAGAGCTGCGGAAACGTCACCATGGCCACCGGCGGGTAGCAGGCCAGCTTGATCTCCGGCTGGCCGAACTTCGCCGCTTCCGTGGCCACCACGAAGTCGCAGAAGGTCGCCAGCTCCATCCCGCCGCCGAGGCACAGGCCGCTGACCGCGGCGATGGTCACGCATTCCACGCGCGCCAGGCGGCGAAAGACGCCGTGGAACGCGCCGAGCATCTCCCCCACGCGCTCCGGCACGTGATCGGCAACCTCGGCGCCGGCGGAAAAGCCCTTGGGCCCGGCGCCCTGCAGGACCAGGAGGTCGCATTCCGTGGCCACGCGGGCGAGCGCGGCATCCAGCTCGCGCATCATGGCGATGTCCAGCACGTTGAGCGGCGGACGGTTCAGCGTCACACGCGCCGTCCGCCCGTCCATCTGCACCTGAATCATTTCGCTCATGCGAAGACCTCCGCTACCGCCCGCACCGTCTGCTCAACGCCCCTGAAAGTTTGGAGCGCGCTTTTCGAAGAAAGCGCGCATGCCCTCGCTGCAATCCTCGGAAAGAAAGCAGGAGAGCTGCTGCTGCACTTCCCTCTCCAGCGCGGCCTCCAGCGCCGCGCGCTCCGCGCCGAAGAGCACTTTCTTCACCGCACGGATGGCCACGGGCGGTCCCTGCGCGATCTTCTGCGCCAGGGCCCTGGCTTCGGCTTCGAGCTGGCTCGCCGGAACCACGCGGTTGACTACCCCGAGCTGCAACGCGGTCTGCGCGCTGAACATGTCGCCGGTGTAGAACATCTCCGCGGCGCGCGATGGCCCCACCAGCTGCGGCAGAAAATACGTTCCGCCATAGTCCGGGAACAGCCCGACCTTGGCGAAGTTCTGCCCGAAGCTGGCTTCTTCCGCGGCGATGCGGATGTCCGCCGCCAGAGCGATATTCATCCCCGCGCCGGCCGCCGCGCCGTTGATGGCCGCGATGACCGGCTTGGCCATCGTGCGCATGCGCAGCACCGCCTGCATGCCCGCGCGCAGCAGCGGCTCGAGCTGCCCGGGATCGTTCTTCTCGCGCCCCGCGCGAATCAGGCTGAGGTCGCCCCCGGCGCAGAACGCCCGGCCCGCGCCGGTCAGCACAACTACGCGGACGGAATCGTCCGCGGCCACGCGGCCCAGCGCCTCGTTGAGCGCCGTGGCCAACTCGTTATTCAGGGCGTTCAGGCGGTCGGCGCGGTTCAGCACCAGCGTGGCGATGCCGTCGTGCTGCTCCGCCAAAACTATCGGTCCACCCGCCGCCGGTTGTCCTGCGTTACTCATCGCGACTCCCTGCGCTCCATGAATTTGGCCAGCTGCCGGAAATATTTCAGCTTCTGGCCGCGCCCGCGAGCGTTCGCGCCGCTGGCCGAGGGCAGCACGAACACCTGCGCACCGTACAGCTTCTCTTTCTGGGCGCCGAGGTTGCAGGTTCGCTGCGCAAAGTGCTCGTAAGTCATCTTCCCGTGAAAGGCCACAATGTGCGGCACGAATTCCTCGAGCTTTTGCGCCAGCAGGATCCGCCCCTCCGCAAAATCCCTGCGAACTCGATCACGCGCTTGTCGTCGTGGCAGTCCAGCGGCTCCGGCAGCACGCCGGAATCGCGCAGCAGCGGCCAGAACTGATTTCCGCGCCCGGCATAGTAGTGGCCCGCGCGCACCGAGGATTCGCTCGGATTGCAGCCCACGATCACGAGCCGCATTCCCTTCCGCAAATAGTCTGGCAGTGTGCGCATTTAAGCCAGATTCACCCACACACTCTTCAATTCCGTGTAGTGCTCAAGCGCATGCACGGACAGCTCGCGCCCGTAGCCGCTCATCTTGTACCCGCCAAAAGCCGCCGCAGGATCGTAATTGTTGTAGGTGTTGATCCACACCGTGCCGGCCTGCAGGCGGCGGGCTACCCGGTGGGCCTTGGCCACGTCGCGGGTCCACACCGCCGCGGCCAGGCCATAGGGATTGTCGTTGGCGGCGCGGACGGCCTCGTCCACGTCCCCGAATTCGATGGCCGCCAGGACCGGCCCGAAGATCTCCTCGCGGGCAATGGTCATCGTATTGCTCACGCCGTCGAAGACCGTGGGCTGCACAAACAGGCCCTTGCCGCCGACGGCGGCGCGTTCGCCGCCCGCCACCAGCCGCGCGCCCTCGGCCTGGCCCTTGGCGATATAGCCGAGCACCTTGTCCATCTGCTCCTGGCTCACCAGCGCACCGAAGCGCGTCTTGGGGTCCAGGGGATCTCCGGGCTGCATCTTCTTCACGCGGTCCACGAGCTTCTGCATGAACTCATCTTTGATTTTTTTCTCGACGAAGAGCCGCGAGCCCGCGGCGCAGACCTCGCCCTTGCCATAGAAGATGCCGATGGTCGCGCCCCGCACCGCGGCGTCCAGATCCGCGTCGGCGAAGACGATGTTGGGCGACTTTCCGCCCAGCTCCAGCGTCACGCGCTTCACCGATGTGGCCGACTCGCGCATGATCTCCTGCCCCGTCGCCGTCGAGCCGGTGAAGGCGATTTTGTCCACGCCAGGATGCTTCACCAGGGCGCGGCCCAGGTCGCGCGTCGAGCCGGTCACCACGTTCAGCACGCCCGCCGGGGCGCCCGCTTCCTCGAAGATCTCCGCCAAGCGCAGCGCCGTCAGCGAAGTCCACGGCGCAGGCTTCAGCACCACGGTGTTCCCCGCGGCCAGCGCCGGAGCCAGCTTCCAGGAAGCCATCAGCAGCGGAAAATTCCAGGGCACGATCGCCGCCACCACCCCGATCGGCTCGCGCAGCGTGTAGTTCAGGAACGGCCCCTTCACCGGCACCGTCTCCCCGTGAATCTTGGTCGCCCAGCCCGCGTAATAGCGGAAGACTTCCGCCACCATGGGCACGTCCACCTGGCGCGATTCGAAGATGGGCTTGCCGTTGTCCAGCGTCTCCAGCGTGCCCAGCTCTTCGTTGTACTTGTCGATCAGGTCGCCGATCTTCCACAGCAGGCGCCCGCGGTCGGAAGCGCTCATCTCCAGCCACGGCCCGGATTCGAAGGCCAGGCGCGCGGCGGCCACCGCGCCGCCGGCGTCGCGTTCGCCGGCCTCGGCCAGGTGCGTCAGGATTTCGCCCGTCGCCGGATTGCTCGTCGTAAACGTCTTCCCCGACGCGGCATCCACCCATTTGCCACCGATGAACAATTTGCCGGGCTTAATCTGCACCGTCGCCATAACGCTCCTCAGAAATTCACTCGCAGCCAGCTCTCTGTCACTTCCCTTTGAACCGCGGCGGCCGCTTCTCGACGTAAGCCGCGAGACCTTCCCTGGCGTCTTCGCTGGTGAAGAGCAACTGCTGCAGTTCGCGCTCGAAGCCCAGGGCCTCGCCGAAGCCCATCTCCGAGCCGGTTACCACCGCGCGCTTGATGCGCCCCACCGCGCGCGAAGCCTTGTTCGGGGGGCAGAACTGGCGGGCATAGGTCAGCACATCCTGCCAGAACGTCCCGCCCTCATAGACGTAGTGCACCAGCCCCAGGGCCAGCGCTTCGTCGAAGCCCAACGTGCGCCCCGTCACCATCAACTCCATCGCCCGAGCATTACCCAGCAGGCGGCACAGGCGCTGCGTTCCGCCGGTCCCGGGCAGCACGCCCAAATTCACTTCCGGCAGGCCGATCTTTCCGCCGCCCTTCCTCGCGATGCGGATGTCGCAGGCCAGCGCCACCTCGAGCCCGCCGCCCACGGTGTGGCCGTTGAGCGCGGCGATCACCAGCTTGGGCGTCTGCTCCAGACGACTGAGGGTCTCGTTGGCGTGCAGGCAAAAGTAGTACTTGAACTCCGGCCCGACCGTGGTGAGCATGGCAATGCTCGCGCCGGCGCAGAAGAACTTATCGCCCGCGCCGCGCAGCACGATCACGTGCGCACTTTCGTCCATGCGCGCCCGCAAAATGGCCGCGTCCAGCTGCTGCATCATCTCGTAGCTGTAGGTATTCGCCGGCGCATCGTCCAGCTCCAGGATGGCTACGCCCTCTTCCACCCGGTAGTGCACCAGCTCTTTTGTTCCGGCCGCCTGCGAAGTAGCCATGCCTCGTTTTTCCTCGCTGCGAAATTCCCGCTTGCTCCCGTAAACCGTTCTCAGCCCGCGCGTTCCAGCGAAGGGCGCTCCGCGGCCTGCCGGCCGTTGCGTCCGTTCGGCCCATTGAGCACGCCGCGTAGAAAAATTCCCGCCATGGTTTCCGCCAGCTCCGCGGCATGCGGATCCACCTTGGGGTTATGCCATTTGTAGATCCAGTTCATCATCCCGTAGAGGCTCAGCACGGCCACGCGGGAGTTCAGTCCCTCGGTGCGCCCGCGGCGGCTCAACTCCTCGAAGATGCCGCGCGCCAGGTTGTAGTAGCGCCGCTTGATCCCCGCGACTTCCTTGCGGTAGGGCTCCTCCAACGCCTCTTCCTCGTGCGAGAGGACCTTCATCTCCGCGGGATGGTCCATGAAGTATTCCAGGTGATTCTGGATAAAGATAGTCAGCCGGCGCTCGGGGTCCGCGACTCCTTCCAGGCGCCGCTCCAGTTCCTGCAGGATACTGGTAAACGCATGAATCTGAATCAAATAGAGGAGCTTCTGCTTACTTTCAAAGTAGTAGTAGAGGCCGGAGAGAGAGACCCCCGTGGCCCGGCTGATATCCCGGATGGAGGAGGCGCCAAAGCCGCGCTCGGCGAAGATCTGAGCCGCATGACGAAGGATGTGCTGGAGCTTGGCTTCGGTGTCGCGCGGAATGGGCAGGCGAGCGGTCATAGGCTTGTCGAACGTTCGTTCGGAAACTTTAGCCTGCCCCCGGCCCGCTGTCAATAGCTTCCGGCTGGTTCCCCGGCTTCCCCGGCCCACAATGGAAGCTCCCGCCCCAGCTTCCTTTCCTGTGCCAAGTGCAAGACGCGCACAGCCGCAGCGATATCCCACGCGGCGATCCCGTTGGACTTGAACAGCGTGATCTGCGCATCATTCTCCCGCCCGCGCGCCTTCCCGGCCAGCACCTGCGGAAGCTCCACGACGACGCCCCAGCGCGCTGCGTCGCCCGCGAACGCCAGGATCAGGTCGCCGGCCTCCTGGCGCGACTGCTCGATGGAATCCACGGCAATGACACCTGCGCGCGCCACGGCCTCATCATCCAACTCGCGCTTGTGCGCGTGATTCGCACCAATCGCATTGATGTGCGTCCCCGGCGCAACGTCCGCACCGTACAGCACGGTTTGCGACGCCGTCGTCGCCGTGCACACGATCTCCGCGCCGCGCACCGCTTCCGCCGCGGACGCCGCCGCCTGCACCGGAATGCCCAGCCGCTCGCTCATCTCGCGGCAGAATTTCTCGCGGCGCTCGGCGTTGCGCCCATAGGCCCGCGCCGAAGTCAGCTTGCGCACCGCGGCCACCGCTTCGAGCTGCGTGCGCGCCTGTCCGCCCGTACCGATGATCGCCGCGGTCCGCGCGTCGCGCCGCGCCAGATACTTCGTGGCCACCCCGGAGGCCGCGCCGGTGCGCAACTGCCCCATGGCATCGGCTTCGATCAGCGCCGCCATCTCGCCCGTGGCCACGCGGTAGAGCGGCACGACAAAGCGCAGCCGCCCGCGCACGTAGGTGTACAGCTTCATGCCCACGAAGCCCGCAGTGAAATCCGCCCCGGCCATGTAATGAAAAAATCCCCCGCCCGGCAGCTCGATGCGCCGCCGCGGATGGACAACCGCTTCGCCCGTAGCCTGCCTCCTGGAAATTTCTTCGACGGCTTCGATAGCCATGGGCATGGTCAGTACGGAGCGAACCTCGGCTTCACTGATGTGCAGTGTCATTGTTTTCCCTTTCCGGCCCGCGCCGGGCTTTACAAATGCAACCGGAAGCGCAGCACGCGCGCGCCGGGCGTATCCAGCACCAGGCATTCCCCCGCGGGCGTCATGGCCACGGCCACGGGGGATGCCTGGCTCCCCGCAATCCATGGCGAAAGATCGGCGCGCAGCCGGTAGCTGCCGTCGCGCGACCAGACGTGCAGCGCGTGGTTGCGGGGATCCGCTGCCAGGACCAGGCCGCCGTTCACGGCGATGCCCGCAAATTGCGCGCCTTCGCCCGGCGCCGTAAGCGTGCGCAGAAGCGTACCGTCCGCGCGGTACACGCGCACCAGCGCCTGCGCCGCTTCGCTCACGTAGATCAGCCCATCCGGCCCGACCGCCAGCCCCGCGGGCTCTTCCAGGGCCGCCTCGCGAACCGCGCCCCTGGCCCACGCGCGCACCAGGCGGCCCCGCCGCGTGTACAGGCGCACGCCGAAAGGGCGCTTTCCGGCAACGTAGAGATTTCCGTCGTCATTCACCGCCACGCGCAGCGTTCCGCGAAATGCCTTCGCCGGCGCCACGCGCATCTCGCGGTATCTCTTGCCATCCGGATAATAGATGAGCACGCTGCCACGCCGGCCCTCCGCGACGTAGATCGCCCCGCCGTCGTCCACCGCGAGGCTCGTCGGGTGCAGATCCAGGCGGTCATCCTGAAACGAGAGCCGCGGTTCTCCGGCCAGCGAAAATTTATTCACAAATCCGCTCCCGGCGTCGGCCACCAGGGCGTTTGCGGAGGCGTCCACGGCCAGCGCCACCGGCGCGGCCAGTTGTCCCGGCCCGTTGCCGCGTGTTCCCCAGAACCCCAGGTATTCCAGGACCGGCTGCGGCGCAGCGGCCGCCGTGGTGGGCGGCGCGGACCGCCCGCAACCCCAAGCGAATCCAGCGAGGCAAACAACGAAAAGGAGCAGAGATGTGGAGAATCGAAAGAAGCGCAAGGTCCGCGGAAATGGGCCTTTCATGGAACCGGCAATATTCCGTTGCGGCGGCATCCGCACAAGAGCTACTCCCTGCGGCACCTAACGGGCGCCCCGCGCCGGCTTCGTTTCCCGCGCGGCGCTTTCGCGCACGCGGCGCACCACGGTCTGCTGCAGCCGGTAGACGCGTTCCTCGTCCTTACCGCCCATTTCCCGGAAGCGAAATTCCGGCTCGCCCTTCGGTCCTTTGCCCAGGCGGATGGGCAGGGCCCCGCACAGATCGTTCTCGATAAACGCCGTCTCATAGCGGGAGCGCTTCTCGCTCCAGGTATAGACGCGCAGGGCGGTGATGTCGCACGGCTGCCCTTCCGCTCCGCGCGCCCCCGCCACCAGATACTGCGGCTTAGCGCCGGAGGGATCGGGCACGCGGTTCAGTTCGAACCACGCCAGCGGACGCATATTCGCGCCGGTGATGCCCTCACGGATGGCATCCGGCAGATCGAGTTCCACGAAGCGCGCCACGGCCCAGCCGGCGATGGGCACCGGCTGGTCGCTCATCTGCGACTCCACCGCCATATCGGCACGCGCCGCCGCTTCGTTCGGAACGCCCAGGGCCATGGCGCGGAGCAGAAACCAGTCTTCTTTCTTGTTTTCCTGGGGCTCGTCAGGGCCTTCCTTCTCGTCCGTGGCCGGCGTTCGCTCGGCCACGGCACGGCCCACGATCTCCACGGGAACCCCGCGACCAAAATGATAAAGCCGCGGCGCGCTACGCCCCGGCGCAATGCGCAGATTGGTGGATACTTTGGTGCGCCCGCGGGCCTGCAGGGGAATTGCCCGCGCCCGGGCCAGCAGTTCGATGCTGCGCTGCCAGATCCCCGGCTCCATGAGCACCCGGCCGTCCACCCAGCCCGCTACGCCCGCGGCCGTGCGCACCTTGACGTTCTCATTGCGGCGGTTGAGCACTTCCACTTTGTCGCCGTAGTGCAGCGTGGCCAGCGGCTCGCGCACCTGCGCCACCGTGTTCCACAAGGTGACGTTGCGCTCGCTCACGTAGGCGAAGCCCAGCGGCTCGTGCCGCGGGCGGAAGACCCACGCCAGCAGGGCCACGAGCGTCAGCAGCAGGAAAGCCAGCAGCAGGCGCTGCCTCACGATTCGTCCCCGAAGGTCATGCCCAGCGAGCGCGCCACCTCCACCAGCTCGCCCCGCGGATCCACGCATTTGAGCCTGGCCAGTGCGTCTTCCAGTGGCACGGAATCGATCTTGCCCGCGCGCAGGCAGACCATGCGTCCGAATTCCCCGCGGGCAACCATCTGCGTCGCGGCCACGCCGAAGCGCGTCGCCAGGATGCGGTCAAACGGACTGGGCGATCCCCCACGCTGCACGTGTCCCAGCACCGTCACGCGAATCTCCTTCTGCAACATTTCCCGCAGGACGGCAGCGATCCTGTTCGAGACATCTCCCGGCCCCGCCGCGGGGATCGGCTTGCCCATGGGATCCTTTTCCGGCAGCTTCACGCCTTCCGCCACCACCACCAGGCTGAATTTTCTTCCTTTTTCTTCCCGCGCGCACACCGCCGCGCAGATGGCCTCGAAGCGGAAGGGGATTTCGGGGATCAGCACCACGTCCGCGCCGCCCGCAATTCCCGATTCCAGAGCGATCCAGCCGGCCTCGCGGCCCATGACCTCGACGAACATCACGCGGTGGTGGCTCTCCGCGGTGGTGTGCAGGCGGTCGATCGCGTCCGTGGCCACGTGCAGCGCGGTGTCGAAGCCGAAGGTGGTCTCCGTGGCCGACAAGTCGTTGTCGATGGTCTTGGGCACGCCTACGACCGGGAGGCCGCGGCGGAAAAAATCCCGCGCGATGCTCAGTGTGCCGTCCCCGCCAATCACCACGATGGCATCCAGTCCCAGACGGCGCGCGTTCTCCAGGCACACCTCCGAATAGTCCCTGACCCGCTCTTTGCCGTTCTCGATGCGCCGGTAGGCGAAGGGATTGCCGCGGTTGGTGGTGCCCAGGATGGTGCCGCCGCGCGGCAGGATGCCGCTCACCGCGTCCCAGGTCAGGGGCATGCACCCTTCCGGCCAGATCAGGCTGTCGAACCCGTTACAGATGCCGATCACCCGCCAACCATGGCGCCGGATCGCGGACTTCACCACTCCGCGGATCACCGCGTTCAGCCCCGGCGCGTCTCCGCCGCCGTTGGCCACCCCGATGGTGTGGATTTCCGCCATCTTCCTTCCCTGCCAAACTGCACCCGATTGTACCTGAAACCCGCCGGCTTCCGCCCCCGCCGCAGCGCCATATCCGCTTTTTCTGCTAGAATGCGGACGATTCGACGGCCGGCTCGCTCCCGGCGCTGCGGAGACCTATCCCGTGAAATTTCTCGACTCGCTGCAATCCTTGGCGCTACTGCTGCTGCGGGCTGCGCTGGGCCTCGTCTTTCTGACGCATGGCTATCCCAAGCTCGCCGGCTCGGGTCCGGCCATGCAGTCCTTCTTTATGCAGCACGGCCTGCCCGGGTGGTTCGTCTATCTCGCGGGGGTCATCGAATTCTTCGGCGGGGGGCTGCTGATCCTGGGGCTTTTCACGCGGGGGGCCGCGTTTTTTCTGGCGGCTGAGATGGGCGTGGCAATTTGGAAGGTACACTTCGCAAAGGGCTATCTCGCCGTCCACGAATATGAGTTCCCGCTGGCCCTCGCAGCGGCCTGCCTGGCCCTGGCCAGCATTGGAGCCGGCGCGCTCTCCCTGGACCGCGCCCTCTTCGGCGGAAAATCGCGCACACCGCGCAGCAGCAAGAAGGTCTGAAAAATCGACTCTTCCTATCCGTCGGTCTCGACCGCGCTCAGCAGCAGCGGCATGCCCAGCTTGCGCGAATACTGCGGGCGGAAGCGGTCGCTATTGTAAAGATTGGCGATATCCAGTTTGCGCGGCCCCATCTTCGGGTCGGGCAGCGGCGCATGCGTATATTTTCCGCTCTGCACGGCGATGAGCCGCCCGTGCACGCCGTCGCGAATCAGGTCCATGGCCACGTTGGCAAACGTGATGGCCACCATCTGGTCCAGCGCGTCGGGCTCGCCGCTGCGCAGATCGTAGGTCAGGTCGCTAATGATGGTCTCTTCGCCCGTACGCCGGCGGATCTCCTCGCCCAGCGCGTGCCCAATATCCACCTTCTTGCGGTGCCCGTAGGCGTCCGATTCGCCGTACTCGCGCACCGATTCGCCCTTCCACACTGCGCCTTCGGAAGCGATCACCAGCGAATACTTGCTGGGATTGTTCTTCTTGTCCTCCACCAGCAGCCCGATCAGCCGCTCCAGATCGAACTCCAGCTCCGGGATCACGCAGCGCGTGGCCGTGACATAGGCCGTGTACAGCGCCGTAAAGCCCGCATCGCGCCCGAAGATGCGGAAGATGCCGATGCGCTCGTGCGACCCGATGGTCGTACGCTGCCGCGTGATCAGGTCCTTGGCGCGGGTGATGGCCGTGGAAAACCCGATGCAGTACTCGGTGCCCTGGACGTCGTTGTCCATGGTCTTGGGAATGCCCATCAGCGGTACCCCTTTGCCCTCCAGCACCTGGGCGAAGCTCAGGGTATCGTCGCCGCCGATCACGATCAGGCAGTCCAGCTTGAGCGCCGCGATATTGTCCAGGACCACCGGGGTCAGGTCGTACATCCCCTCCCCGTACTCCATCTGCCTGGCGCGCTCCGCGGGCAGATGCTCTGGCAGCCGCGGCTTCTTGATCTTGCGCGGGTTGGTGCGCGAGGTGTGCAGCACCGTGCCCCCGGTGCGGTCAATGCCGCGGGTGCTGATGCGGTCCAGGGGGCGAATATATTCAGGGTCGAAGTCCGGGCCCGGGCGCATGTGCGTCAGCCCTTCCCAGCCGCGGCGGATGCCGATGACTTGGGCGTTCATCTCCGTGGCGTCGTACACCACGCTCTTGATGACGGGGTTGAGGCCGGGGACGTCGCCGCCGCCGGTCAAGATGCCGATGCGCTGCACTGGGTTCATGGAAATGCCATCCTAAATCGCGTTAGCACCGAACGCCGGGACCCGTTCCGGAAGCGCTGGCCTTCCCCGCGCGGGTGTCGCGCCGAATGCTAAATTCTAATTCCAGGAGACCTCCAAAACAAGGCGCCTTGTCGGACGCGTAGGACAAGGGAAACGGCGAAGCGGGAGGGACAAAGAGAGTGGTCGCAGGAGTCCCGAGAGAATCCTGAGAGGAGTCGCTGTCAAACCAGAATGTCCGGAAAACCGGCGGAACAGCCAGCGGGCCGCCGGCCCCCGCAGCTTATCCGGCTGCCGCCGTTGGCGTGACTGTCCCAACCGCCGGCGCCACCGGGATGACGATCCAGCACACGATGTAGGCCAGCAGTCCGGTGCCTGCGAGAAGCAGCGCCAGCAGCCACACCACGCGGATTAGCGTCACGTCCAGGTCAAAATAATCGGCCAGGCCGGCGCACACCCCGGCAATCTTTTTGTCCGCCACCGAGCGCAGCAGGCGTCTTTTGGCCTGGGGCTGCTGGGGCGGAACGCTGGCCCCAGGCGTTTCCGGCTGCCGGGCCCCACAGAGGTAGCAGAACTTCGATTCCGGAACGATTTCCTTCCGGCAACTGCAGCAGAGCATCACAGCACCTCCACACGTCCCCAATCACTTCCAAGTACGCAAACGGAGGACAAAATGTTTCCGGCGGGACTGCCGAGGGCAGGATTAGTACTCGAGCAGGTCCTTCACCGCCGCAACGATATCCCCGGCCTGCGGCAGGATCTCATCCTCCAGCTTCGGCTGGTAGGCGCAGAAGGTATCCGCCGCCGCCACACGCCGTACTGGCGCATCCAGTTCGGCGAAGAGTTCATCTCCGATGCGCGCGGCAATCTCCGCGCCGTAGCCCCAGGAAAGCATATCCTCGTAGGCCACGATCACCCGGCTGGTCTTGCGCACCGAAGCGGCAATGGCCTCCCAGTCGTAGGGCGAGAGCGAGCGCAGGTCCACGATCTCCACGGAAATCCCTTCGCGTTCCAATTGCGCCGCAGCCACTTCGGCGCGGTGCACCACCGCGCCGTAGGTGATGATGCTGGCTTGCGTCCCCGGCTTCACCACCCGCGCCTTACCGAACGGAATCATGAAATCCGGCCCGGGATACTCCGAGCGGTTGTAAGGCTGGCGGTAAAGGTGCTTATGCTCGAGGAACAGCACCGGGTCGTCGCAACGAATGGCCGTGCGCAGCAGCCCGCAGACATCCAGCGCCGTCGAAGGCATCACCACGCGCAACCCCGGGTTGTGCGTGAACAGCACTTCCCCGCACTGGCTGTGATAGATGGCCCCGCCGGTCAGGTAGCCGCCGATGGCCACGCGGATCACCGCCGGGCACTTGAATCCGCCCGCCGAGCGCCAGCGCATCAGGCATAATTCGTCGCGAATCTGCATCATCGCCGGCCAGATGTAGTCGAAGAACTGGATCTCCGACACTGGCTTCAACCCGCGCGCGGCCATGCCGATGGCCCGCCCGACGATGCTGGCCTCGGCCAGCGGCGAATTGGCGACCCGGTCGCGCCCGTATTTCCGCTGCAAACCCGCGGTGGCCTTGAAGACCCCGCCCTTGCCCTTCACTTCGCGGAGGTTTTCTTCGCGGCTGCAGTCGGCCACGTCCTCGCCGAAGACCACGATGCGCTCGTCGCGCGCCATCTCGTCAGCCAGGGTCACCGCGATCATCTCGACCATGGTCTTGGCCGGGCCATGCAGGTGCGGCTCGCTTTCGAAAGCCTGCGCTGTGGGGTCTACGTCCGGGGAATAGACATGCAGCCGGTAGGAGCCAGGCGCGGGCGGCTCGGCCTCCAGCGCCTGGTCGGCGGCTTCGCGAACTTCACGGTCCACCTCGGCTTCCAGCCCTTCCAGTTCCTTGGCCTCCAGGACGTTTTCCCGGACCAGCAGCAGCCCGAAATTCGTAAGCGGATCGCGATGCGCCTCCGCCTCCCGCTCCGCCGCCGTGCGGTACAGCCTCTCGTCGTCCGAGAGCGAGTGCGAATAGGGCCGGATCACGTGCGCGTGCACCAGCGCCGGCCCGCGCCGTTCCCGGCAATACTCCACCGCTTCGCGGCACACCGCGTAGCTCGCAAGCGGATCCGTGCCATCGCATTCGGCGACGTGCAGCCCCGGAAAACCGCGCACCAGCCGGGAGATGCTGCCCCCGGCCGTCTGCACCTCGATGGGCACGGAGATCGCATAGCCGTTATCTTCGATCAGGTAGAGCAGCGGAAGTTTCCTGGCGCACGCCGCGTTCAGCGACTCCCAGAACTCTCCTTCGCTGGTCGCCCCGTCCCCCGCGGACACATACACGATTTCTTTTGCGAAGTGGCGCATCTGCGCGCCCATGGGCGCCGCCTGCGCCTGCGCCAGAGCCTTGGGGAAGGCGTCGTAGTACAGCGTGGCCTCGGCCGCGCCCGCCGCCTGCAGAAACTGCGTGCCGGTGCAGGACGAGCGGCTCACGATATTCCATTTCGGGCTGCTCCAGTGCGATGGCATCTGCCGCCCGCCGGAAGCCGGGTCGGCCTTCGCGCCCACCGCCTGCAGCAGGGTATCCAGCGGGGTTACGCCCAGCATCAGGCAGAGGGCGCGGTCGCGATAGTAGGGAAAGATCCAGTCCACACCGGGGCGCAGCAGCAGCCCCATAACCGAGGTGACGGCCTCATGCCCGGCACTGGCGATCTGAAAATAGGTTTTGTTCTGCCGCTTGAGCTGGATTTCCCGGTCATCCAGCCGTCGCGAAAGATGCATGGTGCGATAGATGCGGATGAGGGTGTCGCGATCGAGTCCGAGAAACTTCGCTGCGTCCAGCTTGGCCGTCTTGGCGCGCGTCTGTACCGCCATCTCAGGAGACCTCATACCGCGGAATAGGGGTGTCAGGGAACGATGCTGCCTCAGTATAACAAAACTTTCCCGGAGTGGAGGCGCCGTTCGTGCGGCCCAGCTACTATTTGTGCACGAAGGCCAGCTCCGCTTCCGAGCAGCCGAACTCCCCTGCCGGACGGTAGTTCTCCTGGATATCCGCCAGTATGCCCGGCGTCCACCGGTCGCTCGGCGCAAAGGGGCCGTCTTCGTGGTCTTGCAGCACAACCACGTCGAACTGCCCGGTACGCAAGCGCTCGCGCACCGGCCAGTCCGACCAGCCCGCCCGGGTTGCCAGTTGCGTGTAAACGTAAGGATTCGAAACCTGCACTGGCTTTCCGGACAGCAGCAGCACGCCCACATTCTCGGAGAGCACCCTGTCCCCCTGCGTGCGCAGGAAGGCATAGGCCTGTTCACAACCGGCGACATCAACGGTATGAAATTCGAACGAGAAAGACAGCAGAGCCGCTGCGGCAACCCCCGCCAGCAACAAGGAGGAAACCGCGCGCGCGCCCTTCGCTTTTACCCAGCCGGCAAACAGATTCCATCCCATGCCCGCACACAGGCAGAGGGCCGCGATCAATTCGATCAGGTGATTGGAGTTCGACCCCAGCTTGCCCACGGTCACCGCCCCGCATAAAGCCATCAGAAAATAGAGCGTGTGCGGGGCCATCTCCTTGCGCCACGCATCGTGCGCCACAGCCAGCACTGCGATTCCCCAGAGCACCGGGATATCCCAGAAGAGCTCGGTCATGTTCTCGATGTACGCCGAGAACTGGAAGGGATCCGGATGGGTGCCGAACATGTGAAAGGCAAAGTGCCCCCCGGTCCAGATCTGCGCGGCGGCAAAGCCGCCCAGAAGCAGCGCGGCGCCGACTCCCGCGGCCTGCTGCAGGCGCTTCCAATCCCGCTTGCTGATCAGGTACAGCGCGCAGGTCGCCGGAGCCGCCAGCAAAGTGTACTTCACGAAGAGTGCTGCCGCGAAAAAGAGCACGGCGACATACCATCGCCGCGGAGCCAGAAAAAAGACGCAAAGTCCGGCGAGAGCCAGCGCCAGTCCCATCAGGTCCACGCGCAGGAAGGGCATCCAGTCCCGAACCACCGGAGCGCACAAAAACAGGCTGCCGAAGCCAACCGCCACGGGCCAGGAACACCCGAAATGCCGGAGCAGCATGCACAGCAGCCCGGCAGCAACCACGCCCAGGAGAACGATGAGTAAACGCGGCGCCGTAAATCCCACTCCGAAAACCTTGACCAGCGCGGCCGTGGCCAGATAGGCCAGCGGCCCGTAGGGATTGAAGACAATGGGCCAGCTATGCGGGTCGGGATAGGGCGTCAGCCCGTGCACAATGCGCAACCCGGCATTCAGGATGTTCCCTTCCTCGTAGTCCAGTTGCACGGGCGCGCGCAGCAGGTTCACGGCGTCCGCCACGCTCACCGCCGCGCAACTCGCCAGCAAAGCCGCAAACGCCGCTTCCACCCACTTGCCGATCCGATCCTGGATCATCTTCATGTGTGACTGCGAAGCGCTCAATTGTATGCGTGACCGCGAAGCGGTCAACCCGTTTTCTCCACAGCGCGACCCTGCGGAAAACAGACCGCCGCCTGCGGATCTACTCCAGTCCCTCGAATAACTTCTTGGTTGCGGCGTACTGGGCATCGGCCGGCAGGATGGTCCGGGGAGACGCCGACTGAAAAGGCTGCTCGGAGGGGATACGCTTGGCCCAGCGGTCGTAGGTAAGCTTTTCGTGCGGGGAGAAATAGAGGCGCACCAGCAGCTTCACGTTGCTGGAGGCCGCTTTGTCTTTCGGCTTCCCCTCCGTGGCCGCTTCACCGCGCTCAAATTTGAACAACACTCTCTTGTCGAGCCGGAAGGCCTGCTTCCACACCTCGAGCTGGTGCCGGGCTTGCTGCGCCGTCTCTTCGTCCGCGCCAAAATCAAAGGTCAGAAATGTCTCGGGCATTGCGAAAGTGTGCGACGGCTTGCCTTCCGAGTCAAGCCGCATCCGCCAGGCCATGGCCCGCGTTCCGTGATTTCCGGCGTCCAACTCCTTCCGGTTATCGTATGATGTTCAGCACGGATGCGAGGCCGGGTGAAGAACAGGCGTTCCAATTTCGATGCGGTCCTCCGCGCGGGCTTCTGCCTGCTCGCGGTGGCGCTGCTCTATGCCCCGTTCGCCGCGACGGCCTATTCCGCCCGCGCTGCGGCCTGCTGCGCTTCCGGCCGTTGCCCGATTTCAGGGCATCATCCTTCGCAAGCGCCGGCCGCGCCGAGTTCCCCGATGGATTGCGGCCATGCCATGGCTGGGATGGCGTCCTGCTCGATCTCCTGCTGCCAGAGCCTAGAGCGGCCCGCGGTCACGCCGCTGGCCTTCCTGCTGCCTTCGCCGGCCTCTCCGATCGTGCAGGCCGGCGCCACCGAATTCAGCACAGCCCCGAAGTCCAGCGAGATTCCCCGATCGAGGGAACCCGTTTCTCCTCCGCCTCGTTTCCTTGCGACGGTCCTGTAACGGACCGCCGGCCTCTCTTTGCTTCCGGAACGACTCCAGCTGCGGCGAAATCGCCGCCGGTGACATATTTCATCGAGGAGAAAAGCGGTTCATGCGACGTCTTTCGCTGCTGTTTGCTGTGTTATTGCTTCTTGCCGTTACAGCGCACGCCACCCTGTTCGGGACGGTGCGCGGCATCGTTCACGACCCGCAGCATCGTCCCGTCGCGGACGCCGGGGTCGCCTTGAAAGCGAAGGCCTCGGACTATTCGCAGGTGGCGCAGACCGACGCAGACGGAGAGTTCCACTTCGACGCGGTGCCACTCGGCGAATACACGATTACCGTTACGCAGGCTTCTTTCGTGGCCGAGGAGCGGACGGTCACCGTGCTCTCGGGCACAGCGCCGATCCTGCACTTCGAATTGAAGCTGGCCTCCCAGAGCCAGTCGATTACCGTCTCGGCCGAGGACGCGTCCGCGCAAACGGAATCGGTCACTCCGACGAATCTCGTGGACCGCGAGGAAATCCGCCAGACACCGGGGGCTTCGCGAAGCAACAGCCTGGCCCTGATTACGAACAATGTGCCGGGTGCGTACCTCACCCACGATCAGCTCCACGTCCGGGGCGGCCATCAGGTGAGCTGGCTGATCGACGGCGTGCCCATTCCGAACACCAATATCGCCAGCAACATCGGCCCGCAAATCGATCCGAAGGATATCGACATGGTGGAAATGCAGCGCGGAAGCTATGCGGCGGATTTCGGCGACCGCACCTACGGCGTATTCAACGTAGCGCCCCGCACGGGTTTCGAACGCAACAATGAGGCGGAGATCGTCGCGAGCGCCGGAAACTTCTACCAGACGGATGACCAGGTGAACCTCGGGGGGCACACCAACCGCTTCGCGTACTACGCCAGCGTAAACGGAAACCGCACCGATCTCGGCCTGCAAACGCCGACTTCGGCAGTGATTCACGACCGCGCCAACGGCTATGGAGGGTTCGGATCGCTGATCTACAACCCGGATGCGCGGAACCAATTGCGTTTCGTCATGCAATTGCGGCGTGATTTCTACCAGGTGCCGTTCGATCCCAACAATCCCGACAACACTGCGAATCAGGTTCAGCAGGATGCCAACCGGGAGAGCGATGCGTATGCGACTTTTTCATGGGTGCGCACGTTCAACCCCGGGCTGGTGCTGACCGTTTCGCCGTTCTATCACTTCAACCGCGCCGCATACGAAAGCGATTTCCGCGATTTTCCGATTGCCACGACGGACGATCGCTCTTCGAAATACGAAGGCGGGCAGGCGACCCTGGCTTACATCAAAGGCCGCAACAACGCGCGCGTGGGCGTGTACGGCTTTGGCCAGCAGGACGATCAACTCTTTGACATCGGCTCCAGCCTCCAGAGTATTTCCGGTTTTCCGGACCGGGAAGTCATTTCCGGAGGCATGCTGGCGCTGTTTGCCGAAGACGAGTTCCGCGTGGCCTCCTGGCTGACCCTGAGTGCGGGGCTGCGGCAAACGCATTTCTCCGGCAACCTGGTGGAGAACGCGGCCAGTCCGCGATTTGGCGCCGCCGTGCGCATTCCGAAACTAAAGTGGGTGTTCCGCGGCTTTTACGGCCACTTCTACCAGGCACCCCCGTTGCTGACGGCATCCGGGCCGCTTCTGGAATTCGTCACCAGCCAGAACCTGGCCTTCATCCCGCTGCATGGCGAACGAGATGAGGAGCACCAGTTCGGGGTGACGATTCCGCTGCGGGGCTGGACGGTGGACGCCGATACCTTCCGCACCCGCGCATCGAATTTCTTCGATCACAACTGCCTGCAAAACTCAGGCGTCTGTTTCCCGATCACCATCAATGGAGCGCTCATCCGCGGCTGGGAATTAACGCTGCGTTCCCCGCGTCTTTACAAGCGAGGCCAGATTTATCTGACCTATTCCAACCAGACCGTTCTCGGATATGGGGGAATCAACGGCGGGCTGACAGACTTCTCGCCACCCAGCGATTACTTTCTGCTCGACCACGACCAGCGCAACACGTTGCACGCTGGCGGCACGCTGGATCTGCCCTGGCACAGCTACGTCTCCACCGACGTGTACTACGGCTCAGGTTTCGCGAACGGGGATCCCCCGCCCTCCCACCTGCAGGGACACACGACCTGGGACCTGTCCCTCGGAAAGGAATTCGGAGAAAAATTCTCCGTTTCCATGAGCGCAATCAACGTGGCCAACCGGCGCGTGCTGCTCGATAACAGCGAGACTTTCGGCGGCACCCATTACCTCAATCCGCGTGAAATCTTCGTGCAAGTGCGCTACCGCTTTCACTATTGATGCTCATGCCCAGGGAGACTACGAACATGAAACATTTGTTTTCACAAATACTCGCAGCACTGGGAGCGCTCCTTTTTCTCGCCGCCTGCTCCTCCGCCCCTGAAAAGCACTATCCCCTCCAAGCCGAAGTAGTTTCCGTCGATGTGCCGAAAAAGATGATCGTCGTCAGCCACGGTGAAATCCCCGGCCTCATGCCGGCCATGACCATGGGCTACATGGTGGCCGTGCCAAAGGAGATCGAGGGGCTGGGTCCGGGCGACAAGATCACCGCCGATCTGGTGGTCTCGGACAACAAGGGCCAGTTGGAAAAGATTGTTCTGGTGCAGAAAGCCGGGAAGGAGCAGGCGCCGGCAGCCGCGCCCTCCGCCCCGCCAGCCCCCGGAACAAAGGATGCTCCTCCTTCGCCGCGCTGACCGGTTGCGCGACAGAATGGACGGCGCTACACTTTCCCGCCATGGGACCGGAGCAGATGTGCGCATTGCACTGATTGCACTGTTTGGAGCGATGGGCACGCTGGCCCGCTACGGCCTGCAGGGCGCGGTGCAGTTCCGCACCGGCGGCACTTTCCCCTATGGCACCCTTCTCATCAATCTCACCGGCTGCTTTTTTCTCGGCCTGCTCGGGCAGCTTACGCTCAACCGCATGATGATTTCTCCGGACTTGCGCACCGCCATGACCATCGGTTTTTTCGGCGGCTACACCACCTTCTCGAGTTTCGGCTGGGAGACGGCCAAGATGCTGGAAGAGAGCGAATGGCTGCACGCCACCGCCTACGTCGGCGCCAGCGTGCTGATCGGCCTACTGCTCTCCGTCGCGGGCATCCGCCTGGCCAACCGCTTTTAGGCCGGATTTCTCACGAGGACGGACGCGAGATGTAAACCGACATTGCGCCGTGAACGCCGGAACATGCAATCGTGCTCGTGCTGCAGTGGGCGGGGCAGGCCCCGCCCCTACAGAGTGACTCTTGTGAGAAATGCTGGTTAGGAGCAGCCATGCCCCACGAAAAATTCCAAGGCGAGCGCACGCTGATGCGCATCCACATCGGGGAATCCGACAAGTGGCATGGCCAGCCGCTGCACCAGGCCATTGTGGAGATGCTGCGCAAGGAGGGCTTCTCCGGCGCCACGGTGCTGCGCGGCGTCGCCGGCTACGGCGGCTCCAGCGTCTACCACACCGACAAGATCCTGCGCCTCTCCCAGGACCTGCCCATCATCGTGGAGATCGTCGAGTACCAGGAGCGCATCGAGGCCATCCTGCCGCGCCTCGACGAAATGGTCGAAGGCGGCCTCATCACCCTGGAAAAAGTCCGCGTCATCCTCTACCGCGCCGCCAAGAAATGAGCTCCGCAGCGCCGGCTTCATTCCGCGCTCCGCTCTTCGCTCTTCAACCGTTCCACTTTTCGACTTTCAACTTTTAACTTTCCCCCCTAAACTCAAACCTCGAATCGCGCCTATGTCCTCCTCCACCACACCCAATCCCCCGTCCGAGCGCTGGCTCAACCGTACCGTCCTCGGCGTCGGGCTCACCAGCCTGTTCAGCGACTGGAGCCACGAAATCGCCACCGCCATACTGCCCGCGTTCCTGGCCTCCATCGGCGCGGGCCCCGCGTGGCTGGGCGTGATCGAAGGCGTCGCCGACGGCCTTTCCAGCTTCACCAAACTCGCCGCCGGCCACTTTACCGACAAGCTCAAACACCGCAAGCCGCTCGGCGCCATCGGCTACGCCATTACCACGCTGGCCACGGCCTCGTTCGCGCTCGCCACGCATGCCGCGCACGTCCTCTTCGGCCGCGCCACCGCCTGGTTCGGTCGCGGCATCCGCACCCCCGCGCGCAAAGCCCTGCTCGCCGCCGACGTGCCCCCCGCGGCCTACGGCCGCGCCTTCGGCTTCGAGCGCCTCCTGGACACCACCGGCGCCATCGTTGGCCCGCTCACGGCGCTGTGGCTCCTCGAGCGCACGGGACATTCCTACCACACCGTTTTTCTCTGGACGCTGCTGCCGGGCGTGGCCGCCGTCGCCTGCTTCTGGCTGCTGGTGCGCGAGCGCCCCATCGCCTTCCGCTCGCAGCAATCTTTCTGGAGCGGCCTGGTGGCCCTGCCCGCACCCTTCCGGCGCTTCCTCGCGGGCGTGGGCGTCTTCGGCGCCGGAGACTTCTCGCATACGATGCTGATTCTCTACGCCGCGCGCCAGCTGGCTTCGGTGCACGGGGTGGCCCGCGCCGCCAGCCTGGCCGTGGCGCTCTACACCCTGCACAATGTTTTCTACGCCGCCTCGGCCTACTTCAGCGGCTGGCTCAGCGACCACGTCCGGCAGCGCAAGTTCGTCCTCGCCGGCGGCTACGCCCTGGCCGGCCTCACCGCCCTCCTGCTCTGCCTCGGGGCGCACAATCTCTGGCTGCTCGGGGGAGTTTTCGCTCTCGCCGGCATCTACGTCGGCACCGAAGAGGCCCTCGAGGATTCCCTAGCCGCCGAGCTCGTGCCCCGCGAACAGCACGGCATGGCCTTCGGAACACTTGCCGCGGTCAACGCGGTCGGCGATTTCCTCTCCAGCGTCGTGGTCGGCTTCCTTTGGAGCGCCGTCAACGTCCAGACCGCCTTCACCACCTCCGCCATCCTCTTTTTCGCCGGCGCCCTGCTCATCCTCCGCCTGCGCGAGCCGCAGTAGCGCTGGCGTTACAGGCCTTCTGCAATTCACTCTTGCGCCCCGGATGGCGGCATGCTAGTTTTGGCGAACAAAAGGCGAATCATATGGAAGCCCGCAAAATGTCCCAACCCCTCGCCCTGCGCGCCGCTGCGGGCAGCGCCGCCGTGCTCCGCCTCGAGGGCAGCACCACTCGCGTCCTCGAAGTCCTCGATAGCTTCGCGGCGCGCGATACCCAGGGCGAAATCCTCACTGCCGTGCGCCACTTCCCCGCGCGCGAGGCGCAGTGGGCCGATCTGCCAGCGTGGACTCACGCCGATCTCGCCGCCGCCTACGCCGGAAAGGGCATCCGCCGCCTTTACAGCCATCAGGCTGCCGCCGCGGAGGCCATCCACGAGGGCAAAAACGTCGTCGTGGTCACCCCCACCGCGTCCGGCAAGACACTTTGCTACAACCTGCCCGTCCTGAACGCCATCCTCGGGAACACGGATACCCGCGCTCTTTACCTCTTCCCCACCAAGGCCCTCGCGCAGGACCAACTCGCCGAGCTGCACGACCTCAACCAGCGCCTGGACAACCGCTTCGGCGTCTTCACCTACGACGGGGACACGCCCAGCGACGCGCGCAAAGCCATCCGCGAGCAAGGCCACATCGTGCTCAGCAATCCGGACATGCTGCACACCGGCATCCTGCCGCACCACACGCGCTGGACGCGGCTGTTCGAAAACCTGCGCTACGTCGTGCTGGACGAGCTGCATACCTATCGCGGCGTCTTCGGCAGCCACCTAGCCAACGTGCTGCGCCGCCTGCGCCGCGTCGCGCGCTTCTATGGGCGCGAACTGCAATTCATCTGTTCCTCCGCGACCATCGCCAATCCCGGCGATCTCGCCGCGCGCCTGCTGGAAGCCGAAGTCTCCGTCCTCGATTCGAATGGCGCACCCGCCGCCGAGAAAACTTTCGTCTTCTACAATCCCCCGGTCGTCAACCGCGCCCTGGGCATCCGCCGCAGCTACATCAACGAGTCCTCCCGCGTCGCCCAGGAGTTCCTCAAGCGCGACCTGCAGACCATCGTCTTCGCCAACAGCCGCCTGCACACCGAACTGCTGCTCACCTATCTTCGACAGGCAAACCGGCAGCCTCCGGGACACCCCGAGAAGATCCACGGCTACCGCGGCGGATATCTCCCCAACGAGCGGCGCGAGATCGAGCGCGGCTTGCGCGACGGGCGCATCCGCGGCGTCGTCTCCACCAGCGCCCTCGAGCTGGGCATCGACGTCGGCTCGCTGGACACCACCGTCCTCGCCGGCTACCCCGGCACCATCGCCTCCACCTGGCAGCGCGCCGGCCGCGCCGGGCGCCGCACGGGCAGCTCCTGTGCCGTGCTGGTCGCCTCCTCCGCCCCGCTCGACCAGTTCATCGTCCGCCATCCCGACTATTTCTTCGGCAACACCCCGGAGCACGCCTTCATCCAGCCCGATAATCTGGAAATCCTCGTCAACCATCTGAAGTGCGCCGCCTTCGAACTTCCCATCCGCCCCGAAGAGCGCTTCGGCGAAGTGGACGTGGTGGAGCTCTGCGCGCGCCTCGCCGAAGCAGGCTATCTCCACCGCGCCGGCGCGCACTGGCACTGGACCCACGAGGCCTATCCCGCGGACACCGTGAGCCTGCGCTCGGTTTCCAGCGACAACTTCGTCATCGTGGACATCACCGGCGCGCCCGAAGTGATCGGCGAAGTTGATTTCACCAGCGCCCTCACCACCGTGCACCCCAAGGCCATCTACCTGCACGCCGGCCAGCAGTATCACGTCGAGCATCTGGACTTCACCGAGCGCAAGGCCTATGTCAAGAAGGTCGACGCCGACTACTACACCGACGCCATCCGCTACACCCAGGTCCGCGTCCTGGAGATCGCCGCCGAAGCCCGCTCCGCGGAAGCCCGCCCGGAGCTTCCGGCCTCCCGCGCTCACGGCGACGTCCTCGTCCGCTCGCAGGTCGTGGGCTTCAAGAAGATCAAGTTCTTCACCAACGAAAACATCGGCGCCGGGCAGCTCGAGCTCCCCGAAAACGAGATGCACACCACCGCCTACTGGATCACGCTGGAGCGCCCGCTCCTGGAATCGCTGCCCTTCACCGTCAGCGAACGCCAGAGCGGAATGTTCGGCCTGCTCCACGCCCTGGAATCCGTGGCCACCCTCCTCCTCATGTGCGACACGCGCGACCTTGGCACCGCCATCGGCGAACGCCCGCCCGCGCCCGGCGCGGCTGTCGAGGACTTCGCTCCCACGCGCATGGAAGAAGTCGTCTCCGCCAATGCCAAGGAGTTCTTCGAGCCCAACCTGTACCTCTACGACGCTTATCCCGGCGGCATCGGCTTCTCCGAGCCGCTCTTCCGCGTGCACGAGCTTCTGTTGCGGCAGACGCGCGAGTTGATCGCGGCGTGCCCTTGCGAGCAGGGTTGCCCCTCGTGCGTGGGCCCCGCCGGCGACCTTGCCCCGCGCGCCAAGGAGGCCGCGCTGGCGATTCTCGGCCGGCTGTGCGGCGGGATGCACTGGGAAGTGGCAGGGAATACGGGCCTGTGACCGAGAGGAGGAATGCTTTTAAACCGTGAGCGGCATGGACAAATTCGCGCGCCTCGCCGCGCTGAAACCCGCGCGCGCGGCAGCCGCGCGTCCGGCAACGCTGCGCGCTCCCGAAGACGCCGACGAACTCGCGCAGCTTCTCGGGGCCTCTGTGGCCAAGAACCGTTTCGGCGACCACCTCGCCGTGCGCAACTGGTTCTCCACGCCTGAATTCGCCGATCCCTCGCCCGTGGCGCTCGAAATCCTATCCCGCACTCGCGATGAATCCGCCAGTCGCCGCACCCGCGCTGCCATCGCGGACCCCTCGCAATGGCTCTTCCTCGATACCGAAACCACTGGCCTCGCCGGCGGCACCGGCACCTACGCCTTCCTCGTGGGCCTCGCCTGGTGGGATGCTGGCGGCCTGCAGACCGAGCAGTTCTTCCTGCGCGACTTCAGCGAGGAGCACTCCCTGCTCCACGAGCTCGCGGCGCGCCTCGCCGAGCGGCCCGTGTTGGTCACCTTCAACGGCAAGAGCTTCGACTGGCCGCTGCTGGAAAGCCGCTTCACCATGACCCGGGCCATCCCCGCGCCGCGCCTCGCCGCGCACCTCGACCTGCTGCATCCCGCGCGCGCCCTGTGGAAGCTGCGCCTCGGCTCGGTGCGCCTGATCGAGCTGGAGCGCCACGTCCTGGACGCCCCGCGCCTCGGCTGGCGCCGCGAAGACGACGTCCCCTCCGCACTCATCCCGCAGTTCTACTTCGATTACCTGCGCGGAGGCCCCGCCGCCCCGCTCGTATCCGTCGCCCGCCACAACCAAATGGACCTGCGCGGCCTCGCCGCCCTGTTCGGGAAAATCAACACGCTGCTCTCGACGGAAAGCCACCAGGATCCGGACATCCACAGCCTCGACCTCTTCGGCCTTTCCCGCTACCTCGACCGGCGCGGCGAAGTCGCCCGCGCACACACCGTCTGCGAACGCGCCCTCGAATGCGGCCTCCCCGCCGAATTTCGCCCGCAGGCCCACCGCGATCTCGCCGTCCGCGCGCGGCGCCGCGGTGACCACGCCGCTGCCGCCGCCCTCTGGAAGCAGTTGCTCGCCGATCCGCGCGATGCCCTCCACGCCTGCGAACAGCTCGCCATCTATTACGAGCGCCGCGCCAAAGACCCGGCTCGCGCCATGGAATATGCCCGCCTCGGCCTCAAGAAAGCGCAGCTCGCCCAGGCCCAGGCGCCCCACGCGTGGACCGCTTCCGCTATCGTGCTCCGCGCCGCGCGTATGCAGGAAAAATTCCAGCAACGCCTTGCCCGGCTCGAGCATCAAATGCAGATTCAGCTTGGTGCCGCGCCTCCGCCGCTCCTCACGCGCTCGAAGAGCGCAGCGGGCCCGGCTGGACGCCCGCGGGCCCGCTGATTCTCGGGAATTCTGCAAGAATTTGGGAGAGGAAATCGGATGGAAACCTCAGCAACCAGGCTGCAAGATGCAGCAGGAGGACCCATGGCTACCGCAGAACACACCTATCTCCGTGCCGAGCTCGAAAAACGCCGCGAACGTCTTCAGTCTGCCGTCCACAGCGCCCACCGCGACGCATCTCTCAGCCAACTGCTTACCGATGTGGATGCGGCCCTGGCGCGCATGGACCACGGCATTTTCGGCGTCTGCGAATCCTGCAAGGGCACGATTGATCCCGAGCGAATCCTTTCGGATCCGCTCTGCAGGGTGTGTCTCTCCTGCCTCACCAAAGACGAGCAGCGCGCCCTGGAAAATGACCTGACGCTGGCCGGAAACATTCAGCGCGCGCTCCTTCCGGGAAAGGATTTTGCCGCTCCCGGATGGCGCATCGGCTACCACTACGAGCCTGCGGGGCCGGTCAGCGGCGACTACTGCGACCTCATCGCAACGCCGGCCGGCCTGCTCTTTCTTCTCGGCGACGTTTCCGGCAAAGGCGTGGCGGCTTCCATGCTCATGAGCCACTTGCACGCCACCTTTCGGAGCCTGGCTGGCGCGAATCTCGCGCTCGAACGCATGGTCGAGGCCGCCAATCGCCTCTTCTGCGAGAGCACACTCGCCAGTCACTATGCCACGCTCGTCGTCGGGCGTGCCTCCAGCGACGGCGCCGTGGAGTTTGTCAGCGCTGGGCACCCGCCCGTCCTGCATGTGCGCGCAGACGGCGTCACGCCACTCGCGGCAACCAGTGTGCCTCTGGGCATGTTTTGTGATACGCGTTTCCCGGTCCAGCGCCTCTCTCTGGGGGAAAGCGAGGGCCTCTTCCTCTACACCGACGGACTGACCGAGCGCGAGAACCACCTGGGCCAGGAATACGGGCTCGAGCGCATCACCCGGCTCGTCGCGAACCGCCTCGCGTTCGCACCCGAGCAGGTCCTTGCGGAATGTCTCCAGGATCTGCGCAGCCATGCCCCGGGAGGGAAACTCGACGACGACCTGACGCTCCTGATGCTGCGCCGCGCTGCCTGAAAGCAGGCTCCGGCAAGGGGAACAGCGGGATTTAGCGCAGAACGGCAGCCGCGGCCGGCTCCCGCCCCGCGGCAATCTTCTGCAAGTCTATCTCCGGCTCCCTCGGGGCCGCGCTCCAGCCGATGGTCCGGCTCACGTCGTCGAACACCGCGCGCGTGCCGCCTTCGACCGTCAGGCACCCCGCTTCCACGCAGCGCAGGAAGACGCCACCCTTGGGCGTCTCGAAGGAAAAGAAATTCGGCCGCCGGAACAGCTTCTCGCGCTGCGGATATTTCTTCTCCAGCGCTTCCGAATATTGCCCGAAAAAGCGCGCGGCATGCTTCGCATCGCTCCAGCGCACCCGGTAGACCAGCAGCAGCTTCTTCGTCCGGGCCCGTTCAAAGAGCACGTAGCGATCGCCCTTCCATTCCTGCGCCAGCGCCACGCCGCGCTCCTGGCCCAGAAACTGCTGCAGCACCTCCCGCCAGCCGAACTCCCCCAGAATGTTGTCTTCCAGCAGGTTCCATTTCCCGCGCAGGCGTTTCGTATCCACCGCCAGATCCAACCGCGCCGGCGCCCGCCCTTCGCGATACAACTCTGGGTGCAGGATCTGTTGCGAAGAGACCGGCGGCCGCGCAAACACGCCCGGCAGACCGCTCCAGCCCGTCTGCTTCAAAAAGTCCATGGAAAAACGCAATCCGCTGAAGTACGGGAAAAGCAGCGCATCCTTGATGAACGCCGGCGCCCGCTTCAGCGTCGGGGTGTCGGAAAGATCGCCGAGGAGCAGCTCAGGATCCATGTCCGGCAGATCGCTGAGGTGCCGCCCGGAAGGCAGCAGCTCATACTCCATCATCGCCGCCGTGGCGCTGCCTTCCAGAACCGCTTCGCGGGCCAGCTCCGCATCGTCGTTGGGCCGCGCGGCCTTCATCCACGCTTCGACGTGGAAGTGCTGGTCCTCGAGCGCGTGTGTCAGCTCGTGCGCCATCACCATGCGCTGGTCCTCCAGCGGGATCCAGTCCGCGATGTAAAACTCGTGCTCCGCCGGATCATACAGCCCGGCGATCTGTTCCGTGAGCAGCTCCACCAGGAATGGCTCCATCTGGAAATCTTCCGGCACCAGGCCGAACGCCACCGCCGCGCGATCCGCCGCATAGCGCTCCTCTGCGGATTTGTCCTCCTGCATGCGCCGCAGCACATACGCGCGGATCTCGGCGCGGCTGCGCAGCGATTTCTTCAGCGGCGCCCGCGCAGGGAGCCGCGTCAGGACACTGAGCTGCTGGAGCACCTGGTCGGCCGCGGTGATGAACGCTTCCTGCCCCGCAGCGCCGGGCGCAGGAGCTTCCGCAGCCTGCTGTGCTTGTACGAGAGGTTGCGCAAGGAGCGCACAGGCGAGAAAACAAAAGTACGCGGCTAATCGACTCTTGCAGAAAAAGCGGGAGACCATAGGAAAGACAGAATAGCAGATTCGCGAGAGCCGCGAGCGGCGCCCGGATCAGCCCTTGCGCCCCACGAGTTCGCCGTTCAGCACCTGACGGAACGCCTCGACCAGATCCCAGCGCGTAAGAATTCCCACCAGGTGCTCTCCGTCTACTACCGGCAAGCATCCATGATGCATCTCTTGGAACAAAGCAATGGCTTCCAGCAGCGTGGCCGTCGGGGCGATGCTGCGGGGATTCGGCGTCATGACCCGGCCCACCAGCGTATTTTCAAAGACCGCGTTGTACTCCTTCTCGGTGATGGACACCAGCCGCGACGGCGCATAGCGCTGCAGATCACGATCGGACAAAATTCCCACCAGCGTTTCCCCGTCCACCACCAGGAGATGACGGATCGACGCAGAACGCAGCAGTAGCGCGGCATCCAGCAATCTCGCGGATGACTCAATGGTCACCGGCGCGCCGCTCATGATGTCCCGAACGTGGTACTCCCCGCTCATCGCTGCCTGCCTAGGACGGTCGAAGCTGACCCCGCCGCTCCTAGATGGTCCCATCCACTCCCACCAGAGTCAATTGAACTCCACGCGAGACGTTCCTAACCTGTAAGATTGCGGCCACCACGGCACCCTCCAGGCCCTTCCCGACCTGCCAACACCGCCCGCGAAACCTCATTTGGGCGTCTCCCCAGAAAATCTGGAGCTTTGTTCTGTTTCCTTAACAAACCAGTACTCGTGTTATATCCTCCCACCAGCACTCGGAAAGCACGGTCGAGGAGAAAGATGGACCCAGGTCTCCGCCTTCGGCAGGCTCGTGAGCGTCTTGGCTTGACGTATCGCGATGTTGAACGCACCAGCTTCGAGCTGGCCGCACGCCATGGGCGCTCCGAACTGATCATTCGTATCAGCCGCCTGGCGGACATCGAGAATCACGGTGTCGTTCCCGGCCTGCACAAACTCTATTCCCTGGCGGCTATCTACCATCTCAACCCCCTGGAGATCTCCCGCTGGTACGATGTTCCCCTCGACGAATTCTTCCGCGACGCCGCCTCCTTCCCCGCGCCCCTCACCCATCTGAGCGCTCCGCCGGCCACCCTGCGCGTCCCCCTGCGTTTTGATCCCGCCTTCGATCCCCGGCGCACGGAATTCCTCTCCCGGATGGTGGAGCGCTGGGGATACTTCGAGGGGGCGCTGGACAAGGGCCAAAGCCAGCACTGCTACGGCTTCATCGGCCTCTCCGACCGCCGCATGGAGCCTCTGCTCCGCCCCGGCAGCATCGTCCTCGTGGACACCACCGTGAACCGCGTTGAGCATGGCGAGTGGCGTACGGAGTTCGACCGCCCCATCTATTTCGTGGATGTGCGTTCCGGCTATCGTTGCGGCTGGTTTGCTATGGATGGCTCCCGGCTGGTCATGCATCCCCATCCCCTCTCGCACTATGCGCCGGAGCACTGGCAGTTTCCCGCCGATGCCGAAGTGATCGGCCGTGTGATTGGGATGGTTATGCGGCTCGATGACCCGGCCGGCAGTCCTGCTGAAGAATTTCCAGAAGAGTCCGAAGATTCGAACAGAAGAGCGTCTTGAGATAGTCCGGCGCGGTCTCCGGCATCAGGATGCGATAAGACTCGAGCGACTGCCAGTGCTCCACCGTGGCGCACAACCCGCTCTCCATGCCGTTCAGGCACCCCCGCAGATCCTTCTCCTGCGCTTCCAGCGGCATTTCCAGGATGCGTTCGAACAACTCCTCGTGGCACTGCCCCAGCGCCTGCTGTACCGCCGCCTTCGGATAAAAGACCTCCAGCCCGGCATGCTCGTAGTTTCCGCTGGATAGATCGCGCAACGAGGCCACGTAAGTCAGCCGAGCATAGAAGCCCGGAATAGACGCCAGCGTCGTGGCTGTGAAATCGTGAATGATCCGGCGGTTTTGTTGCAACTGCGAAAGGATTTCCACGCACGGTCCCTTTCCCGAATCTGTTCCGATATCTGAACCTTTTCTTCTCGTTCGCGCGACTCGCCCCGTTTTCCCGCACTGTCCCCGCAGGAGGAGTACAACCATGAAACAAGCTACTAAGTTGTGTGCTGTGCTGTGCCTGCTTACCGCGGTCATCCTACTCCCTGTTGCTGCTTCGGTCAACCACATTTCCAGTAACCCAGCCATCCACGCGAACCCGCAATCCGCGGACGGCTCCCCGCTGCCCCCGTTCCCGCACGCCAAGCCCAGCTTGACCATCTTGAGTGCGGACGGCTCCCCGCTGCCCCCGTTCCCGCACGCCAAGCCCGGAAGCCATCAGGCCGGGGCGTAGAACCGCAGTTTCCTGCGGAGGCTCGACCAGCACTGGCCGAGCCTCCCGGAGCCTGCGTGCTCCAGGGTAGCGGCCAGGTTCGTTCATTTACTGCCCCATAACGCTATGCTACGATTTGGGCATGGTAGCAGAGCTTACAATCCTCCAGAACCCACTCTGGGCGTTGTGTCAGGCGGGGTTGCTTGTGCTACTCGTTTTCCTTGTCCGGTACCAGAATTATTCTCGTTACCCGCATTTCACCGCGTATATCCTGCTGAACCTCGGACAGGCCGTTGTCCTTCTGTTGACTTATCGTTCATGGGGTTTTTTGACCGTGGCATCCTTTCAGATCGCTTGGATCACCCAGGGCCTGACTCTAATCGCGCGGGCGCTGGCGATCGCAGAGCTGTGCAGGCGAATCCTGGGCGGCTATCGTGGTGTCTGGGCGCTCGCCTGGCGGATGCTCGCCGTGTGCGCTGCAGTTATCGTCAGCTATTCTTTTCTTGTCGCCAACTGGCGCTGGGAAGTAGCGATCTTCGCGGCGGACCGCGGCCTGGAACTGGCCATCGCCAGCTTGATTGTTTTATTGTTTGTTTTTATGCGCTATTACGGAATGGCGGTGGCAGGGCCGGATCGCGCACTCGCCGTTGGCTTCTGCATTTATTCGTGTGCGATCGTGCTCAATAACACGTTTCTCATGAAATACCTTTTCGCCTACAGCGCGCTCTGGAATTTGGTTATGTTGTTTGCATTTCTGGTCAGCCTTGCCATTTGGATTGCTGCGCTCCGGTTCCCCGTGCCCATCACCATCAAACAGCCGGCGCTGATGGACGGCGTGCTTTACCGGCAACTCTCTCCGGAGATCAATCTCCGTCTGCGCGTGCTCAACGAGCAGCTTCTCTCGATCTGGAAGCCGGAGGCGCCGCACTCATGACCTGGACATTCCTCAGCTTCGTGCTGCTCGTCGCTGCCCTGTTGGCGCTCCTGGGCTGGTCTCTGCGGCAATCCCGCGGGCAGCCCCATCCCTCTGTGCAACTGTCCCTCGGCGCGGACTCTTTGCTGCACCACGCCGTTCATTTTCCCCAGATCCGGCAAGCGCTGTCCCCGGCCGACTGGGCTTTTCTTGCGGCCCGAGGCACCGCCAAACTGGCACGGCGTGCCACCGCGGACCGCCGCCGCGCAGCCATAGAATACCTGGACGCCCTGCACCGGGACCTGCGCGGCCTGCTCTGGCTGGCGCGCGTCTTGGCCGCGCTCTCCCCGGAAGTCGCGGCGCGCCAGGAAGCCGAGCGCCTGTGGCTGGCGGTATGTTTCGAATGCCGCTATCAGATGGTTCGGGGAATGTTCCTGCTGGGGCTTAGGCCACAGTGGCAGCTGCAGCGAGTGACGGAGATGGTCGGAGCACTTTCCGCCCGGCTAGATGCGGCCATGGCGGAAATGGGAGAGCGCGCCTTGCAGGCGCTGGAACCGGCTTCAGGGGACGAGCGGCGCGGCATGAATCTGGTTTAGCACTTCCTCCACAGCTGCAATCAACTCCGTAGCCTTAAACGGCTTCTGCAGGATGCGCATGCCCTGCACTTCCCGCTGGTGGCCATTCCCGGCCGCCGGCGCAGCCGAGCGCATTACCACCAGATGTTTTGCCAGTCCCGGCCGTTTCGCCGCCAGCCATCGAAAGAAGCCCGTGGCGTCGTGCTCGCCCGAAAAATGCGCGTCTACCAGCACCAGGTCGAACTCCTTCCTGGTGAGGAGCTCCAGAGCGCGCTCCGCGGTTTGCGCCGTCAGCACTTGATGCTCGCGTCGGCGCAGTGTTTCGCCCACCGCTTCCAGCACGGACTCATCGCCATCCACCAGCAGGATCCGACCCTCTTTCGCGGCTGCCGCCGGCCGTACCGCCGGCTTTTCCACCTTCTCTGCCGCCAGGAATGGCAGTTCAATGGTGAACGCGGCCCCGAGTGGCGGCGCGTTGCGCACGCGGATGGCACCGCCGTGTTCGCTCACAATCCCGTAACAGATGCTCAAACCCAGCCCGGTTCCCTTGCCCACCGGCTTGGTCGTATAGAAGGGATCGAATACTTTCGAAGGATCCTGCACGCCCGGACCGCTGTCGGCGATCTCCACGACCAGCCCTGCGGCTTCGCTCCGCGTGCGCACCCAGATGTCCCCTTCTTTCCCTTGCTCCAGAATCGCGTCTACCGCGTTGTTCACCAGGTTCAGGAAGACCTGCTGTAACTGGTGGGGGTCTGCCGCGGTAACCGGCAGATCCGGCGCCAGTTCCAGGTGCAGGCGGATGTTGTTCACCCGCAGATCGTAATCCCGCAGAGCCACGGTATCTTCGATCACCTGGTTCAGCCGCACCGGAACCCGTTCCGGCTTGTGTTGCCGCGCAAAACTCAGCAGGTTCTGCACGATGCGATGGGTGCGCTGTGCTTGCTTGTAGAGCTTCTCGGCGTACTCCACGGCCTGAGTTCCCGGCTGCCCGCTGGAGCTCAACAGCTGGCTGTAGCCGAGGATGGCCGTCAGGGGATTGTTCAGTTCGTGCGCCACCCCGGAGATCAGCTGTCCCACCGCGGCCATCTTCTCGTTGTGCAGCAGCTGTTCCTGCGCGCGCCGTAGATCGTCGTAGGCCTGCCTCGTTTCTTCGAACAGCAGCGACTTCTCGACGGCGCTGGCCAGCTGGCCTCCCAGGGCCACCAACAAATTGATGTCCGCCGGAGAAAACTCCCGCGGTGTTCGGCTGCCCACGAAAAGACCCCCGATGACCCGGTCTTTCGACCACAGCACCAGGATATAGGCGCTGACAATCTCTTCTTTGCTCTCGATCTCCCGGAACACCTGCGGCAGGGGCAGCCCCTGCATCGAGAGGAAGGTGGCCCGCACGGCCCGGATGTGCTCCAACAGGTTCGCCTGAATCGGAACCGGCTGGACATGCCTCGCGAATTCGCTGCGATGTCCCACCCCCGCGATCCGCCGCAGCTTCGTCCGCGTCTCGTCCAGCAGGTACAGGGACGACACGTCCAGATGAAACAGTTCCAGGAGCTGGCCCAGAGTCCGGTGTGCGGAATCGCCAAGATCCAGCGACTCGTTGAGGGTCTGCCCGATGGAATTGAGCACCATCAGCTCCCGGTTGCGCCGGCGGACCTCCTGCTCGGCACGTTTGCGTTCCGTGATGTCCAGCAGGAAGCCCTGGTACGCCGTCACATTCCCCGCGCTGTCCCGCACGGCGGTGGACGATTCGACAACCGTGCGCACTTCGCCGTCCTTGCGCCGCATTTCAAATTCGAAATCGGCCACGCTCCCGTGGTCCTGGAGCAGCCTGCGCAGCCGCTCGCGGTCCGCGATATTCACGTACAGCGAGGGAATCTCCGCCCGCAGCAGCTCTTCCCGGCTCTCATGTCCGGTCATCCGCAGAAATGCATCATTGAAATCCAGGAATTTCCCCTGGGGCGTCGAGATAAACACGCCCTCCTGCACGCTAGAAATTAGCGACCGGTATTTCTCTTCCGCGCGTTTGCGGGCGCTGATATCCCGCAGGATGTGCACCGTTCCCAGCGGCTTGCCATCGGGATCGGCATAGGTGGAGTTGGAGGCCAGGAAGTACCCGCGCAGCCACGGGTCGGGATCATCCCCTTCTCCGGCGACCCCTTCGCAATACGGGCAATCCTGAAAATTCGCGTTGCGCCGCTGAAAAATCTCACCGATCGTGCGGCCGTTCAAGGCCGCCTCGTCCCGGCCCAGATGATGTGCCAGCCGGCGATTGAAGCGCACCACGCGGAACCCCCGGTCGTGCACGAAAACGGGGTCACCGATGGAATCGAACGTGTTGGCCCACTGCTGCTGGATCCTAGCCACCTGCTCGAAGAGGTTCACGTTCTGCAGCGTCAGGCCCAGCAGATTCGCCGCGTTGGCCATGAAAGCGACTTCGTCTTCCTGAAATTTCATCGGCCGAAACGATCCGACGGCTACGATTCCCAGCGGCCCTTCTTTCCCGGGCAGCGGCACGCTGGCCATCTGCGTAGTGCCGCTCTCGAGCATGCGTTCGCGTGTCAGATCGTCCGTCGAATCATCGGGGGCCTGCAGCACAAATCGATCGTTGAGCACCATGCGGGTCCACGGCCGCAGGATGGAGATCCGCCCATATTTCTGGTGATAGGAGGGATCGAAGCCCACGGAACTCCGCGTCACGAGTTCCGCCGCATCTCCCTCTCCTTCCAGGATACGTATCACCCCGTGCGTCACCCCGAGGCTCTCCACCAGATTGTTCAGAACCTTGTTCAGCACCTCCTGCACGGAGAGTGTCTGTGTGCTCGCGGTCGTCAGCAGCGTCAGCCGGCGCAGCTTGTCATTCAGGTCTTCGGTCCGCGTCCGCGCTTCTTCCAGCACCAGAACCGCCATCGCCGTTCCCAGCGCCACCGACAGCAGGTGGTCAAACGCCAGACGCAGAAGAAAGATGGGGTGATCGGGCCACAGGGGGCGGTCCAGAGAGTGCAACCCGCTTAGCAAAAAGGCTGCCGCCAGCAGCGCAACTCCGATTTTCTTCGAGGAGAGCGCATGCCGCCACAGCAGGAAACTTGCGCAGAGAAAAACTGTCACCTGCAGCCACGCCGTCTCCCAGCGCATCTGACCGAATCCCGCGGGCGTCGCGCACTCCAGATAAAACACGCTGGCGAAGAGCAGCCCGGCGAGCGGGAACAGCTGCCAGAGAAACCGCGCGCTGGTCGCTGTGTATTGCACCACCGCGGCCAGAAAGAGCAGGACGGCGGCCAGCTCCCCGGCCAGATGGATCAGCCGCAGCAGCGGCAGAGCGGACACCTGCAATACGGATAACAGCTCCGCGAAGCTGGCGATCGTAAGACACGCCCAGCCCGCCACCCACGTCTGGAAATAGCTCGACCGGTGATTGCGCCGCAAAAGCACAAAGAGCACGAGCAGAACGAGGAAGGCGGTGACCTCGAAGAACGCGAATCCGAGCAGGTCTTGGCTGTGCCAGACGATGATGGGCCTCCGAGTGGAAACACCCTATACAGGCGGGCTGCCGCCGTGGTTCCTGCAATTTCCCACAACCAGCCGGAATGAATGCCCGTGCTTGACCGTAACACGCTATTTTCTAACTGAGCAAGACCACGCATACAATCGTGTGCTGTCCCATATAATGGCTGCCGGGAGTCCTTGACCGTGGAAACCGAAAAAATCCTGATCGTGGACGACGAAGAACCGATCCGCGAAGTCGTCTCCACAATGCTGGAGGCCCAGGGCTTCCAGTGCGCGACCGCAAACAATGGGCGAGTGGCCCAGGAGATGATCCCGAAATTTGCTCCCGACCTGGTCTTGAGTGACATGATCATGCCGGAGATGGACGGCATCCGCCTGCTCGAATGGCTGCGCCAGCATGACCCGGATGTACCGGTGATCATGGTCACCGCCATGCATGACATCACCACGGCTCTGGAAGCCATTCGCCGCGGTGCCTACGACTACATCCTCAAGCCCTTCGAGAAGGACCAGCTTTTCCTCGGTGTGCGCCGCGCCCTGCAGCACCGCCACCTGGTCCTCGAAAACCGTAATTATCAACGCAACCTCGAAGAACTCGTCGAGGAGCGCACCGCGCAGCTCTCCGGCACTCTCACCCAGCTCGAGCAGTCCTACGACGACACCTTGGAAGCCCTGGGCAGCGCACTCGACCTCCGCGACGCGGAAACCGAAGGCCACTGCCAGCGCGTCACCGCCTTTACCATCTATATCGCCAAGGCCATGCAGCTTTCGCCCGAATCTCTTCCCGTCCTGGCGCGTGCCGCCTTTCTCCACGACATCGGCAAGATGGCCATCCCCGATGGCGTCCTGCGCAAGCCGGGCCCGCTCGATGATGCCGAGAAGCAGATCATGCGCACGCATTGCGATATCGGCTACAACATGCTCACGCGCATTCCCTTTCTGCGCGATGCCGCGGAAATCGTCCTGGCGCACCAGGAGTTCTTCGACGGCACGGGCTATCCGCGCGGCCTGAAGGGCGAAGAGATTCCCCTCGGGGCGCGCATTTTCGCCATCGCCGATGCTATGGATGCCATGATCTCCGACCGCCCTTATCGCAAAGCCCTGACCCTTACCCACGCCCGCGACGAGATCCTGCGCTGCTCTGGCACGCAATTTGATCCCCAGGTCGTCGAGGTCTTCCATGCCATTCCGGAGACCGACTGGGCCGAGTTACGCCGCAATCTGGAATCGCCCTTCCGCCTGGCGCACATCCACGATCTGTAACTATCGCCTCGAGTGTGACCGCCAAGCGGTCAACCCGTGGCTCTTGCGCCTGCCTGCCGGGGCGCGTACACTCTCGCCGCGGAGAGAATTCATGGCGCTCGTGCCCATCAAGACTGCTTCGGAAACCGGCTACTGCGACTGCATCTGCGGCTGCTACGAACTGGCCAGCCTGCGCGATGAAGACACCGGCAAAGGCTTCTGCCCGCGCTGCGGAAAGGAGCACCTCGAACTCAATGCCGGCGCGGGAATTCCCCAGCCGGCGCCGGTGAAACTCACGGCCCACGCCACCGGCAACGCCCTCCAGACTCCGGTTCCCGCCCCCGCCGATCCTCCGGGCCGCTTGCGCTAGTTTCCCGCGAAGCCGGGCGCAAACCCGGGCTGCCGCATGAGGTTCCGTTCCCGGCTTGGCTTGGCGTATACTCATTGGGGTTTGCAAATTCACCGCGCAGGGGGTTTCATGGATCGCAGACGTTTGGCGGCTTCTTTCCTCGCCACGGCCCTCATTGCTGGCCTGGCCCCACGGCTTCCGGCCGGCCAAAAAACCGAGATTGCCCACACCCAGTTGAAGGTCGGAGAGACCGCGCCCGATTTCACGCTCCTCGACAATAAGTGGAAGCCCGTGCACCTCGGCGACTTCCGCGGCAAGAAAAATGTTGTGCTGGCCTTTTACGTCCTGGCCTTCACTGAGGGTTGAACGAAGGAACTGCAAGCCTATCAGGCTGATAGGCAGAAGCTGGACGCGACGGATACCGTCGTTCTGGGCATCAGCATCGACAGCCCCGCCGCCAACAACGCCTTTGCCGAAAAACTCGGCGTCACCTTTCCCCTGCTGAGCGACATGAACCGCAAGGTCCTCAAGCAGTACGGCATCCTCCAGATAAACAAGGTCGAAAAAGAAGAGTACGAGTGGGCGCAGCGCACCACCTTCGTCGTGGATAAACAGGGAGTGATCCAGCACATCGAGGAAGGCTCCGGCGCCATCAATCCCAACAATGCCATCGCCGTCTGCACCAAGTTGCCGAAGAAATAAACGCGTGACCGCCGCGCCGCGCCGCTCGGACGCCCGATGACCAACAAGCTCCGGGCGGAGGCGGCCTTGCAGCCCATACCGCAGATCGATCTGCACGCCCAGTACGCGGCGATCGGAGAAGAGGTACGCGCCGCGATCGACGGCGTGCTCACCGCGCAGCAGTTCGTTCTGGGCAGCCACGGCGAGGCGCTGGGCGCAGAGATCGCGCGCCTCTGCAACGCGGCCCACGGCGTCGGCGTCGGCTCCGGCACCGATGCCCTGATTCTCGCGCTGCGCGCCTGCGGCGTGGGCCCGGGCGACGAAGTCCTCCTCCCGCCCTTCACCTTTGTGGCCACCGGCAGCGCCGTCAGCGCCCTGGGCGCCCGCCCGGCCTTCGCGGACATCGATCCCGCCACCTTTAACATCGATCCGCGCGAGCTCGAAAAACGCCTCACCCCGCGCACCCGAGCTATCGTCGTCGTGCACCTCTACGGCTTGCCCGCGGACATGGACCCCATCCTGGCCTTTGCCCGCGCCCGCAATCTTCCCGTGGTCGAAGACAACGCCCAGGCCATCGGCGCGTCCTACCAGGGCCGCCCCACGGGCTCGCTCGGAGACGCCGCCGGCATCAGCTTTTATCCCACCAAGAATCTCGGCGCCTGCGGCGATGCCGGCATGGTGGTCACCAATTCCGCCCAGCTCGCCGAGCACGTGCGCATCCTGCGCAATCACGGGCAAACCGGAAAATACGTGAGCCGCGAGCCGGGCTGGAACAGCCGCCTCGACGAACTGCAGGCCGCCATCCTGCGCGTCAAATTGAAGCACCTGCCCGCCTGGCAGCGCGCCCGCCAGCAGCACGCCGCCGAATACTCGGCTCTGCTCGAAAAAATACCCGGCGTCGTCACTCCCAAAATCCCCGCCGGCTACGACCACGTCTTCCACCAGTACACGATCCGCGTAGCGAACCGCGATCGGGTGCAACAGTTCCTCGCCCAGCGTAAAATCGGCAGCAGCGTCTACTACCCCATCCCCTTGCACCTGCAGCCCCTTTACGCCTCCGCCGGACACAAGCCGGGTGACTTCCCGCACACCGAACGCGCCTGCCAGGAAGTCCTCTCCCTCCCCATGTACCCCGAGCTCCGCCCCGAACAGATCCGCCGCGTCGCTGACGCCCTCGCCGAAGCCCTCACCCAGTAACAAACAGCGTATGAAGATGACGAGCACAGGTTGGAACTTGTGCTCTGGCGGGTAGCACAGATTTCAGTCTGTGCTCTTGGGTTTCGTCTTTGCTTCACTCCCAGCGGGCATCGAGCGATTCCTACACTGCTGGCGCCTTGTACGCGCGCGACGGGTTACTTCACGAAATAGAGGAGGGCCAGGAGGTAGACCCACAAGCCGTCCATGAAGTGCCAGTAGATGGCGGCAACGTTGGCGGCGACAGCGCGGGAAACCCCTTCCCCGCGCTCGAAGTCGTGCACCCCGACGTAGGCCAGGGCGACGATCCCGCCGAGCAGGTGCAGGGCGTGCGCGGCGGTCAGGATGTAAAAGAAACTGCTGGCGGTATTGCTGGTCAGATAGGCTCCGGCGGCGACAAGCTGGCGCCAGGCCAGCAACTGGCCGGCCAAGAAGAGCAGGCCGAAGCCGGTGGTGACCCGCCACAGGGTGCGGAAGGCGGAGCGATCGCTGCGGGCCAGGCTGCGGCGTGCCAGCTCGATGGTCAGGCTGCTGGCCAAGAGAACAACCGTGTTCACCCACAGGATGGGCGGAATTGTCACCTGCTGCCAGAGGCTGTTGACGCCCTTGAGCACGACGTAAGCGCTGGTCAGGGCCATGAAGAACATAACGATGGCCGCGAGGGCGATGGAGATTCCGGTGTAATAGCGGCTGGGCGAAGGAGTGCCGGGCTGGGGGCTGCGGCCGCCATCGTCGCCACCACCGCTGGCGGGAGGCACACTGCCGCCGCCGCGCTCCACGATGAGTTCAATGTGGTGTTCGATCTTCGTCCCTGCCATCGGCCTTCGCTGGAAAAACAAGATGCCGGCCTGAAGGCCGGCGCTACAGAATCAGATCCATATCGGTTCTCGCAGGAATTCTCAGGAAACTGCGCTGCGCAGGCAGAATTGTACTATGCCCCAGCGCGGGCACGCAGCAGCAATTCTGCGGCGCGAGGAGGTCTCGCGGCTTGTGGGGCGCGGAAGCGCCTGCGTTACGGCGTTATCGCCTTGAGCGTTCTTTCGCAATCTGCGCGCATCTTTTTCGCGCGGGCTTCCAGGTCTTTGTCGGGCTTGGCAGCGAGCAGCTTCAAGGTAACGTCCAGGTTGGCGCGCACCACTTCGTTGACGGTGCGCAGGTGATCGAGTTCATCGAGGCCGCGGCGGTCGAAAATCCCGCCGATGCGCAGGAAGGCGGCGCTGGATTCGATCAGGTACACGCGGGGATCGAGATCCACCTTACCCTTGCTGAAGAGATCCTTGCCCTTGTTGAGATCCTCGCCGGCGCCCACCAACGCGGTCAAAGTGCGCGCCAGGGCGTTGCGCTCCATCTGGAGTTCGGCGCCTTGCCGCTCGGCATCCCCCACCCAGTGGCCGTTCTTGATCTTGCCCAGCGCAGGATCGGCGGCGCCGGTGAATCCTGGAAAGCTGAGTTCCAGGGAGATCGGGACGTCACCCAGCTTGCTGCGCTGGTCCATCACCGATTGCATGGCGTCCATCAGGTAGGAGCGCGCTTTGCTGTAGTAGTCGGCGCGCATTGTGTTGAAGGCACCGTATTGGGCCTGTGCCGCCGGCTCCTTGCGGCCCAGGTTATAGGCCTCGGCCAGCTGCCTGCTGCTCTCGGCCAGCGCGGTCACCACCGCCGTGCGCAACACCGCGGATTGCTGGACGAGCGCCGGTTCACCCCCTACTTTGACGGAGCGCTCGAGATTTTTCAGGGCGGCGTTGAAATCGGAGGCGCCGAGGTTGCTTCGCGCGTCCGTCAGATACTGGGTGGCCGAGGGCGGAGGCGGCCCGCTCCCACAACTCAACAGAAACCAGCAGCTTGCGATTCCCAGGGAGGCAATGAAGCGGGTGGACATCGCTATACTCCTGCGCGAAAAAAAGCGCACTTCACGGATAGGAGCTCACTGAGGCGCATACTAGTCCCGGGATGAAAGCAGAGTCAATCAAAACAAAGGGGAATGCCAGGGCGGAGAGGAGCGACGCAGAGAACCGTTGACCGCTCTGCGGTCACACTTGAAATGGTAAGTGAAAAAATCCTGAGCGTCGGGGCACTCTTTCCGACGAGGAAAGGTTGGTGCGGAAGGGGGGATTCGAACCCCCACGCCTTGCGGCGCCACCCCCTCAAGATGGTGCGTCTGCCAGTTCCGCCACTTCCGCACGGGAGTGAATGTTGCAATTGTAGCCGCGGGCAACTGCGCCCGCAAGCAGGGGAAGGCCTAACTTGTTAGGGTTTCTTGCCTGCCGGCTGCGGCTGCTGTGCCGGAGCCATGGGTGCTGGGGACACCGGGGCCGCCGGCTGCGGCGCAGGTCCCGAGGAACTCGGCGCAGGCTTGGCGACCTTTTCGAGGATCGAGCTGCCCGTGGCCGCCGCCTTATCCTGGCGCAGCACCAAAGCCAGCGCGCAGAACATGAACATGATGGCACACCAGGTGGTGGCGCGCGAGAGCACGTTGGCCGCACCGCGCGGCCCAAAGGCCGTCTGGCTGCCGGCGCCGCCGAAGGCTCCCGCGAGGTCCGCCGCCTTGCCGCTCTGCAGCAGCACGACGATGATCAGCACCAGACAATTCATCACGAAGAAACTGGTCAGCAGCCAGCCGGCCCACTTCCAGCCAACCACGATGACCGCCAGGCCCGATAGCACTGCAATGGCCCATTTCACTGCACTCGGCATTTCCGATTCTCCCATTGAAGAAAAACGTTTTTCAAAAAGTAGCGGGGCAGATCCGCCGCCACAAACCTTCATATGCGTGACCGCGAAGCGGTCAACAAAAATTCACGATGGCCGCAAACGATTTGGCGTCGAGGCTCGCTCCGCCCACCAAGGCCCCATCTAACTCTTCCTGCGCCATCAATCCCTTGATGTTGTCGGGCTTGACGCTGCCGCCGTAGAGAATGCGCAGAGTGGAAGCGGCTCCCGCGGAAAACTGCCCGGCCGCGCATTGCCGCAGAAATTGATGCGCTGCGGCAGCGATTTCCGGCGTCGCCGTGCGGCCCGTACCAATCGCCCACACTGGCTCGTACGCTACCAGAATACGGGAGAACTCCTCCGCGGTCAACGAACCCGGCCCGCCGCGGAACTGCCGCCCCAGGACCTCCTCGGTTTTGCCCGCTTCGCGGTCGGCCAGCAGTTCCCCGACGCAGACGATGGGCGCAAGCCCCGCGGCCAGCGCGGCCCTGCTCTTCTTCGCGACGCTCTCCTCGGTTTCGCCGAAGTACTGGCGGCGCTCGGAGTGGCCAATGATGACATAGCGGCAGCCCGCTTCAGCGAGCATCCCGGCGGAAACCTCGCCGGTGTACGCCCCTTCCTTCTCCCAGAAGACGTTCTGCCCGGCGATGCCCACGGCGGTGCCCCGGGCGGCGGCGACCGCCGCGGCGAGGGCCGTGTACGGCGGAGCAACAACGATATCGCAGTGCGTGGACTGCGCCACCAGCGGCGCCAATCCGGCGAAGAAGGCGCGCGTCTCGGCTTGTGTCTTGTACATCTTCCAGTTGCCGGCAATCACTCTGCGTCTCATATGCTGGTCAGCGCCTCCACGCCGGGGAGCTTGCGCCCGCCGAGGAATTCCAGCGAGGCGCCGCCGCCGGTGGAAATATGTGAAATCTTGTCCGCAACGCCGGACTGGTGCACAGCGGCCACCGAATCGCCGCCGCCGACAATCGATATGGCGCCGGCGGTCGTGGCCGCGGCGACGGCCTTGGCCACTTCCAGCGTGCCCTTGGCGAATGCGAGCATTTCGAAGACGCCCATGGGGCCGTTCCAGACGATGGTTTTGGCTTTGACGATCTCCGCGGCGTAGGCCGCGATGCTCCTCGGGCCGATGTCCAGGCCCATCTGATCGGCGGGTGTCTCCGCCACGCCGCAAATTCTGGCCGAGGCGCCGGCCTTGAACTCCTGGGCCACGACGTGGTCCGCGGGGAGGAGCAGGTTGAACTTGCGCTGTTTGGCTTCCGCGAGCAGGCGCGCCGCGAGATCGAGCTTGTCCTCTTCGACGAGCGACTTGCCCACCGGCAGGCCCTGGGCTTTCAGGAAAGTGTAGGCCATGGCCCCGCCGATGAGCATGGTGTCGGCAATCTTCATCAGGTTTTCGATCACTTCGATCTTGTCGGAGACTTTGGCCCCGCCGAGGATGGCCACGAAGGGCCGCGCGGGATTGGTCAGCGCCTTGCCCAGATACTCGAGTTCCTTCTGCATCAGCTTGCCCGCGGCAGCCTGCTTCACAAAGCGCGTAATGCCCACCACCGAGGCGTGGGCGCGGTGCGCCGAGCCGAAGGCGTCGCAGACAAACAGGCCGTCGCAGAGCGCGGCGAGCTGCTTCGAGAAACCTTCGTCGTTTTTCTCTTCCTGGGGATGGAAGCGCACGTTTTCGAGAACTAGGATGCCGCCGTCGGCCAGGGATCTGCTCTTCGCTACCGCGTCCGCGCCCACACAGTCGTTGGCAAACTGCACGGGTTTGCCAAGGAGCTCTTCGAGCTTTTTTGCAGCGGGCAACAGCGAATACTTGGGATCGGGGCCGCCCTTGGGCCGGCCGAGGTGCGAGGCCAGAACCAGCCGTCCGCCCATCTGCATGGCCAGGCGCAGGGTCGGCAGAGTCTCGCGGATGCGCGTGTCGTCGGTGATCACGCCATTCTTGAGCGGCACATTGAAATCCACGCGAATGAAGACGCGCTTCCCGCGCAGGTCGAGATCGTCGATCGTCAGCTTGTTCATGGGATTTGCCAAAAAAGAAGGGGCGGGCTCCGGCCCGCCCCAGCAATTAGAATTTCGCGGCCATGAATTTGACCAAATCGCGGCAGCGGCAGGAGTAGCCCCACTCGTTGTCGTACCAGGCAAGGACCTTTACGCAGCGGTCGCTCACCACCTTGGTATAGCCGGCATCCACGATGGAGGAGTGCGAATTGCCCTTGAAGTCGGCGGAGACGAGCTCTTCTTCAGTGTAATCGAGGATGCCCTTCATTGCGCCGCTGGCCGCGGCCTTCAGGGCGGCGTTCACGCTCTGGACGCTGGCGGACCTTTCCGTGAACACGGTCACGTCCACGACGCTGACGTTGGGCGTGGGCACGCGCATGGCATAGCCGTCGAGCTTGCCCTTCAGCTCGGGGATCACCAGGTGCAGGGCCTTGGCCGCTCCGGTCGAGCTGGGAATCATGTTCAAGGCCGCGGCGCGCGCCCGGCGCAGGTCCTTGTGCGGCAGATCGAGCAGGCGCTGGTCGTTGGTGTAGGAATGGATGGTGGTCATGGTGCCGCTGACAATCCCGAAGGTCTCCTGCAGGACCTTGGCCACGGGAGCAAGGCAATTGGTGGTGCACGAGGCGTTGGAAACTACGTGGTGCTTTGCCGGGTCATAGGTCTTATCGTTCACGCCGAGAACCACGGTGTGGTCCGGGCCGTCGGCGGGAGCGGAGATGATGACCTTCTTCACCGGGCCGCGCAGATGCTTTCTGGCGTCCACGCCCTTGGTGAACAGGCCGGTGGATTCGACGACGATCCCGGCGCCGACCGAGGCCCAGTCAATCTCGGCGGGATCCTTTACCTTGAAGACTCTGAAGCTGCGGCCCTCAACGGCGATGGAGTCTTCGGTGTGGGTCACGGTATGCGGCAGGTTGCCGAGGATGGAGTCGTACTTGAGCAGGTGCGCAAGCGTCGCGGCGTCGGTGATGTCGTTGACGGCGACCACCTGAATGTCCTTGTCGTCCAGCGTCGTGCGCATGATGTTGCGTCCGATGCGGCCGAAGCCATTGATGCCGACCTTGATGGGCATGAATCCTCCATTGCGGGTGTGATGGCGGAGAGCGAAGGGCGGGCCCGCCGCAGTGCAGATTCCATCATGCTAGGAGGCCTATAAAGAAATGTCAACGCGGGGAAGCATGCGCCCGCCCCAACGGCGGCTACTGCGGGAACTGCTTGATGCTGGTGACGCGGTCGCCCTGGAAGCGCACGAAGATGGTCTTGGAAGGCGGCTGGCCGTAGATCCAGTCTTCGATCTCGTTGCCCTCGGCGTCGCGCTCGCGCACCTTGCGCTCCGGCTTGCCGATGGCGGCCACGACCATCTCGCGGTCCATGCCCACCTCGGCGCGCCGGTTCTTGATGGCCTGCTTCATCGCCGGAGGCAGCGTGTCGTACCACTGCACGGCGGCGGAGTGCTGCCTGGAAAAATCGAGCAGCGGAGCCAGCAGTTGCTTCAGTTCCGCGGGCGTAAGGTCCGGCAGGGGCTTGCCGAAGTCGAGGAAGATGGTGCTGCCCATGCCAGGCTGCAGCCCCGGGGCCGCGCCCTCCTGCGTGCTGGAGCGCACGGTGGGAACGCCCCCGATCTCCATGTGCAGGCGGTCGCGCCAGCGTTTTTTGATGCGCCCGCCGCCGTTGATGTCGATGACGATGTCGTGCTGGCGGAATTCGAGCCGGGTGATCTGTGTGGAATCGCCGGTATTGACGGCAGCGCCGTGCCTGGTCACCGCGCGGTCGAGCGCCTGCTGATCCAAGGGCTGGCCCGCACGGAGAAGAAAGCCTTCCTTTCCGGCGGGGAGCGGCTTAAGGGCGCGGGCGAACTCCCCGGAAACGTAACGCACCAGAGCGAGGCGCGATTCAGGGCTCAGTACGGCGGCTTTGGTCTGGGTTTGCGGCTGGGCCTCCGGCTTCCCTTCCTGGTCTGCGGAAAGATCCGCCGGCAGGACGGGAATCTCCGGAGTCACGGGAAAGTCGGCGAGCGGGACGGAGCGAGGGCGCAGCCGGGTGAGCGACGGCACGTTCGCATCCGCGAACAAGAAGAAGGTCAGCGCAATGGCTAGCCAGTACGTCATAGCTACCTATTTTAAGATGCGCAGAGGCTGGCGTACAGGTGCCTTGCGGGATTTGCGGAAGGATATTAACTGTTATTTTGAGGGCTTGTTTGCCCTAGGAATCGCAACGTCCGATCTTGCAGGCACTGCCGGTGGAGATCCTTTTCCCCCCGCATCGGGTGGGCTCAGAATGAGCAACCCAAAATGGTCGATCCGCTGCCTGCTAGCCGCCGGTGAGCTGGACGCCGGCGCGGTCAATGCCCATGGGGAGGATCTGGCCGCCGGCGCGTACGACAGCCTGTTCGACAGCTTCCCGGGCTCCGGGCTCGATGAGCAAGACCACACAGCCGCCGCCGCCCGCGCCGCAGACCTTGCCGGCCAGCGCACCCTTGGCGCGCGCGCCGGCGATGATGCTGTTGATGGTGCGCGTGGAGATGTTGGGCAGGTTTTTCTTGCGGAAGGCCCACTCCTCGCGCATCAGTTTTCCGGCGGCGCTCCATTCGCTGCGCTCCAGGGCCTGGCGCATCGCCTGGGCAATCCCGGAGATGCGAGAGAGATTGCGCTGCACGTTCTTATTGCCGTTGATGTGGGCCTGAAATACTTCCCAGTTGTTGATGCCGGACTGCCGCGGCTTGCCGGTGTAGCAGAGCACGATGCGCCGCTCCAGTTCGCTGAGGTCCACGCGCAGTTCGACGCGATGCTCGCCGCCCGGAAGCAGCTCGATGGCCGCGGCGCCGCCGAAGGCCGGCGGGTAGTGGTCCTGCGTGCCGGTGGGCACGCGGATGACCACGGCTTCGGCGTCGCGGCTGATGTGAATCCAGTCGGCCTTGCTCTTCCCGGCTCCGGTGAGCTTATCGAGCGCGGCGGAGATGGCCACGGCCATGGCGCTGGAGCCGCCGATGCCGGCGCCGGCGGGAGCTTCGGAGTCCGTGGTCAGGGTGAAACCGCGCTGGGGCTGAAAGATCTTCACCAGTTCGGCGAGGAGCGGCAGGCGGTATTTTTTTGCTTTGGCCAGGGCGGCGAAGGAGGCGAAAGCCTCTTCCCGCCGGGTATCGCGCGAGGCCAGGCGGATATTCGTGTCGCTTGGAGCGTGCGTCTCGATGACGCAGGAGGCGTAGCGGGTGATGGCCGCGTTGACGGTCATCGCGCCGGGATGAAACAGATACAGCGGCCAGATGTCCAGCGTGCCGCCGGCCAGGTCTACGCGCGTGGGTGCTTTGGATTCGATCTTCACTTGCCGGTTCCTCCCGAGGCGCGGGCGCGCGGGGCGAGGAACGGGCTGGGCTCCTTGCTGAGTTGCGCGAGGTTGGGTTCGAAACAGCGGCGGCAGCGGGCTTCGTACATGCCGCCGGCGCCGACTACGATGAGTTCCTCGGATTCCACCAGGCGCTGGGTGTGCACGGCGGGATTGCCGCAGCGCACGCAGATGGCCAGGAGCTTGGTGATCTCCTCGGCGATGGCCAGCAGGCGGGGCATGGGCTCGAAGGGTCGCCCGCGGTAGTCGGTGTCCAGGCCGCCGACGATGACGCGCTTGCCGAGATTGGCGAGCTTGCTGCAGACCTCCACAACGTCGTCGCCGAGGAACTGCGCTTCGTCGATGCCCACGACTTCGGTGCGCGGCTGGACCTTGTCCAGGATTTCCGCGGCTTTGCTCACGGCATCGGAGGGGATGCCCAGGCCGGAGTGCGAGACGATCTCGTTGGCCGCGTAGCGCTCGTCAATGGCCGGCTTGAAGATCTGTACGCGCTGCCGGGCGATCTCCGCGCGCCGCAAGCGACGGATCAACTCTTCGCTCTTGCCGGAAAACATCGGGCCAACGATGACCTCGATCCACCCCATGTTGCCTTTGACGATGTCCATGCTGGCCCCCTCAACGCCATCCGCGCCGCGCGGATTTTGCCACTTCACCAGTCAGAGAGAGTTTCCTCGACTCCGCCCCGATGCACACCTTTGGGTCTCCGTTCGGAATGATAGAACTGCAACTATCCCGCCGCCTCGGGTGTGCGGTACATCTTCGCGTTATAGAACGGAGCGAAAGCGCTCATCACGGCCACGCGAAAGGCGTCCTGGCGGGTGATGAGGTTGGCCGAAAGCACGCCCCAGGCGCCCTGGGCATCGCGAATTCCCGCCGCCCCGGCAAAGCGGTCGGCGTTCATTTCGCGCGCATAGCGTTCGGCATCCGTGGCGACCGCCGAGGGGCTGGCGTTCATAGCCAGTACAAAGCGCTCGATGGCCACGGACAGCTCGACGCCGTGATCAAGGACTTCCGCGGCCAGCGCCTCCGGCACCTCGATGCCTCCGGAACGGCCGAAATAGCCCCGCGCGCCATCGCTGGCGTACGCCCAGCTCTCCAGAAAAACGCGCCGCCGCCCTTCTTCGGGCACCACGTCGAAGCCGCCCTCGAGGCCCACGAAATAGCGCCAGGGTTCGCCGCGTTCGCGGGCGATGGGCGCCAGGGCCTCGGCGCGCTGCCGCGCCCCGCGCATCAGTTCTTCGCGGCTTACCGGGGTGTGGCCCACACCACTCTCCACGTCCACGCCGGTCACGTCAAAGAGCACGTGGGGATCCAGCGCAGGTCCGAAAATGCTCAGCGCTTCCCAGACGGCATTGAGTTTGGGGCGGCGCAGGCTGCCGACAGCGACGATAATTTTTTCCATGAGTACCGGAAACCGCCAGGAAAGGATTGTAACGGCAGGGCATGGCAAATTTCACGCGGAAAGCGCGGAGAGAGAAAGAAAGCCTGAGGAAAACGCGGGAGAGAAACTGGAGCGGCCGATGGGAATCGAACCCACACCTAAACCTTGGCAAGGTTTCGTACTACCACTATACTACGGCCGCTTACCGCCCTTCTTTTATAACACGACCGCGCGCCGCTCACAAGCATCCCCCGGCACACATCCGCACACGGGCCCGCCCGCGAGGAGGGACCAAAACTGCCGTGGCGGTCAGGAAACCTGCGTGATGCGGGCGCTTTTGACGACCGGCGACCTTCTCTGGCGCTCAGCAAAGCGCGTGGCCTTGCCCTTGTCGGTATAGACGCGGCCAAACTTTTCGCCGTCCGCATAATACACACTCACCAGGTAATGGTGGTGCTTGCGTCGGCGGTCTTTGCCGAAAGATGATTTCTTCTTTTGCTTTTTTTTCACCGGAACGTCTCCATGCTGTCAAGAGAATTGTCCACACTATCTCAATTCAGCGCCGAACGCGCAAGTAGCTTTTAAAGTAGTAATATGTTGGTAGAGAAAACTCAACTCGGGCGGGCAGGTTTGTCCCGAGCGGAGGGTTGCGCTTCAATGGCGGAAGAAATACCGGCCAGCGCGCGCAACTTGTTGCATGCCGTGCCACGCGCAGTTGTCGCCGGCTTCGACGGCACCGGCATGGACGTGCAGGGTCAGGTGCAATCCATAGGACTCGTCCGGCGCCGGCAAGATGACCCCCATATGCTCACCGCCGTTCCAGCGCAGGCCCTGCATGGTACCGGCCCCCGGCAGACCCCACAGGATGTAATCTGTTGGCAGATCGCTCTCGAATCCATCCACCTTGATGCGCCCGCGCCAGAACGAGGCCAGAGGCAGGCGCACCGCCGAGAGAAAGGGCGTGTCCAGGCTCTGGAAGGACGCCTGCATGCGGCTGATTGCCCGGGACGACGCAGACGCGGACAGCGGAATCGCAGAGAGGACGTTTTGCCCGGCGCGCGGGAGCACCCCGCCACTCCAGGAGTCCAAGATGGGCGCGGCCGCGACCCCCGCAGCAACGAGCATTCCCGGTGTCCTGCGGGAAGGCTGGGGAGCATAGTCCAGGCGCCAGGAACTGAAGGAAGCGGCGGGGAGGAATGGATGCTGCGCCGGGGCCTGGGGTACGCCCAGGAATGAAACGCCGAGTGCTGCGAGAATCCCGAGAATGAAGCGGGAGTTCATAGTTTCAGCCCCCCAAAAAGCGCGGGCCACCAGACAAAGAAGGAGGGTAGCAAGTTTTGTATTCCCGTAATACGGTACAGAGGTACTGATTCAGGACAGGTCTCTGGACCTGCCTTCCTGCCCTTGTTCCGCAGGCATTCGAGTCCCCCCGGGGTGGATTGTACAATCGCGCACAGGGCTGCACTTCTTGTAGCTACCAGGGGGTCTTCCGCATCTACACTGTCGGTACGGAAAGCTGGACTTGGGGGCATCTTCTGGTTTTCCACCTCTCGCGGTAATCCGTGCGGACCCGGAAACATTTTCGATTTATTTGCGTCTTATACAGTGAGAGAAGAAGCGAGAAGAAAGATACGGCTATGAATATCCAGAAACAGCGGCCCCTGGTCGAGGACCTGCGAAACCACTCCGAGGAGCAGCTTGCGGAGCTGCATGTGCTGCTGGAGATGGGAGTGCCGATGCGCGCGGACGCGCGCCGCCCTGGGTTCTTCGAGGTCGAAGGACTGACGAACGTCTATTACATCTTCAAGTACCCGGCGGGCACCAAAGTACTGCTGATTGGCGTGTGGGAACGGGACCGCGTCGCGGAACTTGCGGGATGCTCCTGTCCGGCAGCCTGAAGGACAAAGGCCTAACAGTTGAAAAGTACAAGGTCAGAAGAAATTCCCAATGATGGGGGTTTTCTTCAACCTTTCGGCTTTTCATCTTCTTCCAGCTTCAACGCCAGCGAATTGACGCAGTAGCGCAGACCCGTTGGCCGTGGCCCGTCCTCGAAGAGGTGTCCCAGGTGAGCGTCGCAGCGGCTGCATTTCACCTCCGTGCGGCGCATGCCGTGCGAGGAGTCCGCTTCGGTCGCCACGGCCTCCGCGCTGAGTGGGGCCCAGAAACTGGGCCAGCCTGAACCTGAATGGTATTTGGTGTCGGAACGAAACAGGGGCTGACCACAGCAAACGCATTTATAGACGCCGGCAGAATTGCTGGCCTCGTATTCGCCGGAGAAGGGCGGTTCAGTTCCCTTTTGCCGGGTCACATGGTACTGATTTTGCGAGAGTTGCTTTTTCCACTCGGCATCGTCTTTGCGCATCTTTTCCGCCACGATTTATTTCTCCCCGGATCCGGCTCCGCCCCCGCCTTGCACTATCTGATTCAGCGCAACTACTTGACGTTACAGAGCCAATAAGAGCAAGAATAATACGAGAACGGCGATGGAGCAGACCGAAAAACGCAACAACCGCCGCGCCAAGATCGCCAAGCCGCTCCGCGTGCGGCCGTCGCGGCCGGAGGATGAGCATTTCGAGGACCTGATCGTCAGCGCGAATGCCTCCCGCGAAGGAGTGTACTTCGTCACCCACCAGCAAAACTACTACAAGGGCATGCGCCTGTTCGTCACTTTCCCTTACAGCAGTCCGACCGATCCGATGAACTGCGAATACGTGGCGGAAGTGGTGCGCGTGGAACCCCAGCCCAACGGTAAGGTGGGCGTCGCCATCCACTTCCTTATGACCATGAACTTCGGCAATACCTCGTTGCCGGGCTCTTCCCCGCGCCGCTGATCGAACACCTTACTGTGCATCCGGGCGCCAAGCGCCCGCGCCGGAGGCGGCAATCTCGCCTCGACAGTTTTCCTGCTTTCGTCTAGCTTCTTCTTCGGCGTTTGTTGTCGCAGGAAGCGCCGGGCTCGCGGAGGAGAAATGGCTCTGTACAATCTGCCGGTGCGCCGCGCGGTCCTGCGCATGAAACCCCACGTCGCGGCGCCCGAAGGGCGCTACGGCAAACTGCGGCTCGACCTGAACGAGAATACGCAGGGCTGCTCGCCGGCCGTGTTGCGGGCCCTGCGGCGGCTTTCGGCGCGGCAGATCGCCATGTACCCGGAATACGGGCGGGTAACGGCGCGGCTGGCGCGCGCCAGCGGCGTCCGGGCGGAGGAGTTCCACCTGACCAACGGCGGCGACGACGCCCTGCGCCTGGTCTACGACGTCTTCGTGGATGCCGGGAGCACCGTGCTCTTCCCCGAGCCCACGTTTCCGGTGTACCGCATCTTTGCCGGGCTCTATGGTGCGCGGGTCGTCACCCCGCGTTTCGATGCGCAGATGAATTTCCCCGTGGCGGGGCTGCTCGCCGCGCTGCGCCGCCACCCCCGCGTTCTCTTTCTCGCCAATCCCAATAATCCCACCGGAAACCTGATCCCCCAGGCCGATCTCCACCGCATCCTGCGCGCGGCGCGGGATACCGCGGTGGTGGTGGACGAGGCGTACGTGGAATTTTCCGCGTGGAGCGCCGCGTCCTGGATTCGGCGTTACCCCCACCTGATCGTCGCGCGGACCTATTCGAAAGCCTCGGGCCTGGCCGGACTCCGGCTGGGCTGCCTGATCGCGCGGCCGGAGGTGACCGAGCTGTTCCGGCGAGTGGCGCCGGTTTTCAACGTGAATACCGCGGCGCTGGCGGCCGGCGAAGCCGCGGCGCGCGACTCTGCGGCGGTGCGGCGTTACGCGGCGGAAGTGCGCCGTGCGCGCAGCGAATTTGCCGCGGCACTCACGCGCCTCGGCCACCGCTGGTTCCCCAGCGCCGGCAACTTCCTGCTGGTGGATTTCGGCGCGCGCGGACCGGAGATGCTGCGGCGACTGGCCCGGGAAGGCATCCTGCTCAGCGACCGCAGCCAGGAATTCCGCCGCTCGGGCATGGTGCGCGTCTCGATCACCACGCGCGCGGAGATGCGCCGCCTGGCGGCGGTGTTGAAACGTCTCGCACGGAGATGAGCGGGATCGGGTAAGGCTCCTCAGGAGAATTACAAGATGGCTGGAGCATTTGCGAAAGGGTGAGCGCCGGCCAGCTGACGATCTGTTTTCTTAGCGGGAAAGGCTTCGTTGGAACCACCACAGGGAGAAGGCGAAGAGCGCGCTTCCTAGAATCACAATGCCGGCGATGTCCCACGCTACGATTGAGAGCCCGCTCCCTTTCAGGATCACCCCATAACCAAAATCGATGAAGTAGCGCATCGGCGAGATCAGGCTAAACCAGCGCATCCAGGGGCTCATGGCCTCGGGAGGATTCCACGCTCCAGAGAGAAAGATCATCGGCTGGAGAATGAGTAGCATGATCATCATGGCCTGAGAGAGGTTGCGGGCGACCACCGCGATCGCGATTCCCATGCTGGTCATGGCGAACACATACAGCGCAGCGACGCTGTAGAAGAGCAGCATGCTGCCACGGATCGGAACATGGAAGACCGGTTTCAGCACGAATAAGAAGCTGAACCCCGAAAGCGCCAGAACCACCAGGATCGTGGGAATAATTTTCGCAAGAAAGATCTCGAAGGACCGCGCGGGACTCACGAGCAATTGATCGAGCGTGCCGTGTTCCTTCTCGCGCACCAGGTCCGCGGCCGTCAGCAGCAGTGATACCATGGTCAGCATGTTCATCAGCTCCAGCAGGCTGCTGAACCACGAGCTCAGCATATTGGGATTGTATTTCACCCGCACGCGTTCCTCGATGCCGGGAAGGCTGCTCAGCCGGACTCCGGCCGCGGCAGCGCGATCTTCCAAAACCGCCACGGAGTACCGGCTGGAGATCGCGGCGATGTAAGCGACGGCGACGGTAGCGGGCATGGCCACGGCCCCGTCCGTAATGACCTGAACATGCGCCTGTCCCTGGCCGCTGACCTTGCGCTGGAAATCCGGAGGAATGACCACCGCGATGGAGGCCTTGCCGCTATCTAGATACTTGGCGATGTCCTCTTCCCGGTCGAGATAGGCGACAAGCTTGAAGTAGGGAGGCTGCAGGTGGCTTAGGAATTCCCGGCTTGCCGGACTCCGGCTCAGGTCGTATACAACGGTTGGAACGTTTGTCACCTCCATGGCATGGCCCCGGCCAACGGTGTAGATCGCGGCCGTGAAGGCCCAGATGAGGATGAAGACGAGCGCGCGATCCCGCAGGATCTGCGCAAATTCCTTCCGGATCATTCCCAGGATGCGCCGCAGCATCTCAGCCCGCCCTCTTCCGGAAACTAAGGATGGCAATCCCATAGACCACGGCTGCAAACAGCAGCAGGGTCAGAAAATCGGGCAGGTAATAGGAGAAACCCAGTCCCTTCAGGTACACGCCCCGGGCCATGCCCATGAAATAGGACGCCGGAATCACCCGGCTGATCATTTGCGCGGAGCGGTCCATGCTGGCAATGGGCGTCATCATCCCCGAAAACATCATCGAGGGGGTCATCATGGCCACGAAGGTGGCGAGCATGGCGGCGACCTGCGTCTTGCAGGACACGGAAATCACCAGCCCCACTCCGATGCAGCAAGTGATGTACAGCAAGGCGGCCAGGGTCAGCACAAAAAAGCTGCCGACAAATCGCACCTGGAAAACCAGGATGCTCAAACTGAAGATCAGGAAATAGTCCAGAAAGGCCACGCCGATATACGGTACGGCCTTCCCGGCTATCACTTCCCAGCGCCGGACCGGCGAGCAGTACAGATTGAAAATGGTGCCCCGCTCCTTTTCCCGAACCACGACCAAGGAGGCAAGCAGGCCCGGATAGAACATCAGGGTGATGACCATAAGCCCCGGAACGACGGAGTTCTTCGATTCCAGCGAAGGGTTGTACCAGACCCTCCCCTCCGTGGAGACCGGCACCAGGTTCGTGGTCACCACGCCCTTCCCCGCCAGATAGCTGGACAGCAACTGGGCGTTGAATTGCCCGTCAATCGCCGCGATGTAGCCGCTGACGACTTGCGCTCGTGCCGCGAACGATCCGTCCACGAGAATCTGCACCGCGACCTGTTTTCCGCCATTCAGCTTGCGCGAAAAATCCGGCGGGATAACGACTACCGCGCGTACGGCTCCGGACTGCATCAACTGTTCGAACTGCGCGGGGCTGGCCACCATTCCAACCAGGCGGAAGTATTCGGAGTTGGTGAACGAGTACATGTATTCGCGGCTGAGCGAGGAGCGGTCTTGGTCATAAAACACGACCGGCAGATTCTTCACGTCCAGAACGAATCCCAGCCCCAGGAGCACGGTAACGACGAGCGGGACGGCAATCGCCAAACTCAGGTAGATTCGATCCCGCAACACTTCTCGAGTTTCCTTGCGGATGATGGCCAAGAGGCGGCTAAGCATGAACCATCTCCGCGGTCCGGATGAAGTCGATGAAGGTTTCATCCATGGAAAGCTGTGGCTCGCTGGTTTGTATGTCCGTGATGCCTGCCTGGCTCAGAAGGGACAGCACCCTGCGTTCATCGAATCGGGCATCGAAGCTCCGCAGGTGGATTCTGTCTCCGTACAGAAAGGCGCCTGGATAGACAGGTCGGAGCACGTCAAACGCCTCGCGGAATCCGGGCGTGTGGATCGCCAGCAGCCTGCCGGAACGCCGCTCGGAGGTCTGCTTCAGGCCTGCAGGCGTGTCCACGGCGATCAGGCGGCCCTGATGCATCAGGCCGAGCCGGTCGCAGTGGTTGGCTTCATTCATATAGTGCGTCGAGACCAGGATGGTGACCCCGGACTCCCGCGAAAGCGAGTAGATCAGGTCCCAGAACGTACGCCGCGCCACCGGATCGACTCCGGATGTCGGTTCATCCAGGAAAAGAACCGGCGGCCCATGCAGCACCGCACAAAGAAGCGATAACCTCTGCCGGAACCCCGTGGGCAGGTCACCTGCCAGCCGCGATGCGAATTCCTCGAGCCCCAGCGACTTCATCAAATCGCGAAAATTCGCGTTCCGCACCCCGTAGAGGTCGGAGTAAAGCCGCAGGTTTTGCCGGACGGTTAAATCCCGGTACAGCGAGAAATGCTGTGACATGTAGCCGATCTGGTCCCAGACACGCTGCTTTTCCGACTGGATATCAAAACCCACCACTTGAATCGATCCGGCGCTGGGCTCCAAAAGACTGCACATCATCTTGATGAGGGTGGTCTTCCCTGCACCGTTTGGCCCCAGCAGCCCGAAGATCTCCCCCCTGTGCACGTCCAAGTCCACCGAGTCCACGGCAACAAAATCACCAAAGCGCTTGGTTACCGCTTGGCTCCGGACCGTGACGGGAAGATCTGCGGCGCGGGAGGCCGGAATGTGCAGTTCCGGCCGCTGTTGTTTCCCGGAAGAAAGAAGCTGCAGGAACAGATCTTCCAAATCGGGTTCTTGCCGCGCGACATCCAAGACGTTAATCTGCTCGGCGCGCAAGGCCATTTCGATCTTTTTGAGGTCGCCCTCGAAGCGAATGTGCAGCGTTTTTCCGAAGGCCTCGGTCGAAAGCACGTCGTCCCGGGACTGCAGGATTCTGAGCGCCGACGTCTGCGGCTCCGCCTGGATGGCCGCGAATTGCCCGGCGGCTTTGGCCCGGAGGTCTTCCGGGTCTCCCTGCTCGATGATCCTCCCGGAGTGCAGCAGCGCAACCCGGTGGCAGCGTTCGGCTTCATCCATGTAGGAGGTGCTCAGAAGCACCGTCACTTTTCGCTCCTGCACCAGACCGCGGATGATCTGCCAGAACTCCTGCCGCGAAATCGGATCCACTCCGGTCGTCGGCTCATCGAGCAGAATCACATCGGGCAGATGAATGAGCGCACAGATGAGGGCCAGCTTTTGCCGCATTCCCCCCGAAAGATTGCCCGCGCGGCGCTTCACGAACGGGCCCAGGCGGGTCATGTTCAGAAGGTGCGCGCGATTTTCCTGGTAGGTTTTCTCGGGCAATTTCCGGAGGTCGCGAAAAAACTCGATGTTTTCCTGCACCGAGAGGCTCTCATACAGATTCACTCCCAGCCCCTGGGGCATGTACCCAATCGGGCCTTTCACCGCCTCGGGATTGGCAAGGACGTCGATTCCGCCGACCGAGACGGAGCCGCGGTGTGCTTTCAGGACGCCGGCCAGCGTCTGAATGATGCTCGTCTTGCCGGCTCCGTCCGGCCCGATCAAACCAAAGATCTCTCCGCGCCAGACCTCGAAGGAGACGTTGCGAACCGCTTCAACCTTTTTCCAGCGCCCATAGAACCGCCAGAGTTCCTTTACTTCAATGACCGGCTGCGCTGCGGCGCTCATTTCGATCCCGGCTGGGCTTGTGCGGCCTTCCAGTGGATCGCGGCATCCGCGGGCATTCCGGGCTTGAGGATTCTTTCCGGCTTCACAAACGTCAGTTCGACACCGAATACCAGCTTGACCCGCTCCTCCTTCGTCTCCACGTTCTTGGGCGTAAATTCCGCCTGCTGGTAGATCTTGCTGACGCGCGCGGCAAACGTTCTGCCCGGAAAGGCGTCCACCGTAATGTCCGCTTCGTCTCCCAGCTTGATCTTGGGGATCTCCGGCTCGGGGATGTAGACCTTCAGGTACAGGCGGCTCATATCTACCATGACGAAAATTGGAGAACCGGAGCTGACGACGTCGCCGGCTTCCACCGGCCGCGAAAGGATCGTACCGTCTGTCGGAGCGTAAATATTGCGCTCGGCGAGGTTGGCCCGGGCTTCCTCAAGTTGCGCTTCCGCCGCACGCCGGCTTTCCTGCAGGGCCCGGAGCTGTTGGAGCTTGAGCGCCACCGTATCTTTCGAGGCCTGCGCCACCGCTAGATTGGCTTCCGCCTGGGAGATATCCTTCTCCGCTGCGTTCGCATCGGCCACGCTTGTCTCGTAGGTCATGGTGGCCTGGTCGAGGACACTTTTGGCAATTACCTGTTCCCGGTACAGACCAAGGGCGCGATCCCGTTCCACGCCGGCATTTTCCAGGACGGCTCTTGCCCGGGTCAGGTGCGCTTTCGCGCTGCTCACTGCAGCCTCCGCCGCGGCGGCCGAGGCAGCCGTGTGCTTCGTTGTGTAGATCACATCGATCGAAGCTTGTTTGACCTGCTGATCCAGGTTCGCGACGTTGGCGCCAAGACTCGCAAAGCGCGCATCCAGCTGCTTCGATTCCAATTCCGCCAGCAGTTGCCCCTTCTTGACGGACTGCCCTTCGTCTACCAGCAGGCTCTGGATCCGTCCCTGGATCTCTTTGGGAGCAAGCGTAACTTCCCGCCCTTCGATTCTTCCGCTAGCGGCGACCACATTCTGTGGTGGTTTTCGAAGCAAACCTGGCAGAACCCGGAGGGACACTCCTATCACTGCTAGTCCGAGTGCTCCTACAATCAGCGCCGTGCGAACCCAGGTCTTTGGCGGTGTGCGCTGCGGAGGTTCGGGAGGGGGCAGCGAGCCCGCTGCTTTCTTTTGAGCAGCCTGATCCAGTTGGATCTCGATAGTATGAGTATCGGCTGGCACAAGCGCCTCCCCTTCTCTAACTGCACATTCTCACTGGAGCATCCTCCGTTCCAGTTGCAGTTCTTGATAAGTCTATTCTTTTCAGTAAATTCTCTCGCTCCACACGGGGAATATACGTTGGCAATGCGTGATATCGCGCACTCGCGCAGTGTTCTTTCCTCCTCAGCTTCTGCACAGCCTCGGCGATTCGCGAAGGCCCGACTGGCTGGGATGAATCCCTGGCTGACCTCCGGGGGCAGCGCGATGTCCGGATCAAGTAACGATTCTAGGATAGAGCTTCGTGGCAATCGCGAGCAGCACAGTCAGCGCCAGGATTTGCGCGCCGAAATCCATGAGCAGGCCAAACGTGCTCGTTCCGCCGATGAGCATCAGATCGCGCAGGGCGTCTACCTGATAGGTGAGCGGATTGAGCGAGGAAATCGCGCGCAGCCACGAAGGCATCAAGCTCAGCGGATAAATGGCGTTACTCGCAAAGAACAGCGGCATCGTCAGCACCTGGCCGATACCCATGAAGCGCTCGCGCGATTTGACGACGCAAGCGGCGATGAGTGAAAAGGTCGCAAAAATAGCCGAGCCAAGCGCTACCGTTGCCAGCACCCCCGCTAGAGCCTTGACGCCAAACCTCAAGTGGACACCGAGAAGCTCGGCAATCACATACAAGAGAAACGTCTGGAAAAAGCTTCGCACCGTCGAGGAAATGGCGCGGCCCAGCACCAGCGAGGTGCGCAGCGCCGGGCTGGCTAAAAACTTATGCACGATCCCGAGATCGCGCTCCCAGATCAGGGAAATGCCGTAGAAAATTGCCCCGAAGAGCACACTTTGCGCCAGAATACCCGGCGTTATGAAATCCAGGTAACTGAGGCCGCCGGTTGGAATTGCTCGCGTGCGCGTGAAGACCTCGCCGAAGATCAGCAGCCACAGCACAGGCTGCACCATTCGTGTAAAAAGCTCCACCGGATCGTGGATGAGCTTGCGAACGTCCGCTTCGGCCACGGCAAAGGTCTGGACGAAGAAATCTCCCGGCCTGGCGATTTCAGCCCAGGCGGCGGGCGGTGAGGCGAGTTCGGGCGGCATCTCTGAAGTCTCCTCCTGCTTCCAAGATCGATGCACCGGTATAGTGAATGAACACGTCGTCGAGGGTCACCGCTGGTCCCAAGGCGGCCCGCAGTTCGGCAGGCGAACCACTCGCGGCAATTTTTCCCCGATGCATGAAGGTCACGATCTCGCAGAGGCTTTCGGCTTCTTCCATGTCATGCGTGGTCATAAAGATGGTGGTGCCATATTCGCGGCGCAGATCCCGGATGCGTTGCCAGAAGGAATGTTTTGCCACCGGATCGAGTCCTATGGTGGGCTCATCGAGAAACAACACCGTGGGCCGATGCATCATGGCCTGCGCGATTTCGAGCCGGCGCACCATGCCGCCGGAATAACGGCTCACGAGCTGGTCGCCCACGCCGGCGAGTTCCATGAATTCGAGCGCCTGGGAAATGCGCTTCTGGCGCTCGGCGTACGGAATACCATACAGTTTTGCGGAAATAAGCAGGTTTTCGTAGCCGGTGAGTTCGCCATCGGCAGAAAGCATCTGCGGCACATAGCCGATCCTCCGGCGCACCTCTCTCGGCTCACGGACGATATCGAAGCCGGCCACCAGCGCCGTTCCCTCACTCACGGGCAGCAGCGTAATCAGCATCTTGATGAGTGTGCTCTTGCCTGCGCCATTCGGCCCGAGCAAGCCGAAGATGAGGCCTCTTGCCGTGGTGAAGTTGAGGTGATCAACTGCAGTAAGCGAATCGAACCGGCGCGTGATCCCTGTCGCCACAACAGCTGCCGCGTTCGCCACCGGTCCCCCGCGATTCATTTGTAAGCCAATCGGTGTTTCAAATTCGTTCTGCACGGTTGTGCCAGATCGCCCCGTTTGATTCCCGAACCCCCGAAAACGTCTAGCCGGAACCATGTTTTCGCGCCCGCCGCAAACGCGAGACGACATAGTCTTCCACTGTTTCATCGTGCCTTACAATGCACATCTGTCGGCTAAAGAGTCTCGGGAGCTTAATCCGCGTTTCCGCCTGTCCGAAGCACTTGGACTTATGCATGCACCCTATTTCGCTGCCGGAACAAAAATCCTTTCCGCAGCCACGAGGTCCGCATTGGGCACTTCGGTCTCCACCCGGATGCGTTGATAGCTCGCCTTCTTCTCGGGCTTGGCGAGAACCGTGAGCCGGTACTGATGCTTGAGGCGATCCGCAAACTCCTCCAGGAAAGGCGTGAAAGTGATCGGCATTTGGAAGCCCTGAGAATAGGCTTCGCCGCCGGTCTCATCGGCCAACTGCGAGAGATTGTTCAACCCCCAGTGAAATCTCCGGAAGCTGTGGCCCCCATGCCCCGCACCGGAACAGTAGATCGTGGAAATTTGAATTCCGGCGCGTTGTGCGCGGTCCACGGCCTCCGCCAGATAGAAATCGTTGGGGCCATCCTGCAGCCGGTTCACACCGTCCGAGAACAGCAAGATCTCGCGGCGCGCCGGGCTCTCCGCCCAGCGTTTGATCAAGTCCGGAATGGAGAGGTAGGGATTTACCGCCCCGCTCTGGCCGATGGGGAGCCGCAACGCCTTTCCGGCCTGTGCGTGGTCCTTTGTGAGCTTCTGAACAACTTGCAAGGTGCCATGGCGGATGTAAGCCACGCCGATCGCCGTGGTGGCCGGTTGCGCCAGCAGGAATTGACGGATATCGTTCAAGCGGGAACCGACAGTCGTCTCCATCGCGTCGTCGATCAGCACGAATAATTCCACCTCGGCCTGGTCGCCTTGTAGTGGAACCCACTCCGTCACCTGAAGCCGCTCGCGTCCTTGGAACACCCGGACGTCCTCGCGGTTGATGAGGGGAATCTCCTTGCCTTGCCTCGCTTCAACGGAAACAATCAGGGTGACGGGAACCCTCGAGGATGCGGCGCCTTGCTGGGCTGCCCGGGATACTGCGGCCCCGGCCATTGCGATCAGCAGCGCGCTAGCCGTGAACCACGCAATGTTCCGGCCTCGCATGGGATCCTCCCTTCGCCAATCTTTGTGCCACGCCGTTGCGCTCCCGTTCTTCCCGCTTGGCGGGCTCATGCTGCGGTCCCGCTGCGTCCGGTTCGCCATGCAAAATGTCCAGTCCTGACGCTTCGCGGTTCACCGGCTGGTTGACCGCTGCGCGGTCACACAGATAGTTGACCGCTTCCCTGTCAGGCATGCACTGGACGCAAACTATTTCGCGGCTGGAACATAGACTCTGTCCGCCGCCACAAGTGCCGCGTTTGGCACTTCGGTTTCCAGCCTTATGCGTTGATAACCGGCCTTTTCCCCGGGCTTGGCGAGGACCGTGAGCCGGTATTGATGCTTAAGGCGATCCGCAAACTGCTCAAGGAAAGGTGTGAAGGAGATAGGCGTTTGAAAGCCCTGGAAATAGGCTTCCCCGCCAGTCTCATCGGCCAGCTGGGAGAGATTGTTTTGCCCCCAGTTGATTCTCCAGAAGGAGTGGCCGAAATGGCCTGCACTGGATGCGTAAATTGTATAGATCTGGATACCCGCTCGTTGCGCTCGGTTGATCGCCTCTGCCAGATAGGTATCATTGGGACCTGGTTGCAGCGGGTCGATGCCACTCGAAATCATGAAGATTTCGCGGCGCGCGGGGCTTTCCGGCCAGCCTTTAATCAAATCTGAGATGGACAAATAAGGACTGGCAGAGATGCCGGAGACACCCATGGGGAGGCGTAGCGCTTTCCCTGCCTGGGCGTGATCCTTGGTGAACTTCTGAACAATATTCACCGTGCCGTAGCGCATATAACCCACCGCAATCGCCGTGGAAGCGGGTTGCGCGTTCATGAATTGGCGCAAATCGTCGAACTGCAATCCGATCACCGGGTCGCTCCCGTCGTCCAACAGCACGTACAGCTCGAGTTCGGCATGCTCACCTTGCAAAGGAACCCACTCGGTCACTTGCAGGCGATCGCGGCCTTGAAATGCCCGGATGTCCTCGCGGTGGATGGTGGGAACGTCCTTCCCTTGATTTGCTTCGACGGAAACAACAAAGGTCACCGGAACCGTCGAGGATGAAGCGCCTTGCTGCGATGCCCAGGCTACCGCGGCTCCGGCCATCGCGACCAGCAGTCCAATAACCATTACCCACGCAATGTTTCGACCTCTCATGGAAACCTCCTGTCGCCAATCTTCGTGCCTTCGCGCATCGGGAATTTGTTCGGCAATTCTCAATGCGGTCTTCCACCAGCGGGTGGTCTTCCCCCACCGCTTGGTACACGCCCGCCTGTCCCGCGTGGCGGGCTCATGCTGCGGTACTGACGGGTCCGGTTGGCTCCCTGAATGCGCGCTTGTCGCTCACGTTGGAGATCTCCGACCGTACTGCTCGGGCGCCCCGTGCTCGGCCGAGCCGGGGCAGCCTGGGGTCTGGCTCCGGGTGCAGAAGGCCGGGGTTCGACCCTCTCCCAATTCCGTCCGTCGCGCCGGTACCAGCCGTCATTCCTGTGCGTGTAAACCTGCCCATCCCGCCCTGCGTACAGGTCAGGCCTGGTTGGCGCCGCTCTTCCTGGGGTTGGCCTTCGCGGCGTGATTCCGGGACGCGCACCCCCCGCTCCGGAGGGCCGCAGAGGAACTGGACGGCGGCTGAACACCGCGGGTTCTTTCCACCGGTCGTACACACTTGCATTGCGCAGGCTGATCCGGCTGACCGTCCTTTCGACCGAGCGGTTATACAATACGCGGCGGTTCCACACACCGTAGCCGCCACGTTGATAGGGCCAAGGGTGCCAATACCAACGGTTGGGGTACCAGGGCCGCCAGTAGAAGCCGCCACCCCAGTACATGTAATGGAATCCGAAGCCCCAGGTCCATGGCCAGCCACACCAGTAGTCGGTGCACCAGCCCGGATACCAGAACCCCGTCCCGTACACCACGACGCCATCCCAAATGAACGCCCCAAAATATCCCGGCGTATATCCGACGTACACGAAATCCGGCGTCGCATCGTAAACGTAGACATACTTCACGTGATACACCGGCGAAGTTGGTGGCATCGCATAAATTTTGGGCGGAACAAAGTCGCAGACCGCCCAGGGTCCGAGCGCGCTATCGGATACGAACCACACGCCATCGCTCACCGCATAATATTTTCCTCCCACGACGATGATGTCGTTCGGGGAGTTGGCGGCGTACATCATGTCCGTGCCCGCGATGGGCTTGAATTGCGGTTCGCCGTCATAGATCGCGGTGAATGTTGCTTTCCTCCGGTCCACGGTCGCGGTCTGCGGCACTTGTGCCGCGACCACGGCATCCCGCGCCTGCGCCGTGCCGGGGACGCTCGCGAGCACATCTCCTTTGGGATGCCCGGCCGGGATGTGCGCGAAATCCGCTGGCAGTGCCGAGCCCGCGACAGATTCCCAGGGACCTTCCAGCTTCGGGGCGCTGAACCACCGCCCAGACAGCAGCACGTAATAGCTCCGCTGCGGCAAGTTCATGAAGAGATCGCTGTCGGTGTTTTTCACGTACAGCAATTGCGTTCTGCCGATGGGGGAAAATTGCGCTTCGCCCTGAAGCTGGACCAGCTCCGCGGGCTCCGTGCTTACGATGACCTCCGGAGGAGGCCTCAATGAGCTCGGGGCCGCTTTTGCAGCATTCACACCGCCGGCCTGCTCCTCCATCTTCGAAACCGTCAGCAGCGAACTCGGCGGCTTGACGGCCTTGCTCCAGGGACCATCCAGGCTGGAAGCGGTCATCCAATAGCCCTCGCCTTGCAAGAAGTACCTGCCGGTGTCGGTCTCCAGAACGATCACTGCGGGGGAGTTGATCACCCGCATCAGGTTGGTATCGGGCACCTTCTGGAGCACTGGCTGGCCATCTATCAAAATGAGTACCGCAGGATTCTGGCGGACATAGATCCTGGGCGGAGCTGCGTTCAGCGCGTCGCCTTTAGCCTTTTCCTCGGTTTGCGTGATCGCCAGGTCCGCGAATAGGCGGTCCAGCCCAATGCTCAGGTTCCATTGCGGCAAAGCCTTCGTCAGCTTGGACACGTACACCGGCTCTTGACTCCCCGCGGAGGGAAACGCCGCTTTCGTGACCTCGATGTCATAGAGAGTGACGAGCCGCTTGTCCTGGTCGAGGGTGGTCCGCGCCGAGAGCCAGACCACTCCGTATATGGCCTGCGGCAAATTGCGCTGCGTGACTACGATGGCCGCACGTCCTTCCAGCCTTCCCCCTTCCCACTTGTCCACTTGCGGCTGATAGATCTGGATCTGCTCGCCATTGGATTGGACCGTCCGCGGCCAACCGATATCGCTTTCCTGCGCAGCGGCAATAATCCAGCATAACGACAGAGACAAGACTCCCAGGACTACGCATCGCAGAGTGTTTGCTTTCAGGAAATGTGTTTCCTGCCCGTGCGCCGGGTCCGAAACACTGCGCCGCATCCTGCTGAATGGTCCCTGGTCTTCGCCATTCCAAATCGGCAGCCACATGTTTTTCCTCCGGGATCTTCATCCAAGCCAGTAAATTTCAGCCGCATTGCGCCCATGCGATTCCGGCCAGGCTTTCGGATGGCCGACCACAATGGGCGCGACCACGTGGAAGCTTTCCGGCAGTTTGAGTTCCGCCTTGGTCGCTGGCAGATCAAGCCAGGGGCGTGCGAGACCGATCCAGCAGGTGCCGTACCCTTCCGCGCGAGCCGCCAGCATCAGATTTTCCGCCGCCAGACAGCAATCCTCCGCCGCTTGCGTCTCGGAAGATTTCGCCAGCACCAGCACGAGCGCTGGGGCGTGGTAAAAGATTACGAAGTCCGGGTCTTCGACCATCTTGCGGAGAGAATCGTCGTACGAAGTTTGCGAAAAATTCGCCAGCAGCCAGCTCTTGGAGCGCCTGCCGTAGCCTTCGATGCGTTCGCGATCGAGCAGGACCGCAAATGCCCAGGGCTGCAGATTCCGCGCGCTCGGCGCCAGGATCGCCTCTTGTATGAGGTCCTCGATCGCCGGCCGCTCCATGCGGGCCCCGGTATAATCCCGGACCGCACGCCGCCCTCGGATGGCTTCCATCACTTCCATGGTGCACTCTCCGACACATCTCCTGCGCGCAATTCCGCCTCTTGCGTCGAATGCGCCGCTGGTCTCCCTTTGCGCCGGGTGGGGGAATCGGAAGGGCGACATGCGCCCGTCCGGTTCCAGCATCTGTGGACTTCAGGCGGCCTTAGGATGAATGCGGATAGCCCGCGCCTTTACCGCCTTTGGCATCGTCAATTCCAGTACGCCGTTCTTGAGCATCGCAGACACTTTGTCCGTTTCAACCTCCACGGGCAGGTCGACGATGCGCAGAATCTGGTCGGCGCATCGCTCCGCATATACCGTCTTGCCCTTTTTCTCTTCCTTGCTTGCTTCCCGCTTGCCCGTGATCGTCAGCCGGCAGGGCTCGACGCTGATTTCCAGTTCTTTTTCACTGAAACCCGGCACTTCCGCCTGAATATGCAGGGAGTCATCCGACTCCATCACATGTACATGAACGGGATGCAGCAATTCCCGCTCCGCTTGAAACCAGTGCTCGATATCGCGGCCGAATGCGCGGCCATTCTCTTCGAAAATCGAATACGCCCGGCGCGAAAGAGCATCAAACATCTCGTTCATCTGATCCAATAAAGATCCATGCTTGATCATTTTCACTGGCTCTTCAGCGCGCTTAACGGCAGTAGTTTCTCCCATGGTCGTTCCTCCCTCTTCCAGATCGCGTTCACGCGGACCGCGGCGGAACATTCACGTCAACCAGCCCAACAGCCGCTCCGTCAAAAATCTCGCAGCCCAGCGCTGCAATATCATTCACAGACTGCGAACGGCAGCGCAGTGATGCGCATCACAAGACCTGCGCTCAGAATTTCCCTCGGGAGCCTGGCTCAACAACCGGCCCATGGATATCCGCATTGTTCGCCATGACCACAGGATGGCAGGACATTCCACACCGAATGCAACGCAGGTTTATTCGCTGCCAGACCCCCAATTCCTTGAGGCCCAGACAGTTGCTGTTCCTTGGCCGTGCCAATTCCCTCTTCTCCAGCGGCGTTGGCCTATCCTAGCGTTTCGAAGAGAAACTATTTCATTTTGGAGGGCAGCTTGATCGTCTTGCCGGCGACCATGAAAACGCCTCTCCCGCGATGATGAATTGTCCGCGGGTATTTCCTTGTGGGGTCGATCCATGCTTTGAGGACCTCCAGGATAAAGAGGCCGTATCTGGCAGTCATCCTGGTGTCAACGACTTTGCATTCGAGATTGGCATAACACTCGTCAATGAGCGGGGCCTGGACCCGCCAGGCGGCCGCCGGCGTGAGACGAAAGGTTTTGAACTTGTCCACCGTTCGCCCGGAGGTGTTCCCGCAGCCCACTACCTTGGCCGCCAGCTCTACCGTGGGGATATTGATCACACATTCTTTGGTCGCCTTCAAGATGCCGAATGTGTGGTTCCGGTCGCTGATCACGCAGCCCACCAGCGGCGGCTCGAAATCGATCATCGTGTGCCAGGACATGGTCATGATATTCGCCCGCCCCTTGCGGGCCGTCGTGACCATCACCACGGGCCCTGGCTCGAGCAGGCGATAAACCTGAGACAGGGGAAAGGACTTTTTCACCATGTCGGCACCCTTTTCCGCGCCTTTTAACAATTACTATCCTCACAAATGGACCACCGCACTAAGCCCTTACGGTCAGCACGGGACACGGCGACCCGGCAGCCACCGTGTATGCCGCTGTCTGCGGCAAGTGGGTGACGAGGTGTTTCCTCCCCGCCCCCATCACGATCAAATCCGCTTTCCTCGCCCGCGCTACCTGCAAAATCTCTTCTGCGAATTCCCCGTATTTCACCACGCACTCCGGCTGGCACCACTGCTCGATTCCCGGCGGCAGGCACTGTTCCAGACGATACCGGGTGGTCTCCTGCAGCATCGCCAATCCACTCTCCGAGTACTCCTCGGAGGGCCGCATCACATGCAGGAGCGTGAGCAGCGCCCGGTATTCCCGGGCAAAAGAAAACGCATATGGCGCGGCATGCTCCGCGGCCCTCCCGAAATCTGTCGCAAATAGAATGTTCTTGAATTCCGCTTCTCCGGAGACTTGGCCCGCGCTGCCTGGCCCTACCGTCAGCACCGGACACTCTGCGCGCCGGAAAATCATCTCCGCTGTAGATCCCATGAATTCCCCTTGCACCGCGCGCACCCCGTGCGTGCCGACGACCACGAGAGAAATCTTATGCTGGTGGATCAGCCGCTCGATTACCTCCCACAGGTTCCCCTCTTCCAGTAACACCTCATGCGGCACGCCGTGCATCCGCCCCGACTTGAGAATGTCTGCAATTCCCTGCTCCGCCGCCCGGCGCATTTTCTCGCTGGCTGCGCGCTCACTTTCCGCAAGCGCAGCCGAATGCGCTTCTGTCACCACGTGCGTCAGGTACACGTGTGCTCCGTAGTGCCGGGCCAGCGCGGCCGCGTACCTCAGCGCCAGATCGGACACCGGTGAAAAATCCGTCGCCACCAGGACGCTGGTCAAAGACAACCCTTTGTCCGTCGTCATCTTCTTACTCGGCTCCTGCACCTTCTTCGAGTGCACTCTGCAGCAACCCACAAGGAGATCGGCCTCCACTGCGCTTTTCTTTCACAACCGTCCTCGTGTCGCCACGTGGCAGAAAATAAATCGCTTCCGGAATCATATTGTTACCGGGATACACCGCAATGTGATCTAGATCACATCTTTCGGTGACCGAGCACGGTACAAAGCAAAAGGAGCATCTGGCCCAGTCTGCTCAGGGGAGTTCGCCGGCTTCCGTGGGGCGTCAGACTTCCTAGCATATCCGCTTGGGAGAAGGATCCCAACCTTATGCTTCCTTCCTGCTAATTGAGAGTGAATCGCAATGGCCACTCCCGCAAAATTGAGGCGAGAGCCATGGGAAGCATAAAACTCATGAAGGTTGACCCCTCTGCGGTCACCCCTGTCGTTGACCGCTCTGCGGTCACCCTCTCCATGAAGCAAGACCAGGAGATCAATAAGCGCCTGGCTGCCGAAAGGCTTCGTCTGCGTCGTCTGGCCGGATTGGATTCGCCGGCGCATTTTCACCGGCCGCTGGAGCGGCCTTTTACCGCGGAGGAGCGCAGCCGGGTCACGATTCTCTTCGGCGGCCTTACCTGGAAGCACGAGGAACTGATCCGTGCCGTGTTCCAAGGCTCTGGCTACCGCTGCGAACGCCTGTCCGTACCCGACGTCGCGGCCTTTCAGACCGGGAAAGAATATGGCAATAACGGCCAGTGCAATCCCGCCTATTTCACGGTTGGCAATCTGGTGCAGCACCTGCGCTCTCTGGAAGCTTCGGGCATGTCGCGCCAGCAGATTCTCGAAGACTACGTGTTCTTCACCGCCGGCTCCTGCGGCCCGTGCCGCTTCGGCATGTACGAAGCCGAATATCGCTTTGCCCTGAAAAATGCGGGCTTCGATGGTTTCCGCATCCTGCTTTTCCATGACAGCGACGGCCTGCGGGCCGCTTCCGGTGAACCGGGGCTCAAGTTCACTGTGGACTTTGGCCTGGGCATGCTGAATGCCTTGCACCTCGGTGACGTCATGAACGACGTGATCTACCAGATCCGGCCGTTTGAGATGCACCCGGGCGAAGCGGACCGTGTCTTCACCGAAGCCATGACGGGGCTCTGCAAAACGCTTCGCGAGCGGCCGCCGTTCGAAATCATGCAACGCGCTCCGCGATGGTCCAGGGGATACCTGCAGCGAAAGAAAACGCTGCGCAACACGCTGAACACCCTCGGCAAGATTCACGAGCACCTCTACGGGGATCTTTACCTGGATGCCCTTGCTGCGTGCATGGAAAAGCTGAACTCGATTGAAGTAGACCGCACGAGGGTTAAGCCCATCGTAAAGATCACCGGAGAATTCTGGGCCCAGACGACGGAAGGCGATGGCAACTTCAACATGTTTGCCTTCCTCGAGCGGGAAGGCGCGCAGGTGCTGGTGGAGCCGATCGCCACCTGGGTTGCTTACCTGCTGCATCAGGCCAAAGCTCATGCCAGAGCCAAGTGGCCGGTGAACCGGCCGCACCGCAATCCCCGCTTCTGGGAATGGAAGAAGCATTTCGCCAATCAAGCGGCCTTGCGCAAGAAGCTCGCCTTGCTCGGCCTGGGCGAGACGCTGTGGTACCACTTCTACCATCGTGTGGCCCTTAACTTGGGTGGCATCACCCACCAACTCGTTCCGCAGCCGGAACTCGCCGAACTGGCGCATCCTTTCTACAACCAGTTTGCCCGCGGCGGCGAAGGGCATCTAGAGGTCGGCAAAAACGTGTATTACACGGTCCACCACCTCTGCCACATGGTGCTGGCGCTGAAGCCCTTCGGCTGCATGCCTTCCTCCCAGTCGGACGGGGTGCAATCGGCCGTGATCAACAAGTACAAGGACATGATCTTCCTGCCCATCGAGACTTCTGGCGAAGGCGAGGTTAATGCCCACAGCCGCGTGCAGATGGCTCTGGGCGAAGCCAAAGCCAAGGCCAAAGTGGAATTCGAAAAGGCTTTGCAGTCGACCGGCAAGCGCCTGGATGACATTACAAATTATGTCGCGGAGCATTCGGAGTTGCGCCGGCCTTTCTACCACGTGCCCTACCGGCCCGGCATCGCGGGGACTGCAGCGCAGTACATCCTGCACGTGAGCGATTGCATGGACGCCAGCCACCGGTCTTGGCGCCGTTCGCGCCTGCCGGGAACAGCCGTCGTAGACACGGGCTGACCGCGCAAGGAGGCTTCCAGCGGCTTTTCCCGGTTTTGATCATTTCCCTGTTTGTTTCCAGGATTCTGCGCAGGAAAACGTATGCACGGCCACCACCAGACGCCCTACATGGTTGGAATCGATGTCGGGTCCACGACGGCCAAAGCCGTTGTCGTGGACGCCGCTACCGGCGAGATCGTCTGGCAGGACTATCAGCGCCACGCCACCCGACAGCCGGAAAAAACCCTGGAGTTCTTGCGCCGCATGGAAGCCGAAGTCGGCGTGAACCAGCACAACACGCGCATGTTCCTGACCGGCTCGGGCGGCAGGGTCCTCGCGGATCTCCTGGGCGCGAAATTTGTGCAGGAAGTTACCGCGGTGGCTCTGGCCGTGGAGAAATACCACCCGGAGGTCTATTCCGTCATTGAACTCGGGGGACAGGACGCCAAGATCATCGTTTTCAAGGACGACGACGAAAGCGGGCGCAAGAAGAAGATTCCCTCGATGAACGACAAGTGCGCCGGCGGCACGGGTGCGGTCATCGACAAAATCAACGCCAAGCTCAAGATTCCCCCAGGCCAGCTCTGCGACCAGGGATATCACGGGATCAAGTTGCATAAGGTGGCCGGAAAGTGCGGCGTGTTCGCGGAGACTGATATCAACAGCCTGCAGAAGCTCGGTACGCCGCCCGATCAGTTGCTGGCTTCGCTCTTCGAGGCCATCGTCCTGCAGAATCTGAGTGTACTGACGCGCGGCCACACCCTGCGGCCGCATGTCCTGCTCCTGGGCGGGCCGAATACCTTCATCCGGGGCATGCAGGAAGCCTGGCAGGCGAACATCCCGCGCATGTGGGAGGAGCGGAAGGTTGAGCTTCCCCAGGGCGCGAAGCCCGAAGATCTGATCAAAGTCCCGCACAACGCCCAGTATTTCGCGGCGCTCGGCGCCATTGAATTTGGCCAGGCCGAGGACGATTGCATCGGTTGCTATCATGGCGCCGAGAAACTCGTCCACTACATCCAGTATGGCCGCCAGGAAGAAAAGGCCAAGTCCGGCAGTTTCGGATTGATGAAGGGCAACGGCGAGCTCGACGCCTTCCGGGCGAAATACCAACGCCAGCGCTTTATTCCCGCATCCTTCCAGAAAGGGCAGGTCGTGGGCGGCTTTATCGGGCTCGATGGCGGCTCCACATCCACCAAGGCCGTCCTGCTGAACGAAGACGGCGATCTGCTGTGCAAGGCGTACCAGCTTTCCAACGGCAATCCGATCCAGGACGCCATCGACATGTTCGAAAACCTCCGCGGACAGGTGGAAGCGCAGGGCGCAAAGCTCCACGTTCTGGGCGTGGCGACGACCGGCTATGCCAAGGACATTCTCAAAGACGTGCTGCAGGCCGATGTCGCGCTGGTGGAGACCGTCGCGCACACCGAATCCGCGCTCCGGTTCTACGACGACCCCCATGTGATCGTGGACGTGGGCGGGCAGGACATCAAACTCATCATTCTCAAAGACGGCCGGGTAAAGGACTTCAAGCTCAACACCCAATGCTCGGCGGGCAACGGCTACTTCCTGCAATCCACGGCGGAAGAGTTCGGACTCAAGGTGGAAGAGTTCGCGGATCTGGCTTTCACCGCTCAGGCCATGCCCGTTTTCGGTTATGGCTGCGCCGTGTTCCTGCAGTCGGACATCGTGAACTACCAGCGCCAAGGCTGGCGCGCGGAAGAAATTCTCGCTGGTCTGGCGGCGGTGCTGCCGAAAAACGTCTTCCTCTACGTCGCCCGCATTCCAAACCTGGCGGCGCTCGGTTCGCGCTTCGTCCTGCAAGGGGGGACCCAAAACAATCTAGCGGTGGTAAAGGCGGAGGTGGACTTTATCCGCGGCAGCTTCCGCGGCGCTGGCCAGGAGCCGGAGATCATCGTTCACGAGCATTGCGGCGAGTCCGGCGCAATCGGCGCGGGCCTCGAGGCGCTGCGCCTGTGGCGCAATGGGATGCGCACAACCTTTATCGGCCTCGATGCAGTGCGCAGCATCGAATACCGGACTACACGCAGCGAAGAGACCCGCTGCAATTTCTGTAAAAACACCTGCCTGCGCACGTTCATCGACATCCGGCTGGAGCAGCTCGGCTCTTCCTCCGTCCCCAAGGTGACCAAAGTCCCGCTGCTGGCGGGCGAGCAGCGCCTGATTATCGCCACCTGTGAGAAAGGCACGGTCGAGGACCTCAGCGAGATGAAGGCCATCAAGGCCGGCATCGATCAGATCAAGGACGCCAATCCCAACTTTGTGGACATCGCTGCCCGGGAAGTCTTCCGCTCGCGGAACTCCAAGCTGGTGGCTGACCCGATTCCGCAATGCGCCTGGTCCAAGCGCGATCAGGAGCGCGCCGCGCTGATGAAGAACCGCGAGGACCTGCGCGTCGGGATCCCGCGCGTCTTGAATGCCTACGTTTACGCCCCGCTGTTCAACGCCTACCTGGAAAGCCTGGGCCTGCAGCCGGAGAACATCGTCTATTCGGATTACACCACTCCCGAACTCTATCGCAGCGGCTCCAGCCGCGGGGCAATTGATCCCTGCTTCCCGGCCAAGATCGCTATCCCGCACGTGTATGACCTTCTCCAGGTCAAACACCAGAAAAAGCCCCTCCAGGCGATCTTTCTGCCGATGTATGACGTTCTGCATTCTTCGCTGGTGAAGCTGACCGGAACGAACGCCTGCCCCACCGCAATGGCCACGGCCGAGACGGTGAAGGCCGCGTTCACCAAGGAGAACGACCTCTTCGCTGAGCTCCACGTAAAATATCTGAATCCCATCCTGAACTTTACGGACCGCAAGCTGTTTGCCTTTCAGATGTACCGGGCATGGCAGCCCATCCTGGGCTTGTCCGAGGAAGAAAATGGCCGGGCCGTCGAAGCGGGCTACCAGGCGCTGCGCGATTACGAACTCAGCATCCGCGCGCGGGCACGCGTCGTGCTGGACCAGCTCGAACGCGAAGACCGCATCGGCATCGTCATGCTGGGCCGGCCGTACCACCACGATCCCGGCCTGAATCACGGAATCCTGGAAGAGTTTCAGAAGTTGGGCTATCCGATCTTCTCCCAGAATACATTGCCGCTCGACGAAGACATTCTGGAACGTCTCTTTGGGGACGAGGTCCGGGCAGGGGTGATCAGTCACGCGCTAGATATTTCGGACTGCTGGAAGAACTCCTTTTCCTGCAGCGCAAACCACAAGATCTGGGCGGCCAAATTTACCGCTCGTCACCCCAACCTGGTCGCCCTGGAAATATCGAGTTTCAAATGCGGCCATGACGCACCCATTTACGGCGTGATCGAAGGGATCGTCGAACAATCCGGAACACCCTACTTCTGCTTCAAGGATCTCGACGAGAACAAGCCCTCCGGATCGATCCGGCTCCGCGTGGAGACCATCGATTACTTTCTGCGGCGTTACCGCGAGCAAATCGCCAAAAGGCGCAAGGTGGAGGAGGAAATCGCAGCCCAACTGGCGCAGTACGCGATGCAGTTGCGTCAGCAGATCGCCCAGGACGCACGGCAAGCGGCGGCGGACTAGAACGGGGCTGCCCCACCGGCAACCGGGGCGCACAATTCTGCGTTTCGCGAAACCCCCTCACCATTCAGGCCGCATACCACTCCGGCAGTTTCTTCCGTCCCAGCATTGCTTCGGCGGCCCAGCGCCCCAGATGGACGGAGAGCGCCACGCCGTGCCCGCTGTAGGCGCCCAGCACGAACACGCGCGAACTCCTTGCGTGCCGCGTAAACACGGGACGTCTGTCCTCGGCGATCAGGATCGGCCCTCCCCACCGGTGCGTGAATTGAACGGACTGCAGCATGGGATGCATTCCGCGCACGCGCTGTTCGAGTCTGGCGATGAGCTCGGCCGCTTCTCCCGCTGCGATGTCCAGCGCGGCCAGTTCGCGCCAATCCTCCAGGTGCACAAGCCCGCTTCCGAAAACGACGCCATTTGTGGCCAGGAGGCGGCCCCAGAGATAGGGCAGATCAATCGTGTAGAAAGGCTTCCGCGCCAGCAGTCCCAGAGCCTCCAGTTGTGCAGCCGTGAGCGGCTCGGTCGCCACGGCAAGGGTAAACGTGGGCTGCGCACGACCCGCCAGACCGCTCAGCTCGAGGGATTCCGCATTGGTGGCGATCAGCACATGCTGCGCGCGCAGTTGCCCGCCGGAAACGCGCACGCGCAACGGTTCTTCGAACACGATCTCTTCGACGCGTGCGTTTTCAAACAAGAGTGCGCCCGAGTCCTGCGCGGCGCGCGCCAATCCGCTCACCAGTTTTCCCGGGTCTAGCGTCCCGCCGGGAACTTCCCGGGCCACGCGCAGCATGCCGGAATCCGCCCAGGCGACCGGCAAATTCGGCAACCCGCCGTCTCGGCTCAGCTCCCATGCCCCGGGAAGCGCGAGGTCGCAATCCACGCCAAGCTCGCACAGCACACCGGAAAAGCCGGCCAGCACATCGCCGAGCCCGGGGAGATCGCCCGCGGCGGTTTCTGCCAGCGGCACGCCGCCCGTATGGCCGCTGGAGCCGGCGCCGATGGATGCGGCTTCAAACAAAGCGACGCTTTGCAGCGGAGCGAGACGCCGCAGCCACGCCGCAGCCGCCAGGCCCGAGAAACCTCCTCCGATTACCGCGAAATCAACTTCCTCGGGCAGCGGGCGCCGTGCCGGATGGAAATCAATCGTCCAGGGCGGTTTCCCCCAGCGCGTTTTTGTCGAGGAACCTGGCAAGGTTCTCCCTCCGCGCGTTTACCGCTTCGCGGTCACGCATAAAAAGCGTGGCATCAGGATACGCGAAGGCGCCGCGCGTTGCACCGGCAGGCGCTTTTCCTGCCCTTGGGCGGTGTGGCCGCGGATGCAGTATTTCCTCTTCTGCCCTTTGCTCTTTTCTTTCCGCTGGAATAATCTCTTTTGCAGCATGTTCCCGAGCGGACTATTCTCCGGTCTTCTCACCGACCTCTATGAACTCACCATGGCGGCGGGCTATGTGCAGAATCGCTTTGACGCCCGCGCCACCTTCGAGCTCTTTGTCCGTCACTTGCCGCCCCATCGCAACTATCTCGTCGCCGCCGGCCTCGAACAGGCCCTCGACTTCCTCGAAAACGTCCGTTTTTCCGCAGAAGAGATCTCCTACGTCCGCGCCCTGCCGTTCTTTCGCCATGTCCATTCCTCCTTCTTCGACTACCTGGCGCAATTCCGTTTCACCGGCGATGTCTGGGCCCTCCCCGAGGGTACGATCCTCTTCCCCGGCGAGCCCCTGCTCCGCGTCACTGCCCCGATCGCCGCAGCCCAGCTCGTCGAGACCAGCCTCCTCGCCGTACTTCATTTCCAGACCCTGATCGCCAGCAAGGCCGCGCGCGTGACCACCGCCGCCGCAGGCCGCCCCGTCGTTGAATTCGGTTCCCGCCGCGCCCACGGCAGCGAAGCCGGTGTGCTCGCCGCGCGTGCCGCCTTCGTTGGCGGCTGCGCGGGAACGTCGAACACTTACGCTGGCCATCGCTTCGGCATCCCCGTCTATGGCACCCAGGCGCACTCCTGGATCATGGCCCACGACGACGAAGCCGAAGCCTTCCGCAATTTCCTGGAGGTGTTTCCCGAACAGTCCACCCTTCTCGTGGACACCTACGACGTTCGCGCGGCCATCGACAAAATCATTGCCCTCGGCCGCAAGCCCGGCGGCATCCGTCTCGACAGCGGCGATGTCCTGGCCGACAGCCTCTGGGCCCGCCAGCGGCTCGACAGCGCCGGGTGGAGCGACGTGCAGATTTTCACCTCCGGCGACTTGGACGAGAATCGCATCGCCGCCCTGCTGCACGGCGGGGCGCGTATTGACGCCTTTGGCGTCGGCACGGCGCTCTCCACCTCTGCGGATGCCCCCTTCATCGGCGTCATCTATAAGCTGGTCGAGGTCGAGCTCGCTGGCCACGTGCGCAGCACCGCCAAATTCAGCGAGGCCAAAAAAACTTATCCCGGCCGCAAGCAGGTTTTCCGCTTCACCAGCGCAGAGGGAACATTTTCCGGCGACATCATCGGCCTTGAGGAGGAGACATTCCCGCCGGCGGATCCGCTGCTCGTTCCGGTGATGCGTCAAGGCCGGCGCCTCGAGGCCGCTGCGCAAGATGCCGCCGCCACGGTCCGAACGGCTCAGCAACGATTCCTGGCTGCCCGGGCGCACTTGCCCGCTCCCGTCCTGGCGCTGGCCCCGGCCGATCCGCCCTTCCCTGTCTCCTATAGCGCTCGTCTCGAGGAACTGTGCGAGCAGATCCGGCAATCCGTCGTCAAGGCCGCGCGCGGCTGAATTCGCGGGGGTGCTCTTGATCTCACCGAAGACAGTTTTCTGGGAAGTTGATGTGCAGGCCGACTTCATGTTCCCCGGCGGGAGGCTTTACATCCCTGGCGCCGAGAAGATCATCCCCAACCTCAATCGCCTCGTCGAAGCTGTCCGCCAGGGCCGCGTCTTTCTAATTTCTTCGGCCGACGCGCACAATCCGGACGATCCCGAGCTTCGCGAATGGCCAGCCCACTGCCTGCTAGGCACTCCCGGCGCCGACCTCCTGCCGGAAGCATGCGCTCCCAGCCGGCTGGTGATCCCCAACCAGAAAGGATTCGTTCTCCCGGAAGATCTCGGTGCCTACCAGCAGGTCACTCTTCAGAAAAACACACTCGACGTCTTCGACAATCCGCATACCGACGCGCTCCTGGCGCGTCTGAACCCCACAGCTTCGCCCGCCTTCGATCCCAATCCCGAATTTGTTCTCTTCGGCGTGGCAACGGAATATTGCGTCCGCTGTGAAGCCGAAGGCCTGCTGCGCCGGGGCCGCCGCGTGGCACTGGTCACCGACGCCGTGCGCTCCCTCGACCCGGACCAGGGACGCCAGATCCTCGCCAGCCTGCAATCCCGCGGCGCTCGATTCCTCACCACCGTGGAAGCCTTGGCTCTCGTCGGCGTTTCGCCTGTGCCTTCTGCTTGAACTCGAGTTCATCCAGAATACCCTCTGCCAAATCTCGCCAACATGGGCAAGGCATTCACGCGAGTGTAAGGATATTTTTTTCGAGAGGGCACAGCATTAGCCGTGCCGCAAAGTGCGCAAAATAAAATGGGGCTTTAGCCCCCTGAAGCCGCCGCGGGTCGCGCACTCATAGTTCTGCTTTTCTGTCTTGAGGGCGAAGCAGGAGCGGAGTATACCTCTGCTGTACTCTCTGCCGGCTTAATGAGACGAGGGTGCCTGCTCTTTAGGGGTTCGCCACCCGCCGCTGCTGAAGAAAGAACGTGCGTGGAAGAATGGGAGGAACAAAAATGTCGATCGCACAGGAACGTTGTAAAGTGACGGCAGTGCGCCGGCACGCCTGGTGGAGAGACACGGCGCTCGGCGCGGCAATGTTGTTCATGCTCGCCGGCGGCCGGGTGGTTGCATCGCCGGCGGACACCCCCGATCCGCAGTCCGAGATCGCCGGGCTCAAATCCAAGTTTGTGGACGTCAAGGGCGTCCGGGCTCGCTACTACGAAGCCGGCTCGGGCGAACCCCTGGTGATGATCCACGGCGGATTCACCGCCGGCTCCTCGACTGCCAACGTCTTTTCACGGAACATTCCCGGCCTCGCCAAACTCTTCCACGTCTACGCCGTGGACCGGCAAGGCAGCGGCATGTCCGGCAATCCCCTGAACGACAGCGACTACAACTATCAGGGCGACGTCAACTTCATTTACAACTTCATCCAGACGCTGAACCTCGGGCAGATCCACCTGGTGGGCCACTCCGCCGGCGGCGCGATCGCGTGGTACCTGGCGATCCAGCATCCGGAAATCGTGAAGACCCTCTCCATCCTCGCCGTCGGCCCGGAGAATCCGCCACAGGGCCCGAGCAAGCTGGTCAACATGCTGAAGAAGTGTCCCGATCAGTCGCAGTATGAAGGCTTGCGCTGCCGGGTGTATGAGCTCGCCTGGTTGCCGACCACCTTCGACGACGAGTACTGGAGAGCGGACCGCTACATGGCGAATCTCCCGAAGTCGAAGGAAGCCCAGGCCAAGCTGGCCGCCGGCGCCGGCGAACCCTTGCGCTCGAAGGAGTTCCCCGCCTTCCGGCAGCAGATGCTGGATCGTGTGGAGAAAGACGGCGTGTTACAGATGCCTGTGCTGCTGGTGGCCGGGAAAAACGATGTGCTCGATTGGGGCGAAAACGACGCGACGGCGAAACTTTCCGGAGAGTTGGCCCTGTTCGACGTGATCGCCGCGAAAAACACGAAGGTGCAGATGATCGTCTTCACCAACAGCGGCCACTTCATGTACCGCGAGCACCCCGAGCAGTTCAACGCGCAGCTCGTCACCTGGATCGACTACTGGGCGCACAACCCGACCGCGCCACCCCAGGGCGATTTCCAGCTGCCCCAATAGAGGGGAGTAGCCAATCCTTGCGGGTTTTGCAAGGATGAGGGGATGGCGGGGAAATTCCGATTGCGAGTGGAGGGATTCCATGGGTGAGATCATTCAGTTCCAGCGGCCGGATGGAAAAACCTGCCCGGGCTATCTGGCGATGCCCAAGACGGGATCGAGCGCGCCCGGCTTTGTGGTCATCCAGGAGTGGTGGGGACTAAACGATCAAATCAAAAAGACTGCGGACCGGCTCGCCGGGGCCGGTTACCGGGCGCTCGTGCCGGACCTCTACCGCGGCAAGGTCACCACGGCCAACGACGAGGCCAACCACCTGATGACGAACCTCAACTTCCCCGATGCCGCCGGTCAAGACATCCGCGGCGCCGTGCAGTACCTGAAACAATCCTCGAAGAAGGTGGCCGTGGGCGGCTTCTGCATGGGTGGGGCGCTGACCATCCTGTCTGCCGTCCGGGTGCCGGAGATGGACGCGGGCGCCTGCTTCTATGGCATTCCGTCCCTCGACGCCGCCGATTTGAAGAAAATCAAAATTCCCCTGATTTGCCACTTCGCGAACAGGGATGACTGGTGCACGCCCGCCAAGGTGAACGAACTGGAGGCCGCGCTCAAGCAGTCGAAATCACCGTTCGAATTCTATCGCTACGACGCGCAGCACGCTTTCATGAACGAAGCCCGTCCCCAGGTGTATGACGCGGTATCTGCAAAGACGGCGTGGGAGAGGACGCTCGACTTCCTGAAAAAGGCACTCGCGTAAGCGATCTCCTCGCCGCCCGTCACGCAAGGATGAAAGCGCCCGCCCTGGTATGACAGCGCGTGCATCGCCGAATTGCCCTGCCAAGCTAGCCCGCGAGAGCACATCGTTAGATATCCGGTAAGACGAATCATGGAGAATGGCGAAGTTTTGGAGAAGAAGTTGGACACATTCTGGACACAGTCAGAACAAGCTGAAGAAAAGATCAATTGATAACGGATGACAGCAAAAGACTTTAAGCTAAAAATTTGGCGGATGGGCCTGTAAGCCGGATTCTGTGCGGCGCGCGTCCCAAATGCGGCCTGCGCGCTGCGGCGACCATTCCTCTAGGTCACGGCTCGCGCCGTGACTCCAGCAGCCTACCCGAGGGTTGATAACGGGCCGGGCCAGCCCTCCCCTCCTATTTGGCCTTGCACCACGCGGGGTTTGCCGTGCCCCCGATGTTGCCACCGGGGCGGTGGGCTCTTACCCCACCTTTTCACCCTTACCAAACGAAGCGTGCGATCCGAAGACGTCTCGAAGGTTTTCCTCCGAGCTGTCACCGAGCTGCGTTCCGCCGGCGGTATCTTCTCTGTGGCGCTGTCCGTGACCGGATCGTTCCCAACCCGGCCCCCTGGCGTTACCAGGCGCGTTGCCCTCTGGTCCCCAGCCTTGCGGCCTGGACCAGGGTGTCCGGACTTTCCTCCCGTCCAGCCATCTTGCGATGACCAAACCAGCGATCGCCCGGCCCACCCGCCAACTCCTATTATACCTCGAAGCGCTGCCCATGCGGGAAAAGGCCGCTCAAAAGTTAAACGGTTGAACAGTTCAACGGTTCCAATAGCTCAAATGAATCAGCGAAGGTCCAGGAGTTTTTCGAATTCGCTCTCGGAGAGGATGGTCACGCCAAGCTCCTTGGCTTTCTCGTACTTCGAGCCCGGGTCGGTGCCCACGACGACGTAATCCGTTTTCTTGCTGACCGCGCCGGAAACTTTTCCCCCGTGCTGCTGCACCAATTCGCCAGCCTCTTCGCGGCTGCGGTTGGCCAGGCCCCCGGTAAAGACGAAGCTCTTTCCGGCCAGCTTCTGGCTTTTCACTTCGCGCTTTTCCACGGTAGGGTGAACGCCGGCCTTGCGCAGCTTCTTGATCAACTCCCGGTTGGCCGCTTCGGAAGAAAACTCGGCGATGCTCGCGGCAACCTTCGGCCCGACCTCCGGCACCTCGACAAGCTGCTCCTCGCTGGCCGCGGCCAGCTCTTCGAGCGAGGAAAACTGCTCGGCCAGCAGTTGTCCCGTGCGTTCCCCGACAAAGCGGATGCCCAGCGCGAAGATCAGCCGCGCCAGGCTGTTCTTCTTGCTGGCCGCGATCTCCTCCAGCAGGTTCTGCGCGGATTTTTCGCCCATGCGCTCGAGCTCGGCCACTTCTTCCATCTCGAGCGCATAGAGATCGGCGAAATCTTCCACCAGCTTCTGGTCCACCAGTTGGTCCACGATCTTTTCGCCCAGGCCGTCGATATTCATCGCGTGGCGCCCGGCGAAGTGTAGCAGCGACTCCTTGCGCTTGGCCGGGCAGGCGGCGTTCACGCAGCGGTAGGCCACTTCGTCTTCTGACTTGTGGATGTGGCTGCCGCACTCCGGACACTCTTTGGGCATGCGGAAGGCCTTGCGGTGCTTCCCTTCCTTCGTCACCTTGATGACGTGCGGGATCACTTCCCCGGCGCGCTCGATCAGCACCGTGTCGCCGATATGCAGCCCCAGGCGCTCGATTTCGTCCATGTTGTGCAGCGTCGAGCGGCTGACGGTGACTCCGCCGACCTGCACCGGTTCGAGCACCGCCACCGGCGTGAGCGCGCCGGTGCGTCCCACCTGCACCAGGATGTCGTTCACGACCGTGGTCTCCTGCGTGGCGGGATACTTGTAGGCGATGGCCCACCGCGGGGCCTTGGCGGTGTAACCCAGTTCCTGCTGCATGGCCGTGGCGTTGACCTTGATCACCACGCCGTCGATTTCATATGGCAGTTTCTCGCGCTTGCTGTCCCAGGCATCGCAATAGGCGAAAACGTCGTCTATCGCTGGGCAGAGCTTCCAGTCGTCGGAAGCGTGGAAATGCAGCTGCCTCAGGACCTGCAAGCACTCGGAATGCTTTGCGAACGGCACCCTGCCGTCCACCAGCAGGTAGTAGGCGAAAAATTCGAGGCGGCGCGAGGCGGTAATCGCGGGATCGAGGACGCGCACGGCGCCCGCGGCAGCGTTGCGCGGATTGGCGAAGATCTTGCCGCCCAGGCGTTCCTGCTCGCGGTTCAGCGCCTCGAACGACTTCCGCGGCATCATGACCTCGCCACGCACCTCGAAATCGGCGGCCAAGCCGTCCTTCTTCAACGCCGCAGAATCCACACGCAGCGGAATCGATCGGATGGTTCGCACGTTAGGCGTGACGTCCTCGCCCGTGGTGCCGTCGCCGCGCGTCACGCCCCGCGCCAGCACTCCCTCCTCGTATTGCAGGGAGATGCTCAAGCCGTCGAATTTGTGCTCGGCGATGTATTCGATTTTGGCGCGCCCGCTGAGCTCGCGCGCGCGGCGGTCGAAATCGCGCAGCTCGTCGTATGTATAAGCATTGTCCAGGCTGAGCATGGGCCGCGCGTGGCGCACGGTCTGGAAGCCTTCGCGCGGCGCCCCGCCCACGCGCTGGCTCGGCGAATCCAGCGTGACCAGCTCGGGATGCTTGGCCTCCAGCGCCTTCAGGCGCTCCATCAGGCGGTCGAATTGCGCGTCGGAGATCTCCGGCTCGTCCAGCACGTAATAGAGGTACTCGTGACGGCGAATCTCTTCGCGCAGCTTCTCGATTTCCTGTTTCGCTGAGGCGGCTTTCGCCATGCGTCCCCCGGGACGAACCTGCCGGAACAAACTGCCCGTTATTATATAGAATGCTTGCTGCGGAGACAGAGAAACACACTTTCCGGAGGTCCATGCCCGCCGAACCCCAGAACGCCCTGCTCATCCACAACCCGCGCGCCGGAAACGGCGGGCGCCGGCGCACCCTCGACGAGGCGCGGCGCATTCTCGCCGCGGGCGGCATCGCCACGGAGTTAGCGGAAACCGGCGGCCCGGGGCATGCCACCGAACTGGCCGCACACGCCGGAGCCAGAGGGCACGGCCTGGTGATCGTCTGCGGCGGCGACGGCACGCTGAACGAAGCCGTCAATGGCCTCGCGGCCCAGGAGGACGGCCGGCGCGTGCCCCTTGGCCTCCTGCCCGGCGGCACGGCCAACGTGCTGGCCAAAGAGCTGGGCATCCCGTGGAACCTACCGCGCGCGGCGCAGAAGCTGCTGCGCTGCCGTCCGCAGGAGATCGCCCTGGGGCTGGCTACGCCCCTTGCGCAGGCTGAGAAGAAGCGCTACTTCATCAGCGTGGCCGGAGCCGGGCCGGACGGCATGATCGTCTATTCGCTGGACCCGGCGCTCAAGGCGCGCGTCGGCATTCTCGCCTACTGGTTCGAAGGCCTTCGCCAGGCCGTGCGCTACCGCTTTCCGAAGCTGCGCATCAGCTCCAGGGAGCAGCAACTGGAGGCCACCATCATCATCGTGGGACGCACCAAGCATTACGGCGGGCCGTTCCAGATCACCACCGGCGCGGACCTGCGCGAAGACTGCTTCGAGCTCGTCGCGCTCACCAGCCAGAGCGGCGTGCGCTACTTCAGCTATTTGCCGGTCCTCTGGTTCGGCGATCTGCGCCGCAGCAAAGGCGTCCATTTTTGGAAGTCGGACACGGTCCTGTGCGAGCCCGCCGGCAAGGAGCCGGTCTACGCACAGGTGGACGGCGAAGCGCTGGCGCGCTTGCCGGTCGAGTTCCGCATCGTGCCGCGCGCGCTGACTTTACTGATGCCGCCGCGCGAAGAGCAAGGTACTGCTTAGGCGCTGTCATGGATCCGCTCACACATGGCCTCGCATCGTTCGCCGCCACGCGGGCGTTCTTTCCCCGCGCCTCGCGCCTCACGATCGTCGCCGCCGTCGCTGCGGGCACCGCCGCCGATCTCGACGAACTCAGCGCCTTCTTCGGTCCCTCGGCCTATTTCGCCGCGCACCATACCTGGACGCACTCCCTCCTGGGAACCGTCCTTCTCGCGCTTTTCGCCGCCGCGCTGCTTTCCGCCCTCTTTCCAGGAGTTGACCGCTTCGCGGTCACAGCCAGCAAAGATCACCACCTCCCGCGGTTTCTTCCCGCCTTCGCCGCGGCCCTTCTGGCCGCAGCGCTGCACCTGGCGATGGATCTGGCGCAAGCCGGGGGCGTGGCGCTGTTCTGGCCGTTCCGCACCCACCGCTATGCGCTGGACTGGCTGGGCGGAGTTGACCCGTGGATTCTGGCCATCCTTGCGGCCGGCGTGCTCTTTCCCATGTTGCTGCGCCTGGTCACCGAGGAGATCGGTGCCAAAGAAAAAGGTCCGCGCGGACGCGCGGGCGCTGTGCTGGCGCTGCTTGCGGTGCTGGCCTACACCGGTGCGCGCGCTTCTCTTCACGCCGGCGCGGTTGCGGCGCTCGAATCGCGCACCTATCGCGGCCAGATCGCGCGCCGCGCCGCGGCGTTTCCGGAAGCCGCCTCGCCGTTCGCCTGGCGTGGCATCGTGGAAACGGAAAGCGCCCTGCACCTGGTTGCGGTTCCCGCCGGGCCCGGAGCATCGTTCAATCCCGAAGCGGGGCAGACCATCTTCAAGCCGGAGCCTTCCGCCGCGCTGGACGCCGCCCGCGACACGGACGCCGCGCGCCGCTTTCTGGCCGTGGCGCGCTTTCCCAAAGCCACGGTGGAAAAAACGCCCGAAGGCTACCGCGTCGCGCTGCGCGACCTGGCCTGCGCCGCGGCGGGCGAGAGCGCGCGGGCGCTAGCGGCCGTCATCGACCTCAGCCCGGACGCACAGATCCGCCGCCAGGCCATCGTCTGGGAACGCGACCTCACGCAGTGACGCTCCTTCTGCCTATCCCTTAAACCTGGTCGGATTTTGCCGCGGGGGGTGTTTCGGGATGCCGCTTCTTCAGCACAATCTGTGAAAGCATGTAGCTCACGGTCACCAGTCCGATCACCAGCACCGTCACATGCAGCTTGTGGTGCGCGAGGTAGGGCAAAGCGTCCGCGCCGTAGCGGATGGACAGGTAGCCGATGCCGAAATAGCGGAACAGCCGCGCCGAGAGAACCGCCAGGATAAATCGCAGCAACGGCACTTCGAAAACGCCCGCGGCAAAGACAAACACTTTGAACGGCGTCGGCGGCGGCAGCAGCGCGGCAATCAACACCCCGAAAAATCCGTTCTGCTCGACCCAGTGGCGGATGACGCCCGCGCGCCCCCCGGCCTTCTGGTGGAAAAGCGCTTCCCCGCCCTTGCGCGCCAGAAAGTAGAGCAGGACGCAGCCCGCGACCGACCCCACCGTTGCCGAGAGCGCATAGAGCGGCATGCGCGCCGGATGCTTGATGGACAAATCGATGAGCAGAAGATCGTTGAGGATCGGAAAACTGAGCACCGAGGAATCGAGAAAGGAGATGGTAAAGAGTCCGGTGGCGCCCAGGCCGCCGGCAAACGCCGCAATTTTGTTCCGCACCAGAACCAGCTTCGATGGCAAACCCGATCCCTCCCTGGCTTCCTGCCAGTTTAGCAGGGAGCGCCAGCGCGCGCCCACTCGTCAGAGCAGCGTCTGGATCGCCTCGGCGACCACGTCGTGGACGCGATGCAGCTCGCCCGGCTCGATCACGTATGGCGGCAGCACGTAAATCACGTTGCCCAGCGGGCGCAGGAGCACCCCGCGTTCGCGGAAAAAGCGGTACAGCCGCGGGCGCAGGCTGGAAAGATAGCCGGCGTCTTCGGCGCGCAGCTCGACGGCCGCCACGGTCCCGATCTGCCGCACCTCCCCCACCGCCGCATGCCCCTTCAGCTGCGCCAGCCGCTCGGCATGAATCCGGGCGATCCCCGCGATGCGCTCGAAGACCGGCTCGTCGTCGAAGATCTGCAGGCTGGCGCAGGCCGCCGCGCAAGCCAGCGCGTTCCCGGTGAAGGAGTGCCCGTGAAAAAACGTGCGCAGCCGGTCTTCGCTGCGGAACGCCGCTTCCACACGGTCGGTCGTGAGCGTCAGGGCCATGGGCAGAAACCCCGCGGTCAGCCCTTTGGACAGGCACATGAGGTCGGGCATGACGCCGGCATGCTCGCAGGCGAACATCTTCCCGGTGCGCCCGAAGCCGGTGAGCACCTCATCCGCGATCAGCAGCACGCCGTGCCGCGTGCAGAGTTCGCGCACCTTCTGCAGGAATTCCACGGGGTGCACGATCATTCCGCCCGCGCCCTGCAGCAGCGGCTCCACGATCACCGCCGCGATCCGTTCGCCGCGCTCCGCCAGCAGCTTCTCGAGACTCGCGGCGCAGTCGATGCCGCACGACTCTCTCTTCAGTCCCACCGGGCAGCGGTGGCAATACGCGGAGTGCGCGCGGTGCGCGGGGAAACGCATCTCCCGGAAGGGCGCGGTAAACGGCGAATCGTCGCTCACGGACATGGCCCCCACGGTGTCCCCGTGATAGCCGTGCTCCAGCGCCACGATCTCGTTGCGCTCCGCCTGTCCCAGGTTGCTCCAGTACTGCACGGCGAGCTTCAGCGCCACCTCCACCGCCGTCGAGCCGTCGTCCGAGAAAAACATGTGCGTCAGCTCGGCCGGCAGCCACTTGCGCAGCCGCTGCGCCAGCTCCTCCGCGGCATCGTGCGTGAATCCCGCGAGGATCACCTGCTCCAGCTTCTGCGCCTGCGCGGCGATGGCCGCGGCGATGCGCGGATGGGCGTGGCCGTGGAGGTTCACCCACCAGGAGGAGATGGCGTCCACCACGCGGCTGCCGTCCTCCAGGATCAGGTGCGCGCCTTCGCCGCGCACCACGCGCAGCGGCGGCGGGTCCAGCGCCGCCTGCGTGAAGGGATGCCAGATGCGAAGAGCGGGGCGCATGGACTTCATCGCGGGAAGGCGTCGCGGTCAAATTGGGTCAGAAAGACCTGCAGCAGCGCGCTGCGGTGCAATTGCGCGAGCATGGGAATTTCCCCGAGCACCCGGGTGTGGCCGTAGCGTTCGATGGTCGCGCGATTGTCCTTGTTGGGTTCGCCGATCAGCACCACGCCGTGCACCGGAACTTCCGCCGAGTGCAGCGCAGCCAGCGAAAGCAGCGTGTGGTTGATCGTGCCCAGTCCGCTGCGCGCGGCGAGAATCACCGGCATGTGCAGCCGGACGATCAGGTCCAGCATGAACTGCCGGTCGTTGAGCGGCACGAGCAGTCCGCCCGCTCCCTCCACGATCAGCCACTGCCCGCCGACCTCCGCCGGGACCCGGAAGCGCTCCAGCTCAATCCTCACGCCGGCCCAGTGCGCCGCCAGGTGCGGCGACACCGGCGGAACAAAGGAATACGTCTCCTCCAGGGTGCGCTCCGCGCCGATGCCTGCCAGGCGCATCACCGTCGCCCGGTCGGAACCTTCCGCCGTGCCGGTCTGCACCGGCTTCCAATACCAGGCATCCAGCCCCGCGCACAGCACCGCCGAGAGAACGGTCTTGCCGACTCCCGTGTCCGTGCCGGTGACGAAGAAGTGCTTGTTCATGCGTGGATCACGGCGGCGCCCTGCGGACGCTGCTCGCGCCAGTCCTTCAGCGCCGCGCCGAGCCGCTGCAGCGTTTCCGCGGTAATCGCGGAAGTAAGCGAAAGCCGCAGCCGCGACGTGCCTTCCGGTACCGTGGGCGGGCGAATCGGGCGCACGGCAAAGCCCGCGGCCTGCAGGTGTTCCGCTGCGGCGATGGCCTCGCCGTTCCCGCCGATCAGCACCGGAACAATCTGCGAAGCGCTGCCCGCCGTATTCCAGCCCGCGCTGCGCAGATCCGCCGCAAAGCTCCGCGAACGCTCCAGCAGCGCGGCCCGCTCCGCGTCCATGGCCCGCGCCAGGCGCAGCGCCGCGCGGATCTGCCCCGTGAGATACGGGGGCATGGCCGTGCTGAAGATCAGCGGGCGCGCGCGATTCACCAGCATCTGCTTCAGCAGTTCGCTTCCGCAGACGAACGCCCCGGCGCTGGCCAGCGCCTTCCCGCACATGTGCAGGACCGCCCACGCGTGCTGCTCCGCGCCGGCCGCCGCTGCCAGCCCGCGCCCCGCCGGGCCGTGCACCGCCGTGGCGTGGGCCTCGTCCACGATCAGCCCGGCGCCGTGCCGCTCCCCCAATTCCAGAAGTTGCGCGATCGGCGCGCAGTCGCCGTCCATGCCGAAAACGCTTTCCGTGACGATGACCTTGCGCCCGGGTGCGGCGGCGTGCTCGCGCAGCGCGGACTCCAGCGCCCCCAGATCGAGATGCGGGTAGACCACCTTGCGCGCCCCGGAAAGCCGCAGGCCGTCGATCAAGCTGGCATGGTTCAATGCGTCGGAAAAGGCCAGGTCGTCCTTGCCGAGCAGCGCCCCGAGCAGCCCGAGATTCGCCGCATACCCGCTGCCGAAATACAGCGCCGCCTCCGTTCCCGCAAAGCGCGCAAACTCCTCCTCGAGCTCCTCCCAAACCGCGCTGTGCCCGGAGAGCAGGCGCGAGCCGGTGCCGCCGACGCGCAGCGTATCCTCGACCGCCCGCACCACCGCGGCATGCAGCTCCGCATTCTCCGCTAGCCCGAGATAATCGTTGGAGCATAGATTGACGCCGGCCGGCGCGGCCAGCGTGCGCCGCTGCCGCCGCGCTTCGAGCGCGCGCAACTCGCGCTCTAGCTCTTGCCGCAATCGGGCGTGGGTCTTAGTGGGCATGCGGTTCGAGCGGCTTCATTCCCAGCGCTTCCAGCATCTGGTAATCCTCGTCCGGGCCGGGATTCGGCGTGGTCAGCAGCCGTTCTCCCACGAAGATGGAGTTGGCTCCCGCCAGGAAGCAGAGCGCCACGGCCTCCGGCGAAAGCTGCTTGCGCCCCGCGGCCAGGCGCACCCGCGAGGCCGGCATCAGGATGCGCGCCGTGGCAATCGCGCGCACCATCTCCAGCGGGTCCAGCGCCGGCACATCGGCCAGCGGCGTGCCCTCCACTCGCACCAGCATGTTCACCGGCACGCTTTCCGGATGCGGCTGCAGCGTGGCCAGTTGCTGCAGCAGGCCGATGCGGTCCTGCTCGCTCTCGCCCATGCCCAGAATGCCCCCGCAGCACACCGTGATGCCCGCCTTGCGCACCGCCGCCAGCGTGCGCAGCCGGTCCTCATACACCCGCGTGGTGATGATGTTGCCGTAGAACTCCGGCGAGGTGTCCAGGTTGTGGTTGTAGGCCGTCAGCCCCGCGTCCTTGAGCCGCTGCGCCTGTTCTTCCCGCAGCATGCCCAGCGTGCAGCACACTTCCAATCCCGCCGCCGCCACGCCGCGCACCATCTCCAGCACCGCCTCGAACTCTTTCCCCTGCGGCGCTTCCCGCCACGCCGCGCCCATGCAGAAGCGCGTCACCCCGCGCCCCGCCGCCTCTTTCGCCGCCGCAATCACCTCTTGCGGGTCCAACAGCCCGTGCCCGCTCACTTCCGCGTCGTAGTGCGCGCTCTGCGGACAATACGCGCAGTCTTCCGGGCAGCCTCCGGTCTTGATGGATATGAGCTGGCAGGTTTGCACGCACTCCGGCGCGTGATGTTCGCGGTGCGCGCTCTGCGCCCGGAAAACCAGCTCCGGCAGCGGCAGCCGGTAGATCGCGGCTACTTCTTCCCGCTTCCAATCGTGGCGCAAAAGCCCTGGCGCGCCTGCCCGCATGCCTGTCTGCATGATCCCTCGTTCCCTAAGATGACCGGATGAAGCTTCGAACAAAAAAGAAATGGTACCATCGCTCGGTGCCTTCATGCTCCTGCCGTTTTTGATGAAGCCGGCGGCCCCCAGCCTCGCGCCCCGGCGGGCTCCTGCGCCCCATCGCCAACCCCGCCCATGGTTTGACCAACCCCGCGCAAAATGTTATAAAAGTTCACTTTGCTTGTGGGCTCGCGGGGACCGGGAAGCTCCCTGCCCGCCGTGCCGCCGGAATTCGGAGGCGCTGCGAGCGCAAGCTCAGCACTCCTTTCGCGTATTTGCTGTGGAGGCCTGCATTCATCTCCGGCAATCTGCTCCGCGCCGCTTCTAGAACAAGCGTCCGGTAGAAATTCGGTGCCGGCAAGAAGTGTCCAGATATGGCTTCGTGCTGAAGTTCGATTTTTTATGGAGGATAGAGTTCGCATGCGCAACTGGCTTACCACCCTTTGGTCTTTCCGCGGCCGCGCCGCGAAGACCCTGGCGGCACTCGCCGCCCTGCTGCTGATCACCGCGCCCGTCGTTCTGGCCCAGCCCGCCCCGGAAGCCGCCGGCGGCGAGGCCGCCCTGAAGCTCCCGGACCTCTCACAGGTCCAGTTCCTCGGCATCGATGGCCACCGCCTGCTGACCATCGGCATTCTCTTCTGCGTCTTCGGTCTGCTCTTCGGCCTGACCATCTACACCCGGCTGAAGAACCTGCCCGTGCACCGGGCCATGCGCGAGATCTCCGAGCTGATCTACGAGACCTGCAAGACCTACCTGGTCACCCAGGGCAGGTTCCTGCTGCTGCTGGAGAGCTTCATCGCCGTGGTCATCATCCTGTACTTCGGCGTGCTCCTGAAGTTTGAGGCCATGCGCGTGGCCATCATCCTGCTCTTCAGCCTCATCGGCATCGCCGGCAGCTACGGCGTGGCCTGGTTCGGCATCCGCGTGAACACTTTCGCCAACTCGCGCACCGCCTTCGCCAGCCTGCGCGGCAAGCCCTATCCCATCTACGACATTCCCCTGGAAGCAGGCATGAGCATCGGCATGATGCTCATCAGCGTCGAACTGCTGATGATGCTCTTCATCCTGCTCTTCATTCCTCGTGATTACGCCGGGCCCTGCTTCATCGGCTTCGCCATCGGCGAATCCCTCGGCGCGGCCGCCCTGCGCATCGCCGGCGGCATCTTCACCAAGATCGCGGACATCGGCGCCGATTTGATGAAGATCGTTTTCAAGGTCAAGGAAGACGACCCACGCAACCCCGGCGTCATCGCCGATTGCACCGGCGACAACGCCGGCGACTCCGTCGGGCCGACCGCCGACGGCTTCGAGACCTACGGCGTCACCGGCGTTGCCCTCATCACCTTCATCCTGCTGGGCGTCAAGAACCCCACCGTCCAGGTCCAGTTGCTGGTGTGGATCTTCGTGATGCGCATCGTCATGCTCATCGCCAGCGCCGCCGCCTACTTCCTCAACGGCGCCATCGCCAAGGCCCGCTACGCCCACGCCGACAAGATGAACTTTGAGGCCCCGCTCACTTCCCTGGTCTGGATCACCTCCCTCGTCTCCATCATCCTGACCTTCGTCGTCTCTTCCCTGATCATTCCGGCCCTGGGCGGCGATTCCTCGCAATGGTGGAAGCTGGCCACCATCATCTCCTGCGGCACGCTGGCCGGCGCCATCATTCCGGAGTTCGTCAAGGTCTTCACCTCCGTTGACTCCCGCCACGTCCGCGAAGTGGTCAGTTCGGCGCAGGAAGGCGGCGCGTCTCTGGGCATCCTGTCCGGCTTCGTGGCCGGCAACTTCTCCGCCTACTACCTGGGCTTGTCCATGGTTTCCCTGATGTCCATCAGCTACCTGGTCAGCCTGCACGGCCTCGCCAACCTGATGATCGCCGCGCCGGTCTTCGCCTTCGGCCTGGTGGCCTTCGGTTTCCTGGGCATGGGCCCGGTCACCATCGCCGTGGACTCCTACGGCCCGGTCACCGACAACGCTCAGTCCGTCTATGAGCTTTCGCTGATCGAGCATCTCCCCGGCATCAAGGAAGAGCTGAAGAAGGACTTCAACATCGACGTGAAGTTTGACCGCGCCAAGCACCTGTTGGAAGAGAACGACGGCGCCGGCAACACTTTCAAGGCCACCGCCAAGCCCGTGCTCATCGGCACCGCGGTCGTCGGCGCCACCACCATGATCTTTTCCATCATCATGGCGCTGACCCAGGGCCTCACCTCCGGCGTGGACAAGCTCTCGCTCCTCCACGCGCCTTTCGTCCTCGGCTTGGTCACCGGCGGCGCCATGATCTACTGGTTCACCGGCGCTTCCACCCAGGCCGTCACCACCGGCGCCTACCGCGCCGTGGAATTCATCAAAGCCAACATGAAGCTGGAGGGCGTCGAGAAGGCTTCCGTCACCGACAGCAAGAAGGTCGTGCAGATTTGCACCCAGTACGCGCAGAAGGGCATGCTGAACATCTTCATCGCGGTGTTCTTCGCCACCCTGGCTTTCGCCTTCGTCGATCCCTTCTTTTTCATCGGCTACCTCCTGTCCATCGCCATCTTCGGCTTGTACCAGGCCATCTTCATGGCCAACGCCGGCGCGGCCTGGGACAACGCCAAGAAGATCGTCGAGGTCGAGTTCAAGCAGAAAGGCACGCCGCTGCATGACGCCACTGTCGTGGGCGACACCGTCGGCGATCCTTTCAAGGACACCTCTTCGGTTGCCCTCAACCCGGTCATCAAGTTCACCACCCTCTTCGGCCTGCTGGCCGTCGAACTGGCCGTGAAGCTCACCTCGGAGACCGGCGGCGCACTGACCCACGTCCTGGCTGCGGCTTTCTTCGTCATCTCCTTCACCTTCGTCTACCGCTCCTTCTACGGCATGCGCATCCGCTCGGAAGCGCACTAGAGAGCGAGTCCACAGTTGGCAGTTAAAAGCGAAACGGGGCGGCCACCAGCCGCCCCGTTTCATTTTTGCGCAAGGGCACGATCGATCCTGCCCGTTCTCGCTCTTTCATCCTGCGGGATGCTATAGCCGCCCTCTTCAGAGGGCGGTCTTTGTCGCTGCGCAGCTCAGTGCACCGTGCCGGTGTCGTCGGTGCCGGGCGGAGGTGAAGCGGGCGTGGCGCGGAAACCGGTGAGGCTCCACACGTCCTGGGCTTCGTCGTGGCGCAGGATGTAGCGGTTGCCGTCCGTGGCGATCACCCGAAAATAGGCCGCGCCGGGCGAATACCACTGGTCCTCAACGGAAGTGACCTCGTAGGGATGCCCGTCCAGAACGAAGCGCACGGGCCGCTCGTCGGCGCGATACCCCGCGTAGCATTCCACCTGAACCGTTTTTTCTGTGCTGGATTTTTCCGCCATGGCCGCCTCCACCACGGGCGCTTCAATCGTGGGCTTCCGCCTTGCGCCGCCGCGAATCCCTCTCCGCATTCCACGCCGCGCCCAGGAAAATCACCACCGCGGAGAGCTGCATCCACACCATCAGTCCGATGACCGCGGCCAATCCCCCATAAACCTGCCCGTACTGCATCCTGCGCACGTAGCCGCCCAGGAGCAGGTCCGCGAACCACCACAGCAGCGTGGCCAGCACCGCTCCGGGCAGCACCCCGCGCAGGCCGTGCTCCGCCGGGCGCGCCACCCGGTAAATTATGGTCAGCGCGGTCATGCTCAGGAGGATCGCGGCGACCTGGAAGAGCACCGTCCAGCTATTATGCAGCAGGCTGCGCCGCCCAAACTCTTCCGCCAACCAGTGCCGCAAGGGCCTTCCCAGCACGCCCAGGATCGACGCCGCCAGCATCGGCACCAGGGTCACCAGCAGCAGCACCAGTCCCCGGAATTGCCGGTGCCAGAAGCCGATTCGCTCGTGGTCCCCGTAGATCACGTGAATGCCTTCCATCACCAACTTCATCACCTGCGAGCCCGCCAGCAGCGTTCCCGTCCAGCCCACCAGCACCCATTTCCATGCGTGCGGTCCGCGCTTGATCAGATATTCCTCCACGAACTGCTGGCTGCCCGGCGGAAGAAAACTCGTGAGGTCGGCGATCAACTCGGGCAGATTGGCGCGCCCCCCCGCCGGGCTGGTGGCAAAGGCGATGGCGATCAGCAGCGTCGGGAAAAACGCCAGAAACAGGTTAAATGCGATGGCCTGCGAAATCATCCCGCAGCGCGGAAAGACCCGGCGGATAATGCGGTAGACGCGTGCGCTCAATCCGGACGAGGAAAGCATCCTAACTAGTATACCTGCCTGGACTGTCGCGCTTCGCTGCTCTTAAGCCGGCGTTTGCCCCGAACGCCGCGCAAGCGTAAACTGTTTGCGACTCCTTCGACCGACCGAGGATCCACGTCGTGGCCATTTCGGCAAAGCCCGCAACCCCCAGCGCAGTGCTCGCGCCCCAACCGTGCCGCGCATGAGCTCCCGGACTGCTTCCCTGCCGCTTCCCTTCGCCTGCCTGCTCCTCGCGGCGGCCCTGTTGTCTTCGGCCGCCCCCGCGCGCGCGCAGGCCCCGGAAAAGAAGCTCCTCTGGAAGCCGGTGGAATTTGCCATCCTGAAATTCGACAATGAGCCTCCGAAATCCTGGAACGCCTACCACGCCGAAGGCCGCCGCGGCTGGATCCTCATCCGCCTCTGGAAGCGCTACCTGCTCGTGGATCTCCGCGAGCAGGAGGTCTTCGATCTGGACCCCCAGAAGTTCGTCCCCGTTGACCGCTCCGCGGTCACACAGACTAAGGGCGCATCGCTGGAATGGCCGCTGGCGGAACTCCCGGAAAAACCCGTGGAGATTACAGAATGGAATGAGCGCGACGTCGGCCCGCTGCACCGTGTGCGCTTCCGCTTCGGCAAGAAGGGTCACGCTGTCGAAATCCAGCTTCCGCAGCGCGCCGACGGCCGCCCCATCTACTGATCGTACGACAGGCATTCCTGCCTGTTCTCTTTCTTCTTCCTTCTTCTTTTTTTATTTTTTTACTTCTTTACTTCTCTGATTCTTTAATTCCTTATCTCCGGTACACCCCGTACAGCCACGGGATCCCTAGCGCCCCGGACATGACCCCGACCACGATCGCGTCGCCGTCGCGAAAGCGGTCGAAATCGTCGGCCTCCGCCGCCAGCCGCTCGACGCGGTGCCCCGCGCGCCACGACGGCACCACCAGCCGCCGGCTGCCCCGCACGATGCCCTTCATCTCGAACTTCCCCACCACCATCGTCGGATGAAACTCCGGCTTGCCCGTGTCCAGCCGCCCGTTGACGAACAGTGTCGCCGCCAGCACCCACGGCAATGGGATGATCCCAAAATAGATGCGCTTGAGCACCTCCACTTCGCCGTGGCTGCGCGTGCGCCGCTCGATCAGCACCGCCAGGGCGATCGCCAGGAAAAAGACGATGCCGTAGAACACCATCATCGCGTCGAGATCCAGCGGCGGATAGATCTGGCTGATGTAGGGAAACAGCAGCGAACCGCCGAGAAAGACCAGTGTCCGCCGCAGCAATCGCCGCAGCAGCAGCACTTCCGCGGCCGCGGCCGTCAGCCCGCAGCCTGGGCACTGCTCCGCGCCGCGCTCGGCGCCGCACTCCAGACAGCGCTTCATGACCTTATCCCGGCTCGCTCCGCGCGAGCGCCTGTACAAACTGCTGATAGTGCTGGCGCGGCCCTTCTTCCGGCAGCGCCACGCTCACTCCCATGCCCCGCCCCGCCTCGACCCGCCGCACGAAGCAATCCACCTGCACCGGCTGGTCCAGCGTCAGCCACGCACGGAATCCCGCGCCCACCCACAGCGGGTCCGCCGATTCGATGAACATGCCGCTGGCGCTGGCGTCGCAAATTCGCCCGCGCAGCCGCTCCGAGCCCCACTCCATCTCCAGTTCCACGCTGCATGCAAACCGCGGCATCCTCCGCCGCTCCAGATTCCTCTCCCTCAGTTCTCTGTTGCCCATACGGCGCGCCACGCCCCCCGCCGGCATGCGCAGTCTACCTTACAGGACACCGCGCCATCCGGATTTGTTCCCGCCACCCTGCTACTTCTCCGCCTTCTCCCCGGCTCCCGCATGCATCCGTCGCGCCACTTCCGCCTGCAGATACTTGCGCAAACTTTCCGCCAGCAGCCCCGGCGCGGCCAGTTCCCGCAGGTCGCTCAGCGTCAGGTGGGGCAAGAAACTGAGCACCACCCCCAGCGGCGAAGCCGGATTCCGCACCAGCGCGATCCGTACGTTGTAGGAGACCGACCACTTGCGGTGGTGCGCCACCGCCTGCAGCACCGCCTCCGGCAGCTTCTCCCGCGCCAGCACCTTCAGCACGTGCCCTTCGTTCAAATTCGGATTGTCCAGCACTACCGCCAGCACGTGCGCATGCCCCTCCGCCAGCAGCGCCCCCGCCACGCGTCCCGGACCGCGCCGCGCCAGCGTCACCTTCTGCCCCAGCGCAATCTGCGGCATCCGGGCCAGCAATTGCTCCTCCGCCTGGCGCTTCAGCTCCGCGGAAACTCCGGGCAGCAGCGCCAGCTGCACCAAATCCATCAGATACAGGTCGCGCAGCAGCCGCAGGCTCACCAGCCGCGGCGCGTGCGGATGAAACGCAATCGCCCGCTTCACCCGGTAGCTCTTCAGCACCGCCTTGCGCCGCGCTACTTCCTCGAGAATTTCTCCCGGAAGATCCTTGCGCTCCAGCAGCCGGCACAGCTGCGCTTCCTTCAGCGCCCGGTTGTCCAGCAGCGCCCGCAGCACGTCCGGCGAGGAGTGCTGCAGCAGCGCCGCGAGCTCTTCCCCGCTCGCCGTCAGCGCCCGCTCGCGAATTGTGCTCTGGTCTTCCATCCTGCTCCGTCACTGCTTTGTCGCGCCGCGCCCCGCTCCGCCCGCCAATTTCAGCGCCAGCCGCGCCGCCGCTTCCGCCGGCGGCACCGCCGGCAGGCAGATTTTCGCTTGCGGCGCCGCCTGGCGCAGCCGTTCGTCGAGCTGCGCATCGAAATACGCGCTGCGCCCGATGAGCCCGCCGGCCTTGGCCAGCGCAAACGGCATCCCGCCGAGCCCCATGCGCTCGGCCAGCCCGCCCGCTAGCCTGGCCAGCTCCGCCGCGGCCTCGCGCAGAAGACCCTGCGCCGTCGCGTCACCGGCCGCAGCTTCTTCCGCGAGATACGGAAACACCCGCGGGTAGATCTCATCCGCCGCTTCCCGCGCCCGCGCCTGCACTTCCTCCCACGACGAAACTCCCAGCCCCTGCAGAATCCTCCGCCCCAGCGCGGATTCCACGCCGCTGCGCTCCCGCTCTTCCCGCGCCGCGGCTACCGCCTTGCGCCCAATGTCGTACGCGCTGCCCTCATCGCCCGTGCTCGGTCCCAGGCCGCCCGCGCGCATTACGTTTCCGGCCGCGTCGCGCCCGATCGCCGCGGAACCCGTTCCGGCCACCAGCACCACCGCCGGACTCTTGCCCACCGCCACCAGCGCCAGCTCCAGGTCCGTGCACACCCTCACCGCGCAACCCGGGAAGCCACGCTGCAGTTCCGCGCGCATCCGCTCCGCCATCTCTGCGCGTCCCGCGCCTGCTAGCCCCGCAACCAGCGCGGCCACATCTGCACGCGCCGCCTGCGCTGCAACCAGGGCCGCCTGCGCCGCCTCTTCCACAGCCGCCACCGCCGCTTCCACCCCCACGCGCAGCGGATTCGACGGTCCCGAGCGGCTGCGCGCCTGCACGCGCCCCTGCTCGTCCAGCAGCACGCACTCGGTCTTCGTCCCCCCGCCGTCCAGCCCCAAAACGCAGCGCATAGCAAAAGCATATGCCAGAACGGCGCGAAACGTAGCTCTTCTCCGCCCCCGCGTCGCCAAAAAGTCTGCAGCCCCGCTCCCTTCCCTTGACGCCCCGCACTTCCCCCTCTATCCTCAACCCGCTTCCCCGCGGCCTCTGCCGGGCCGCGCGGCGCAAGCACCGCATGCGCATCCATCCCATCGATCTGGCCATCGTCGTCGCCTATCTTCTGGGCGTGACCTCCCTCGGCGTCTATTTCCGCCGCGGCCAGCACACCGTCCACGACTATTTTCTCGGCGGGCGCACCGCTCCCTGGTGGGCCCTGGCCTTCTCCATCGTGGCCACGGAAACCTCCACGCTGACCATCATCGGCACCCCGGCGCTCTCCTACACCGGCAACCTGGCCTTCCTTCAGCTCGTCTTCGGCTATCTGCTCGGCCGCGTCTTGATCGTCCTCCTGTTGCTTCCCGGCTATTTCCGCGGAGAGCTCTACACCGCCTACGAGCTCATCGAAAAGCGTTTCGGCGAACGCATGCGCTCCGTGGCTGCCACTACGTTTCTGGTCACCCGCGCCGTCGCCGAAGGCGTGCGCGTTTCGGCCATCGCCCTGGTTGTCAGCGTCGTCCTTGGCACCTCTGAGCGTCTCGCCGTAGTCCTCGTCATCACCCTCACCATCCTCTACACCTTCGAAGGCGGCATGAAAGCCGTCATCTGGACCGACGTCGCCCAGCTCCTCCTCTATCTCACCGGCTCCGCCGTCACCTTCTTCGTCCTTCTTCACCGCATTCCCGGCGGTTGGACGGAAGTCGCGCAGACCGCCGCGGCCTCCGGCCACAAGCTGCGCTTCCTCGATTTTTCCTGGAACCTCTCCACCGAATTCACCATCTGGTCCGGCGTGCTCGGCGGGGCTTTTCTCACCATGGCCAGCCACGGCACCGACCAGACCATCGTGCAGCGCCTGCTCGCCGCCCGCGATCAGCGCGACAGCCGCCGCGCCCTCCTCGCCAGCGGCGTCATCATCCTCGCGCAGTTCGCCGTATTCTTGCTCATCGGCGTGCTCCTCTTCGTTTTCGCCCAGCACACCCCGCTTCTCGCTCCCGGCGAGCGCACCGACCGCGTCCTCCCGCTCTTCCTCGTCCGCGAAATGCCCCCCGGCCTCGCCGGCCTGCTCCTCGCCTCCATCCTCGCCGTGGCCATGTCCAACGCCAGCGGCTCCCTCAACTCCCTCGCCGCTTCCAGCGTCTTCGATTTCGCCGCCCTGCGCGGCCGCTCCGGCGACCCCGTGCGCTTCCTGCGCTTCTCGCGACGCATGACCCTGGTCTGGGGCGGCGTGCTCTTGGGCTTCGGCCTGGTCAACTGGGGTCCGCTCCTCAAAGCCGGCCTCACCGTGGCTTCCATCTCTTTCGGCAGCCTGCTCGGCCTGTTTCTCCTCGGCACGCTCGACCGCCGCGCCACTCCCAACGGCGCGCTGGTTGGCATGTTCGCCGGCCTCGCCGCCGTACTCGCCATCCATGCCTTTACCACGGTCGCCTTCACGTGGTACGTCTTACTGGGCGCGGCCATTACCTACACCGCCGGCGCCGCCGTCAGCCGCCTGGCAGCCCCGCGGGAAGATCACCCGCCGGAGATGGGACCCGCATGACCGAGAAACGCCTCGAGCTTGTCCGCGGCCTGGGTACCTGGTCCTCGGCGGCCATCGTCGTGGGCACCATGATCGGCACCGGCATCTTCCTCAAGCCCGCGGAGATGGCCCGCGAGGGCCGTTTCGTCTCCGTGGTCTTTGCCGCGTGGATCGTCGGCGCGGTGCTTTCGCTCTTCGGCGCCCTCGCCTTCGCCGAACTCGGCGCGGCCATCCCGGAGGCCGGCGGCGAATACGCCTATCTGCGCCGCGGCTTCAGTCCCGTCTGGGGCTTCCTCTTCGGCTGGATGCACTCCATCGTCGGCCGCACCGCCTCCGCCGCCTCCATCGCCGCCGGCCTGATGCGCTTTCTCGGCTTTCTCCTGCCCGCCGTGGCCGCGCCGCTCTTCACCGTGCACATCGCCCTCCCGGGTCTGCAGCGCTGGATTCCGCCCTACGATTTCGTCTTCACCTGGGCCCAACCCCTGGCCGTCCTGTGGCTCGCCCTGATGACCGGCATCAACTATCTCGGCGTGCGCCTCGGCGGCCGTGTCCAGGTGGGGCTCACGCTGATCAAGGTTTTTTCCGTGCTCATCGTTATCGGCGTGGCGCTTTTCGCGCCATCCCACGCCGCACACGCCGCGCCCGGTCCCATCTGGCCCGCCGCGCTCGATCGCGGCGTCTTCGGGGCCTTCCTCGCGGCCCTGGCCGCCGCGCTGTGGGCCTATGACGGCTGGGAAGATCTGAACCTGGTGGGCTCGGAGGTGCAGGATCCGCAGCGCAATTTTCCCCGGGCCCTGGTCGGCGGCGTGGCCTTCGTCGCCCTGGTCTATCTGCTCTTCAACGCTGCTTGCCTGCGCGTGCTCCCCTTCGGCGAAGTGGCCGCCTCGGCGCACGTGGCCTCCGACGTCGTCGCCCGCGTCGCCGGCAGCAACGCCGCCATCTGGATCACCTTGGCGATGGCCATCTCCGCTCTCGGCTCCATGAACTCTTCCATCCTCAGCGGCGCCCGCGTCCCTTACGCCATGGCCCGCGACGGCATCTTCTTCCGCATCGCCGGCGGCATCCACCCCAAGTTCCGCACTCCCGGCCGCGCCCTCGTCTTTCAGGGCGTCCTGGCCAGCGTCATGGCCCTCACCGGCACCTTCGAGGAGCTGACCAACCTCTTCATTTTTGCGGGATGGATTTTCTACGGCCTTGCCGTCGTGGCTCTCTTCCGCCTGCGCCGCACCGAGCCGGACCTGCCCCGCCCCTACCGCTGCTGGGGCTATCCCTGGGTCCCCGGCCTCTTCGTCGCCGGCGCTCTGGCCCTCACCGTCAATCTCTGGCTCGACCGCCCCGGCCGCTCTTCCATCGGCCTGCTCGTAATCCTCGCCGGCCTGCCCTTCTACCGCCGCTGGACCCGCTACCAAACTCCCGCCTGAGCCGCTCTCCCGCAGCGCACTTCACACCCCGCGCAAACTCCTGCGCACTTGTCATCCTGAAGGGTCGACGAAGTCGAACCCAAAAGATTTCCACCATCTGTGTTTGAAATACTGGATGTTGCGATTCTTCGCGCTCTGCATTCTCTATTTGTAGAGGAAATACTTCCGCCGCAGCGTTTCATACGCGGCGAGATCCGCCGCCCAGCTGCGCACCACTTCTTCCGGCGCCGCGCCCTGCTCCAGCATCTCTACCGTCGCGGTGTTGCCCAACAGCAGCAGCATCTTCCCCGCATCGAACTGCTGCGGGTATAGCTTCTTCAGCACCGTCGCGATCTCCATGCCCATGCGCAGCGGCCGCGCCACGTTGCGGTCGGTCACCCGCACGGCCACGCCGCCGCAGCGTTGCCCCCTGTACGGCCCCGCCCCCGGCAGGAACGGCGCCGCCTTGAACTTCAGCCCCGGCAACCGCCGCGCGTTCAATTCCGCGGCCACGCGCTCGCCGTCCAGCCACGGCGCGCCGAACTTCTCGAACGGCATCTCCGTGCCCCGCCCCACCGACAGATTCGCGTTCTGCAGAATCTCCAGCCCGGGATAGAGCACCGCACCCTTCAGCGTGCGCAGGGCCGGCGAAGGCGGAATCCAGCGTACGCCGGTATTGTCGTAGTACGCGCCGCGCCGCCAGTTGCGCATGGCAATCACGTGCAGCTCGCACCCGATCTTGTTCTCCGCGTTGAAGAGCTGCGCCAGTTCGCCGATCGTCAGCCCGTAACGCACCGGCAGCGGAAAATAGCCCGTGAAGCTGGTCTTATCCGGGTCCAGAACCGGCCCCTCCACAATCTCCCCGCCCAGCGGATTGGGCCGGTCCAGCACGTAAAACGCGATCCCCTGCTTCGCGGCTTCCTCCATGCAATAGGCCATCGTCGTCGTGTAGGTATAGAACCGCACGCCCGCGTCCTGGATGTCGAAGACCAGCGCGTCAATGCCCTGCAGCATCTCCTCGGTCGGGCGCCGCGTCTCGCCATAGAGGCTGTAGACCGGCAGTCCGGTCGCGGGATCTTTCGAACCCGCCACTTTGTCATCGGCGCGTCCCGCAATGCCGTGCTCCGGGCTGAACAGCGCCACCAGGTGCACGCCGGGCGCGTGCGCCAGCAGCTCGATCGCCGAGCGGCCTTGCGCGTCCACCCCCGTGTGGTTGGTGATCAGCCCCACGCGCTTCCCGCGCAGCGCCGCAAACTTCTCCGCCTCTAGCACGTCCAGCCCCGTTTGCGTGCGCACTCCGCGCCCGCGCTTGCCTGCGGCGTGTTTTGCTGCCCCGCGCTTCGCCGCGGCCGCGGGCCAATTCCCCAGCAGGCACGCCGCAATCACCAGCAGCACCCGCGCCCCACGAAACCAACCTTCTCTCCTCAGCCCCATTTTTCTCCTGTCTCTTCCCCGAACCGCCCACAATGATATGCTGGAACGCCGCCGCCCGCGCTGCGTTGTGAGCGCACTGGCCCTGTGCTATATACAGACGCAGGGTCTTGCCGTCAACCGGGGGGCGTCAACCGGGAGATACGCACTCGATGAAAGGACGCATCGCCGGACTCTTTCTTCTTCCACTGCTTCTTCTTATGGCCAACACTTCGCGCAGCCACAGCCGCTCCACACCGCAGGCGAAACCCCCGGCTCCAGCCGCGAAAAAAGCCAAGCCGGACCAGCGCCGCCTCTCTCCCGCCGCCGAGAAGTGGGTCGAATCCACACTCCGCAAGATGAGTGTCGAGGAAAAGGTCGGCCAGCTGCTCTTCACCACCTATCACGGCAGCCTGCTGGCTACCGACCGCGCGCCCTACGCGGAACTCCAGCACGACATCCAGAAGCTGCACGTCGGCGGCCTCATCAACGCCACCCTGATCTCGCCCCTGGGCATCGTCAAAAGCCAGGCCTACCCCAGCGCCGTCCTCGCCAACCAATTCCAGTCCATGGCCAAGCTTCCCCTGCTCATCGGCGCCGACTTCGAGCGCGGCACCGCCATGCGCCTCGACGAAGGCACCTCCTTCCCCATGGCCATGGCCGTCGCCGCCGCCGGCCGCCCGCAGGACGCCTACACTATGGGCAAGATCACCGCTCTCGAAGCCCGCGCTACCGGTATCCAGTGGATTTACGCCCCCGATGCCGACGTCAACAGCAATCCCGCCAATCCCATCATCAACACCCGCTCCTTCGGCGAAGATCCCGCGCGCGTCTCCCAATTCGTCACGCAGTTCATCCGCGGCGTCGAGGATAACGGCGCCCTGGCCACCGCCAAGCACTTCCCCGGCCACGGCGACACCTCCACCGACTCGCACCTCGATCTCCCTGTGGTCCACGCCGATAAAGAGCGCCTCGACCGGCTCGAGCTCGCGCCCTTCCGCGCCGCCATCGCCGCCGGCGTCAGCTCCATCATGACCGGCCACCTCTCCGTCCCCGCTCTGGAGCCCGATCCCGACACGCCCGCTACGCTCTCTTCCAACATCCTCACCGGCCTGCTGCGCCAGCGACTCGGCTTCCACGGCCTCATCGTCACCGATGCCATGAACATGGGTGGCATCACCGTGCGCTACGCCCCCGGCGAAGCCGCCGTGCGCGCCGTCCTCGCCGGCGCTGATTGCCTGCTCATGCCCCCGGTGCCCAACGCCGCCTTCGAAGCCCTCAAAGACGCCGTGGCCTCCGGCCGCATCCCGCGCCAGCGCCTCGACGAATCCGTGCGCCGCATTCTCCGCGCCAAGGCCCGCCTCGGCCTCCAGAAAAATCGCCTGGTGGACGTCAACGCACTCAACAACCACTTTGCCAAAACCGGCTTCGAGCAGGCCGCGCAAGACATCGGCGACCGCGGCATCACCCTGCTCCGCGACACCGCGCACCTTCTCCCTCTCGACCCCACCAAGCCCGTTCGCGCACTCCTTCTCGCCGTCTCCGGCGATCCCGAACCTTACCCCGCCGAAGACCTCGAGCGCGAGCTGCGCTGGCGCGTCGATTCCCTCACCACCGTGCGCACCGACACCCAATTCGTGCTGGCCCAAACCGTCAAGCTCCCGCCTCCTGGCAGCTATGACGTAGCCATCGTCGCCCTCTTCGTCCGCGTCAGCGACCGCAAAGGCAGCGTCGAACTTCCCGCGGAGCAGGCCGCGCTCGTCCGGCAGGTCTTCTCCAGCGGCAAGCCCGTCGTCTGCATCGGCTTCGGCAGCCCCTATCTCATCGAGCGCTTTCCCCAGGCGGAAACCTGGCTGGCGGCAATGGGCATCAGTGATGTCGTGCAGATCTCCGCCGCGCGCGCCCTCTTCGGCCAGATCGCCATCGCCGGGCGCCTGCCCGTCAGCATTCCCGCCGCCAATCTCAAGGCCGGCGACGGCATCGCTCTCCCCGCCAATCCCATGACCCTCGAGCCCATGGACACCCGCGGCGAAGCCCTGCTCCACCCGGCCTACGGCGTGATCGAGCGTGCCGTCGCCGACAAAGCCTTTCCCGGCGCGGTCTTGGCCGTCGGCTACCGCGGCAAGCTCGCCGTGCACCCCTTCGGCAACCTCAGCTACGCCGCCAAATCTCCCGCCGTCACCCCCGCCACCATTTACGACATCGCCTCGCTCAGCAAAGTCGTCAGCACCACCACGCTCACCGCGCGCCTGGTCGAGGGGGACTTCCCCGTTCCTCTCGATCTGGACCTGCCCATCGAGCGCTATCTCCCCGAATGGAAGACCGGCCCGCAGCCCGAATGGCGCCACCGCGTCACCGCCCGCCATCTCCTCACGCACACTTCCGGCCTGCCGCCCTTCAAGGAATACTGGCGCACCTCCAAAAGCAAGCGCGAAACCCTCGCCGCGATCTTCGCCGAGCCGCTCGAATCCGAGCCCGGCGCCAAAGAGGTCTATTCCGACCTGGGCATCATCCTCCTCGGAGAAATCATCGAGCGCCTCACCGGCCAGCCCCTCGACGCACTGGCCCAGCAGCAGCTTTTCGTGCCCCTCGGCATGCACGACACGCAATACAATCCCCCGAAAAAACTCTGGCCGCTCATCGCCCCCACCGAATTCGACAAGATCCTGCGCAAGCGTCTCGTCCAGGGCCAGGTCCACGACGAAAATGCCTTCGTCATGGGCGGCGTCGCCGGACACGCCGGCCTCTTCAGCACCGCCCCGGATCTCGCCGTCTTCTGCCAGATGCTCCTCAACGGCGGCATCTACGCCCACCACCGCCTGCTCCGCCGCTCGACCGTCGTACAGTTCACCGCCCCGGAAAAGCTCGCCAACGGCGCGCGCACCCTCGGCTGGGCCGTGCCCACCGAAAACTCCTCCAGCGGACACTTCTTCTCGCCGCACAGCTTCGGCCACACCGGCTTCACCGGCACCTCCATCTGGATCGACCCCGATCGCCAGCTCTTCGTCATCCTGCTCACCAACCGCGTCCACCCCACCCGCGAAAACCACAAGATCGCCGACGTCCGCCCCGCCGTCCACGACGCCGTCCTCCAGGGTCTGGGCCTCGCCCCCGCGGCCGCCTCCCCCGCCTCCGCCCCCCGCTGACATCCTTTCCTTTTGGCGTCTCTCCTCCCAAGCCCCCGCCCGCTTTTTCCGGGGTCTCCGCATCTCAACTCCCCTCCTCCCCTATTTTCTCTGCGTCCTTCTCCGCGCCCTCTGCGTCTCTGCGTTATCTTTTTCCTTCTTCTCCCCTCTCCCGCCACCCCGGCCGCAAAAGATGTCACTTTCCGCACTCTTTCCCCACGCATCGCCCGCGCATCCGCTCATCCCGCGGGTATAATGCGGCGATGCCTCCCCGCAAGAACGCCGTCCGCCGCACCGAACAGCGCAACCCCGCCTCGCGCGGCCTGGACCGCCTCTCCTCGGAAAAAATTCTCCGCGTGATGAACCGCGAAGACACCAAGGTCCCCCGCGCCGTCGCCCGCGAAATTCCCGCGATCGCCCGCGCCGTGGACGCCATCGTCCGCGCCATCCGCAGCGGCGGCAGGCTTTTCTACGTCGGCGCCGGCACCAGCGGCCGCCTCGCCGTCCTCGACGCCGCCGAGTGCCCGCCCACCTTCGGCACCTCCCCCCGCCTCGTGCAGGCGGTGATCGCCGGAGGCCGCCGCGCCCTCACCGGCGCCGTCGAAGGCGCGGAAGATTCCTACCCCCACGGTGCGCGCGACCTGCGGCGCAAGAACCTCACCGCCCGCGACGTCGTCGTCGGCATCGCCGCCAGCGGCGCCACTCCCTACGTCCTCGGCGCGCTCGCCTATGCACGCCAGCGCCGCGCCGTCACCGTGGCCATCACTTCCGATCCCGGTTCGTCCCTGGCCCGCGCCGCCCGCATCCCCATCGTTCCTGCCGTCGGCTCCGAAGTCCTCACCGGCTCCACGCGCCTGAAAGCCGGCACCGCACAGAAATTGGTCCTCAACATGCTCTCTACCGCCGCGATGGCGCGCCTCGGCCATGTGTACGATAATTGGATGATTGACGTGGCGCTGACCAATCGGAAGTTACGCCGGCGCGGCTTGCGCATCCTCAGCGAAGCAAGCGGCCGCCGGCCGTCTGCCGCGGCACACGCCCTGCGTCAGGCCCGACATGATCTCCGCGCCGCGCTGGTCATGCTCAAGCGCGGCGTCACGGCTCGCGAAGCGCGCACTCTCCTGCGGCGCGCCGGCGGCAATCTCCGCCGCGCGCTCGGCGAGTAGCGGAAACCTGTAGCGCGGGGCGAAGCCCCGCGGCCTTTCCAGTAAGAAAGGTAACGTTTCAACGAGCATTTCGTCGAAACGTTGACCGCTTCGCGGTCACAGAAATCAAGGACGGTACAAAGACGGCCCATGGACAAATTCCTCATTCGCGGCGGCAAGCCGCTGCACGGCACGGTGGCCATCAGCGGCGCCAAGAACTCCGCGCTGCCGTTGATGGCCGCGGCCCTGCTCACCGCCGAACCCGTCAAGCTCCACAACATCCCCCGCGTCCGCGACATCATCACCATGGGCAAACTCCTCGCGCACATGTCCGCGCACGTCTTCACTCAGGAATTTCCCGCCACCGACTACCTCATCGAAGCCGCCACCCTCAACGACGCCGAAGCTCCCTACGAGCTTGTGCGCACCATGCGCGCCTCCATCCTCACCCTCGGCCCGCTCGTCGCCCGCCTCGGCAAGGCCCGCGTCTCCCTCCCCGGCGGCTGCGCCATCGGCGCCCGCCCCGTGGATCTCCATCTCTCCGCCCTCGAAAAAATGGGCGCGGAGATCACCACCAGCCACGGCTACGTCGAAGCCGCCGTACCCAAAGGCGGCCGCCTCCAGGGCGCGCACATCGTCTTTGAAAAGATCACCGTCACCGGCACGGAAAATATCCTCATGGCCGCGGCTCTCGCCGAGGGCGAAACCATCCTCGAAAATTCCGCGCGCGAGCCGGAGATCACCGACCTCCTCGAGCTCCTCCGCAAGATGGGCGCGGACATTTCCGGCGACGGCACCTCCACCCTGCGCATTCGCGGCAAGGATAAGCTGCACGGCGCCGAGCACACCGTCATCCCCGACCGCATCGAAGCCGGCACCTTCCTCGTCGCCGGCGCCATCACCGGCGGTGATCTCCTCCTCACCGGCTGCGCCCCCGAACACCTCGGCGCCGTCCTCGAGAAGCTTCGCCAGACCGGCGTGCGCATTGACACGGACACTCCCGGCACCATGCGCGTCCGCCCCGCCAAAAATCTCGTGGCCGCCGACGTCACCACCGAGGAGTACCCCGGCTTCGCCACCGACATGCAGGCCCAGTACATGGCCCTGGCCACTCAGGCCGAAGGCACCTCCATCATCACCGAAACCATCTTCGAGAACCGCTTCCTCCACGCCAGCGAAATGATGCGCATGGGCGCCAACATCTCCATCGACGGCCGCCGCGCCGTCGTTCGCGGCCCCGCTCCCCTCACCGGCACCTCCGTCCTCGCCTCCGACCTCCGCGCCAGCGCCTCCCTGGTCCTCGCCGGCCTCGTCGCCCAGGGCGAAACCCTCATCGACCGCGTCTACCATATCGACCGCGGCTACGAAGGCATCGTCGAAAAACTCTCCGCCGTCGGCGCGGACATCCACCGCGTCCACGCCCCCTCCTCCTAACTCCGCACATCGCCTCCCCGCAAAAACAAAAATCCCCACTCTTCTGCCTTCGCAAAAGAGTGGGGCGCATGCCGGCAAATTCCTTTTTTGACCTCTAACCGAACGATCCCGCCGCTGGACAGCGCGTGCGGCCTACCCGTTGCATGTATGCGACGTTATTGTTCCAGGGAAGGAGCGACGGCTCCCGCATCCGATCCCAAGTCCGGTACGACAGCAGCGGGAACTCCACGCCAGGCGCGGTAACCCTCCTTCATAAGACTGAAGATCACCCGGCGATTTTCTTTCAGCACCTGCCACCAGGCCCGTGGACCCATCTGCGGGAAGTAGATCCCGCGAAAACAGAGGCGTGAGATCAGAATGTTTACACGGTACCCAAGAGGTTTGTGACCCACTGAGTTGACGGCATGTTCGATGGCTTCCGGGCTATAGGAATTGGCCCAGCCCTTCTTCACCTCGGCATGTGCTTCCGCGATGCTCATTTTCAGCGGCGTGTGCGCCATCGCGAAGGGTATAAATTCCTGCCAATGCTTCGGCCGCGTCAAACGCCCCGCAGCTTCCAGTCTTTTGAAAAGTGGCGTCCCGGGCAGCGGGGTAAGTAAACCAAATATGGGCAGCCCGGGAGGCCAACCGCGGATTTCCTGCAGCGTGCGTTCCGCAACTCCCGTGGTGTCGTTATCCATCCCGAAAATAAACGATGTAATGGCAAAGACGTTGCGCTGCGCCAATCTCTCCAGCACCGCCGCATACTCACCCGGCTTGTTGAACCCTTTGTTCACGTCCTTGAGGTTGGCGGGATCGATGGACTCCATGCCGATGAAGATCCACTTGCCGCCCGCCGCTGCGATCAGGTCCACCAGTTCCTCGTCGCGCAGCAGATTGGCGCTGATCTGCGCCACCCAGTGCACCTGGGCGCCGGCGGCGATGATGTCCCGCAGAAGAGACTTGGTGCGCTTCACATTGATCGCAAAGTTGTCGTCGATGAAAAAGACGGCCATCTGCCCGCGCTCTTTCGTTGCGCGCGCCTTTAATAGCAGCAGCTCGTTGACCACGCTTTCGTTGCTGCGGAAGCGGATCGAGTCTCCAAAAAAGCCGGTGACCGTGCAGAACTCGCATCCGTAAGGACAACCGCGCCCGGATTCCACCGGAATGATGCGGAACGTTCCCCACCCGGCCCCCAGCTTGCGCAGCAGCGGGGTCGCCACTTTGGGAACCAGATTAAATTGCTCCAGGTCGATTTTGTCCCACGGAATTTCCGGATACGCCTCCAGGGAAGGTTTGCTTTCCTGGCCAAACGCATCCACGGGGGCGTAAATATCCTTCAGCTTGCCCTGCGCCGCGTCCGCCACGATTCGCGGCCACGTTTGATCGGCCTCCCCGAGCGCTACCGCATCCGCATGACGTGATCCGCCGTTTCGCCCCAGCGCTTCCTCGGCCATTTCGGTCACGTGCGGCCCGCCCATCACCACCGGCACGCCTGCTGCGCGCACCGCGTCGGCGACGCGATACGCTTTGGCGATCATGCGCGTCATGGCTCCGATGCCCACGAGTCCGATGTTTTGTTCGCGCACGTATCGCGCGATGCCTTCTTCATCCATGGGCTGCGCATTCCCGTCAATGAGCAGGACCTCATGGCCGGCCGGCGTGAGCGCTTTCAGCAAAAACATCCAAAGATGCGGCATGAAATTGCGCGTGACGCCGTTATCCGGGTTGTACAGAAGAATTCGCAAAGTTGGCCTCTCCTGCGCGACTCCCGCCATCCCCGGGGATTCGCGCTTCTCCCTTGGCCGTGGACCACGGGACCGTGCTGCATGCGTGCTTCTTCTTCACATGCGCCGCCAGGCCCGCACATTGGCTGCCCAGGCCAGCCCGCAGAGGACGAACTCTTGCGCCAATGAGAACCAGTGTCGTGCGCGGAAGTTAGTCAGCCCAAGAAAAGATGCAGGGCCCGGGGAAGAGGCTACCTGACTCGCAGGCAACAAGTAAAGCGCGCTGTCGCAGCCTGTGCCAGGCCGGCACTCATGTCTTAACCAATCAGGTATGGACGAACGGTAAGCTCTGCTGGGGCTGCGGAGATTCAAATTCCCGACACCCGCTTTAGGGATCAATTCCGCGTTTCGCACAACGCCCAAACCCACGATTGACTTTCCGCGCGCGCGCAAAGAATATGTTTACCTTCGGAGGTTCCCTGAATGAACCGAATCGCTCATGAACTTTCCCGCCGCGGCCTGCTGAAGCTGCTCGGCGCAACCACCGGCGGCCTCGCCCTCGCCGGCTGGACCGCCGCCAACGACGCCCTCGCCCAGGAGCCGGTCCCCGCCGCTCCCCTCCAGACCTTCACCGGCCCCGGCGCCAATCCCTACTGGAATTCCGTCGGCCCCTACGTCAGCGAGCCGCAAAAGGCCCCGCTCATTCTCCTCACCGACCGCCCCGTGCAGCTCGAAACCCCGCGCCACTACTTTCGCACCGCCTTCACCCCCAACGAAGCCTTCTACGTGCGCTGGCATCTCGACGGCATCCCCAACGCCGTGGACCTCAAAACCTGGAAGCTGACCATCGATGGCAACGTCGAGAAGCCTCTCTCCTTCACCCTTCCCGACCTCATGTCCAAATTCAAGCCCGTCTCCCTCGCCGCCGTCAACCAGTGCTCCGGCAACAGCCGCAGCCGCTTCCAGCCCCGCGTCCCCGGCGGGCAATGGGGCCACGGCGCCATGGGCAACGCCCTGTGGACCGGCGTGCGTCTGCGTGAGCTCCTCGACGCCGCCAAAGTGAAACCCGGCTCCCTGCAAGTCCAGGTTCAGGGTCTCGAGACCGGCTCCGGCCCCAAAGGCTTCGGCTCCAACCGCTTCCTCAAGTCCCTGGACCTCACCAATCCCGCGCTCGACGAAGCCGTGGTCGCCTACCTCATGAATGGCGAGCCCCTGCCCGTCCTCAACGGCTTCCCCGTGCGCCTGATCGTCCCCGGCTACTTCGCCACCTATTGGACGAAGTGCCTCACTTGGATCCGCGTCCTCGACCAGCCCGATGAAAATTTCTGGGTCAAGACCGCCTACCGCGTTCCCGATACCCCGCGCGGCAACACCACTCCCGCGGAGATGCAGGCCGGCGCCGTCAAAACCATCCCCATCAATCGCATGGTCGTCCGCTCGTTTCTCATCTCCCCGGACGGCGGCTCGAAGATCCCCGCCGGCATGACCGTAACCCTGCGCGGCATCGCTTTCAGCGGCAACGGCCGCGTCATCAAAACCGAAATTTCCGAGGACGGCGGCAAGACCTGGTTCGCCGCCCGGCTCGGCGAGGATCACGGCCCCTACTCCTTCCGCACCTGGGAGGCGCTGTGGACCCCGAAATCCCCGGGCCGCTATACCGTGGCCGTGCGCGCCACGGATGAAAAAGGAAACATCCAGCCCGATGAGCCGGTCTGGAATCCCGGCGGCTATCTCTGGAATCGCATCGAGCGCCAGGAATTCATCGTCGGAAGCGCGGGATAAAGGAGAGCCACCCCATGAAAACAAGAGTGCCGGTCCTGATTCTTCTCTCCTGCGCCGTTATCTTCCTCGCAGGCTTCGCGGTCTACGCCCAGCTCCAGAACGGCGATTACCAGCCCCCGGCGCTCGGCCAATTGCAGCAGCCCGCCCCGCCCGATCTCGCCCCGGACTCCCGCTACGGCGGCGCTTCCTATCCTCTCTACCCGCCGGAGCTGGCCCCCGGCGACGGCAAAGCGGAAGTCGAAGGCTACTGCGGCATGTGCCACAGCACCCGCTACATCACCATGCAGCCGCCCCTGCCCGCCGCCGTCTGGGAAGCCGAAGTCAACAAAATGAAAAAGGCTCTCGGCGCCACCATCCCCGACGCCGTCGCCCCCAAAATCATCCACTACCTGCAAACCCACTACACCCCGGAAACCCGCCAGCCGTAGCCGCCAGCCCGCGGCAAAACCCGGTAGCACAGGCGGAACTTGTCCCGACTCGGTCGGGACCCTGTGCACGCCAGATGACCGCACACACGAAGGCGGGTGGCAGTTCCTCGATGATTCGGCAGAGCCTGGGTGCCGCATCCCTTCGCGTTTTTGGTGCAGGGTGCGGGTTTTTTCTTTCTCTTGCGGGTCCTCCTCGCCCGTCATTTCGAACGAACGTGAGAAATCTCTCTTCACTCCGTCTCGGGCGGGTGGCCCTCGATAAGAGCGAAGGTGTTGCGTGTGGGGGTTTTGACGTTTCTGGCTGCAAGCGCGCGTCACCATCGTATTTTTCCACAGCCCATTCGAATACCACTCAGTAATCTGTTGAAAAAATGTAACTCTTCAGCTATCCTTCTCTGTGTTACGTCAATTCACAGTTCGAAAACTTTCCCGGTGTCCTTCCCGCCTCCTCTTGCTTTCAACTTTTAACCGTCAACTGTTAACTGCCCCTCTAACTCCTTTATTTGCCGCTCTTACGCACTCCCGAAAACAGGAGCGTGCCGCAACTCTCTTGAAATCAAGCCGATGCGCACTCTTTGCAAAAACACCCGGGGGTGGGGTATCCCCCGCGCCGGCATATCTAAACAAAAACTTTCACTCTTCCCCAAAAAGAAAAGGCCCGGCGCCCTCTGCAGGGGCCGGGCCTTCTCGGTTCTTGATGGAAGCGGGGTCAGTCCGCGCTGGCGGTGCCCGTTCCGGCTTCCTTCTGGTGCATCTGCTTTTCGCGCGCTTCCTTGATCAGCGCCTTGCGCGACAGGCGGATCTTGTTGCCCTCGATGGAGAGCACCTTGACCAGCACCTGGTCGCCGAGCTTCAGCTCATCGCGCACGTCGCGGATGCGCTGCTCGGAGATTTCGCTGATGTGCAGCAGGCCGTCGGTGCCCGGGAAGATTTCGACGAAGGCGCCGAAATCCGCCAGCCGCACCACTTTGCCCAGGTAGGTCTTGCCGATTTCCGCCGAGGCCGTAACCTCGCGGATCATCGCCAGGGCCTGGTCGCCGGCCGCACCGCTCGTCGAGAAGACGTGCACCTTGCCGTCTTCCATGACGTCGATCTTCACGCCGGTGGCTTCGATGATGGACCGGATTTTCTTGCCGCCCGGGCCGATCAGGTCGCGGATCTTGTCCGTGGGAATCTGCAGCATGAACAAACGCGGCGCGTAGGCCGAAATGTTCGGGCGCGTCGCGTTCAGCGTTTTGTCCATGATGTCGAGAATGTGCAGCCGCGCCGCCTTGGCCTGCGCCAGCGCTTCCCGCATCATCCCGATGCTGATCCCGCCAACCTTGATGTCCATCTGCAGGGCGGTGATGCCCTCGCGGGTTCCAGCGACCTTGAAGTCCATGTCGCCGTAGTGGTCTTCCGCACCGGCAATGTCCGTCAGGATGGCGTACTTGCTGGGGCTTTCCACCAGCAAGCCCATGGCGATGCCCGCGCACGGAGACTTGATGGGCACGCCCGCATCCATCAGCGCCAGCGAGCCGCCGCAAATGGTGGCCATCGAAGAGGAGCCGTTGGATTCCAGGATGTCCGAAACCAGCCGCATGGCGTAGGGGAATTCCGCCTCGGCCGGCAGCAGGTTGGCCAGCGCGCGTTCCGCCAGCGCTCCGTGGCCGATCTCCCGGCGCCCCGGTCCGCGCAGGAACTTCACTTCGCCCACGCTGAACGGCGGGAAATTGTAGTGCAGCATGAAGCGCTTGAAGGTGTCCTGCTCGAACAGCAGGTCCAGGCGCTGCATGTCTTCCTTGGTGCCCAGGGTCAGCGTGGCCAGCGCCTGGGTCTCGCCGCGGGTGAAGAGCGCCGAGCCGTGCACGCGCGGCAGCAAGCCCGCTTCGCAGGTGATGGGACGCACCTGGTCGAACTTGCGGCCGTCCGGACGGCGGTGCCGCTCCAGCATGTCGTCGCGGAAGAACTTCTCGCGCAGGCGCTCGAAGGCGCGCAGCGCCAGCTTCAGCTTCTCCGCTTCTTCCTTGGGGTAGGACGCCTTGATCTCGTCCTTCAGCGTGTCCACCAGGCGGTAGCTTTCCTTCTTGGGGTGCTTCTCGGTGTTCAGGGCGTCGTGCAGCCGCTCGCCGTATTTCGCCTGGATTTCCTTGTAGATGGCTTCGTCGAAGGCCAGCGGCGCAACCACCACTTTCTTGGGGTTGACCTTGGCGTACAGCTCGCGGATGGCCGTGATGATGCGCTTGATCTGCGCGTGGCCGAACTCCAGGGCCTCGGCTACCGTCTCTTCGGAAACTTCCAGCGCGCCCGCTTCCACCATGACGATGGCGCTTTCGCTGGCCGCGATGGTGATGTTCAGCTTGCTGATCTTCTGGTCGGCCACCGTCGGGTTGGCCACCAGTTGCCCGTTCAGCATGCCCACGCGCACCGCGGCGATGGGCGTCTCAAACGGCAGTTCCGAGCAGAACGCCGCGGCGGAGGCCCCGGTCATGGCGATCACGTCGGGGTCGTTCTCGCTGTCCGCGGAGAGCACCATGGACACGATCTGGGTTTCATTGCGCCAGGCTTCCGGAAACAGCGGGCGCATCGGCCGGTCGATCTGCCGCGAAGTCAGAATTTCTTTCTCCGAAGGCCGCCCTTCGCGCTTGAAGAAGCCGCCGGGAATTTTTCCCGCGGAGTAGGTGTACTCGCGGTAGTCCACCGTGAGCGGCAGAAAGTCGCGGTCGTTCAGGGTCGAGGCCATGCAGGCGGTCGTCAGCACCACCGTATCGCCGTAGCGCGCTACGATGGCGCCGTGCGCTTGCCGGGCGATCTTGCCCGTTTCGAGCGTCAGGGTGCGTCCCCCGACCTCGACGGTAACTGTGTGCGGTGCCGGTAGATGTGAATTTTCAGACATAAGTTACTTTCCTTTTTCCCCGTTGCGGGGCCTTTTCCCGTGGAAGCGCAATGCTCCATCGGGTGCCGGAAAGAAGAGAGATGGCGAGGCGCAAACGAGCGGCGTCAGACAGAGAGAGGCCCGGGCGTGCGGCCAACGAGCCGCAACGCTGCGGGCAGACTCGGCTGCATCAGCGTAATTTCGCTCTGTAAAGGAAGAAGCCGGCGGTAAAGTCGGCTACTTGCGCAGGCTAAGACGTTCGACAATCTCGCGATACCGTTCTGGGTCACGGCGGTTGAGGTAGTCCAGCAGGCGCCGGCGCTTGTTGACCATCATGATCAACCCCCGCCGCGAAGCATGGTCCTTCATGTGCGACTTGAGATGCGAGGTAAGATAGTTGATCCGCTCGCTCAAAAGAGCGATTTGCACTTCCGGCGAGCCCGTATCCTTCACATGGCTACGGAACTGTTCGATCAACACCATTTTCGCGTCGCTCAAGGCCGCCCTCTCCGTCATTCCCACAAAAGTGTTTTTCTCTTTTCTTCGACCACAAACAGGCTAACACAACATCCGCAAAGGTGTAAAGAAATGTAAAACTCCCGCCCCGCCCTCTTCCCGCCTGGCAGCCGCTCCGCAGCCCCTGCCGTAATGGTATACTGCGCGGTCTTTTGCCGCGCACCCTGCGGGCCACGGCGCAGAGCGCCGGAAATCGAGGAACCCTTCATGCCCACCACACCGCACGTGGAAAAGCACTTCACCGCCAGCGCATCGGTCCGCGACGTGGTCATCGGCATGGCCGACGGCCTGACCGTGCCCTTCGCCCTGGCCGCGGGGATTTCCGGCGCCGTCGCCGCCGTGGCCGGCGCCAGCGGCCTGGTGGTCACCGCCGGCCTGGCGGAAATCGCCGCTGGTTCCATTGCCATGGGCCTCGGCGGCTACCTGGCCGCCAAAACCGACGCCGAACACTACGCCAGCGAGCTCCAGCGCGAATACCACGAAATCGTCGATCTGCGCGAGCACGAAGTCCAGGAGGTGATGGACATTTTCCACGGCTACGGGCTCACCCCCGAACAGATGGCCCCGGTAGTCACCGCCATCTGCTCCGACAACAAGCGCTGGGTGGACTTCATGATGCGCTTCGAACTGGGCCTCGAAGAGCCGCACCCGCAGCGCGCCAGCCGCAGCGCCTTGACCATCGCCGCCTCGTACATCTTCGGCGGCCTCATTCCCCTCGCCCCCTACATGCTCCAGCACAACGTCATCACCGGGCTGTGGTATTCGGTGGGCATCACCCTGCTGGCCCTGGCCATCTTCGGCGGGGTGAAGGCGCATTACACCGGCATCGCCCCGCTGCGCGGCGCCCTGCAAACCGTCTCCACCGGCGGCCTGGCCGCCGGCGCCGCCTTCTTCATCGCCCGGCTGATCAGCTAGGGCGCAGCGTTTGCGCGTCCCTGAGGGCCGATTCCCGCAAAGCCCCTTTAGGCCGTTCCTATCTTCCCGCCACCGGGGGAAAACCGCCGCACTCATGACATCCTCGTTTAATATTTGCTATCCTCCTTGCTAGAGCGGCTCCATGAGCGCCGAGAGATCTCGCGTGCTAGTAAGACCGATGACCCTGGAGGACATACCGGGGGTAGTGGAGCTGCAGGTCCGGGTCTTCCCGGAAATGCTGAGCTGGACGACCGAGGAGCTTTCCCACCATCTTTCCGTCTTCCCCGAAGGCCAGCTGGTCGCCGTGGACGAGACCGGGCGGCTGCTGGGTTCCGCGAGTTCCCTCATCATCGATTGGGACGACTACGCCGAGTCGGCCAAGTGGTCCGCGATCACCGGACGCGGAACATTCGACACCCATGACCCGCTCGGCAAGACCCTCTACGGCGCGGACATGTGCGTGGACCCGCTGGCGCGCCGGAATGGCGTGGGCTCGCGCTTCTACGACGCGCGCAAGAAGATGGTGCGGGAGCGCGGGCTGAAGCGCCTGCTGACCGGCGGACGGATTCCGGGCTACGCGGAGATCGCGCAGAAGATGACGCCGCGGGAATACGTGGAAGAAGTGGTGCAGGGAAAAAGAAAGGACCCGACGCTGAGCTTCCAGCTGGCAAACGGGCTGGTGGTTCTGGACGTCGTCCCGGAATATCTGGAAGACATCGAGTCGCGGGGCTACGCGACGCTGCTGGAATGGCTGAACCCGGAATACGTGGCGACCGTAAGCCTGGAGGCCGGCGAGCAGCACGCGGCCCTGGAGGAACCGGGCGAAGAGGCCCTGCGCGAACGATTGGGCCCGTCGCGCGTGCGCATCGCCGCGCTGCAGTACCTGCTCCGCCCCATCCGGCGCTTCGAGGACTTTGCGACCCAGGTGGAGTTCTTCGTGCGCAGCGCCCGCGATTACCGCAGCCACTTCGTGGTCTTCCCCGAGTACTTCACGATGCAACTGCTGAGCTACCTGCGCGAGCCGGCTCCGGGCCGCGCGGTGCGCCGTCTGGCACAGCTCACCCTGGAGTACGAGGACCTCTTCCAGCGGCTGGCGGCGGAAACCGGGCTGTACATCATCGCCGGGACGCATCCCGTTATTCAGCAAGGCGCGCTGTTTAACGCGGCGCACCTGTTCACCCCGAACGGCCGGGTGTTCCGGCAGAAGAAGGTGCACCTCACGCCCACGGAGAGGAATCTCTACCAGATGAGCCGGGGCCACGGATTTTATGTCTACCATACGGACTACGGCAGGATCGCCATTCTGGTGTGTTACGACGTGGAGTTTCCGGAAGCCGCGCGGGCGCTGGCGGAAGGCGGAGCGCAGATTCTGTTCGTGCCGTCGTGCACGGACGAGCGGCAGGGATTCTGCCGGGTGCGCTACTGCGCCCAGGCGCGGGCGATCGAGAATCAGATCTACGTGGCCATGGCGGGGACCGTGGGCAACCTTCCCGACGTGCCGTGCATGGCCACGCACTACGGCCAGGCAGCGATCCTCACGCCCTCGGACTATTTCTTTGCCCGCGACGGGGTGGCGGCCGAGGGCATCGTCAACCAGGAGCAGATGGTCCTCTCGGATGTGGACTTGGATCTGCTGGCCGAGCAAAGCGTCAGCGGCACGGTCATTCCGATCAATGACGTGATCCGCGACGCCTACGACCGGGTGATCCACTATGCGGACCGCCGCGACGGGAACAAGGCGGCGGGCTCGCCGGCCGCTGCCCAACCGGAGCCGCATTTGCGTTCAGAAGGATGATCGATTGGGAACCGGCGTCCCGGCGCAGCCCTAGCTGGCTGAGGGTGCTGACGGTCCTGTGGGGGCAAACAGGAACTGCCATCGCTGAATTCTCCGGGAACGAAAGTACCCCGCGCTTGCCAGCAGATAATATTTCCACATTCTGTGGAATCGCTCGCCATAGTGGGACGCGAGCGCGCCCCAGTGTTCCTGGAAATTGTGGAACCAGGCCATCAGCGTCTTGTCGTAGTAGTGCCCCCAATTCTGCAGTTCCTCGACGATAAATAGTCCGTCGATCGAGGCCCCGATCTGCTTCATGGACGGCAGCAACGCGTTCGGGAAAATATACCTATCCATCCAGGGATCCATCGAGCGGGTGGAGAGGTTTGTGCCGATAGTGCCCAGGACAAAGAGCCCGTCCTTTTTCAAACAGCGATGCGCAATCTCCATATAGGTCCGGTAGTTCTTGTAGCCGACGTGTTCGAACATCCCGAGCGATACGATATGGTCAAACTGTCCGCGGAGATCGCGGTAATCCTGCAGCCGAATTTCAACCGGCAGGCCCTTGCAGTTCTGCCGAGCCAGTTGAAGCTGATTCTCGGAAAGGGTGATCCCCAGAACCTTAGCCCCGTATTTCTCCGCCGCAAATTTCGCAAAACTTCCCCAACCACAGCCGATATCGAGGACTTGCGAATTCGGCCGCAGATTCAGCTTCCGGCAAACGAAGTGCAGGTTGTTTTCCTGAGCTTCGTCCAAGCTGGAAGCCCGCTCCCAGTTGGCACACGAATAAACCATGCGCTGGTCCAGCATGCGCGTGTATAAGTCGTTCCCGATGTCGTAGTGCCTTTTCACATTGCCGGAAGCTCTGGCTTTTATTTGCAGGTTGAGAAAGAAAGCCTTGAGATAAGACAAGGCGAGTTGCCAGCCGAAGGGCACTTTCCGTTCCAGATCGGCCGTGAAGATCCTGCAGAACATCTGGTCCAACTCCGGACAATCCCACCAGGCGTCCATATAGGATTCGCCCAGTCCCAGGGAGCCTCTCTGCGGCACCACTCGATAAAAGCGGTCGTCGTGGACCGCGATATCCCAGGGGCGGTCTCCATTGATGCGGATGTCCGCAAGCCCCAGCACTTCCTGCGTCCTGGCTTTCTGATTTGTTTCGGGCATACCTGCCTCCCTGACCGGGCTGCAGACGAAAGGCTAGCGAAAGAGCCACAATTCACACTCAGACTAGCAAATCGGCATTTTCCTTTGCTGTGACCCAAATCACGCCGGTTTGTGAGCAGCCGGCCCAGGGCATCCGGGGGCGGCTCAACTCCGGAGGGGAGTTCCCGGGCGGAATGGAACCGCCGGACAGCTTCGGATGAAGAGAAGCGCCTAACATACTGGGCGCTCAGCGCCGCCGGGTGTGCGCCAGGGAGAGGAATTCGTCGCGGGTCTGCTTGCTGGTGCGGAAGGCGCCGAGCATGGCGCTGGTCACCGCCTGGCCGTGCTGTTTTTCGACGCCGCGCATCTGCATGCACAAATGCCGCGCTTCGATGATCACACCCACGCCTTCCGGGCTGATCTTCTCCTGGATGGCCTGGGCGATCTGGCTGGTCAGGCGCTCCTGGATCTGCAGGCGCCGGGCGAACATGTTGACCAGGCGCGCCACCTTGCTGAGTCCGATCACGCGCTTGCTCGGGAGGTAGGCCACGTGGCACTTCCCGAAGAACGGCAGCAGGTGGTGCTCGCAGAGGCTGAAGAACTCGATGTCCTTCACCACCACCATCTCGTCGTAGCATACGGCGAAGGTGGCCCCGTTCAGCACCTGGTCCGCGTTCATGTGATAGCCACTGGTGAGAAAGCGCAGCGCCTTCTCGAAGCGCTCCGGGGTCTTGTGCAGCCCCTCGCGCTCGGGGTCCTCGCCCACCAGGACCAGCATGCGGCGCACGAGGTCGGCGATGGTCTCGCCCTTCTTCTCGTTCAGCAGAATTTCCGCAGCCTGTTTGGCCATGACGCGCTCCCTTTCATTCTCCAGCATACTCAAAACTGTTGTTGCCCGTCTCCTCGACGCGCACGCGCTCGAGGCGCGCGGCCGGGAACCCCTGCAGCCGCGCGTAAATCTCCACGCACAGGTTTTCCGTCGTCGGCACCACGCCGCGGAACGCCGCAACCTCTTCGTTCAGGTTGCGGTGATCGAACGCCTGCAGCACCTGGCGCGCGACGTAGCCGTCCAGCTCGGTGAGATTCGCGATCATGCCCGTCGCCGGGTCCACCGCGCCGGACACGCTCACTTCCAGCACATAATTGTGTCCGTGGCCGTAGGGGTTGTTGCACTTGCCGTACACCCGCTGGTTCTCTTCCGTGCTCAACCGGGCGCTGTGCAGGCGGTGCGACGCCGCAAAACGGTACCTGCGGCACAGCTCGAACTTCAGCTCGCCAAGTCCGATGGTTTTTGGGGCGAAGCTCATGCGCGCAGCGCTCCGTGGCGGTAGCAATCCACGAAAAGGTCCGCCGACTCATGCAGCCGGATGCGGTGCAGCCGCCCCTGCGTGATCTTCGGCTCCAGCAGGTCCCAGATCACCCGCGCGACATTCTCGCAGGTGGGAATTTTCCCGGCCAGTTCCGGCACTTCGAAATTCAAGTGGCGGTGGTCCATGCGCTGCATCACTTCCCGCTCCAGCAGATCCTTCAGCTCCTTCAAGTCCAGGACCATTCCCGTCACCGGGTCCGGCTCCCCCGCCACGGTCACTTCCAGCGTGTAATTGTGGCCGTGCCCGTGCGGATTATTGCACTTGCCGAAGACGCGGCGGTTCTCTTCCTCGGAGAATGCCGGGTTGTGATACCGGTGCGAGGCGGCGAACTCGATCTTGCGCGTGATCGTGACCATCAGCGTCCCTGACCCTCCGCCGCCGGCGTGCCCACCGGATATTCCCGGCCCTTCCAGCTAACCCGGCCCCGCGCATGGCTGATCCAGGAAGCGGCCAGCACGGCGGCATACATTAGGACGGCGGGCACGTAATAAAGGATTCGAGAAACCGGGAAATGGTTACGCGCCAAAGCCGCGGCATAGGTGGCGTGGCGCAGCAGGAGCAGAAGCAGCCCCGCCAGCGCACTCACGGGCCACGCCAGGCCCGCGAGCAGCAACACGCCGGGAATCCACGGCACGGCCGTCAGCAGCTCCCGCCGCATCCCCGCGGCGTTGCCGCCCATCAACTGGAAGAGGTTCTTCCGCCACCCTTCCCACATGGCGCCGAAGCTGCGGTACATGCGCACGCGCACCACGCCCTGGCCCGGCCCGAACCACAGCCGGAAGCCCGCGCCCTTCACGCGCCCGGCCAGCGCCACGTCCTCCAGAATCTCTCCCGCCACAGCGCGGTGGCCTCCCACGGCATCGTAGGCCGCGCGGCAGAGCAGCAGATATTGGCCGTTGGCCGCGGCCGCGGGCGCCGCCGCATCGTTCACGGCCGCGTAGGAGAAGCGCCGCGCCAGCCGGCAATAGATGAAGGGAATGAGCGCCTTCTCCCACCATGCCTCGGTCGCCTGCTGCGGGGAAAAGGAGACCAGCGCGGCATCGTGCTCTTGCGCCAGGTGCAGGGCGCGCGCAGCCGCTCCCGCCAGATGCTCGGCATCGGCATCCGTGAAGAGCAGCCACGGCAGACGGGCCTGCTGCGCGCCCAGCCAGACTGCGTGGTTCTTTCCCACCCAGCCGGGCGGCACGCCCGGCGACTCGACAACGCGCAAGCGCGGAATCGTCTCCTGCAAGCGGCGCAGAAGCGCCGCGGTGCCGTCCGTGGATTCGTCGTTCACCACGATGATTTCGCCGATCTCCGGCTGGCGCGCCAGCGACGCGACGCACGCGGCGAGGATCGCTTCTTCATTGCGCGCCGGGACAATGGCGCAGATTGGCGCGCCTACGGCCGCGGAAAGAGGTGCGCAGGCAGCAGGACCGTTGGAGAAGTCTCTTGGCATCGCTGTAAGGAGTAAAGGACCGTTTCCCGGTCCGGGGCAGAAGTTGTATTATAGCACTCGATGGAATTCATGCGGAAACTCTTCGCCTGGGGCGGCCTTGCGCTCGCCGCTCTTCTGCTTCTTGCCTTCGTCCGGCCTCTCTATCGCCAGGGAGAAGCCTCGGTTGCCGGAAAAAAAGCTCCGGATTTCGCGCTGACGATGGACAAGAAGGAGCTGCACCTCTCGGATCTGCGCGGCAAGGTGGTGGTGGTGAATTTCTGGGCCACCTGGTGCCCGCCGTGCGTCGAAGAGACTCCCGCGCTCAACCTCTTGCAAGAACACATCGCGTCGCGCGGAGGCGTGGTCCTGGGCGTGAGCGTGGACGAGGACGAGGCGGCCTACCAGAGCTTTCTCCGGCAGCAGGGGGTGGTCTTCCCCACCTTCCGCGATCCCTCCAAGCAGATTCCGCTCGATTACGGCACCTCGATGTATCCGGAAACCTACGTGGTGGACCGCCACGGCAGAATCGCCCGCAAGATTATCGGCCCGCAGAAGTGGGACTCCCCGGAAATGCTCGCTTACTTCGACGCCCTGCTCGGCCAGCCCTAACGAGTAGAAGAAAATCTGCCACAGAGGCACAGAGAAGAGAGCAAATTATTTTTCGCTCTCCGTGGCTATTCTTTCCGAAGGGCCTACTCGTAGCGCAGGGCTTCCACGGGGTCGAGCTTGGCGGCCTGCATAGCGGGCAGCCAGCCGCTGAGCACACCGACCACCACGAGAATTCCGGTGGAGAGCAGCATGGTGGCCACGGACAGCGTGAGGTGGATGTCCACTTTTCCGGAATCGTCTTCGTAGGCCGGCCCCAGGAACGGCAGCGTCCCGATCGAGGAGGTGATGGCGGCGGAGAGCAGCATTCCGATGGCGCCGGCGGCCAGGGTCATGACCAGGGCTTCCATCAGGAATTGCCAGCGGATGTGCGCGCGTCTGGCGCCCAGGGCGCGCCGCAAGCCGATCTCGCGCACGCGCTCCTCCACCGACACCAGCATGATATTCATCACGCCCACGCCGCCGATTCCCAAGGTCAGCGCGCCCACGAAAAACAGCAGAGCCTCGATCCCCAGGGTGATGCCTTCATAGATGGGCTTGAACTCTTCCCGGCCGTACATGGTGATGGCACGCTTGTCGTTCGCGGAAAAGCGCTGGCGAGTGGCCACTGCCGCGCGCACCTGTTGCATGGCCTGCGCTTCGAAGACCGGGGCCACCGGCTCGAACAGCAGCACGCTGGCATAGCGGGTGTCCCACAGGTCGCCCGCCGCGGTGTAGGGAATGAAAGCCGATTCGTCGTCGCTGGTGAAGTAGTTGCTGTCGGAAAACTTGGTGTCCATCGCGCCGATCACGTTGAAGCGCACGCCGTTGATGCGCACCATCTCCCCGACCGCCGGGGTCCCGCTGAAGAGCTTCTTGCGCAGAATAGCGCCCAGAAAGACCACGCGACGCCGCTCGGCGACGTCTTCCGGAGAAATCCAGCGCCCTTCCACGGGGACCTCGTTGCGCATCTCTCCGTATTCGGGATAGACGCCGCGGATCGCGGTGTCCGAAAGCCGCTCCTCGTGGGTGATGCCGCGGAAGCGCACCGTCTCCAGGGTCACGCGCTTCACCAGCGGGGATTGCGCTTTGATCCACTCCGCGTCCTCTTTTTCGAAGTGCACGGCCTTGCCCGCGCGCTCGCCGCCGGCCTGCTCGCTGGTGGTCCCCGGCCAGCAGACTACCGCGCCCTTGCCGAAGACCTCGAAGGTGTACATCAGCACGCTGCGGAAACCCGAGCCATAGCTCAGGAGCAGGGTGACCGCCACGATGCCCCAGGCGATCCCGGTCATAGTCAGCAGGCTGCGCACCGGATTGCGCCCCAGCGCGGCCCAGGCCTCGCGAAAGATCTCGAGTAGCATCTAGCCTCCCGCCTCGAAGCGCAGCGCCTCGATGGGGTCCACCGAGGCCGCACGGTTCGCCGGATAGACCCCGGACAGAACCGCGATGCCGCCCAGCAGCGTGACCGACAGCGCCGCGAGCTTCCAACTTGCCACGAGCCCCGCAAAAAACGGCGGCATGGGCAGCAGATTCACGAGCGCGCAAAAGCCGTAGGAGACGGCCAGGCCCGTGCCGCCGCTCAGCAGGGCCACGATGACCGTTTCCAAAAAGAACTGGCGGAGGATGGAGCGCCGCGTGGCGCCCAAGGCCATGCGCACGCCGATCTCCCGGGTGCGCTCCCGTACGGAGACCAGCATCACGTTCATCACGCCCAGCCCGCCCAGAAACAGGGTGACCACGCCCACCGCGCCCATGAAAATCTCCATGCCCACGATGATCATGCGGTTGGCCTGGGCATTTTTCACGGTGTCCCAGATGCTCGCGGCTTCCTTGTCGCGGGGGTCAAAGTCGTGCAGGCGGCCCAGGGAGCGCCGCAGCTGCCGCACGCAATCCAGGTGGGTCTCCAGCGACCAGGGCGCCACCAGCAGGCGGTTCACGGTGTGCTCGACAGCCGGGGGCTTGTTCGGGAAATCCCGGCGCATGGCATTGAAGGGGATAAAAATTTTGCGCACGTCTCTGCCGTCGTAGCTGGAATCCTGGTCCTTGGCCTTCATCACCCCGATCACGACGTAGGGAATGCCGTTCATCCAGATCGTCGCGCCGAGGGCCTCGCGGGAGGCAAAGAGCTGCTTCTTGGTGTCGCTTCCGAGGAAGGCCACGCGCCGGCCGTCTTCGTTGTCCTGCTGGTTGTAGAAGCGGCCCTGGGCCACGGTGACGCCGCGGATTTCACGGAAGGCCGGCAGGGAGCCGACCGTGAGGATCGTTCCGCTGTTGAAGAGGCTGTGCACCTGCAACTCATTGCCCAGCTCGGGCATGACGTATTTGCAGGCCGGCGATTCCGCGGCCACCTGCACGTAGTCGTCTTCGCCCCAGCGCACGACGCGTCCGGCCCGCGCTCCCCCGGCCTGCATGCTGGTGCGCCCGGAAAAGACGATCATTACGTCTTTGCCGAACGTTTCCTGCTGCTTCTGGATCCCCTCGCCCAGGCCCTCGCTGGCCGCCACCATCAGGGTGATGGAGATGATCCCCCAGGCGATGCCGAACATGGTCAGCAGCGTGCGGCGCTTGTGGGCCCACAGCGTCGCCAGGGTGTCCCGCAACAGGTCCAGGAAGGACATGACTTTCGCTCCCTCCGGCCGCTACTGCAGCACGACCTGCTGCTTCTCGTTGAGCCCGGCCACGATCTCCGTTTTCACGCCGTTGGAGATCCCCAGCTGCACCGGGACTTTCTTCTTGCCGTTATCCGCCTTGGCATCCGGCGTCTCCACCGAGGCTTTTCTTTCCTTGTCGTAGATCAGCGCGGCTTCGGGAATCATGAGGACGTTCTTCTTTTCTTCGAGGAGGATCTCGGCGTTGGCGCTCATGTTGGCCTTCAGCTCGCCGGTGGGGTTGGAGATGGAGACGCGCACTTCGAAGGTGGTCACGTTGTCCTTCTCCTTGCCCAGGGGAGAAATCTTGGTCACCTTGCCGGTGAACTTTTTGTCCTTGAAGGATTCCACGACGATGCGCGCGGGCTGATCCAGATAGACCTTGCCGATATCCGCCTCGTCCACCTTGCCCTGCACGTAGACCTCGCGGATGTCCCCCAGGGTCAGCAGCAGCGTGGCCTGCGAGCCCAGGACCAGGATGGAGCTGACCGCGTCGCCGACCTGCACGTCGCGCGACAGCACGATTCCGTCGATGGGGCTGACGATCGTCGAATTCCGCAGATCCTCGGCCACCCGCTCCAGCGCCGCCCGTGTCTGCGCTACCTGCGCCTCGGCCTTGGCGATCTCCGCGCGCGAAACCGCCAGGGTGCGCTGCGCGCTCATCTGGTGGTTCAGCGCCATCTGATAATTCTTCTCGGCATCCTCGACGAAGGACTTGGCGATCAGGCCGTCCTTGTACATCTTCTCTGCGCGCTCCATGTTGGTCTTCAGGAACGGCACATCCGGGCCTTCGGCGTCGACCTTATTGCGCTCCAGAGTGGAGACTGCCGAATCCCGCGCCGCCTGGGCCACCTGCAAATTGGCCTGGGCTTCGCGCACATTGGCTTCCAGCTGCACCTTGTCCAGCTCCGCCAGCACCTGCCCGGCCTTCACCCGGTCGCCATAATCCACGTACAGGCGCTTCACGATCCCGCTGGCCTTGGATTTGATCTCCACCTTGGCCAGCGGCTGGATCTTCCCCGTGGCCACCACCACCCGCGCCAGGTCGCCGCGTTCCACCGCGGCCAGCTTCGAGGGGTCAATCGTGCGGTTCGGGCGCAAGGCAGCGGTCACCCCGTAGCCCCCGGCAATCAGCACCGCGGCCGCCACCGAAATCCAGATAATCCGCCGCCGGCGCTTTTTTCCGTTCTTGCCGTTTCCGTTGCCGTTGCCTGCCATAGGAAACCCCCAGCGGCTCAAATGTCGCTTCTAATGAACCATACGCCAGGACCCTGGGAAATGTTCCACCCTATATGCTTATAGACGCGGAGCATGCGAAATAGTCGGGGGGGATATCCTTCTGCGGGGCGGTTTCTTACGGGTAGTGCGGTGCGTTTAACGGTCAAATCGGTCAACCGTTTAACGGCTCGAAGAAAGGGGGTTTGCTTATCGCAGGGCCGGCTTATACAGCCGCAGGGCGTTTCCAATGACCGACACCGATCAGAATCCACAGAATCCCAACCACAACCGGGCTTGCTCGCGTTCACATACAGGGCCCCTTTCTCCCTGTTTTTCCCGGTACCAGAACTCCAGATCGATCGAACGGACGAGCTTCCGGCAGCTAACGCTGGCCGCGCGCAGCGAATACGTTGTACAGCGGCACCCAGATCAGCGCGAAGTACCATCCGTAACCGTAGCTTTCGACCAATCCGAGAAGGAAACTCTTCCAACTGATCCACTGGAAACCAGGCAACAGTTTCTGCCATGCCTGGAACATCGCATGTTGCGGGAGAAGCAAGTCGAACGCCACGCAGGCTGCAAAAGTGATCGCCAAGAACAAACTGGTTGCGTGGCCCACTCCCTTCAGCGAAAGACCTTGTCTCATGTTTAACTCCTGCCACTCGAAATGTACCGCCCCGGGTCGGCCTCAAACTGATCCAGACATTTCCTGGAACAGAAGCGGTACTCCCGCCCATCCTGCAACTTGGCATAGCCCTGCCCGGGATGAACCTGCATGCCACAGACTGGGTCTCTGCCTGTGCTACCGCCCAGGCCCTCGCCGGCGCCCGGTCCGTGACCGGGGTGATGGCCGTGCACCATATGGGCGCCACAGCCGAAGCGCATCATCAGGTAGAAAAACGCTGCGAACAGCAGCAACGAAAGCAAACCGCTCATAATTCCTCCCTCAAATCTTGACCTACATATGCCTCCTTCTCGCTTCAAGCCGCATTAGAGACGCACGCGTCTCAGACGGAGAGCATTACTCACCACCGAAACCGAACTGAAGCTCATTGCCGCAGCGGCGATGATCGGGCTCAGGAGAATGCCGAAGAAGGGGTAGAGCACGCCCGCAGCAATGGGCACGCCAAGGGCGTTATAGACGAACGCAAAGAACAGGTTCTGCTTGATGTTTTTCATGGTGGCCCGGCTGAGCATCCGGGAGCGCGCGATGCCGCGGAGGTCGCCTTTGACCAGCGTGACTCCCGCGCTCTCCATCGCGACATCGGTGCCCGTGCCCATGGCGATGCCGACCTGCGCTTGGGCCAGCGCGGGAGCATCATTGATGCCATCGCCAGCCATGGCCACGAAGCGGCCTTCGCCTTGAAGCCGCTTCACGATACTGATCTTGTCTTGAGGCAAAACCTCGGCGATCACTTCGTCGATCTGGAGCTTGCCGGCCACGGCTTGAGCCGTGGTCCGGCTGTCGCCGGTCAGCATAACAACGCGGATGCCGTCTTTGTGAAGCTGGCGAATCGCCTCCGGAGTGGTCTGTTTGATGGGATCGGCGACGCCGAGCAGGCCGACTACCTTGTTCTCCACAACCACAAACATGACGGTCTGGCCATCGGCGCGCATGGCTTCGGCCTTCTGCGCGATTCCTCCGGGATCGACGCCGAGTTCCTCGAGAAGCTTGCGATTGCCCAAGGCGACCGGAAGGTTATCCACGCGTCCGCGGACGCCCCGGCCTGTCAATGATTCGAACACCTCGACGGAGGTAATTGTGATTCCCCGTTCCTCCGCGCCCTTGACGATGGCCGCAGCCAGGGGATGCTCACTGCCGCGTTCGAGCGAACTCGCAAGACGCAGGAGCTTGTTTGCTTCAAACCCACCCAGCGACTCGACCGAGACCAATTGCGGCTTGCCTTCGGTGAGAGTGCCGGTCTTGTCGATCACAAGCGTATCCACTTTCCGCAGCAATTCGATCGCTTCCGCGTTCTTGAAGAGGACACCCATCGTGGCGCCCTTGCCCGTCGCCACCATAATCGACATCGGCGTGGCCAGGCCGAGTGCACAGGGGCAGGCAATGATCAACACAGCGACGGCATTGATCAGAGCATGCGCCATGCGGGGACTTTGTCCCCAGAAACCCCAAACAATAAAGGTCACGACTGCGATGGCCACGACGACCGGCACAAAATATCCGGCGACCACATCCGCGAGCTTTTGAATCGGGGCGCGGCTGCGCTGGGCCTCGCTCACCATGTGCACGATCTGGGCCAACAGGGTTTCGGCGCCGACTCGCTCCGCGCGCATCACCAGCGAACCGGTGCCGTTCACGGTCGCGCCAGTTACGCGAGCGCCCTTTTGTTTTTCGACCGGGATGGGTTCGCCAGTAATCATGGATTCATCCACGCTGCTTAATCCCTCCAGTACGATCCCATCCACCGGGATTTTTTCGCCGGGGCGCACGCGCAGAAGGTCGCCGGCCTTGACCTGATCGAGCGGTACGTCCACTTCCGCGCCGTCGTCGCGAACCAAACGCGCTGTTTTCGGAGCAAGCCCGAGGAGAGCTCTGATCGCTGCGCCAGTTTGACTTCTCGCCCGGAGCTCCAGAACCTGTCCGAGAAGCACGAGTGTGGTGATGACCGCGGCGGCCTCGTAATAGACCGGCACCTCGTTCATCCCGGTGCGAAATGACGCCGGAAACCACTGCGGGAAGAGAGTCGCCGCCACGCTTTCCAGAAATGCCGCGCCCGTTCCCAGCGCAATCAGCGTGAACATGTTCGGGCTGCGGTGAACCAGCGATTGCCACGCGCGCACGAAGAACGGCCAGCCGCCCCACAGCACCACTGGCGCCGCCAGCACCAACTCCACCCAGGCGCGCGCGCTGGCCGGCAATTGCGCATCGAACTTTCCGCCGAACATTCCCAGCAGCAGCACCGGCAGAGAAAGCGCCGCGCTCACCCAGAAACGCCGCGTCATCGACGCCAGCTCCGGATCCGGTCCAGTTTCCGCCAGCACATCCATCGGCTCCAGCGCCATCCCACACTTCGGGCACACTCCCGGCCCGATCTGTACCACCTCGGGATGCATCGGGCAGGTGTAGCGCACGTTTTGAGCCGCCGCGGACGCCGCGCCCCGCGCCGGCGCCGCCGGGGCCATCCCCGCCGTCCCGGGAGCCGCCAGGAATTTCGCGGGCTCCGCGCGGAATCGCTCCCCGCAGCGCACCGAGCAGAAGTGATACGTCTTCCCGGCGTGCTCGGCTCTGGCCGCAGCCTTTCCCTGCTCCACCATCATTCCGCACACGGGGTCCTGCACCCGCGGCGCGGAGGCCAGTATGGGCAAACCGGGAAATTGCGGTTTTGGGGGTTGGTCCGGCATGGCCCTATATTAGATGAATTCCGGTCCTGCGTTGCTCTGTCCCTGAATTTGCACCGGCTGGTATAATAATCGCATGACACTCGTCGAAGTCACCTACGAACTGCAAGCCCCGCTGAGCCTGGAGGAACTGCGCTGCCTCGGGCAGTTCGCCAACACCTACGGCCTGCGCCGCTTCCGCGTGGACGATCCCAACAAGCAGTTGTCGTTCGAATACGACGCCTCGCGCCTGCGCGAAACGCAGGTGGCGCACATTCTGCACGCGGCGCGCATCGCGGTCACGCGCAAGGTCAACTAAGCGGAACGGTCAGTTTTATCTGTGACCGCGAAGCGGTCAACCCGGAGCAGGCGGGCGAGAGGGCGGAACAAACGGCGGAGAAAAAATAGGGGTCCCCGCTTGGGAACGGGAACCCCCGAAGGCGCGTTTCGTTTCCGGCGTCGTTTTCACACCGGAGCGTGGGGTCATCCATCCTAGCTTCCCTCTCAGAGGCAGGTGGGAACGACCTGTTCAAAGCACCGAGCAAGCCCCTTCCCCCTCACTCGGCTCTCTGTTCAGATCGTCAACCGAAACGCGCCCACGGCAACTGAACTTGCAACTGCAAGGCCAAATACCATTTCTCAGCTTTTTTCATAACGTCCTTAAAACCTTGCGCTTAGCGGCGCCGAAATCTCACCATACCGCTGCTTTTATTTCTTTGTTAGTTCAATTCGGCACGCGCCACCGGGTCGCGTTCTAATTCGGAACTTCACGTGGCTTATCGATTTTTGTCTTTCGTGCGCGCTCGCACTCCTGTTGGCGCTCTCCCGCCAGGTTTCTCCCGGCAATCCTTAACCATACCTCATCTTGTTACACTGGTTTACCCGGTTCTGAGCGGGCATATCCAGAGCGGAGGCAGCAGATCGTTGGAATTTTCATCCGTGAAATGCAGCTAAGAGGCCACCAGGTTCAGGCCGGTGCGCAAGCATGCGCCGCAGGAGCGTTTCCGGTTTCGGAGCGAGCCAGCGCCGGTCCTTGCCCGGCGAGAAGCTGCGCCAGGAGTTCGGCGATCTCAAACACGGCACGGTTTTCAAGCGCTCGGGCGTTGGCGCGGTACTGCGCCAGCGTCCCCGCCGCGAGGAACTGCGCAACGGCCGCGGCAATCCCCTCGAAATTCTTCAGCACCACACCGACGCGCTTCTCCTTTATCCACTCGGCGTTGTAGCGCTCCTGCGGCAGGGTCCAGGCGTTGCACTCGATGATCACCGGGAGGCCGCGCGTCATCGCTTCGGAAATGCTCCCCGGCCCGGGCTTGCCGATGAAAAAATCCGCGGCGCGCATGATCCGGTGTACTTCCGCGGTGAAGCCCATCACGTGGACCGGCATGCGCCACGGCCGGGCGCGCAGCTTCGCCGCCAGCGCCTCGTTCTTTCCGCAAATCAGAATGAGCTGGATCGGCAGCCCCGCTGCATCCAGCCGCTCGGTGATCTCGTACATCGCTTTCGAACCCTGCCCGCCGAAAAGCACGATGCCCGTCGGCAAATCCTCCTGCAGTCCCAGCTCCCGCCGCAGCGCCAGCGGATCGGAATCATCCGGCGCGTAGAATTCCGGCCGCAAAATCATCCCGGAGACGCGGGAGATCTGCGCTTTTTCGCCGCCGAACTGGCGCACCTGTTCGACGGCCCGGTCGGTGCCGCAGACAAAATGCTGCTCCTGTTTCTCGATCCAGAAGTGCGGGGGATAATCGGCCAAATCGGTGAGGATGGTGACGAACGGCGTTTCCCCGTGGACCGCGCGCCAGCTTTCCCGCAGAACGCGGTTGAAATGGGGCACGACCGAGATCAGCAGGTCCCCCGGGTGCTGCTCCCAATAGGCTTGCAAGCGCTTGAGCGCCGCAGGGTGATAGACACGGATGGTCGCTTGCAGCAAGCGCAGCAGCCAGGTGCTGCCGAGCGTCCAGCCGTTCTGCAGCAAGCTGTTGTAGCACTCCTGCGTGCGGATGTCCGTCAACTGCCGGAACCAGTCCAGATCATCGAGGATCTCCTGTAGGTGCACCAATTGCACATTCCAGGGCCTCTTCTGCTCCGCGATGATTTTTTGCAGCGCCAGGGCGGCATTGCGGTGCCCGCCGCCAGCGTCGTGAAAAACAATTTGAATTGTTTTCATCCCGGGCATTCTGGCATGTCTTGGGCGGCGCGCAGCAAGAGCAAGCGGCCCGCCACATTTCGCATGACGTAAGTCGCATGTGCTCAAGGAGTTTCGGGGGCACATTCACAGACAATTCGCCGCCCTTTCATGGTGCATTCATCGCCACCCGTTACTTATATAGCATGCGCTGCGACCTGCATGTTCACACGGCCGCCTCGGGTATGTGCAACACCCCCGGCATCCGCCGGATCTGCCGGGAGTCCTACAACCACCCCGCGGAATTGTATTCGCGTCTGAAACAGCGTGGCATGTCCCTGGTCACCATCACCGACCACGACTCTATCGATGCCGCGGAGAGCCTTCGCCGCCACCCGGACTTTTTCGTCAGCGAAGAGGTCACCTGCACCCTCCCCAGCGGCACCCAGATGCACCTCGCCGTCTACGGCATCGCCGAACGCGAGCACCTGGAGATCCAGCGCCGCCGCAACGACTTCCTGGCGCTCCTCATGTACCTCACCGAGCGCAAGCTCTTCTTCAGCGTGAATCACGTCTTTTCCGGACTCACGGGCCACCGTAGCGAAGAGGATTTCCAGTGGTTCGCCTCTTACGTCCCTGCCTATGAGACGCGCAACGGCCAGATGCCCCCGCAACAGAACGCCGCCGCAGAGCGCCTGGCGGTCCGCCACCGCAAAATCGCCATCGGCGGCAGCGATGCCCATACTCTGGCCCACGCCGGCGCCACCTACACCGAAGTCCCCGGCGCACGCACGGTGGACGAGTTCCTCACCGGGTTGCGCGCCGGCCGCGGCAGCATCCATGGCGCGCACGGCAGCTATGCCAAGCTCACCGGCGATGTCCTGCGCATTGCCAGAGCGCTCTTCCGCGAAAAACCGGCGGCCCTGCTCCTCGCACCACTCGCCGTTTTCGTCCCGGCCATTACCCTGGGGCACTGGCTGCAGGAACAGCGGTTCTGCCGGCAGTGGTCCTCTCTTCTGGAAACGGACGCGCAGGCGCCGCACATGCTCTGGGATCTCGATGCGCAGTGGGAAACCAACGGAGGGAGGTGAAGCCATGGCTGTCGCACGCACCGTCTGGGGAATGATTGAAACCCGCGACCACCGCCTGATGCGCACCGTGAACCGTTGGCGCGCCCCGCGCTGGATCCGCTGCTGGATGATTTCGTCCACCCGCGCGGGCGACGGCTGGCTGTGGTACACGCTCGGCGTGATTCTGCTTCTCTTCGGCGGTTCGCAGCGCTTTGCCGCGGTTGGCGCAGCCGCATCCGCCGCCATCGCCGGGGTCTTTCTTTTCAAGCTGCTCAAGAAAGTCAGTCACCGTCCGCGCCCCTGCCAGATCGAGTCCCACTGCTGGGCCCAGGTTCTGCCTCCCGACCAGTTTTCCTTTCCTTCCGGCCACACCATGACGGCTTTCTCCATTGCCGTGGTGCTCAGCTCGTTTTACCCGGTTCTCGAAGGCCCTTTCTTTTTTGTGGCCTGCAGTATCGCCGTGTCCCGCATCGTCCTGGGGATGCACTTCCTCAGCGATGTGCTCGCCGGCGCGCTGCTGGGAACCGGCTTGGGCTGCGCCGCGCTGGCGCTGAACAGTTTCCTGCTGCGCTGACCGTCCGGCAATTCCGCGCGAACCGCTTCTCCTTTGCTCTAAGCCTGCTATACTCACCGTTCCACTTTTTTTTGGGCCCGACACTTGCGCCGCGAAAGACAAGCTCTGAATCCTCCCTGCTCGGCATGGCCCCTGGCCTGCGTGCTCGCTCTTTTCGTCTCCCTGCCGGTGGCCGCGCAGGCTCCCGCCGCGCACACCGCCTCCACCCCTCACGTGCGCGCCGCCATCCACGTGGACGGGCGTCTCGACGAGCCCGTCTGGAGCCAGCTCACCCCCATCACCGACTTCGTGCAGACCGAGCCCAGCGAAGGCGCCCCCGCCAGCGAAAAGACCGAGGCCTTCCTCTTCTACGACGACGAGAACCTCTATTTCGGGTTCAAATGCTACGATTCCGAGCCGCGCAAAATCGTCGCCCGCTACGACACCCACGACGCGCGCACGAACTCCGACAGCATCAACATCTTCCTCGGCCCTTACGGCGACCGTCGCACCGGCTACTTCTTCAGCGTCAACGCCCGCGGCGTGCAGTATGACGGGCTGATGAAGGAAGGCCAGCCGCTCGACGGCACCTGGGACGGCATCTGGCAGAGCGCCGCGCGCCTCGAGGACTGGGGCTGGTCCGTGGAAGTGGCCATCCCCTTCAAGTCCATCCGCTTCCGCCTGGGGGAGAGCTGGGGCCTGAATCTGGGCCGCGACATCGTGCGCAAGAACGAGAACGACAACTGGCAGATCGTTACGCGCTTCGACGGCTTCATGCGCCCCTCCAAGGCCGGGGAGCTTACCGGCATCGAAGGTGTGCGCTCCGGGCGCAACATTGAGGTCATTCCGTACTTCTCCGCGCGCACCCGGCGCGGCGCTCCCAGCCCCCTCGACAACGGCCAGAAATACGAGGGCGGCGCCGACCTGCGCTGGGGGCTCGGCCCCAACCTGGCCATCAACGCCACGCTCAATCCCGATTTCGCGGACACCGAAGCCGACGAAATCAACATCACCATCTCGCGCTACGAACTCTTTTTTCCGGAAAAGCGCACCTTTTTCACCGAGGGCGCCGATTTCTTCTCCACCCCTATGAATCTTTTCTATTCCCGGCGCATCGGCGCACGGCTCACCGACGCCAACGGTCTCAGCAACGGCCAGCCGCAGCGCATCCTCTTCGGCGCCAAACTCACCGGCAAGCAGGGGCCGTGGTCCATCGGCCTGATGGAGACCCGGACGCAGGCCGGCGATTTCACGGTCACCGATCCCGTGACGGGTAACCGCCGCAACGAATTCGCCCCCGGCGCCAACTTTTTTGTCCTGCGCGTGGCCCACGACATCGGCAAGAATTCCTCCATCGGCTTCCTCACCGTCAACCGCGACCAGGCTGCGGGCGACGTGGGCTCTACCGAGCGCGTCCACGCCGTGGACCTCAACCTCGTCCTTGGCCCGCACTGGTCGTGGCAGAACCAGGCCGGCTACAACCAGAACCAGATCACCTCCAGCGGCGGCATCCAGCGCGCCACGTTCGGCTCGCTGGCCAAGTACAACTCCGAAAAGTGGGAACTCATCGCCACGTACAAGTTCCTCGGCCGCGGCTTCGATATCACCCAGATCGGTATCGAGCCCGAGACCGACCGCCACCGCGCCGGTCTGGACCTCATCTACAAGCCCTTCCTCAACCGCTTCTACATCCGCCAGCTCTTTTTCGAGCTGAACTATGACACCCTCAGCGACACCGCCGGGCTGCTCCAGGGGGCCGGCGGCGATGCCCTCGTGAAAGCGCAACTCAAGAATTTCTGGACGGTGACCGTGGACTACTCCTACGACCGCACGCGCTATAACCAGTTCACGCCCAATTTCGCCCTGCTGGTTCCCACGCGCGTCTACATCCAGCCGCGCGAGCAATTCCAGATCACCACCAACGAAAACCGGCCGGTCTCCTTCACTTACCTCTTCGTACACCGCAAAGTAGCCGAGTTCCACGAGAATTTTTACGGCCGCGAACAGCGCCACGAACTGGGCCTGCTGGCCCACGCCTTTGGCCGCACTAAAGTGCAGTTCAGCGGCGTGTACGACCGCGAATTTCTCATGGACGGCACGCCCTTCCAAGACCGCCGCCTGCTCATCACCCGCATCAACCAGCAGTTCACCACCCGATGGCGCGCCCGCATCCTCGCGCAGTTCGAAAACAACCGCCACGGGGGCAGCTGGAACGTCAACTCCATCATGGCTTACGACTTCACCGCGCGCTCCGCCTTTCTCGCCGGCTACAACTACCAGAAGAGCCACGACATCTTCCAGCTCTCCCCCCTTCCCCTGCTTAACCCCAGGCACCCCTCCGACCTGGGCAACGAATTCTTCGTCAAGTTCTCCTACCTCTTCGACTTCTAACCCGCCGCATCCTTCCTGGCTGCGTCGCGGGCGGTGCTGCGACCGCCGGGGCGCGATAAATCGCGCTTCCGCGCCACGCCGGGCAAAAAAAAGGGGCACGATGTACCGTGCCCCGGCAAGAAAATCCGTCAACCCATCTCACATCTGCGTTCAAATCACCTCGACTGCATCCGCCAGCCTCACACTTCGCGCAGATCCGCGGCAGTGGCTCCTTCCGCAGTGGGAACCGCCTGGCGCCGGTAGAGAAACAACAGGTAGGAAACGTTGTTCTCGGACTTCACCTCGACCTGCTGCTCGGCGCGCCATCCCGGCACGGGGTAATCGATCGTCACCACGCGCGCGCCCGGCGACAGCTGACTTGCCAGATGGAATTGCAAGGCGGCATTCGTGGCGGTCAGAAGGTACAGCGTCACCACCGTGGCCGCCCGCACATCCGTTTCGAAAAAGCTGCCTCGCTGGAACTGCACGCGCTCTTCCAGCCGCAGGCGCTTCACCAGATCATTCGAATCGCGCCACAGCTTGCCGTTGATCTCCACTCCCACGGCGCGGCACCCGAACTCCTGCGCCGCCAGAATGGGTATCCGCCCGTCGCCCGACCCCAGGTCATAGACAACGTCCGCGGGTCCCACGCTGGCGAACTCCAGCATCTGCCGCGCCACCGCGAACGGTGTTGGGCAGTAGGGAACCCCCTTGGGACTTCGGGAAAAAAGATCTCTGCATCTCGCGGCCAGGCTCGCTCCGCGGCGCAATCCGGCAAGCAGCATCGCGTGTCCTTCCGGCGGCCGCAGCTTAGGGCTGCTTGTTGGGCGGCGGAGTGACCACGGGCGCCTGGCTCTTCGCAGTCTTATCCACCGCTGCATTCTTATCGAGCTTTATTGCCTGACGGTTCTTCTCGGCCTTCAGTTCCGCGGCGCTCTTCTCCATCTTGATCGCCGCCTGCCCCTTCTCGCCCTTGATCTCAGCGTCGTTTTTCGTCCACTTCTCGTGCACCTTTTGTTTATCGCTCTGTTGCCCGGCATCCGTCTTTTGCATCTTGATGTACCCGGCGTTTTTCTCGCTCTGCTGCTCGGCGTCCGCCTTGTGCATCTTGATGTGCATGGCCTCTTTCTGGAGCTTGAGCTCCAGTTGCCGCGCGGCTTCCTTGTGCGCCAGCTCTTCCTGCTGCTTCTTCAGATCCGCGTCTTTCTGGGTCACGGTCTGCGGCGTGTTCGGCGCTGTAGGCGCCGGCGGCGGAGTGCCCGCCGGCTTGTTCTGCGCGCCGGCCGGCAGCGCGGCGCTCACCGGCCCGGCCAAGCCCAGAACCGAAAGAAGTGCTGTCAGTCGTTTACGCATCGTGTTTTCTCCTGGAAAATCAGCGAAATCGCGTCTCCACTGCCCTTCCCTGCACTGCAGCGGCATTCCTGCCCGGCTTGCCATTCCGCGATCTCCACCGGCTGAAATCATCCCGGTATCCGTCGAGGCAGGCGCCGCGAATTGCTGTGCACGTTACGCCACCTGCTTTCCCCCCGTCAACAGCCGATTCCTCTTCCCGTTCGCATCCGGCACGCAAACAAAACGCAAACTGGCCCCTTGGCCGAGGATGGCGGCACCGCCGTAGCCCGCTACACGAAAGGGGCACGAAATATCGTGCCCCATCGAGGAAGTCTTTCGAGTTATTGGATCGCGGCTAGGCTTTTTGGGCCTGGCGGCGGAGAAAGGTGGGGACATCCAGATCGTCAGCTGGCACTTCGGCGCTGACTTCCCGGACGTTCTGCTGCACCTGGTGCACGACGTTCGGCAGCTCGCCCTGGGCGCCCGCCCCTGCGACGGCCGCGGCGGCTTGCTCCTTGCCCGCCTTCCAGGTGCGCGGCAGGAATTGCGGCTTCTGCGCGGGAAACTTCTTGTGCACTTCCTTGAAGCCCGCGGCGATGACCGTGATCTTGATGGAGTCTTTCATGGCGTCGTCCTGCACCGCGCCGAAAATGATGTTGGCGTTCTCGTGGGCGGCCTTCTGGATGATCGAGGAAGCCTCATGGACTTCATGCAGCGTCACGCTGGAGCTGCCGCAGATGTTGATGAGGATGCCGTGCGCGCCCTGGATGGAATTGTCCTCCAGCAGGGGGCTGGCGATGGCCCGGTTGGCGGCGTCCACCGCGCGGTTGGAGCCGGAAGCCACGGCCGTGCCCATCACCGCGTAGCCCTGCCCCTGCATGATGGCCTTCACGTCGGCAAAGTCGCGGTTGATAATGCCCGGGACGGTGATGATGTCCGAGATGCCCTGCACCGCCTGGCGCAAGATGTCGTCGGCAATGCGGAAAGCGTCGAAGAAGCTCGTGCCGCGCTCCACCGTCTCCATCAGGCGCTCGTTGGGGATGACGATGACCGTATCCACCGCGCCCACCAGCTCCGCCAGGGCCTGCTCGGCCTGCTGCATGCGCCGCTTGCCTTCAAAGGCAAACGGCTTGGTGACCACGGCCACGGTCAGCGCGCCCAGCTCGGAAGCCAGCGAAGCCACCACCGGCGCCGCGCCGCTGCCCGTGCCCCCGCCCAGCCCGGAGGTGATGAAGATCATGTCCGAGCCTTCCAGCGCTTCGATGATCTTCTCGGTGTCTTCGAGCGCGGCTTTGCGCCCAACCTCAGGATTGGCGCCCGCGCCCAGCCCTTTGGTGAGCTTCCCGCCGAGCTGCAGCTTCACCGGAGCCTGCGACAGCTTGAGCGCCTGCAGGTCGGTGTTGGCCGCGATGAACTCGACGCCCTCGACCTTGGCGCGGATCATGCGGTTGACGGCGTTGCACCCGCCGCCGCCCACGCCCACCACCTTGATCTTTGCCGGCTGCAGCTCCTCGCTGAAGCTCATCCGGATTCCCGTGTCTTTTGCTGTCATGCTTCCCCCTGGTCTATCCATTTAACGCGGCGCTTCGTCTGGGTCACGAAGCGCCGGCAAACATGGCCCGCAATCTGGAGACAAAATTTCCCGGGCGCTGCGTCGCATTGCGCCGCGCCCGCGCCGCATACAGCACCAGCCCCACCACCGTGGCGTATTCGGGGTGGGCCACGGCCTCCGGCAGATCCACCAGCCCGCGCGGCTCGGCGATGCGCACCGGATGATGGAAGGCCTGCTCGGCCATCTCCAACAGGCCGCGCAGCCGCGCCCCGCCCCCGGCCAGGACGAAGCCCGCGGGAATCTGGGAGTCCAGGCCTTCGCGCTGCAGGTCGTCGCGGATCAGCGCCAGCAGCTCCTGCGCGCGCGGCTCGATGATTTCCGTGAGCATGCGCGAAAAGACGGTGCGCGGCGGGCGGTCGCCCACGCTGGCGATTTCGATCCCCTGGTCTTCCCGCAGCAGCCATGCCGCGGCGCAGCCGTGGGCGCGCTTGATCTTCTCCGCTTCGGGGATGGGGGTGCGCAGACCCACCGCGAGGTCGTTGGTGAAATGGTCGCCGCCCACGGGCACGGCGCTGGAATGGCGCACCACGCCGCCGCCATAGACGATCAGCTCGGTCGTGCCCCCGCCGATATCCAGCAGGCAGCAGCCCAGTTCGCGCTCGTCCTGCGTCAGGCAGGATTCTGCGGAAGCCAGGGGTTCGAGAACCGTGTCGCTGATGAGGATGCCGGCCTTGTTCGCCGCGGTGACCAGATTCTGGGTGGCGGCGGCCGAGGAAGTGACCACATGGACGTTGGCCTCGAGGCGCTGCCCGACCATGCCCAGCGGATCGCGGATGCCATCCTGAGCGTCCACGATGAATTCATGGGGCAGCACGTGGAGCACTTCGCGGTCCTCGGGAAGCGTGATGTTGCGCGCGGCGTCCACGGCGCGGCGCACGTCGTCGCGCTCGATGTCGCGCGCGCGCTGCCCCAGGGTAATCCCGCCGCGGCTGTTCACCCCGCGCACGTGGCTCCCGGCCACGCCGATCACCGCCGACTCCACCGGAACCCCGGCGACGCTCTCCGCCTCTTCGACCGCCCGGCGGATGGAGCTGACCGTGGAATCGAGGTTGACGATGAGGCCCTTGCGCAGGCCCTTGGATTCAGCCGCGCCCAGCGCCACGAACTTAATCTGCTCGCCGTCCAGTTCGGCGATGAGCGCGCAGGTCTTCGTGCTGCCGATGTCCAGCCCTACCAGGTAGCGTTCTTTCTTGGCCAAGCCCCTGCTCCCTTGTTCCCGAATCCCCGCCCTGCCCGGTCACTTCCCGGCTGCTCTTTCTTATCGCGCTTCGCGGCGCGGCGCTATCGCGCTTTGGCCTTTGGCGCATCCGGCTTCGCGGTGGCTTTGCTCGTCTCCGGATTGACCACCACCTGCCGCGTGTACTGCAAATCGATGGACTGCACGCGGCCGGCATTGGCCTGCCACTGCGCGAAATTCTCCACCAGCATGCGGTACTTGTTCACGAAATTGTCCTGGCCGAAGTGCACGGTGACGGCTTGCGCGTCGCTGCCCGGTCCGGCGAGGCCGGTCAGGACCACGCGCAGATCCTTGGGGTTGGCCAGGTCCACTTCGCTCACGAGCTCGGACGAGCCCGCCTTGACCAGGTCCACGCCCTTCAGGAAGTCCTGGTAGACCTGCATGCGCCGCTCGCGCTCCGGCAGCGGCAGGCTCTCCGGCACACCGGAGACTACCGGAAACTGGAACTCCTGTCCGGCGGGGCGGTCGAGAATCACGCCGTGCGCATCAATCAGCGCCAATTCATTGCCGGAGCGGAGGAAAGCGATGGGGGTGCGCTCGGTGATTTCCACGCGCACGCGGTTCGGCAGCACGCGCTGCACGCTGGCCTGCTCCACCCAGGGAAGCTCTTCGAGGGCGAGGCGGCGCTCTTCCAGCGGGATGCGCAGAACGCTGCGCCCGCGGTCGGCGTAGAATTTGGAGACGATCGCTTCGCGGGCCACCAGATGCGCGCCGCTCACCTCGATCTGGTCGGGCTTCAGCAGCAGCACCTGCGGCGAATAAAGAAAGAAGCGCCCGGTGACGAACAGCACCGCGCCGCCCGCCAGCACCGCCGCGCTCACCAGCAGCACCCGGCGATAGAAGGCCCAGGAGCGCGGTGTGAACTTGCGCTTGCGGATCTCCATCGGCTTCTGGCGGCGCAGATAGCGCGGCTCTTCCTCGGCGAGCAGCTCCGGCTGGTACAGATTCTCTTCCGGAGTGTCGGCGGCCGCGGCCCGGCTCCTCGCGATGGGCTTCATCCGTTCCAGATGATCACCTCGTTCTCCAGCTCAAACCCGTAGGCCTGGCGCACGCGCTCGCGCACGTCGGCGATCAGCGCCAGCATGTCCGCGGCGGTGGCGTGCCCGGCGTTGACGAAGAAGTTGGCGTGGCGGTCGCTGACCCGCGCGTCGCCCACGGAATGTCCCTTGAGCCCCAGCTCGTCGATCATGCGCCCGGCGGACGCGCCCGGAGGATTCTTGAAAATGCAGCCGGCGCTTTTCTGGTTGAGCGGCTGGGAGGAGCGCCGCTTCTCATTGCAGATACGAATCCCTTGGAGTATTTCGCGGAACGGTTTGGAGGGAAGTTCCAGTTTCACCGCGAGCATCATATCATCAGGCGCAAAAGAAGTGTGCCGGTATTCAAAGGAAATCCGGTCCCCCCGGAGGGTCTCCATCCGGCGGGCGGCCGCGCGGTACAGCGTTACCTCGCGGACGTAGCTGCCGATCTGCATGCCGTAAGCGCCGGCGTTCATGCGCAGCGCCCCGCCCACCGTGCCGGGCACGCCGATGAGCCCTTCCATGCCGCCGAGATCGTGCTTGGCGCAGAAGGTGACGGTGCGGCCGAGGTCCGCCGCGGCGTCCACCCAGACGAAATTGCCCTCGATGCGCACCTCCGGCTCGGAGCGCGCCAATTGCAGCACCACCCAGGGCAGCTCGCCGTCGCGCACCAGCAGGTTGCTGCCCCCGCCCAGGAAGCGGTGGGGAATGCCGCGCTCGTCGAGCAGGCGGATCAGCTCCGGAATGGTGTCGTGGCGATGCATACGCAGCAGGTCGGTGGTGCCGCCGATACCCAGCGAGGTCAGTTCGGCCATCGACACGCCCCGGCGCAGCTCCACGCCGAGTTCCGGGAGCGCCGCGAGAATCTTGGGATCGTCAATGGTCATGGGCTTCATTCGCCGTTCTTGGTGACCGCCAAGCGGTCAAAGTTCTCGGTGACCGCAAAGCGGTCAACGCGCTTCAGGAGGCTTCGCGGATTTCTCCGCAACCTCCGGATATTTCGCGCCGAGCAGCAGCGCCAGCTCGTGGCTGGCGCGGCTGACGCTTCCCGCGCCGATCGTCAGGATGGCGTCGCCGGGCCGCGCTTCGCGCAGCAGATGCTCGATGCCCTCCTGCAGGGAGGCGCAGTAGAAAACGTTTTTGTGGCCGGCGCCGCGGATGGCGGCGGCCAGGGCTGCGCTGGTGATGCCGGAAATAGGCGCTTCGCCCGCCGCGTAGATGTCGGTGAGGACCAGGACGTCGGCCTGGTTGAAAGCGCGGCAGAAGTCGTCCCAGAGATGCTCGGTGCGCGAGTAGCGGTGCGGCTGAAAGAGCACCAGGAGGCGGCTGAACTTGCAGCCGCGCGCGGCGTCCAGCGTGGCTTTGATTTCCGCGGGGTGATGGCCGTAGTCGTCCACCACGGTGATGTCGTGGATCACGCCCTTGATGTCGAAGCGGCGGCCCACGCCCGCGAATTTGGCCAGGCCCTCGCGGATCAGGTCCGAGGGAACGTTGAGATACAGCGCGACGGCGGCGGCTGCGGCGGCGTTGCGCACGTTGTGCACGCCCGGGGGCGTGGGCAGGTGGAACAGGCCGAGGTCCTCGCCCTTGTAGGTGAGGCGGAAGTCGCTGCCCAAATCCCTGGTCGCGATGTCGCTGATGACCAGGTCGGCCTGGCTGGAGGTGCCGTAGGTGATGATCGGGCGCTTCACGCAGGGGATGATGGCCTGCACGTTGGGCTCGTCCAGGCACAGGATGGCCGCGCCGTAGAAGGGCACGCGGTTGACGAACTGCGTGAAGGCTTCCTGGATGTCCTCGAGCGAGGCGTACTGGTCGAGGTGCTCGCGGTCGATGGTGGTGACCACGGCGACGACCGGAGCCAGCAGCAGGAAGGTGCGGTCGCTCTCGTCGGCTTCGACGACGAAATACTCGCCCTTGCCGAGCCGCGCCGTGGTGCCCGCCTGGTTCACTCTGCCGCCGATGACGAAAGTCGGGTCGAGATGCGCCGCAGCGAGAACGGAGGCGACGAGTGAAGTCGTGGTGGTTTTGCCGTGCGCGCCGGCCACGGCGATGCCGTATTTCAGGCGCATCAGCTCGGCGAGCATCTCCGCGCGGGGGATGACCGGAATTTTGTGCTTGTGCGCCTCGACCACTTCGGGGTTCTCCGCCTTGATCGCGGAAGAGATAACCACCACGTGCGCGCCCTCCACGTTTTCGGCCTTGTGGCCCTCGTAGATGGCCGCGCCGAGATTGCGCAACCGCTCGGTGATGGGCGAGGGCCTGGTGTCCGAGCCGCTGACGGAATAGCCGAGCGTGAGCAGCACTTCAGCGATGCCGCTCATGCCGATGCCGCCGATGCCCACCAGGTGCATGCGTTGAAAATTGCGGAACGTGACCATCATGACTGCCCCCCGCAGGGCCGCAGAGCCCCTTCAATCAGAGTGACGATGTCGCGGGCGGCCGTGGGCCGGGCCAGGCCCCGCGCGTTTTCCGAAAGCTTTTCGATCTCCTGCGGCTGGTCGAGGAGGGAAAAAATCTCGCTGGTCAGACGATCCGGGGTGAGCTCCGGCTCGGGAATCACGCGGCCCGCTCCGGTCCGCGCCATCTCCTGCGCATTGCGCAGCTGGTGGCTGTCGGTGGCGGCCCCGAAGGGGATGAAGATGGCGGCGCGGCCCGCGGCCGCAACTTCCGCAACGGTGATAGCTCCTGCGCGGCAGAGAATGAGGTCCGCCCAGGCAAAGCGCTCCGCCATATTCGTCAGAAAAGGAACCACCTCCGCCGGAAATGCGCACCGTTCGTAAGCGGCGCGCACAACATTATAATCGCGTTCGCCGGTCTGGTGCACTACGCGCAACTCATTTTTTCGCGCCGCCAGGCGCTCCATGGCGCCCACGAAGGCGCGGTTCACCTTCACGGCGCCCTGGCTGCCGCCGGTGATGAGCAGGCGGAAAGGCGGCTGGGGCTTGCGCGCGGCGATGGCGAAAAATTCCGGGCGCACGGGACAGCCGGTGAGCACGGCTTTCGCGCCCCACTTCCTTGCGGGCGCTTCGTAGGCCGTGGCAATGCGCGTGGCCAGCCGCGCCAGGACGCGGTTGGTGAAGCCGGGCTCGGCGTTGGGCTCAAAGATGATGGTGGGAATGCGCGCCAGCCACGCCGCCAGGAGCATGGGACCCGCGGCGTAGCCGCCCACGCCAAAGGCCGCGACAGGTTTGTGGCGCCGCAGAACGCTCGCGGCATCCTGCATGGCGGGAAAGAGCATGGCCAGATTTCTGGCCAGCGTCGCGCCGCCTTTGCCTTTCAGTCCGGCGACGCGCAGCGTCTCCAGGGGGAGCCCGGCCTGCCGCACGAGCTTCGCTTCCATTCCGCGCTGTGTTCCCACCAGCACCACTTCCCTGCCTTCTCCGCGGGCCAGCCATTCCCGGGCGATGGCCATCGCCGGGAAGACGTGGCCGCCGGTGCCGCCGCCTGCGATTAAGAGTTTCACGCGATCTATCCATCCACCGTTGTGCCTACCAGTCCTGTGACTGCGACTGCGGCTGCGCCTGCTGGCTGATATTGAGGAGCACGCCGGTGGCCAGCAGCATCACCAGCAGGCTCGAACCGCCGTAGCTCACAAACGGCAGCGGAATCCCCTTGGTGGGCATCATGCCCAAAACCACCGCGAAATTGATCAGGGCCTGGCTGAGGACCATGGCGGTGATGCCCAGCGCCAGAAACTGCCCGAAACGGTCGGGGGCGGCAAAAGCGGCGCGCAATCCCCGCCAGCCGTAAGCCACGAACAGCGCGATGATCACCAGCGCGCCGAGGAAGCCCATCTCTTCGCAGATCACCGCGAAGATGAAATCCGTATGCGCTTCGGGCAGGTAGAAGAGCTTCTGCTTGCTCTCCATCAGGCCCACGCCGGTGAAGCCGCCGGAGCCGACGGCGATGAGCGACTGCAGCAGCTGAAAGCCCTTGCCCTGGGGATCGGCCTCGGGATTGAGGAAGCCGAGGATGCGGTCGTGGCGGTAACCGACGCGCATGATCAGGAGATAGAGCACGGGGATCGCCGCGGCGAGGCCGGCGCCGATCCATTTCGGGGAAAGCCCGGCGACGAAGAGGACCGCAAAGGCGATGAGCACGATCTCGACGGAGGTGCCGAGGTCCGGTTGCAGGACGATCAGGGCGAAAAACAGGAGCACCGGCGCGGCGGCGGGAGCCAAAGTCTGCAGCAGGTCTTTCTTGCTGAATTCGAGAGCCGTGGCCTGGCGGCGCTTCTGGCCAAAAAACCAGGCGAGATAGAGGATCACGGCGAGCTTGGCCAGCTCGGAGGGCTGGATGCCGATGCCGCCAAAGCGGATCCAGCGGTGCGTGGCGTGCGACTTATCCAAAAAAAAGACGCCCACGAGCAACAGGAAGACGACACACACCACGGAGAAAACCACGGCGGGCTCGCGCAGGCGGTGGTAATCGAGGCGCATGAGGGCCAGCATGCCCCCGAGGCCGAGGACCAGCCAGACGAGCTGGCGCAGGAGAAAATGCGCGGACTCCCCGTACTGCTCGCCGGCGGTGACCGCCGAGGCGCTGTAGACCATGACCGCACCGGCAAAGCACAGCGTCAGCGTCACTCCAAATAACCAGCGATCCATTTCGAGGCGGCGCGGCACGTTTACCCCTTTCCTGCAGGCGCATCGGCGGCCTGCGTGTTGCCCGGATTGCCGTTCTGGCCGTTGGCCCGGCCGGCGAGCTGGCGGACGAGCTGCTTAAAGACGCGGCCGCGGTGCTCGTAATTCTGAAACTGGTCGAAGCTGGCGCAGGCGGGCGCGAGGAGCACGACGTCGCCGGAACGCGCGCGCTGCGCGGCGATCTCCAGAGCGCGCTCGAGCGTGCCGGCGCGCTCGAGGGGCGCGCTGCCGGTGATCTGCGCGCCGATCTTGTCCGCGGCAGCGCCGATGAGCAGGGCCAGCAGGGCTTTTTCGCGCAGGGGCTGCTGCAGCAGGGTATAGTCGCTGCCTTTATCCTTTCCACCGAGGATCACCAGAAGGCGGCCGGGAAAAGCGTCCAGGGCCTTGAGCGTGGCGTCCACGTTGGTGGCTTTGGAATCGTTGTAGTAGCGCACGCCGGCGATTTCCGCGACAAATTCCAGGCGGTGCTCGACGCCGGCGAAGCTGCGCACGCCGCGGGCAATGGCTCCTGCGCCGGCGCCGGCGAGGTGCGCAGCCAGCGCCGCGGCCAGAACGTTTTCGAGATTGTGCGCGCCGGGCAGGCCGACGTCTTCGAGGAGCAGCAGGATCTCTTCTTTGCCGTCGCGGCGGAAGACGATTTCGTTTCCGCGCAGGTAAACGCCCTGCGCGACGCGCTGCTTGCGGCTGAACCAGAAGACCTGCGGGCGCGCGGGGGCATACTGCGCGGTGAGCGGGTCGTCGGCGTTGAGGAGAGCGCAGTCGGCTTCGGTCTGGTTGGCAAACATGCGCGCCTTGGCCCGGCCGTAGGTTTCCAGGCTGGCATGGCGGTCCAGATGATCGGGGGTGAGATTCAGGAAGAGGCCGATGTTCGGGCGGAAGGCCGCGGTGAGCTCCAGTTGGAAGCTGGAGAGCTCGACGACCGAGATGCTCGTGTCGCTGGTGACCTCCACGCGGGCGATGAGCGGCGTGCCGATATTTCCGGCGAGGATCACGGGCAGGCCCGCGGCTTCGAGCAGGTGGGCCACCAGCGAGGTGGTGGTGGTCTTGCCGTTGGAGCCGGTGATGCCGATGAGGCGGCCCTTCAGGAAGCGGCTGGCCAGCTCGATTTCGCTCCAGATGGGGATGCCCTGGGCGCGCGCGGCTTCGAGCAGCGGAGCATCCGCGGGAACGCCGGGACTGGGGACGATGAGGTCCTGCGCGAGAAAGGTTTCCGGGCGGTGCCCGCCGAGCTCGAGGGCGCAGCCGGCGGCGCGCAGCTTGTCCACCGGCTCGCCAATCTCACTGGCACTGCGCGATTCCGTGGCGGTAACGCGGGCGCCGCGCGCGGCGCAGAACAGAGCCGTGGCAATGCCCGTCCGCGCCAGTCCGACGACCAGCACGCGCTTGCCCCGAAGTTCGACTGTTTCCGGCATGCTTCCCGCAAAACCCCTTTGCAAAAATCGCCTAGCGCAACTTCAGCGTGGTCAGCGCGAAGAGCGCGAAAATCAGCGCCGCAATCCAAAAGCGCACGATCACTTTCGATTCGCTCCAGCCCAGCAGCTCGAAATGGTGATGGATGGGCGCCATGCGGAAGATGCGCTTGCCGCGCAGGCGGAACGACGCCACCTGCAGGATCACGGACACCGCTTCCACCACGAAGATTCCGCCCACGAAGAAGAGCAGGATCTCCTGCTTGATGATGACCGCGACCACGCCCAGGGTGCCGCCGAGCGCCAGCGAGCCCACGTCGCCCATGAACACTTCCGCGGGGTGCGCGTTGTACCAGAGAAAGCCCAGCGAAGCTCCCACCAGCGCGCCGCAGAAGACCGTAAGCTCGCCCACGCGCGGGATGTACTGAATCTCGAGATAGGTGGCCCAGCGGTAGTTGCTGCTCACGTAGGTGAGGACCGTGAGCGCGCCCGCGGCGATCACCGTGCAGCCGATGGCCAGGCCGTCGAGACCGTCGGTGAGGTTCACCGCGTTCGAGGAGCCCACAATGACCAGGGTCACGAAGACCAGAAACGGCACAAATGCCAGCGGCCACAAGTGCGCATGCCCTCGCAGGGAGTGGATGACCATGTCCGGGTGCAGGCGCTTGAAAAAGGGAAAGACCAGCTCGGTGGAATAGGCGCGAAACGCCGCCAGCACCAGCAGCACCACCCCGACGCCCACGCTGACCAGTCCCTGGAAGAAGAGCTTCCGGCGGCCGCTCATCCCGCGGTTGTGCTTCCGGGAAACCTTGGAATAGTCGTCGACGAAGCCGATGGCCGCAAACCCGAAGAGGGCAAAGAGCGCGAGAAGCACAAAGATGTTGGTCAGATCGGCCCACAGCAGCGTGGGCACCGCGGTAGCCAGAACGATGAGCACGCCGCCCATGGTCGGTGTCCCAGCCTTCTTGCGGTGCTCCTGCGGCCCCTCCTCGCGGATGTACTGGCCGATCTGCAGCTCGCGCAGCTTGCGGATGACCCAGGGCCCAAAGACCAGCGAGAGAAACAGCGCCGTGAGGCTGGCATAGGCGGTGCGCACGGTCAGATAACGAAAGACGTTGAAGGGGCTGAAAGTGCGGTGCAGCAATTCGTAAAGGAGGTAGTAGAGCATCTCAGTGCTGCGCCCCCTGGCGCGCGTTGGCCACGGGTGTGTGGCGGGCGAGCAGCGCCTCGACGATGCGTTCCATCTGCACTCCGCGCGAGCCCTTTACCAGCAGCAGGTCGCCCGGCTGCAGAAATGCGGCGAGAAACTCCGCGGCCTCGGCGGAAGAGGCGAAATGCTTCGTCTGCGCGCGGGGATGCCCGGCGGAGACCGCGCTTTCGGCAATTTCCCGGGCCTGGCCTTGCACGCTGAGGATCCAGTCCACCTTCCCGGTTTTCACGGCTGCGCGGCCCGCTTCGCGGTGCAGCTCCGGCGAGGCCGCGCCGAGCTCGAGCATTTCCCCGGCGGCGAGAATGCGGCGGCGGAAGCCCGGGGTGGCGGCGAGAACGTCGATAGCCGCTACCAGCGAGGCCGGGCTGCAATTGTAGCTGTCGTCGATGACCGCGGTGTCGTCGTCAAAGCGCAGCAGCTCCCCGCGCATGGCCGCGGGATGCAGTTGCGGGAAGACGCGCTGCGCCTCGGCCGCGCCCACGCCCCAAACACTGGCCGCGGCCAGCGCCGCCAGGGCGTTGGCGACCAGGTGCCGTCCGGGCAAGGACAGTTCGAGGCGCGCACGCCCGGCGGGCGCGACGTAGACGAACGCAGAGCCCAGCGCGCCGCGGTCCTCGATGGCCTCCACGCGGAACGCGGCGGGCTGCTCGACCCCATAGGTGAGCACGCTCCCGGGGGCAAACGCGGCAAAGGCCGCCACGCGCGGATCGTCGGCGTTGAGCACGGCCACGGAATCGGGACCGTTCAGACCTTCGATCAGCTCGCGCTTGGCCAGGGCGATTTCGTCGAGGGAAGCGAAAAATTCGAGATGCGCGGGGGTTACGCGCGTGACCACGCCCACATCCGGGCGGGCCACGGCCGCGAGGCGCGCCAGCTCTCCGCGCCGCGACATCCCCATTTCCAGCACCGCGGCTTCGTGCGTCTCTTCCAGGCGGCACAGCGTCAGCGGCAGTCCATATTCGTTATTCAGGTTGCCCTCGGATTTCAGGACGCGGAACCGCGCGCCCAGCAGGGCTGCCAGGATCTCTTTCGTGGTGGTCTTGCCCACCGAGCCGGTGACGCCGGCGATGCGGCGGCCCCAGGCCTGGCGCTGTGCGCTTCCCAGCCGCTGCAGCGCTTGAAAGGTGTCTTCCACGACGAGGCAGCGCGCGAGCACGGCTTCGGAAAAGCGCCCGGCTTCCGCGCGCGCCACCACCGCGGCCACGGCCCCGCGCTCCAGCGCGGCGGCCACGAACTCGTGTCCGTTATGACGCGGACCGTGGATGGCGATAAACAGGTCGCCGGCTCGAAGCGTGCGAGAATCAATCGAGACGCCGGCCATCCGGGCCAGGGGGGCGAGCCCGGGGCCCGGGGGAACAGCCAAAGCGCCAGCCACTTGTGTAAGCGTCCACCGCATAAAGTCCTCAAGGCACTGCTCTTACGCAGATTTACCGCACGTGCGTGGGGTCTCACCGGTTTTGAGGATTCCTCCTTTCGGAAGTCTGCCTCTGGCGCGCCCCGCGCTCCCTCCTATTCGGGAGAGCGCGTTACGTGCCAAACCCGCGTTGCCGCAAGGCGCGCCGCGCCATCTCGCGGTCGTCAAACTCCAAGGTGCGATCCGCCAGAATCTGGCGGTTCTCATGGCCTTTGCCGGCCAGCAGGACGATATCGCCGGCGCGGGCCTCGTCGAATGCCAGGCCGATGGCCTTTTCGCGGTCCGGTTCGATCAGATACTTTCCCGCGGTTTTCTGCATTCCCACCACGATGTCGCTGATGATCTTCAGCGGATCCTCGCTGCGCGGATTGTCGCTGGAGAGCACGGTGAGGTCGCTGAGCCGCCCGGCCACTTCGCCCATGACCGGGCGCTTGGTGCGGTCTTTTTCGCCGCCGCAGCCGAAGAGCAGGATGATGCGGCCCTTGGGATTAAGCTCGCGCGCGGTGCGGATGAGATTATCCAGCGCGTCGTCGGTGTGCGCATAATCCACGATGACCAGGAAGGGCTGGCCGAGGTCGATGCGCTGGAAGCGGCCGGAAACGTGTTCGAGCTGCGCGATGCCCGCGGCAATGAGCTCATTGGAAATGCCCAGACCCTGCGCCGCGCCGATGGCCGCGAGAATGTTGTAAACGTTGATGCGGCCCACCAGCGGAGACTGGATGGCGATCTTCCCCGCCGGGGTCTGCGCGCTGAAGGAGAGGCCGGCGAAGGAGAGGGCGAACTTCTTCGCGGTGATGTCCGCGGGCTCCTGCAAGCCGTAGGTGAGGGTTTGCTGAGCGAGGCCGGCGAGGCGCGGGCCGTAAGGATCGTCGGCATTGACGACGGCACAGCCCGGGGCGCCCGCGCCCGTGCCTTCGAAAAGGCGGCGCTTGGCGGCGAAATAGTCTTCGAAAGTCTTGTGATAGTCGAGATGCTCGCGGGTGAGGTTGGTAAAGACGGCGGCGGCGAAGCGGCAGCCCCACAAGCGGTCCATCGAGAGAGCGTGGGAGCTGGCTTCCAGCACGGCGTAGTTGCCGCCGGCGTCGCGGATCTCGGCGAAAAAGCCCTGGAGGTCCACGGACTCCGGGGTAGTGTTGGGCGCGGGATAGCAGCCGCGCGGGGTGTGGTATTCGATGGTGCCGAAGAGGCCGGTCTTTGCCCCGGAGGCCTTGAGAATGGCGTCCACGAGATGCGTAGTGGTGGTTTTGCCGTTGGTGCCGGTGACGGCGACGAGTTGCAGGGCCTCCGCGGGATGCCCGAAGAAGTTGGCAGCGGTGATAGCCAGGGCTTTGCGCGGCTCACGCACCTGGACCCAGGCGATCTGCGCCGGGAGTTCCGCCGGACGCGGCTCCTCGCTGGCAATGGCCAGGGCGCCGCGGGCGATGGCCTCGGCGACGTACTTGTGGCCGTCGGCCTTGGCGCCGTGCAGGGCGAAGAAGAGCGCGCCGGGCTGCACTTTCGCGGAGTGACAGACGACCTGGCGGATCTCGGCGTCCATCGCCACCGCCGCGGGGAGCCGCTCCACACCTTGCAATAGATCGCCGAGGTTCATGCTACGTTTTTCCCCTGCGCCCGGAAAAATTTCCGGGGCTTCCTCCCTGTGTGCATCCTTACATTCCGGGGCATTGCGCACTCCGCTGGTCATTTCTGTTTTCCTGTTCCGGTGCGGGGCTTCCGCTCCTGCGGCGGATTCTGCGCCGCCAACTGCGGCGCGCCGAAGCGCACGATGATCTTGCTGCCGCGCCGGACTTTGACGCCGGGCTGCGGCGATTGCTCGGTAACCACGCCGGTACCCACGAGCACGGGGTCGAGGCCGAGGCGCAGGCAGTCGCTGGTGACGTCGCGCATGGTTTTGCCCTGCAGCAGGGGCACGGCAATGTCGCCGCCTTGGTCCACCGCAATGGTGACGCTGGGGGGCTCCGACTCCGTCCTTTTATTAGATTCGGTCAGGGCCCCTTCGGGCTGTGCGGAAAAATCGACCGCGGCAAAATCTTCGAGGTCGCCGTCGTCGCGCCTGGAGCCGATCCCGGCTGGACCGCGGTAGGAAGCCAGCAGCAGGCGGCGGCTTCCAGGGACGTCGCGCGGCACATCCAGATAGGCCAGAACCTGTTCGGCGATGCGCTTGAAGACCGGTGCGGCCACCTGCCCGCCTTCGTGCAGTCCTACCGGCGAATCGAGGGAAACGAGTATGGTCACCGCCGGATTGTTGAGCGGCGCAAAGCCCGAAAACGAGGCGATGAGCTTGTCCGGGGAGTAGCGCCCGGTGGCCGGATCGATCTTCTGCGCCGAGCCGGTCTTGCCCGCGGCGGTCCAGCCGTCGAGGCGGGCCAGTTTGCCGGTACCATCCAGGATCACGCCTTCCATCAGCCGGCGCAGCGTCGCGGCGGTCTCCGGACGGATGACGCGCCGCGGCTCTCGCGGAGCCAGCGCGGCGGGCAGGGACGCCGCTTCCTCGCCGCGGCGGAGTTCCTGGACGACGCGCGGCTGGTACAGCAGACCGCCGTTGGCGATGGCGGAAACCGCGGTAACCAGCTGGATAGGGGTAACGCCGACCTCCTGCCCCATGGAGATGGAGCCGATGGAGACCGGGGTCCAGTTCTCCAGACGCCGCAGCAGCCCTTTGCTCTCGCCGGGCAGGTCCACGCCGGTGGGCGCACCGAATCCGAAGGCGCGGATGTATTCATAGAATTTAGGAGCGCCAAGGCGCAGAGCGATCTTGATGGCGCCCACGTCGCTGGACTCCGCCAGGATCTGTTTCACGCTGAGCAAGCCGAAGGGCTTGTGGTCGCGGATGCGGTGCCCGGCGATGTACACGGCGCCGTTCTGGCAATCGAAGACGTCGTCGGGACGGATGAGGCGCTCGTCGAAGGCCGCGGCCAGGGTGATGAGCTTGAAGGTGGAGCCGGGCTCGTAGAGGGCGCTGATGGCGCGGTCCATGTGGGCTTCGGCGGGGCTCTCGGCGGCGGCGTTGGGATTGAAGCGCGGCCAGTTGGCGACGGCCAGCAGCTCGCCGTTGGCCGGGTTCTGGACCACCACGGTGCCGGCCACGGCGTGGGTGCGCGCGATGGCTGCGGCCAATTCGCGCTCGGCGATGTACTGAATTTTTTCGTCCAGGGTCAGGACCACGCTGGCGGCGCCATCGCGCGTGGTTTCCGTGGCGTCGAACCAGCGGCGCCGGGCGTCGGACATGACCAGGATCTTTTCGGCTTTGCCGCGGATCTGGCGGTCGAGGGCGTATTCAATGCCGCCGATGCCCTTTTCGTCCAGGTCCACGTAGCCCAGGACGTGCGCGGCCAGCTCGCGCTTGGGATAGAAGCGCTGGTTTTCCTTCTGGAAGTAGATGCCGCGGAGATTGAGCGCGGCCAGAGCCTGAGCCTTTTCCGGGGGAAGCTTGCGGGCGATCCACACGAAGGAGCGCGAGGGATCGAGGCGCGCTTCGAGAACGTCGCGGGGGATGTGCAGGACGCTGGAGAGCAGGCGCGCAGCGAGCGGCGTGTCGCGGATCTCCGCGGGCACGGCAAAGGCGGAATCCACCGGGACGCTCATGGCCAGGGGATGCAGGTTGCGGTCGTAGATGGAGCCGCGGCGCGGGGTGACTTCAACGATGCGCTGCTGCTGGCGCTGCGCCCGGCCCAGATAGTCGCTGTAACGGAAAAGCTGCAGGTAGGCGAGGCGGCCGGTCACCGCCAGCGTCCAGAGCAGCACCACGCCGGCGACGAGCAGCAAACGGACGTGGGAACGGGGCGCTGACATGTCGTTTCAGGCCGGCCGGTGTTTTTCTGCCCTGCGCACCGCCGCTTGCATCCTTATTCTGGGTGACCGCAAAGCGGTCAACCCCCGGTTGGCTCGCGGGCCGTGCTGGCGTCCGCCCCGGCGGTTCTGAAACTGTTCCGCGGCTATTGCGCGCGGCCGGGCCGCGCTTCCTGCACGGCGGCCACTTCCGCGTCGCTGGGGCCGCTGCCAGCCTCCATCTGGTTCGGCAGAGGCTCGGTCAAGCCGAGCTGGCGGCGCGCGATCAGATCGATGCGGCTGGGATTGCGCAGACCGGCAACTTCCAGCTTGAGTTCCGTGTTGGTGGCCGAAGCCTGCGTCTGCCGGGCTTTCAAGTCCTCCAGCTGGAAACTGAGCTCGATGCAATTAAAGCGCTGGTAGCCGTAGCACAGGAAGAAAGCGGCGACCGCGCACCACAGGGCCACGGTGCGCGCCAGATCGCGGGTTCGCGCGGGCTGCATGGCGCGGACCAGCCGCGAGTTGTCGATGCGCTTGATGGTGTGAAATTCAGTCATGGCGGCCCGCTTCTTCCCAAGGAAACTCATATTTTCTCGGCGCAGCGGAGCTTCGCGCTGCGCGACCGGGGATTGGCGGCGATTTCCGCGGCCCTCGGGGGAATCACATGCTTGGTCAGGTTGCGCAGCACCCCCTGGCGCTGGCCTTCCCGAAAAGCCTGTTTCACCAGGCAGTCTTCCCGCGAGTGGTAGCTGAGCACTACCCAGCGTCCGCCGGAATTCAAAGTAGCAGGGGTCCGGAGAAGAAACTGCCCGAGTTCCTCCACCTCTCGATTCACCGCTATCCGCAGCGCCAGAAATGTTTTTGTCGCGGGATGCAGTCTCTGCCTTCCCCATTGCTTCCGGGCCCCTGCTACAACCGTTGCCAGGTGCGCGGTGTCCCGGATGGGACGCGCGCGGACAATGGCCCTGGCGATCCTTCTGGAATCGTGCTCTTCGGCTTCCCGATAGAGCAAATCGGCCAGTTCCTGCTCCGGCCAGCGATTCACAATCTCGTCTGCGGTCTCGGCGTCGCGGTCGTCCATGCGCATGTCCAGCGGACCCGCTTCGCGAAACGAAAAGCCGCGCTCGGCGCGGTCAAGCTGCATGCTGGAAACTCCCAGATCGGCCAGCACGCCGTCCAACGGCGGCAGCTCCAGCTCCTGCACGACCGTCGCAATCCTCGAAAACGGCGACTGCACCAGCGTCACTGTCGCCCCAAAGCTCTTCAGGCGCTCCCGCGCCAGCTCGATAGCCCGTGCGTCCCGGTCCAGGCCGATCAACCGCCCGGAGGTCAAGTGCCGCGCGATGGCTTCCGCATGGCCGCCGGCGCCCAGGGTGGCGTCCAGATACGTTCCGTCGGGCCTGATTCGCAGCCATTCGAGCACCTCCTGCAAGAGCACCGGCGTGTGCGGCGCTGTCAAATTCTCCCTGCCCTGGCTTTGGCAGCCTCAAATCCCCAGGTCTTCCAATGCCTTGTCGTCGTCATCGGTGTACGGCGAATTTTTCAGGTCTTCCATCACTCGGCTATGGTTCATGACCTCGAGATAGTCGAGGTTGCCGAAGACGTCCACTTCGCCCTTCATCCGCGCGGCCTCGCGCAGCACCGCGGGCACCAGCACCCGGCCCTGCCCGTCCACTTCGACCGTCTGTCCGAAATAGCTGGTGCGCATCAGAAACTTCCTCTTGGCCCGGTTCTGCGAGGAGACTTTAGCCAGCTTGTCCTCGATCTCAGACCAGACTTTCATCGGATAGATCCGCGCCGATTCCCCCGTGGTGCTGGTGATGTAGAACTGGTTCCCGTACTCCTTGAGCGCGTCGAGAAACACGGCGGGTATCTTCAACCGACCCTTCTCGTCGACCTTCGCCGGACAGTTCCCCCGCAGTTTCATGTGTTTGGCTCAAAGTGTGGCAGCGATTATGGCGAATCACCACGACCCTCTAATGTCCTCTACTCTTCTCTACTGCTCACCACTTCCTTCCACTTTGTGCCACATAATAGACTGGATTCCGGGCTTGTCAAGGGGAATTCTCAATATTGATAAAAATATTTCGCAGGCCGAAGCAGAAAGTGGAACACCCTGCGCAGCGCGGAAAAATAGCCCCTAGGGATTGCGCTCCGGGGGTCCGGAGCGACGAGGATTGGTGGTGGCCTTGCTGCTCCCGGTGCGAGTCACAGCATGCGCCGGTGGGAGCCAGACCAGGCTCACGCGGCGGAAACCTGGCGCGGGCAGAATGGGCCGTGGAAAAAACCTCTTGCGGCAGCGAGGGCAACGTTATACTGCGCGGGTCGCGCCATCTGAGCGGGCGCGGCGAGATGACCGCTCGCAGGGGGGTGCACCAATGGAACGGGTCACGCCACAGCACGAAGAGATGGACCTGAACTGCGAAATTAACTCTTCCGCCGGTGCGGAACTGTAAGCCTGTATGCGCGTCAAGGTCCTCGGCTCCGCCGCCGGGGGCGGATTTCCCCAGTGGAATTGCGCCTGCCGCAATTGCAGCCGCCTGCGCGATGGCACCCTGCGCGGGCGCGCGCGCACCCAGGCGCAGCTCGCGGTTTCGCCCGACGGTTCTTCCTGGTTCCTCCTGAACGCTTCTCCCGACTTGCGGCAACAGCTCGCCGCGCACTCTGAATTTGCTCCGAAGGGCGCGCCGCGCAGCACCCCCATCTCCGCGATCCTGCTTACGAGTGCGGACGTGGAGTGCGTACTGGGCCTGCTCCATCTGCGGGAATTCCAGCCGCTGCGGATCTATTCGACCTTATCGGTGCGGCGCATACTGACCGAGGACAACAGCCTTTTCCGCACCTTAGCGCGCTCCAACCCTCCGTCGCGCTGGGAAGTTCTTCCTCTGGACCGGCTGATTTCCCTCGTCGCGCAGGGCCCGGCCGGAGCAAAAATGAATCTTTTCTGCAAGGCCGTGCCGCTGAACGGGAGTTTTCCGGACTATGTGAGCGACCATCTGCGGAGCAGCTTGCCGGAAGAAGAAGCCGTGATCGGCCTGCAGCTGGTGCAAGGCGAGAAGAGGTTTTTCTATGCTCCCAGCCTGCCGGGCCGCGGCGAAGATTGGAAACGACGCATCAGCGAGAGCCATCTGGCATTGCTTGACGGGACCTTCTGGACGGACGACGAACTCATCAAAATACAAAGCAGCGGCAAGACGGCCCGGCAGCTGGGGCACTTGCCGCTCTCTGGCGCAAGCGGCCTTCTCGGGCAATTGCAGTCCGCTCATCAGACGCGCTGCGTGCTCATCCATCTGAACAACACCAACCCCATTCTCGATGAGGAGAGCGCGGAACACCGGGAGTTGCTGGCGGCGGGGCGGGCGATCGCTTTCGATGGGATGGAGCTGGAACTGTGACAACTGGTGCGGGCAACTGCCGGCCTAGGCGCTGACTGGCTTTACCGCCCCATCCCGCTCGAGAGTTCGCCGAACCGCACATCTGCATCCGCCATTCCAAGCGCAGCGCGGAATCTCTCTTCGATTGCGGAAAGATTCCTCGACTCACTCCTGATGAAGAACATCGGGACTTCCCTCGGAATGACTGAAATAGACGTCGCTCTCCGCAGCTGGCTACGAAGGGGCGGGGAGTGGCGGGGACGGCTCGATGCGCAAAAGCACGCGGAAGACGAAGAGGAGCGTGCCGGCAAGGCACACCGAGCCGAAGATGGTGAGCGTGAGCGGCGCGCCGATGTGCCGCGCGATGATGCCGGCAAACAGCGCGCCGATGGGCTGCACGCCCATGAACATCGCGGCGTAAACGGCCATGACCCGGCCGCGCAGTTCGTCCGAGACGCGGTTCTGCACGATGGTGTTGGTGGCGGCCATCTGCGCGGTGGCGGCGAAGCCGACCACGGCGAGCACGCCCGCCGAGAGCAGAAAGAGCTGCGACTGGGAGAAGACGATGAGACCGGCGGCGCAGATGGAAGAGGTCACGGCGATAAAACGCGCCAGGCCCTTGTAGGCGGTCCGCGCGGCGAAGTGCAGCGCTCCGATCACCGCGCCGACGCCCGCCGCGCTCATCAGGAAGCCCAGGCCGCGCGGGCCGCCATGCAGGATGTCGGTGGCGAAGATGGGCATAAAGACGGAATACTGCAGGCCGAGCAGGCTGAGCAGGCTGAGCAGCAGCAGCGCCGAACGGATGGGCACATCGCCCATGACGAAGCGGAAGCCCTCGATGAAATTCTGCAGCGGCGAGCCGCCTTCGGGCTTGGGCGCAACCGGCGCGAGGCGCATGGCCAGCAGCGCGGCGATGACGGCGAGGAAACTCAAGGCGTTGAAGAAAAAACACCAGCCTTCGCCGACCCAGGCGATGGCCAGACCGGCGAGGGCCGGGCCCACGACGCGTGCTCCGTTGAAGATCGAGGAGTTCAGGGCGATGGCGTTGGGCAGGTCGGGCCTGCCAACCATCTGGATGATGAAGGCCTGGCGGATGGGCACGTCAAAGGCGTTGACGATGCCAACGAGGAAGGCGATGACGATGAGATGCCACACCCGGACGTGGTGCGACAGGGTGAGCGCGGCGAGCAGCAGGGCCAGGCACATGGAGGCCGTTTGCGTCCAGATGACGCCGCGGTGGCGGTTGAAGTGGTCGGCGACATAGCCGCCCACGGCGGCCAGCAGCAGGATGGGGATCTGGTTGGCGAAAGCGAACAGACCGAGCAGGGCCGCCGAGCCGGTCAGCTTATAGACGAGCCAGAGCTGCGCGGTGGACTGCATCCACGTGCCGATGAGCGAAGTAAGCTGACCGGCGAAGAAGAGTTGGAAATTACGGTGCTGCAGAGCGCGGAAGCGCGCGGACACGTGCGGGTTGTTCCTCCCCCCGATTGGATGCAACGGAACTGCAACAGTCACGATGACGCCGCGGGAGGGCTGTTGTCAACGCGGCAGCGCAGAGCGCGTTCGTCAAAACAGGTGGGTACGGCCCCGGCTGCTGTCCGGGGCATGGCGTGCCGTGCCTCTGCGGCTGTCGCGGCTAATGCTCGGCGGGAAGTTCGGGGGCGCCGCCGACGTGGAGGTGGCTGAGGTCGTCGAGCAGAGCCTGGTCCTCCCGGCTCATGCCGCGGGTGAAATTGGGATCGCGGAGGTGCTGGTTGCGCGCCGATTCCGGCATCTCACGGAGGACGCGCAGGCGCCGCTGGATGGCCTGGCGGCGTTCAAAGGGCATCTGCTCCCAGCGTGGCAGGACGTCGGCGCGGATGTGCTCGCGCTGCTCGGGCGTCATCTGGCGCCAGACCCGCTCGCGGTCGCGCAGTTCGTCGCGCTGCAGGGGCGTCAGGCGGTCCCAGCGCTGGAAGTCGCGGCGAATGTGCTCCTGGCGGTCCGGAGGCAGAGAGCGGAATTTGCCCTGGTTCTCGAGAACGCGCTCGCGCTCCTGTGGCGACATGTTGCGCAGGCGGTCCACCCAGGGAGGCTGTGTGCCCGCGCGCGGCGCTTCGGCGGGCCGCTCACTCGGAGCAAACTGCCGTCCGGACGCCGAGGGCGGCTGGAGTCCCGGCGCGCGCGAAGGAGGCGCTGCGCGGCCGGGCAGGGAGCGCTGCGCATTACCGGCGGGCGGGCGCTGCCGCTGCCGTTCCTGCTGACGCTCTGCCCGGGACTGCTGCTGCCGTTGTTCGTGGCGCTGTTCGCGAGGCCGTTCGCGGTTCTGTTCGCGCTTATCCGGGCGGTCGGACTGGTTCTGCGCCGCCACGGCGGCCAGCGGAAGCGCCAGCGCGGCGAGGGGGACCAGAAGCCAGCGAGCGAATTGTGCGGTGCGGTGCATGTTCCACTCTTACCGGGAAAATCTCCTCTTACTGGTTCTCCGCATCCACGGGTGGCGGAAGATCCGGGAGCGGCTCGAAGTTGGCGAGCACGTCGTAATCTTCCAGCACCGGCAGGTCCTTCATCATGCGCACTTCGGTGTCGGGCGCGGCCATGTTGAGTCCCTGCTCGGCGGGCCGCGAGGCGACCCAGACGGTAGCCAGCAGAAGCAGTGAAGCGGCAAAGGCCACGCGCGGCGAAGGGGCGAGCCAGGCCCACCAGCTCTGGCGCGGGGGCTCGGCGGCGATGCGCGCCTGCATCCGCAGATCGAAACCCGCGGACGGCTCGATCTTCGGCAGCTCGTCGAGCAGCCCGGAGAGGGAGCGGAATTCGTTGACGCGCAGACGGCAGACGGCGCACGCCGTGAGGTGCTTCTCCGCCTCGGCCCGCTCGCCTTCCTTCAGGCGGCCGTCGAGGTACGGCAGGATCCGGCTTTCCATTCGCGCACAGTTCATGACCTTCTTCCCTTCTTATCCCTGCTGCTTTGGCGGCTGGCCCACCAGGGGAGCCAGCTCGATGCGCAGCGTTTCATAGGCCCGGAAGAGCAGCGATTTCAGCGCGCTTTCCGAGCATTCCAGAATCCGGGCGATTTCGCGGTAGTCCAGCTCCTGATACTTGTGCAGGAGCACGGCCGCGCGCTGCTTTTCCGGCAGCTTGGCGATGGCGCGGCGGATCATGGCCTGCCGGGCCTGCTCGACCAAATGCTGCTCGATGTCCAGGTGGCCGTCGGCCACGTCCAGGCGGCGCTCATCGCCGTCCTCGGCATCCGCCGCCAGCGGCTGATCGATGGATATTTCCATCTGCCGGTGGTGATTGTCGCGGATGGAATTCAGCGCCAGATTGGTGGCGATGCGGAAAAGCCAGGTGGTGAACTTCGCGCTGGGTTCGTAGTCTTCGCGCGCGCGGTAAACGCGGATGAAAACTTCCTGCGCGAGGTCCTCGGCCTGCTCGCGATTGCGCACCATCCGGTGAAGGAAGTTGACCAGCGGACTCCGATAGCGGTGCAGGAGCAGGGCGAAGGACTGCTCGTCGCCCGACTTTACGTCCTGCATCAACTGGACGTCGGTTCTGGCCATGACCTCCATAGTCTATACAACCCGTTCAGAGACAGAAAGTTGCAGCCGAAGAAGTGTGCGCCAGAGGAAACAGGGGTGCGCTTAGAAATGCGCTAAATGCTTCAGCGCCAGCAGGCTGGCGACGCCCAGAAAGACCAGCAGGGCGGTACGCCAGCCGGGCTCGCGGTTGACCTCGGGGAGCAGGTCGGTGGCCGCTACATAAACCGTCACGCCGCCGGAAAGTGGCAGAGCGTACTGGAGTTGCGCCTGCAGCAGGGTGGTGAGCAGGACTCCGGCGAGCGTCGCGGCTCCCAGAAACCCCGCTGCATAAAGGGCCTGCCGCCGGCCTTGCCCGCTGGCCAGGACCACGGAGGCCACGGTAAAGCCTTCGGGGAGTTTGTGCAGGAAGACGGCGACGAAGATGACCACGCCCAGCCAGGTGGAGACGAGAAAGCCCGCGGCGATGGCCACGCCGTCGAAAAACGTGTGGATCACCAGACCCAGCAGCGCCGTCGTGCTGGCATGGTGGTGGCGGATCTCCTCGGCGTGCGTTTCTTCGCCGAAGTGAAAATGCGGCGCAAGGATGTGTTCGAACAGGTGCACCAGGAAGTAGCCGGCGAGGACAAATAGCAGCGCGTTCTCTCCGCCCAGGTGCACCGCCTCGGGAATGATCTCCAGGAAGGCCACGGCCAGCATGTAGCCGGCGCCGAGGGCCAGAAAATAGTGGAGAAACTGGCGCGGCCAGTCCCGCCGCACCACGAAATAGCCGCCGAGGATATTGCCGCCGGCGGCCACCAGGCCGAGGCCGGCGGCCAGCGCAATGCGGACTGTTTCGGAGTGCAGCATGCCGCGTCAGCCGCTGTGGCGGAAGAGAATGACGTCGCCTTCCTGCACGATGTAATCGCGCCCTTCGAGGCGGACCTTGGCCTTTTCGCGGGCGGCGGCGAGGCTGCCGGCCTCCAGCAGGTCGTTCCAGCGCACGACTTCCGCGCGGATGAAGCCTTTTTCGATGTCGCTGTGAATCTCGCCCGCGGCTTTGGACGCCGTGGAGCCCTTGCGGATGGTCCAGGCGCGGACTTCCGGCTCGCCGGCGGTGAAGAAGGAGATCAGGCCCATCAAGTCGTAGGTGGCGCGGATCAAGCGGTTGAGGCCCGGTTCTTTCAAGCCGTAGGAGGCCAGCAGCTCGGCCGCTTCCTTCTCGTCCATTTCGGCGAGCTCGGCTTCCAGGCGGCCGCAGATGGCCACGACCGCGGTGTTCGGCCGGCCCTGCAGCGCGCCGAGCTTGTGGCGCTCGACGGCGGTGGAGAGCTCGGCGGCTTCTTCGTCGCCGAGATTCAGCACAAAGAGCATGGGGCGCTGGGAGAGGAAGAGGAAGCCGCTGATGAACTTCTTCTCTTCCGGAGTGATCTCCAGCTCGCGCAGGGGCTTTTCCGATTCGAGGTGCGCCTTGCAGCGCTCGAGCACTGCCTTCTCACCCTCCAGGACCGGGTCGCGCTTCTTCTTGAGGTCTTTGTCCAGGCGCTCCAGGCGGCGGATGATCTGGTCGTGGTCGGCGAGGATCAGCTCCAGCTCGAGGTTGGTGGCGTCGCGCAGCGGGTCAATGCTCCCGGCGGAATGCGGCACGGAGGGATCGTCGAAGACGCGGAGAACGTGGGCGATGGTGTCCACGTCGCGCAGCGGCGCGAGCACCCCGGAATCTTTGGCGCGGTCCTTCTGCATGCCGCCGACGTCCACGTACTGCACCGTGGCATAAGTGATCTTCTTGGGGTTATAGAGCTTGGCCAGCTCGAGCAGGCGCGGCTCCGGCACCTTGGCCACGCCCACGTGGGTCGCCTGGGCGCCGGCTTTGCCTTCGACGTGCGCCTTGGTGAGGATGCGGAAGAGCGTGGTCTTGCCGACCTGGGGTAGTCCAATAATGCCTGTTTGCATAAGCGTGAAATTTTAGCACACGTGGAGCATGGAGCAGTGACTGGTGACTCGCGGCAAGATTCCTGGGGCGGTGGTTCGCAGGGCTTGGTATTCTCTTGCGCATCGCCGGCGGGAGAGAGCACGTGACGACCGAAAGACGATTGCCGCCTTTTGACCTGCGCCTGGCCATGGACAGACTGGCCGCCAAGGACCAGCGGCTGGCGCGGCTGATGCAGAGTACCGAGGAGTTCCGGACGGAAACCGACGGGACGGAGAGCCCTTATGCGGCGCTGCTCGAAGCTGTCACGTATCAGTCCATCTCCGGCAAGGCCGCGGAGACGATCTTCAACCGCGTGAAGGCTCTGGGCGCGGGCAGGAGCGCGCCGTCACCGGTAGAGATGCTGAAGCTGCCCACGCGGGCGCTGCGCAAGGCGGGGCTCTCGGGGGCCAAGGTGCGGGCCATGAAGGACCTCGCGCGGAAGACGCTCTCGGGCGTGGTTCCTTCTCGCGCCGAGGCGGAGGCGCTTTCGGACGAGGAGCTGGTCGCGCGGCTGATCTCCGTGCGCGGGGTGGGCGCGTGGACCGTGGAGATGTTCCTGATCTTCCGGCTGGGCCGGCCGGACGTGCTGCCGATTCACGATTTGGGCGTACAGAAGGGCTACGCGCTGACCTACGGCAAACGTTACATACCCAAGCCGAAGGAGCTGCTGGCGTTCGGCGAGCGCTGGCGGCCGTATCGCACGGTCGCGAGCTGGTACATGTGGCGCGCGGTGCAGCGGGACAGCCGCAAAGCCCGCAAGATCGGGCGCGCCCCGGCGAAAAAGAAGAACAAGAGAAGGAAGGCCAGCCGGCGTCAGCGAACGGCTTCGCGGGTGAGCAGGTAGAGGGCGGCGAGGCCGCCGAGGAGGACGCCGGATTCGAGCTGGACGGAGAGGCGGTGCAGACGGTCGAATTCGCGGCGCAGGGGATTATCGGCGGCAGTGTTCTGCACGGAGCCCATCTCCGAGCGCAAGCGGGCAAGGCGCGAGGTGACGCCGTACTGCGAGGCCACAGTGAGCGCGAGCATGAGCACCACGGCCAGGGCCACGGGCGCGGCGAAGTTGGCGAAGGAGCGCGTGCGGGCCAGCCGCGCGGCGAAGAAGACTATGCCGCAGACGATGCCGAGAATGTGCAGGCGGCCCAGGGCGTAGCCGACCATCGAGCCGGCGAGATCGCGCCCCGGCAGCACCGCAAACGCCCCGGGCGCGACGACAAAGCTGAGGAAAATGTCGCCGCCGAGCCACAGGCTCAGGGATAGAAACTCGAGGCTACGGAGGACCGTTGACATGGGGAAAATTCCGCTAGAATCGGGTACAGGCGTTTAAGAGATGGTGGGCGACAAAGGACTTGAACCTTTGACCTCTCCCGTGTGAGGGGAGCGCTCTAACCAACTGAGCTAGTCGCCCACGGTACTAATTATTTTTAACACGAAGCAGAGCGAGATTCAACCGATGCCCATCGCCGCCGCCCAGATCGTCTCGCAATTGCAGCGCAGCCTTTCCCGCGCCATCTACGGGAAAGAAGAGGCCATTCAGCTGGCGCTGGTGGCCTTGCTGGCCCGCGGGCACCTGCTGATCGAAGACGTGCCGGGCGTGGGCAAGACGACGCTGGCGCAGGCCCTGGCGCGCTCCTTCCACTGCACCTTCCAGCGCATCCAGTTCACCTCCGACCTGCTGCCGAGCGACGTGCTGGGCGTGAGCGTCTACAACCCCGAAAACCGCGAATTCGAATTCCGCCCCGGGCCGATCTTCGCCAACGTCATCCTGGCCGACGAGATCAACCGCACCACGCCGCGCACGCAATCGGCGCTGCTGGAGGCCATGAACGAGGCCCAGGTGACCGTGGACGGGCGGACGCACCCGCTGCCGCTGCCTTTCCTGGTGGTGGCCACGCAGAACCCGGTGGAGCACCACGGCACCTACCCGCTGCCGGAATCGCAGCTGGACCGCTTCCTGATGCGCATCCGCATGGGCTACCCCTCCGTGGAGACCGAGAAAGAGATTCTGCGCAAGCGCTCCAGCCAGACGAGCGACGATCCGCTGAAGGATCTGGAGCCCCTGGCCACCGCACAGGACGTGCTGGCGATGCAGGAGGCGGTCTCGCGCGTGCGCGTGGAGAACAGCCTGCTGGATTACGCCATGGCCATCGTCACGCGGACGCGGCAGGCGCCGGAACTGGCGCTGGGGGTGAGCCCGCGCGGGACGCTGATGCTGCAGCGCGCGGCGCAGGCCCGCGCGTATCTGGACGGGCGCGACTTCTGCCTGCCCGACGATTTCAAGCAGCTCTTCGTGCCGGTGCTCGCCCACCGCGTGATCGCCAACATCAAGAGCGCCGGGCCCGCCGCCGGGGCCAAGAAGACCGACTGGGTCGAGGCGTTTCTCCGCGAAATCGTCGAATCTGCACGCGTACCCCTGTGAACCGCACGGCCACGCTGGCGAAGCTCTGGGTAAGAATGGACAGCCCGGGCGTCCGCGCGTTTTTCCTGGCCATGGCCGCGCTGACCGTGGCCTTGCTTCTCGCTCTCTATTCCGGCGCCGCTGCGGAGATGGGCCACGTCGCCCTGGCCGGAATTTCCGCGCTCTCCTCGCTGGTGCTGGCGGGCTGGGTGGCGGTGACGCTGGTGCCGGTGCTGGCGCGGCGCACGCCGCTGCGCTGGGTCGCCTACAAAATGGAGTACAAGCTGACCCGCGAGGGCTGGATCTACATCGGCGGAGTGTTTGCCGTGGCCCTGGCGGCGATGAATACCGGCAATAACCTGCTCTTTCTGATTCTGGCCAGCCTGATCGCCGCCATTCTCATGTCCGGCATTCTCTCCACCATCACGCTTTCGGGCGTGGCCATTCGCCTGGAGCTGCCGGAGGAGATTTTCGCGGGCGCGCCGGTGCGTGCCAGCGTCGAGCTGCAGAACGAGAAGCTGACGCTGCCGTCGTTCTCGTTGCGCCTGGAGGGCGTGGCAGCGAAGGGAGCGGCGCGCGCGGCGGTGCTGGAGACCCCGGTCTATTTCCCGTACGTGCCGCGGCAGGGGCGGGTGCAGCAGTGGGTGCCCCTGCTGTTTCCGCGGCGCGGAGTGTATCGCCAGGAGGCCTTCAAGATCGTCACGCGCTTCCCCTTCGGGTTTCTGCAGAAGGCGCGCCCCGTGGACCTGCGCACGGAAGCGCTGGTTTATCCGTCGGTGGAAGCCACGGCGGATTTTCGCGCGGTGCTGCCCGCGCTGCAGGGCTCGATCGAAAGCCTGAAGAAGGGCCGCGGCCAGGACCTGCACGCCCTGCGCGACTACCTGCCCACGGACAGCGCCCGGCACGTGCACTGGAAGGCTTCGGCGCGCACCGGCACCCTGCTGGTGCGCGAGTTCAACCGCGAAGACGACCGCCGCGTGCTGCTGGTCTTCGACCCGGCGCTGCCCGCGGAGTTGCCGGACGCCGCGGAGATGTTCGAGCGCGCCGTGGCCCTCTGCGCCAGCATCGCCTGGCACTTCTACGAAACCAACGCCCTGCTGCGCTTCCGCACCCTCGGCGCGGAAACGCCCCTGGCTCCCGCCGCGGAGATTATCTCCGACGTGCTGCGCCTGCTCGCCCTCAGCGAGCCGCTGCGCCAGGAGGGCGGAGCGCAGCTGCTGCAATCGCTCAGCGGCGATCCCGAGCTTGCCAAGATCGTGCTGACCAGCCAGTCGCCCGGCACGATCCCCGAAGATCTGTGGAATTCCGCGTACTTCATCTTCCTGCCCGAACTGTAGTGGGCCTCGCACAAACTCAGTGAAGAACGGCGGTACGCAGAGAGGAAACGCGCGCCGGGTGTGCGAAAATGGCGCGTGCCTCTCGCAGGGAAAGAACTCGGAAAATTCCGGCGGCAGCTGCTGGCGTGGTTCGCGCGCCGGCAGCGCGACCTGCCCTGGCGCCGCACCCAGGATCCCGGCCGCATCTGGCTTTCGGAGATCATGCTGCAGCAGACGCGCGTGGCCGCGGTGATTCCCTACTACGAGCGCTTCGTGGCGCGCTTTCAGGATGTGCGCGCGCTGGCCGAGGCTCCCGAAGAGGAGATTCTGCGGCACTGGTCGGGGCTCGGCTATTACAGCCGGGCGCGCAACCTCCAGCGCGCGGCGCGGGAGATCGTGGCCCGCCACGCCGGCGTATTTCCGCGCGACTACCAAGCCGCGCTGGCGTTGCCCGGAATCGGGCGCTATACGGCCGCGGCGATTCTGAGCATCGCCTATGGCGCGCCGCACGCCGTGCTCGACGGCAACGTGGCCCGGGTGCTGGCGCGGCTGGAAGCGCTGCGCGGGGACCTGCGCGCGCCGCGCCGCTGGCAAGGCCTGCAAGCTTCCGCGGACCGCCTGCTGGAGCGCAATCATCCCGGCGACTGGAACCAGGCGATGATGGAGCTGGGCGCGACGCTCTGCACGCCGCGCGCGCCGGACTGCGCGGCGTGCCCGGTGGCGCGCTGGTGCCGCGCGCGCCGCCGGGGCCTTGCGGAGACCATTCCGGAAAAGCGCCGCAAGCGCGCGCCGGTGCAGGTGCATCTCGCGGCCGCGGTCTTCCTCGACCCGCAGGGACGCACCCTGCTGCTCCCTCCGCCGCGCCGCGCCGCCGCGCCCGGGACACCCGGGGAACTCTCGCCGCTCTTCTCACGGATGTGGCATTTCCCGGCGGTGCGCGCTGGAAAAAACGCGCGGAGCGCTCTGCGCACTCATCTCGGGAAGAGTTTCGGTCTGGCCGCGGCGGCCGGCGCGCAGATTGCCGCGGCAAAACCCGTGCGCCAGGCCGTCACCCACCGCGAGATCACGATTGCGCCGTTTCTGGTGCGCGTGAAGAAGCTGCCGCGCCCGCGCGGCGCGCGCGCCCTGCTTCTGGGCGAATTGCACACGCTTCCCGTCTCCAACCTCACGCGCAAGATCGCGCGGGCCGCAGCCCCAGTCCGGCCGGAATAGAAGTTTCCGGCTCCTTCGCACGCGCTTTCCCTGCACGAAGAATTATTCCGCCCGGCAGACGTTGGCAGATTCGCGCTGCCACGGCCACGCGCAGCGGCGCGGTGCTAGGATGAAATCTGCGCCATGTCGAGCACCGCTACAGCCTTTCCCGCAGCGGCACCGCCCGCCGAGCGGTTCTTCCGCACCGCGCTCTTCTGCCTGATTCTTACGGCCGTGAGCACGCTGGCCGCGACGGGCAAACTCGACCCGCCGACGGCGGTCTTCGCGCCGCTGGCCGTGCTCTACAAGGGAATTCGCGGCTGGCGGAGGCACGGGCCGGAGTTCAGCCACCGGCTGGCGACCTGGCTGGTCATCGCCTACTTCGCGGTCTTCCCCGCGGACTACCTGATCTTTTCACGGAACTATGCGGCGGGCGCGCCCAATCCCGGCCTGTACGCCGCTCTGCTCGCCGCCGTGCATCTCCTGCTGTACGTGTTCTTTGTGCGCCTGTACAGCGCGGCCAACGACCGGGACGCGCTCTTCCTGGCGCTGCTATCGTTCGGCACGGTGCTGGCAGCTGCGGTGCTCACCATCGACACCTATTTCCTGGGGCTCTTTTTCCTGTATCTGCTTTTTGCCGTGGCCACGTTTCTCGGCTACGAGATGCGCCGCGGCGCCCAGGGCGCGGTGTCACTGTCGCTGGCCGCCCGGCCGGGGCTGGAGAAGCGCTTCCACCGCGCCCTGGGCATCGCCGCGTTGAGCGTGACGCTGGGCGCGATCCTTCTCGGCTCGCTGTTCTTCTTCTTCTTTCCGCGCTTCAGCGCCGGATATTTCGGAAAAATGGGCCTGCAGCCCGCGCTGATGTCCGGCTTCAGCGAGGATGTCGAGCTGGGACAGATCGGCGAGATCAAGAAAGACTCCACGGTGGTCATGCGCGTGAAGGCCGGCCAGCTTCCGCGCAGTGTGCGTCTGCGCTGGCGCGGCATCGCGCTCACGGATTTCGACGGCAAGCGCTGGTTCACGCCGGAGCGGACGCGGGAAGCGCTGTCCGTGGATGGCGACGGCTGGATTCGCCCGCCGGCGTTTCCGGCCGGCCTGCGCGCGCATTCCATGTCGCTGCACTATACGGTGCTGCTCGAGCCGGTGGCGACCGACGCGGTGTTCGCGCCCTCCTACGTCCTCTCGCTGCGGGGAACTTTTTCCGCTGACATGGGAATTACCGCAAGCCGGCGCGCCTACTTGCTGATGGATCCCACCTCTTCGTTCTTCAATCCTTTCCACAACTACACGCCCACGCGCTACGAGGGATATTCCCTGCTGCCCCGGGTGGCCCCGGCTCTGCTGCGTTCCGCCTCCGCGAAATATCCCCCAGGGCTCCGCGAGACCTACCTGCAGCTCCCCGTGCTCGATCCGCGCATCGCCGCACTGGCGCGGCAGATCACCGCGCGCGCGGCAACGCCTTTCGACAAAGCCGCGGCCATCGAAGCCTACCTGCAGAGCAATTACGCCTATTCGCTGAACCTTACGGGCCGTCCCGGCGACGACGCCCTGGCGCACTTCCTGTTCGTGACCCGCGCCGGGCATTGCGAATACTTCGCCTCGGCCATGACCGTGCTCCTGCGCACACTGGGCATCCCCGCGCGCCTGGTGAACGGCTTTCTCCCCGGCGAGTACAACGACGTCGGCAAGGACTACATCGTGCGCGCCAGCGACGCGCACAGCTGGGTCGAGGTGTACTTCCCCAACTACGGCTGGCTCACCTTCGATCCCACCCCCGGGGCGGCGGAAGCCGAAAAGAACCTGCTCGGGCGGATGGCCGCGTATTGGGACTGGTTCCAGCTCTCCTGGAATGAATGGGTCATCAACTACGATTTCGCGCACCAGATTACGCTCGCACAGACGGTGCAGCGCGGCTCGCGCTCCTGGAACGAGCGAGCGCGGAACTTCTTCGACGAACTGCAGGAGCGCGGGAAAGAGCGCCTCAAGTCCTGGCAGAAAAGCCACGGAACGCTGCGCGCTGTGCTTCCTGTCGCCCTGGTACTTCTCCTGCTGCTGTTGAACTTCGGCGGCTTGCGGCGCCTCGCGCGGCGGATGCGCCTCGAATGGCGGGTGCGCGCTCCGGGCGGGGCGCGGCGTGACCCGCAGCTCGCTTCCCTGCTCTACCAGGAGTTTCTGCGCGTGCTCTCGCGGCGCGGCTGGAAGCACAGCGAAGCGCAAACGCCGTACGAATTCGCGGCGGCCATCGAGGCCCCGGGAATCGCTCCCGCGGTGAGCGAGTTCACGCAGATCTATGCGCGGGCCCGCTATGGCGGCGTGCCCTGCGATGCGCTGCGGTTGCGCGCGCTGCTGGCGGAAATTCGCGCCGCGCTGCGCGCACGATAACTTTCCGAGTGCAGCGGCGAGTTTATCTCGCCCCCGGACGGCCCCCCGGCCCGCTCGGGTTAAATGCCGCCGCCGCTGCAAAATCCCCTCCGCGCTGCGTGTTACACTAGGGAATTGCGTGGAAGCGCAAATTCCTGCTGATGGCCAAGACACCCAAAGTCGGATTCGTGAGCCTGGGCTGCCCCAAGAACCTCGTGGACAGCGAGGTCATGATGGGCATCCTCACGCACGGCGGATACGAGCTGACGCCGCGCGCGGACGAGGCCGATGTGCTGGTGGTGAACACCTGCAGCTTCATCGAGGCGGCGCAGAAGGAATCGGTGGACACCATCCTGGAAATGGCCGAGCACAAGAAGTTCGGCGCGGCCAGGAAGCTGATCGTCGCCGGGTGCCTGGTGGAGCGCTTCCGCCAGCAGATTCTGGAGCAGATTCCGGAAGTGGACGCGGTGGTGGGCACGGGCGAAGTGGAGCGCATCCTGGAAGCGGTGCGCGGCGACCTGCGCGTGCTGCCCGCGGCGGCGCCCGCGTTTCTCTACCACGATCTGACGCCGCGCGTCGTCACCACGCCGCGCCACGCCGCCTACATCAAGATCGCCGAGGGCTGCGATCATCCCTGCACCTTCTGCATCATTCCGCAGCTGCGCGGGAAGTTCCGCAGCCGGCGCTTCGAATCGGTGGTGCGCGAGGCGGAAAACCTCGCGGCGGGCGGCGCGCGGGAGATCACCCTGATCGGGCAGGATACGACTTCTTACGGCGAAGACCTCGGCCTGCGCGACGGCCTGGCGCAATTGCTCGAAAAGCTGGCGCAGGTGGGCGGCGAAGCCGGTCTGCTCTGGGTGCGCTTCCTCTACGCCTATCCCAACCGCGTGACCCAGAAGCTGCTGGACACGCTCGCGGCGCAGCCGCGCCTCGCCAAGTACATGGACATGCCGCTGCAGCACGCCAGCCGCAACCTGCTGGCGCGCATGAAGCGCGGGTCCAACGGCGAAGCCTTCCTCAAGCTGCTGGAACGCATTCGCGCGACGATTCCCGGCGTGGCCTTGCGCACCTCGTTCATCGTCGGCTTCCCCGGCGAGACCTCCGCTGATTTCGACGAACTGTGCGCTTTCGTGCGCGCTGCGGAGTTCGACTGGATGGGCGTGTTCGAATATTCCGACGTGGAGACCGCGGCGAGCGCCGCGCTCGGCGGTAAAGTGGACGCCGCGACGATGGCCGGCCGCCGCGGCCAGTTGATGGCCCTCCAGAAGCAGATTTCCCGCAAGAAACTGCGCGCCTTCAAGGGCCAGACGCACACCGCCCTGGTCGAGGGCCCTTCCGCGGACAATCCGCTGGTCTGGGAAGCGCGCCTCGAAGGCATGGCCCCGGACATTGACGGCAAACTCTACCTCACGGACATCGAAGTGCGCGGCGCAGCCGCCGAGGCCGGCGACGCTGTGCGCGTGGAGATCACCAAGACCGACGCTTACGACCTGATCGCCCGCGTCCTGGAGATTCTGCCCCGCCCCGCAGCCCGCGCCGCCCAGGCCGTCAGCGCAACGCCGCCTCCTCCGCCCGCCGAGAAGCTGCACCGCATCTCCACCGGCGCACCCCTCCGCGTTCTCGGCTAAATCGCGTTATAGTGTCAGTCGAAGAGAGTTCGTCACAGACGGGCGATGCGGAATTTTTCTGCGCCTCTGGGGTTCGGAACTTTAGCGCAGAGCTGTAGCCGCGGTCTTAAGACCGCGGGCCTTTTCGATCGAAACCGAGGAGCAGACCCCGCCCTCTGAAGAGGGCGGCTACAACACCTGAGACATGAAACACCGGTGCCCCATCTGCAAGAAACCCACGGACTCCGACAAGGACGCCGACTTCCCCTTCTGCAGCGAACGCTGCCGGGAGATCGATCTCGGTCACTGGGCCAGCGAAAAATACGTCGTCTCCGAACCGGTTTTCGACGAAGAGGATCTCGAAGAGAAACCCAAACCGAATGAATCCGAACACTGACACCCCGGCCACGGACGCGCCGCCCTCTGAAGTGCCGGAAGCCGCACCGCGCAAGAAACCGCGCCTGGCCCTCGCCCTCGCAACAGGCCTAGGCGTCGGTTACGCTCCCAAAGCCCCCGGCACGTTTGGCTCGATCGTTGGTGTAGCGCTAACAGTATGCGTGCTGCACCTGGGATGGCGATTGTCTTCTCTTCTGGATTCCGGCGTGATCCCCGGTTTTCGAAATCAACCGTCCTCCGCACTCCCATTTGTCTTTCTTCCATCACTTGTGCTGCTCCTTGTTGCAGGGATCGGCGTGTGGAGCGCGGCGCGAGTTGCGAAGTATGCGGGAATTGAGGATCCGCAGTCCGTGGTGATTGATGAAGTTTCCGGCCAGCATCTCGCGCTACTTCTCGGCGGCGGGCCCTTCGCGCTCCTGCACTGGAAAACCCTCTTGCTGGGTTTTATACTTTTTCGCGTGTTCGACATCTGGAAGCCGTTTCCGGCGCGGCAACTGGAAAAACTTCCCGGCGGCTGGGGTATCATGGCCGATGACTGGATGGCGGCCGTGTACGCCGCGCTGGTATTGCGCCTGGTGCTGCACCTGGGCCTGATCTGAAACCAACCATGAAATTCGGAGACACGGCGGCAAAGAACGGCATTCCGCGGATCGAGCGCGTCACGCCCGCGGCCGCCATTCCCGGCGGCGAAATCTCCATCCTGGGCAGCGGCTTTTCCACGCGCAGCCACGCGCGGCCCCTGGTGCGTTTCGGCGAGGCCGAGGGCGGGCTGCTCCTGGCTGCGGAAAAGCGCCTGATCGCGCGCGTGCCGGAGGGAGCCAGCGGCGGCACGGTGCGCGTCTCCACGGGCGCCGCGGAGAGCCGGCCGCATCCCCTCGCCATCGGCGTGCAGGTGGCGGACAATCTGCACCCCGTGGCCAACCCCGCGGTGGACCCCGAGGGCAACATCTACGTGACCTTCAGCGGGCCGCGCGGGCAGCGCGTGCCGGTCTCGCTCTACAAGATCACCGCCAACTACAGCATCAAGCCGTTCCTCACTTCGCTGATCAATCCCACGGGGCTGGCGCTGGACCGCGCCGGAGATCTCTTCGTCACCTGCCGCCACGACGGCACGGTGCACCGCATCACGCCGGACGGGCGCGCCGAACAGTGGATCGAGGGCATGGGCATCGCCACTGGGCTGGCCTTCGACCACGCCGGAAATCTCTACGTCGGCGACCGCAGCGGCACCATCTTCAAGATCAGCCCGGAGCGCGAGATCTTCGTCTTCGCCACGCTGGAGCCTTCCATCTCCGCCTATCACCTGGCGTTTCACCCTTCCGGCGAGCTCTACGTCACCGGGCCGACCACCTCCAGCTTCGACCGCGTCTACCGCATCACCCGCGGCGGCGAGGTGCACACGTTTTATCGCGGGCTGGGCCGCCCGCAGGGGCTGGCCTTCGATCGCGACTTGAATCTCTACGTGGCCGCGTCGCACGGCGGCCGCCGCGGCATCGTGCGCCTCACCCCGCAGGGCCAGCCCGAACTGGTGTTGAGCGGCCCGGGCGTGGTCGGCCTGGCGTTGCAGCCGGGTGGCCGCGCCATCATCGCCACCACCGGCGAACTCTACACCTTGGACTGGGACGTCTTCGGCCTGCCGCTTCCTGGATCGGCGCAAGCATGAAAGCGGAAATCATCGCCGTGGGTTCGGAGATGCTCACCCCGGACCGCGTGGACACCAACTCGCTCTTCCTCACCGAGGAGCTGAACAAACTGGGCATCGAGGTGGTGCGCAAGACGATTGTGGGCGACGACCGCCAGCTGCTCGCCGACGCTTTTCGCGGCGCCTTGCAGCGCGTCGAGCTGGTGATCACCTCAGGCGGGCTGGGCCCCACCGAAGACGACCTGACGCGCGAAACGCTGGCCGGCCTGCTCGGGCGCCAGCTGCGCCGCGACGAGGCCATCGTGCGCGCCATCGAAGCGCGCTTCCGCAGCTTCGGCCGGGAGATGCCGCCGGTCAACGTGCGCCAGGCCATGGTGCCGGAAGGCGCGGAGGCCCTGGACAATCCGCGAGGCACCGCGCCGGGTCTGTGGCTCGAGGACGCCGGGCGGATGATCGCGCTGCTGCCCGGGCCGCCGCGCGAGCTGAAGCCCATGTTCCTGGAACAGATCGTGCCGCGGCTCCTGCGGCGCATCTCCGGCGTGCGCATGTTCCACCGCGAGCTGCGCGTGGCGGGCATGGGCGAATCGCACGTCGAGCAGCTCATCGCCCCCATCTACAAGCGCTACACGGACGTGAACACCACGGTGCTGGCCGCGCCGGGCGAAGTGCAGATCCACCTGCGGCTGTGGACCGGCGACGCCCGGCACGCCGAAAAGACGCTCGGCGAAATCACCGAGGGGCTGCAACTGGCGCTCGGCGAGCGCCTCTTCACCACCACGGGCGAATCGCTCGAGGAGGTCGTGGCGCAGCTGCTCATGATGAACAACGCCACCATCGCCGCGGCGGAAAGCTGCACCGGCGGCCTGGTGGCCCAGCGGCTGACCAGCCTCGCGGGCAGCTCGGCCTATTTTCTCGGCGGCGTGGTTTGCTACAGCAACGAACTGAAAACCGCGTGGGTGAATGTCCCTGCGGAAACGATCCAGACCAAGGGCGCGGTCAGCTCCGAGGTGGCCATCGCCCTGGCCGAAGGCATCCGCCGCAGCGTGGGCAGCACGCTCGGCCTGGGCATCACCGGCATCGCCGGGCCCGGCGGCGGCTCGGAAGAAAAGCCCGTGGGCACGGTGCACATCGGGCTGGCCAGCGCCGCCGGCGTCAAGGAGCGCTCCCTGCTCTTCCCCGGCGACCGCGAAGGCATCCGCTGGCAGGCTTCCCAGATCGCGCTGGACATGGTGCGCGTGCATTTCCTCTACAGCGGCTCCGCGAAAGGATCCTTGAAGGCCACGGGCAAAGAGCCCGGGCGAGGCTGACGCGATGCGCCTCTTTGTTGCGCTGGAGATTCCCGCGGGAGTGCGCGAGAATCTGGCGGCGCTGATCCGGGAGCTGCGGCCGCTGGCGCCGCAGGCGCGCTGGATCCGCGCGGAGAATCTTCACGTGACCCTGAAATTCATCGGCGAAACGGCGCCGGAGAAACTGGACGCCATCCGCGCTGCGCTCTCTTCCGTGCGCGGCCCGGGACCCATCGCGCTGGACTTCCGCGGACTGGGCTTTTTCCCCGACGAAAAGCGGCCGCGCATCTTCTGGGCGGACATCGCCGTGGGTCCGGAGGAAAAGGCCATGGCGCGGCTGGCGCGTGGCATTGAAGACAGTCTCGAGCCGCTGGGCATCGCGCGCGAGCAGCGCAACTTTTCGGCGCACCTGACGCTGGCCCGCTTTCCGCAGGGGCCGGGCAATATCGAAAAACTGCGGGCCGCCGCGCACGAACGCGCCGCGCTGAGCTTCGGGCAACACACGGCGCGCGAATTCTGCCTTTTCGAGAGCGACCTGCAGCCCGCCGCAGCGAAATACACGCGCCTGGCGGCGTATCCTCTCGACCGGGAGGAGGGCTAGCCGCGCATGGACCGCACTTTCCTGCTCTACCTGGCCATTCCCCTCGCGGGCTACCTGCTCGGCTCCATCCCTTTTGGCCTGCTGCTGGGCAAGCTGTTTGGCGGCCAGGACGTGCGCCGCGTGGGCAGCGGCAATATCGGCGCGACCAACGTGGCCCGCGCCGCCGGCGCCGCCGCGGGCATCCTGACGCTGCTCCTCGATACCGCCAAGGGCGCCCTGCCGGTGTGGCTGGCGGCGCATTTTGCCGGCGAATCCGCCATCTGGATGATCCTTGCCGGGCTGGCGGCAATCGCCGGACACTGCTTCCCGGTGTGGCTGGGGTTTCGCGGCGGAAAAGGCGTGGCTTCCGCCGCGGGCGTCTTCTTCGTGCTCTGCCCGCTGGCGATGAGCGCCGCGATCGTCCTGTTCATCCTCGTGGTGGTTTTCTGGGGCTACGTGTCGCTGGGCTCGATCGCCGCCGCCGCAGCCATGCCCCTGCTGGTCTATCTCTTCTGGGCGCCGCACCACGCGCCGCCGCTTAGCGTGAGTTTCGGCACGCTGCTGGCCGCGCTGCTGATCATCTGGAAGCACGAAGGCAACATCCGCCGCCTGCTGGCAGGCGAAGAGCCGCGCTTTGTGCTGCGCCGCCGCAAGAACGGCGAGGACAGTTGACCGCTTCGCGGTCACACTTGAAATGACGCAGATCGCCATCCTCGGAGGCGGGAGCTGGGGCACGGCGCTGGCCATCCTGCTGGCGCAGAACCCCAAGGGGCACGGCGTCTCGCTGTGGGTGCACGACCCGGCGCTGGCCGCAGCCATGCGCCGCGATCGCGTCAACGCCGTCTATCTGCCGGGCTGGGCGATCCCACCCGGGGTGCGTGTCACGCCGGAGGCTGGCGAGGCGCTGGCTGGCGCGCGCATCGTGCTCGGGGTGATGCCCTCGGCGCACGCGCGCAGCGTTTATACGCTGGCGCTGCCGCATCTCCAGCCGGAAATGGCCTTCGTCAGCGCCACCAAGGGCCTCGAGCCGCGCACCCACGCGCGCATGAGCGAAGTCCTCGCGCAGGTCGTCTCGCCGAAGTTTGTTCCGCGCATCGCGGTGCTCTCCGGGCCGTCGTTTGCCGCGGAGGCCGTGCGCGGCGACCCCACGGCGGTGGTGCTGGCTTCGCGCGACACGGCGCTCGCGGCCACCCTGCAGGAGGAACTCTCCGGGCCCGCCTTCCGGCTGTACACCAACGACGACGTTCGCGGCGTGGAATACGCCGGGGCCATGAAGAACGTCATCGCCATCGCCGCCGGAGCCTGCCAGGGCCTGGGACTGGGCTCCAACTCCCTGGCGGCGCTGATCACCCGCGGCCTTGCGGAGATGACCCGGCTGGCCGTGGCCCTGGGAGCGCAGCCGGAAACGCTGAGCGGCCTCGCCGGGCTGGGCGATCTGGTCCTCACCTGCACGGGAGCGCTCAGCCGCAACCGCCACATCGGGGTGGAGCTGGGCAAAGGCCGGGCGCTGGGCGAAATCCTTGCCGGAATGCGCATGGTGGCCGAGGGCGTGCACACCACCGACGCCCTGCGCGAACTGGCGCACCGTCCGGGCGTGGAGCTGCCCATCACCGAGCAGGTCTACGCCATCCTGCACGGGCAGCGCTCACCGCGTGAGGCCATCCGCGCGATCATGGAACGCCCGCTCAAACACGAATAGAGCGCGCGGCGCGGGGCGTTGCGATGGTACCAAAGTGCTAGTTGGAAAACGGTGACACGCCCTGGAACTGCCGCCCCACCTTCTCCGCGGGTTGCGTAGAATAAGAGGCGGTATGGCCGAAATCCTCGTTCGCGGTTGGAAGAAATTGCGCTCGGGACGCGTGCGCATTTTGTGGCTCGTGCTGGGCGCGATGCTGCTGGTCAGCGCCTTGCCCCTGGGCCTCTATCACCGCCAGGTGCTGCAGCTCAGCGAGGGCAAGCTGGTGGACACCGAGCGTGTCCAGCAGAGCGAGCTGACGCGCTCGCTCGCCGACGAAATCAATTTGTTCGATTCCAACCTGACGCAGCAGCTGATCAGCCAGCGGCAGATCCTCATGCTGACCGGGCTGATCCAGAACGTGGAAGACCCCGAAGCGCAGCCCAAGGTGACGCGTCTGCTGGAAAATTTCGTCGCCAGCAATCCGAGCACCTTCATCTACCTGACCGCCGTGGGCCGCACGGGAAAAGGCACGGGCGCGTCGCCGGGCAATTTCCGGCCGGACCAGGATCCCTTCGTGAACAAGGCGCTGCAGCGGGCCTTCGAAACCTGCGTGCAGTCGCTGAAGTTCCGCAGCGACCCGCTGGCGCTGGGGCAGGATAACCGCCCGGCATTCGTCATCGCCTTGCCCCTGAAGGTGGGCGACGAATTCACGGGGATGCTGGCCGCAGTGGTCTCGCTGGATCCCCTGCTGCGCCGCCTGAAGGAAACCAGCGTGCGCGGCCGCGTCGTTTTTGTCGTGGACCACTACGGCCACGTCGTCGCCCATCCCAGTCAGGGCGACTTCGTGCCGGGCACCGATCTCAGCGCCATGTCCACGATCGTCGGCCAGGTGCGCTCGCTGCCGCAGGAGCTGCGCGCCACGGAAACCATGCGCTTCTCGGAGAAGGACAAGAGCCACTCCATTGAGATGATCGGCACTTACAGCACGCTGCCGGAAGTGGACTGGGCGGTGATCGCCCAGCGCAGCCTGGCCCAGGCCCGGGAAGACGCCGGGGTGAAGGAGTTGAACCGCCAGGCGCTCATCTTCGTGGTCATCGTGACCCTGGCGGCCATCCTCGTCGGATACTTTTTTGCCGTGGGCATCAGCCAGCCCATCCGCAGCCTCGCGGAATCCACGCGCGCCATCAGCCGCGGAGAATTCCACCAGCGCACGCCGGTGCGCGGCGCCGAGGAAATCAGCGAACTCGCCGAAACCTTCAACAAGATGGCCGGGGACATCGAGGAGTACATCGAGCGGCTGAAGGAAGCCGCCGAGGAAAACCGCGAACTCTTTCTCGGCTCCATCCGCATGCTCGCCGCGGCCATCGACGAAAAGGACCCCTACACCCGCGGTCATTCCGGCCGCGTGGCCAAGTATTCCATGCTCATCGCCCAGGAGCTGGGCCTGAACGCCGCGGACCTCGACCGCCTGAGCATCTCCGCATTGCTCCACGACGTGGGGAAGATCGGCGTGGACGACCGCGTGCTCAAAAAGCCCGGCGCGCTGACCTCGGAAGAATTCGACCTGATGAAGCAGCACACCGTCAAGGGCGCCAACATCATGCGCCCGGTCTCCCAGCTCAAGGAGATGCTCCCGGGCATCGAGCTGCACCACGAGCACATGGACGGGCGCGGCTATCCCTACGGCCTGCAGGGGACCCAGATCCCCCTGATGGCGCGCATCATCGCCGTGGCCGACACCTTCGACGCCATGACCACCAACCGCCCCTACCAGTCGGCCATGGAGACTGACTTCGCCCTGGGTAAGATCAAGGCCCTGGCGGGCACCAAGTTCGACGGCTCCATCGTCCACGCCCTCGAAACCACCATCCACAAGGGCAAGCTGAAGCTCACCGCCGTCGAAGTGCAGGTGTAACGGCGGATTTATCGCCTCATTTGGCGGCGGAAAGCGGCCGCCACGGCAAAGGTACCCGCTGCCGCCCGCCCTTTCCGTTCCCCGCCCTCCCTCTTCTGCTACAATTTTGGTTTACCCCTGCAGGCGCAGAGACAACTGTATGATTTCGCTCTTCGGAAAAAAAGACCAGCAGGACGCGTCACTGCTCGACCGCCTGAAACAGTCGGTGAGCAAGACGCGCGCCGCGCTTTCCACCAAAGTCGAGGAGATCTTCCGCGGCGAGCGGCAGATCAGCCCCGCGCTGCTGCAGAAGCTGGAGACGGCGCTGCTGGCCGCGGACCTGGGCGTGGGCACCACGCGCGAGATCCTGGAAGCGGTGCGCGAAAAGATGGACCGTGCGGCACTGGCCGACGCCGCGCAGGTCAAGCGCGAAATCAAGCAGCAGATTCTGCGCATTCTAACCCCGGCCGCGGGTGCGGGCGCCGCGAATGGCGCCAGCGGCGAAGGGCCGCGCGTGCTCTTCATCGTCGGCGTCAACGGCGCGGGCAAGACCACTAGCATCGGCAAGCTCGCCAACCGCCTGCGCCAGGAGGGCCGCAGCGTGCTCCTGTGCGCCGCGGACACCTTCCGCGCCGCGGCCATCGAACAGCTGGAGATCTGGGCGCAGCGCAACGCCGTGGAAATGATCCGCCAGAAGCCCGGCGCGGACCCTGCCGCGGTCGTCTTCGACGCCGTGGCCGCCGCCAAATCCCGCGCCGTGGATGCGGTCATCGTGGACACCGCCGGGCGCCTGCACACCAAATCGAACCTGATGGCCGAGCTCGAGAAGATGAAACGCACCGCGGCAAAAGTCATCCCCGGCGCGCCGCATGACGTCTTGCTCGTCCTCGACGCCACCACCGGGCAGAACGGCCTGGCGCAAGCCCGCGAATTCACCGCCGCCGTCGGCGTCACCGGCATCATCCTGACCAAGCTGGACGGCACGGCCAAGGGCGGCATCGTCGTGGCCATCGCCCGCGAGCTGGGCCTGCCCATCCGCTTTGTCGGCACCGGCGAGCAGATCGGCGACCTCGTGCCCTTTGACGCGGCGGCCTACGTCGATTCGCTTTTCGACTGACTGAGACGGCTACGCAAACAATGGACCGCTACGACATTCCGTTTATGGAGCGTGCGCTGGCCCTGGCGCGCAAGGGCGCCGGCCTCGCCAGCCCCAACCCCATGGTGGGCGCGGTGATCGTGCGCGACGGCGAGCTCGTCGGCGAAGGTTCCCATCAGTACCAGGGGCGCGACCACGCCGAAATCATCGCCCTGAAAGCGGCGGGCGAGAAGGCCCGCGGCGCCACCCTCTACGTCAGCCTCGAGCCCTGCTGCCACACCGGCCGCACCGGGCCCTGCACCGGCGCCATCCTCGCCGCGGGCATTCGCCGCGTCGTCGCCGCCATGCAGGACCCTAACCCCGCCGTGGCCGGCCAGGGCTTCGAGCAACTGCGCGCCGCGGGCGTGGAAGCCGATGGCGGCGTTCTCGAAGAGGACGCGCAGCGCCTGAACGAGCCCTTCGCCTGCTGGATCCGCACCAGGCAGCCGATGGTCACGCTGAAATCGGCGCTGACGCTGGACGGCCAGCTGGCTTTGCCGCAAACCAGGAAGAAGCAGAAAAGCTCCACGTGGATCACCAGCGAGGAATCCCGCGCTGAAGTCCACCGCATGCGCCACGCGAGCGACGCCCTGCTCACCGGCGTCGGCACGGTCCTCGCCGACGATCCACTGATGACCGACCGCAGCGGCCTGGACCGCCGCCGGCGCCTGCTGCGCGTCGTCCTCGATTCCAAGCTGCGTCTGCCGCTTGCCTCGCGCCTCGTGGAAACCGCCGGCGACGACCTGCTGGTCTTCACCCTGGCCCCGCGCGGCACGGCCCGCGTAAAGCGCCTCGAGCGCGCCGGCGTGGAAGTGCTCACCCTGCGCGCCCCTGCCAGATCGCCCGGGCGCATCCCCCTGCGGAAGGTGCTGCAGGAGCTGGGCCGCCGCGATATCCTGAGCGTGCTGCTGGAAGCGGGCAGCGAGCTGAACGGCGCGGCCCTGGCCGCCGGCATCGTGCACAAATTGGTGCTCTTTTACGCGCCCAAGCTCGCCGGGGAAACCGGCGTGCCCTTCGCCCGCGCGAAAAACCTGGCGCTTCCGCCGCTCGCCAAGGTGCGCCTGCGGCAGTTCGGTCCGGACTTTGCCATCGAGGGATACCTGCGCGATGTTTACGGGAATCATTGAGCACACCGGCACGATCGAAACGCTGAAGCTCACGGGCGAAGGCGGGCGGGTGACGATTCACGCCCCGGCCGTGGCCCCGCGGCTGGCCATCGCCAATTCCATCGCCGTGAACGGCTGTTGCCTCACCGTCATCGCCTGCGACCCGCAGCGCTTTTCCGCGGACCTCTCTGGCGAGACCATCCGCAAAACCTCCTTTGGCGAGCTGCAGCCCGGCGCGCGCGTCAATCTCGAGCAGCCCCTCACCGCCGGCAAGGAGTTCGGCGGCCATTTCGTGCTGGGCCACGTGGACGGCGTCGGCCGCGTCACGCACCTTACTCCCGAAGGCGAAAACTTCTGGTGGGGCGTCGAAGTCCCGAAAGAGTTCGCGCGCTACATCGTGCCCAAGGGCTCGATCACCATCGACGGCATCAGCCTCACCGTCGCCCGCTGCGGCGCCCGCATCGCCGAGATTGCCGTCATCCCCTATACTCACGCGCACACCAACATCCGCGACCGCCAGCCCGGCGATCCCGTCAACCTCGAAGGCGATGTCCTGGGAAAATACGTGGAGCGCTACCTGCAAGCCCGCAATGCGGCTCCCGAGTCAAAGCTCACCATCGATAAGTTAATGGAAGAAGGCTTTTGAAGATTCGACCGGCTCTCTTCACGAGCCGCCAGTCGCTTCTTCCCGTTTCTTCGCCCGCGCCCCGCGCCAGTACAGCGCCAGGCCGATCCCCACGGCAATGGCCGAGCCGCCCAGCAGCTTCACTTCGAAGAGCAGCTTGTTCGTCGTTTCGCCCGGCGGAATCATCGAAAACAGGATGCTCGCCAGCGTCACCGTAAAGCCCAGCCCGCCGCACAGCCACACCCCGAACTTCCCGCCGGGCACCAGCACATGGTGCTCGTTCTCCCCGCGGTCTTTGCGCGCCGCCAGCTTGATCACTGCCGCGTACATGTACAGAAACGGAATGAAGTACAGGATCACCGCGGCATCCACCAGAATCTGATAGGAACTGTTCGCCGTCTCATTGATCTGGCTCAGCAGCAGCACGAGTCCCGTAATTCCCGCCTGCACCAGGATCGCGATATAGGGCGTCCGCCAGCGCGGGTGAATCTTTCCGAACGCGGAAGGCAGATAGCGGTCCACGCCCACCACAAACGGCACGCGCGAAACCCCGGCCACCGTCGTGCCGATGCCGCCCGCATTTCCCACCGCCGCCAGCAGCGCCGCAAACATGCCCACGATCCCCACCTTCAGGATCCCGGTGCCGACCGCCAGCGCCTGGAACACCCCGGATTTCGCGTCCACCTGCATATCCTGCAGGAGCATCAGCAGGGCGACAGTGGCCGCAATGTAAATCCCGGCGATGAGCACTCCCGAGCCCAGAATGGCGCGGGCCAGCGTGCGCCGCGGTTCGCGGATCTCGTCGCTCATTGCCGAGACCAGCTCCAGCCCCGTAAACGCAAAGGCGATCTGCGACCAGAAGTTCACCGTATCCCAGTTCCACACCGGCAGAATGTTGTGCATGGTGAAATGCGTGACCGACCCGTGGCGCCACCGCACCACAATCGCGGTCAGCACCAGCAGCAGCAGCGGCAGATAGGTGCCCACGCCGCCGGCGTTCTGCAGCCATTTGCCGATATTCAGCCCTATCAGGTTCAGCGCCACCGCCACAAACAGCAGCACGAAGGAGCCCCACAGAAGAAATGTGCGGCTCTGCGCCAGGTACCCAAAGGAATTTCCGCCCACGTACGCGGCCATCGCCGCGCTCGCCAGCAGCAGCCCCGGAAAATAGAAAAACGTATAGACCCAGTAGGTCCAGCCGGCCACAAAGCCGTGGAAATCCCCGAACGCTTCCTTGGACCAGACGTACAGCCCGCCCTCGTGCGGAAAGCGCGTGGACAACTCGGTGATGACCAGCGCCGTGGGCACGAAAAAGAAGAGCGCGGCGATGACCCACAGGCTGATCGAGGAGGCGCCGTTGTGGGCCGCGGCCGCAATCCAGCGCGGCCCCAGCACCGCCGCAATATTGAACAGCAGCACGTCCCAGAAGCCCATCGTGCGGCGCAGTTGCGGCGCCGCTTCCCCGGTGGTGGAGGCTGGATGGCTCACACGGTCACGTCCAGTGCGGGGATCAGTTCGTCCTGCATGCGGAAATTGCGGAGAAACGCGTCCGGGGAGCCTTCGAACTCTTCCCACGGGCCGAAAAAGGAGACCCGGCCTTCCTGCAGGAAGACCACCCGGTCGGCGAGCTTCTTCGCCAGGTGCGTGTCGTGGGTCACCACGATGGAAGTCTTGTGGAAGCGCTCCTTGAGCCGCAGGATCAGGTCGCTCATGTGCGAAACCATGATGGGGTCCACCATGGTGGTCGGCTCGTCGTAGAGTATCGCCTCGGGATCCTGCGCCAGCGCGCGGGCCATGGCCACGGCGCGCTTCGTGCCCGTGGAAAGCTCCGAGGGCAGCTTGTCGAGCACGTCGGCGACCTCCAGCATCTCCGCCAGTTCCTGCACGCGCGCTTCGATGGCTTCGTCGTCCAGCTCTTTCTTGCTGGCCAGCGGAAAAGCGATGTTTTCGCCGACGGTCAGCGAATCGAAAAGCGCGCCGGACTGAAAGACCATGGTCACCTTGGAGCGCACGCGCATGAATTCCTCTTCGGAAAATTGCGTCACGTCTTCGCCGTCCACCAGGATCTGCCCGGAATCGCCGTGCAGAAAGCCCATGATGTGCTTCAGCGCGACCGATTTGCCGACGCCGCTGCGCCCCATGATCACGCAGGTCTCCCCGCGCCGCACCGTGAAGCTCACATGGTCCAGCACCAGATGGTCGTCGAACGATTTGCAGACGTCGCGGAACTCGAAGAAGACCTCGCTCACGGCTTGTTCTCTTCCCCTCCGGCGCGGATGCGCGCGTACTCCGCGGCCGTATTCATGTTCAGGAACAAACGCCCCGCGCTATCAAACCGTTTCCAGTGCCCCTCGTCAAGGACTTCCATCCGCACGCGTTCGAGCGCGGCCATGATCTTGCGCACCCCGCCCTCCAGCAGCGCCGCCAGCGCCGGCCCGGCGTCCGTGCGGTAGCAGGCGCACAGCGGTTCGGGGCCTTCGGCGGAAACCGGCAGGACCGCCTGCGCGCCGCTCTTGCGCGCATAGTCCACGAGATAGCTCAGCCACTCCCCGCTCAGAAACGGCAGATCGCAGCCGAGCACCAGGTTCCACTCGCAGCCGGGCAGCGTCTCCGCGGCATGCAGCAGCGCCGTGGCGATCCCCCCGAGCGGCCCCGCGCCGGGCCAGCGGTCCGCCACGATGCGCACCCCCAGCCCCGCGTAGCGCTCCGCCGGCGCCACCACCGACGCCGCTCCCGCCACTTTCTCGACCAGCGCCGTCATGCGCAGCAGCAGGGGCTGGCCCTCCAGCTTGGCCAGCGCTTTATCGCTGCCAAAGCGCGTGCTGCCCCCGCCGGCCAGGACGTAGCCGGCCAGCGCCGCCGCAGCAAACTTTGCCTCACCGCTCACGTCCGCCTACTCCTCTTCCCCCGCGTCGGCAGCCTCGTGCCCGGGGCGCCGGATGCCCAGCTCGCGCAGCTTTTCCTGCAGGCTCTGGCGATGCAGCCCGATGGCCGCCGCCGTGCGCGACACGTTCCACCTGCGCTCCGCCAGCTGCCGCGTCAGATAGGCGATCTCGAACTTGCGCTTGGCTTCCCGGAAATCCGTCTCCCCCAAGCCGGCCTCCCCGGCGCCCCCGCCGGGTTTCGCGGTGAGCGGCTCGCCGCGCACGATCTCCCCGGGCAGGTCGTCCACGGCAATTTCCGCGCCGCGGCACAACACCAGGCTGCGCTCCAGCGCGTTCTTCAGTTCGCGGACGTTGCCGGGCCAGTCGTAGCGCTCCAGCGCGGCCAGCGCCTCGCGCGTCAGCTGCGCGCCGCGCCCCAGCCGCGCCGCGTGCAGCCGCAGAAAGGACTCCGCCAGCAGCGGAATGTCTTCCTTGTGCGCGCGCAGCGGCGGCAGCTCCACGGCCACCACGCGCAGCCGGTAGAACAGGTCTTCGCGGAATTTCCCGGCGCGAATCTCCGCCGGCAGGTCGCGGTGCGTCGCGCTGATCACGCGCACGTCCACCGCAATGGCCTGCGTTCCTCCGAGCCGCTCGATAGTGCGGTTTTCCAACGCGCGCAGCACCTTGGCCTGCGTCACCGGATTCATGTCCCCGATCTCGTCCAGAAACAGCGTGCCCCCCGTGGCCTGCTCGAATTTGCCCTTCTTCTGCTGCGCCGCTCCGGTGAACGCCCCGCGCTCGTAGCCGAACAGCTCCGATTCGATCAGCGTTTCCGGCAGCGCCGCGCAGTTCACCGCCACGAACGGCCGGCCCGCGCGCGGCGAACGGTTGTGAATCTCCTGCGCCAGCAGGTCCTTGCCCGTGCCGCTCTCCCCCAGGATCAGCACCGTGGAGTCGGTGGGCGCCACGCGGTCGGCCACCTCGAAGGCCCGGCGCATCTCCGCCGCGCGCCCCAGCATCGGCCCGAACTGCCCTTCGCCGGCCAGTTGCTGGCGCAGCCGCGCATTTTCCTGCTCCAGCGAGCAGAGCTTGAGCAGGTTGGCCACGCGCTGCCGCAGTTCGTCCAGCTCGAAGCCTTTCACCAAATAGTCCGCCGCGCCCAGCCGCAGCGCTTCCACCGCGGTCCTGGCCGTGTCCAGCGCGGACACCATCAACACCGGCACTTCGCTGCCCTGCTCGCGCAGCCAGCGCAGAAACGACAGACCGTCTTCTCCCGGCAAAATCGCATCGAGCAGAATCAGATCGGGCTTCTCCCGCGGCAGCGCCGCGCGCGCCGCTTCCACGGAATCGGCCTCCGCGATGCGGTAGCTGCTTTCCAGCGCCCGCCGCAACCCGTAGCGCGCCGCCGGTTCGTCGTCCACGATGAGAATCGTCTTCATGGCTTCCCCCGGTTCCCCGCTGTGGATTTCCCCGCTTCTTCCTGCGCCAGCGGCAGCGTCACGCGAAACCGCGTGCCGCGCCCGTTCGCCGCGGGACTCTCCCACTCCAGCCGCCCCCCCGATTCCGCCACCCGCCGCGAGACGATCGCCAGGCCCAGCCCCGTGCCGTGCGCCTTGGTGGTAAAAAAAGGCTGCAGCACGCGGCTGCGCAGCACCGCCGGGATGCCCGGGCCGTCGTCCTCCACGCTCAGCACCGCATGGCCGTTCTCCGCGGTCAGGCGCAGCGCCACGTGCCCGCCCTTCGGCGCCGCTTCCAGCGCGTTCACCAGCAGGTTGGAAAGTACGTCGCTCAGCGCATCGCGGCTCGCGGTCACCTCCAGCGGCCCCTCCGGGAAACTCGTCTCCAGGGCGACGCCGCGGCCTTCGGCCTCGTGCCGCAGGACGCTCGCGACTTCCTCGCCCACCGAACGGGCGTCGCAGCTCGCCGTCAAACGCTGGCCGCGCACCGCCGGCCGGCTGAACTGCAGCAACTGGCTCAGTTTCGCCGAGAGCCGCCCCACCTCCTCGAGCACCAGGCGCGTCTCCCCGCGCAGCTTCTCCGGCAGCTCTGGGCTTTCCAGCTGCACCTGCAGGATGGTCTTGATCGAGCCCAGCGGGTTTTTCAGGTTGTGCGAGATGCTGGCGGCCATCTGCCCCACCAGCGCCAGCCGCTCGCGTTCCGCCAGTTCCCGCTCCAGCCGCAGCTTTTCTTCGATCAACCGGCACAGGTCCAGCGCCCCCGGCAGCTGTTCGCACAGAAATTCCAGCGCCGCGCAAGTCTCTCCGGAGAGCGCGGCGCCGTGCGGCTGCGCATGCAGGTAGCCGAATACTTCTTCGCCCTGGCGGATGGCAAACTCGCGCTGCGCAAAGGGCAGCACCGCAGGCTCGGGCGCCTCCGGCGCTTGCTCCGCCGTGAACCCCGCGCCGTGGCTGCTCCCCGTCAGTTCCAGGCGCACCGACTCCACCTCAAAAGCCTCCTTGACGCGCTGCTCGATAAAGCGGATCAGCGCGGCGAGGTCGCCTTGCCGGGCTTCCTGCTGAATCTCCGCGGTGAGCCGCTGCAGACGGTCCATTTCCTGGTGCAGCGTGTCGCGCAAGCGGCCGCCGAGCACTCGCTGCAGCGGCTCTACGAAGATCACCAGCATAAACAGCAGCACCGCGGCGGTGGCCTCCGGCGGCAGGATGGGCTCCAGCCACCCGCTTACCCGCCGCACCAGGCTCAGGTAGAGCAGCGCCAGAAACGTTGCCGAGACGGCGTACAGCAGGTTCTTCTGCTGCCCGATTTCCAGGAAGTTGTAACGCTGCACCAGGTAGATCAACACCGCCAGCGGCAAAATCGGCAGCAGCAGCAGCGCCGTGTTCAGCGCCCCGGCCAGGGCCTGATTCGCGGGCCACTGGAAAACGTGCAGGGAGAAGACCAGCGCGGCGCCCATCCCCAGCAGCCCGGCGAGAAAGCGGTGAAATGCGCGCACGGGCGGAAATCCGGCGGCCTCCGCCAGGCGCAGTTCCAGCCCTGTGCAGAACAGCAGGCTAACCCCGAGCCAGAAACTGTATACCCTGCCCAGGCCGTTCCCCGGTTCCAGAAGTCCGAAGCCGTAGCCCGCGGTCAGCCGCGGGTAGGTCTGCACCGCGAAATACAGCCCCGGAAGATACGTCAGGAACAGCCGCAACCGCTTCTTCGTCAGTTGCAGCGGCACCCCCTGGGTCCCCGCGTATTCGGCATGCAGGTGGATGAGAAGCGGCGGCAGGAAACACAGTCCCGCGCTGAGCAGGGTCACGGCGAAAGCCAGCAGCGCCGCTGGCGGCTCCGCATAATGAATCTGCGCATTCAGAGCTAGCAGCGAGCCGCCGTAAAAGGCCAGCAGCGCCAGGCACAGGAAGAACAGCACGCGCTCGAAGTTGCGCTGCCGGCGGTGGCCCAGAATCACCACCATCCAAAACAGCGGCAGGAGCGTTCCAGCCGTGAAGCCGATCAGGCGGATGTAGGGCAAGAGATGCATCGCTCTCCCGCGCGGGGCATGTTGACCGCTTTGCGGTCACAAAGATAGCTGACCGCTTCGCGGTCACAGAAATAGCTGACCGCTTGGCGGTCGCCACGATACAAGGATCAGCCGGATTCTACGCCGGGAAAGAGTGCACGACAACGCCCAAGTGCAAGATTTTCCTTGCACCATTTAAGTCATTCTATTTATGAAGTTTAGTAATGCATTGCCCTGAAAGCGCGGGACCGGCAAGCACTCCGGGTGTCCGCTAAGGACTTGACTTGCAAGGACATTGTGCCTATATTAGCACTCGACTGGGAGGAGTGCTAATCTCTTTCCTCCCGCTCAAATCCCGGTTTTAGATCCGCTTATGGAGGAATGTGCACGATGGCAGTCAATCTGACACCGCTCCACGATCGTGTGATTGTGAAGCGCATTGAAGAAAAAGAGTCCGTCAAGGGCGGCATCATCATCCCGGACACGGCCAAAGAGAAGCCCCAAGAAGGTGAAGTCATCGCAGCCGGCTCCGGCCGCCGCGAGAAGGGCGAATTGATCCCGCTGGATGTGAAGGCGGGCGATCGCGTTCTTTTCGGCAAGTACAGCGGCACGGAGATCAAGATCGAGGACGAAGAGTACCTGATCCTGCGCGAGGACGAGATCCTGGCGAAGCTCAGCGGCGCAGCCAAGGCTGCGTCGAAGAGGTAGCTTTCGTTTTCATCCCAATGCAAGAAACGGTTTTGACCGAATCGAGGAGGAGATAGAGGCATGGCGAAGCAGATTGTAACGGGAGAGAATTCGCGCCAGGCGATTTTACGGGGCGTGAACATTCTCGCAGACGCGGTAAAAATCACCCTCGGCCCCAAGGGCCGTAACGCGGTGATCGAAAAGAAGTTCGGCGCGCCGGTGATCACCAAGGACGGCGTGACCGTAGCCAAGGAAATCGAGCTGCAGGATCCGCTCGAAAACATGGGCGCGCAGATGGTCCGGGAGGTCGCTTCCAAGACCTCCGACGTTGCCGGCGACGGCACGACCACGGCCACCGTTCTGGCGCAGGCCATCTTCCGCGAAGGCGTGAAGACGGTTGCCGCCGGTGCGAGCCCGATGGCCCTGAAGCGCGGCATCGACAAGGCTGTCGAAGCCGCCATCGAGGAGATCAAGCGCCTCTCGCGCGACGTCAAGGGCGACATGATCGCCCAGGTCGGCACGATCAGCGCCAACAACGACAAGCAGATCGGCAGCATCATCGCCGAAGCCATGAAGAAGGTGGGCAAGGACGGCGTCATCACCGTCGAGGAATCGCGCACGATGGAGACCACGCTGGAAGTCGTGGAAGGCATGCAGTTCGACCGCGGCTACCTCTCCCCCTACTTCGTCACCGATCCCGAGCGCATGGAGTGCGTTCTCGAAGACGTGCGCATCCTCATCCATGAGAAGAAGATCAGCTCGATGAAGGACCTGCTTCCCCTCCTCGAGTCCATCGCCAAGATGGGCAAGCCGCTGTTGATCATCGCCGAGGACGTCGAGGGCGAAGCGCTCGCGACCCTGGTGGTGAATAAACTCCGCGGCACGCTGCAGTGCGCGGCCGTCAAGGCCCCGGGCTTCGGCGACCGCCGCAAGGCCATGCTCGAGGATATCGCCACCCTGACCGGCGGCAAGGCCATCACGGAAGATCTCGGGATCAAGCTCGAGAACGTGAAGGTCGAAGATCTCGGGCGCGCCAAGAAGATCACCATCGACAAGGACAACAGCACCATCGTCGAGGGTGGCGGCAAGTCCACGGAGATCGAAGGCCGCGTCAAGCAGATCCGCGCGCAGGTCGAGGAAACCACCTCGGACTACGACAAGGAAAAGCTCCAGGAGCGCCTGGCCAAGCTCGTCGGCGGCGTCGCCGTCATCAAAGTCGGCGCAGCCACCGAGACCGAGCTCAAGGAAAAGAAGGCCCGTGTCGAGGACGCCATGCACGCCACCCGCGCGGCTGTCGAGGAAGGCATTGTTCCCGGCGGCGGTTCGGCCCTGCTGCGCTGCCTCGGCCCGATCGAGAAGCTCAAGCTGCACGATGACGAGGCCGTTGGCGTCAGCATCGTGAGGCGCGCTCTCGAAGAACCCGCCCGCCAGATCGCCCAGAACGCCGGCTGTGAAGGCGCCGTGGTGATCGGCAAGATCCGCGAGTCCAAGGACGAGAACTTCGGCTTCAACGCGGACTCCGGCGAATACGGCGACATGGTCAAGATGGGCGTCATCGACCCGGCCAAGGTCACCCGTTTGGCGCTGCAGAACGCAGCCTCCATCGCGGGCCTGATGCTCACCACCGAAGCGCTCATCGCCGAAATCAAGGAAGACGAAAAGAAGGGCGCCGCTGCCGGCGCTCCCGGCCCGGGCGGCATGGGCGGCATGTACTAGACCGCTCCCTAACTAACCCCATGTACACAAAGGGCGTCCCGGACCACCGGGGCGCCCTTTTCACTTTTGCTGGCGCGTCACAAGTCCCGCCTCCCCACTCGCGCCCCCCGCTTCCTTGCCTCCCGCCCTGTGCTCCGCTATAGTCTTTCTGCCTCATCCTGATTCCAGACGGGGGAGTCCGAACTTATGCCAGGCATTCTGCGGCGCTTTCTTCCACGCCAAGAGGATTTCTACGATCTCTTTGTAAAGCAAGCGGATAACATCCATGGGGGAGCCAAGGCCCTGGTCGAGATGCTTTCGCACTACACCGCCGTGCCCGAGCAGGCCACCAACATCAAGGCCATCGAGCACGCCGGGGATGAAATCACCCACGCCCTCTTCACCAAGCTCAACCAGACCTTCGTCACCCCCTTCGACCGCGAAGACATCCACGAGTTGTGCTCCAAGCTGGACGACGTCCTCGACCTCATCGACGCCGCCGCCGGCCGCTTCGTCCTCTACCGCGTGGCCGCCATTCGCCCCGGCACCGAGGAGCTGGCCAAGATCCTGCTCGACACCACCGCCGAGGTGGTCATCGCCGTGCGCGCCCTGAACAAGCCCGCCTTCGTCCTCAAGCACTGCATCGAGATCAACCGCCTGGAAAACGAGAGCGACCGCCTCTGCCGCAAGCTCATCGCCCAGCTCTTCGATGAAGAGAAAGATCCCGTCCAGATCATCAAATGGAAGGAGATCTTCGAGGTCATCGAGACCGCCGTGGACAAGTGCGAGGACGTCGCCAACGTCATCGAAACCATCACCCTGAAGAGCACCTGACCAGGAGCGAGCTCCGCTATGCCACGACCCATTTCCGTTTCTGCCGCTCCGCCTCTGCTCCGCGAGGTCCCGCACCGTGGGTAGCCTGGGCCTCGTCGGCATCATCATCGCTCTCACCCTGGCCTTCGAGTTCACCAACGGCTGGCATGACGCCGCCAACTCCATCGCCACCGTCGTCTCCACCCGCGTGCTTACCCCCTTCCGCGCCGTGGTCTGGGCCGCCTTCTGGAATTTCGTCGCGGCCTTCGCCTTCGGCACCGCCGTGGCCAAGACCATCGGCAAGGGCCTCGTACACATCGAGATGGTCAACGAGCACGTGCTCCTCGCCGGGCTCATCGGCGCCATCCTCTGGAACATGATTACCCTGGCCCTCGGCCTGCCCACCAGTTCCTCCCACGCCCTTATGGGCGGCTACGGCGGCGCCGCCGTCGCCAATGCCGGCTTCCGCGCCCTCGTCCTCCACGGCTGGACCATGCCCGTGCTGTTCATCTTTCTCGCCCCCATCATCGGCCTGATCATCGCCCTGCTGGTCAGCGTGGCCACCAGTTGGCTGGCCCGCCACCAGCGCCCCCTCAAGGTGGACCGCTGGTTCCGCCGCTTGCAGCTCTTCTCTGCCGCCGCCTACAGCCTGGGCCACGGCACCAATGACGCCCAGAAAGGCATGGGCATCATCACCGCCGCCCTGGTCGCCGGCGGCCTCATGAAGACCTACTCCGTGCCTTTCTGGGTCATCATCTGTTGTCACTTGGCGATGGCCGGCGGCACCATGGCCGGCGGCTGGCGCGTCATCAAGACCATGGGCCAGCGCATCACCAAGCTGAACCCCTTCGGCGGATTTTCCGCCGAAGCCGCCGGCGCTCTGACGCTCGGCGTCACCGCCCATTTCGGCATTCCGGTGAGCACCACGCACACCATCACCGGCGCCATCGTGGGCGTCGGCGCCTCGCACCGCCTCACCGCGGTGCGCTGGGGCGTCACCCGCCGCATCGTCTGGGCCTGGGTGCTCACAATCCCTGGCGCCGCCCTCTTCGGCGCCGCCCTCTTCCACGTCATGCACTCCTTCCTGCCCTGACGCCCTCCGCAGCGCCACCCGCCCCCACTCCCTGCCCCCTCTCTTCCTTCCCAATTTCGCTTTTCGAATTTCGAATTTCGGCGGGTGCCCCAGACGTCAGCTCGTAGATTGTTGGGGGGGCCCACGTGTCGGTGTTACACGTGGGTCTTCGCTCTGCGCGGCTGTTCGTTTACGGGCTCTCTAATCCACCCGATTCCCGTGCACCTACTCCGGTGATCATTTCCGTTCCAGAACAGCTCCATCGCAACTCTCTCTGTGAATTCTTCCGCCGCCCGTAGCGCCAACCTGTAGCGCAGGGCTGCGCCCTGCGGCTTTCTCTTGCTTTTCGACGGCCGCCTGCTCTTCGCACCTCTTCTTGCCTCTCCTTCTGCCCTCTTTCCTATGCGCTCTTTCCTATGTAGCGGCCGGGCTTTAGCCCGGCCCAGCTCCCAAACCTGGAGCAAAGAGCGATCTCGGATGGCCTTCGCTCTTATCGAAGCCCACCCGATATGGTGCCCTTTTATCACTCCGGAATGACGTATGACAGTGGTATCCTCGCCATGATCTGCGAGAAACGAAATGCGCTCCGAAGAATGCGCCACCCGCAGTCCGGGAGAAACTAACCATATGAAGCATCCGCATTCATATAGAGCTCTCGTCTTCGTTGGAACAGTCCTGGCAGTTCTCCTCGCCCTATTCGTGCACTATACGTCGGCTCAGACGTACAACCGGGAAGGGGATGCATGGCTAAGCATGAACTCCGACACCCGGCTTGGTTTTGTCTGGGGCTACACGATTGGACTAAGCCGCGGATTTGCACAAGGGTGTGAGGCATATTACGAAGTCGCGCCGCCGCAGGAACCACACAGCTTTCAGGACGATCTGTTTGGCAAGTGTGCCACCAGGGGCGTTGGCTTCTCCAAGCCCGTGGCGTATTACGAGAAACAGATCACGGATTTCTACACGTCGTTTCCCGCAGAACGCAAAGTGCCGTTTGAGGACGTCCTAAAGAAGCTGTCCGATTCCGAAAACATGACGCCCCAGCAGATGCACGAGTGGTTCAAGGAACACGGATACAAAAAATAGAATAAATGGGCGGGTGGCGCATGGAACCTTCCCTCTTGTTTGCTGATGCAAGAACCACGCGGTGGGAACGAGCGAAGCTCCCCAACCATGCATAAAGACCAATTCCGGGTAGCCCATCCTTTGCGGTTTTTCAAAGGGTGGGCTCTTCCTCTTTCGCGAGTAGCCCAGGTTTGATCAAGGGGCACCCTCATCGCACTACCCCACGCTGACTTGCCGACGTGGTATCCTCTCGCCGTGCGCCGCCAGGAAGAAGGGAAAAATCCGCAGGAGTGGACGACCCGCCCAGTAATTAACAATCGAAAGGGACCATACCTGCGAGCTTCCAACGGAGGGCCGTGATTTGTCGCTTCTCACTGTGTCCATCCAACTGATGTACCTGATATGCCCCGCAGTCTTGATTGCACTGATCAGTGCGATTCTCTGGCGCCCGTCGGAGTCCAGCAGAGTGTGGCTGTTTTCCATCTTTATCGTGGGCCTCTTGTCCCTTTTGCTGTTCCTGTTCTCGCATCTGTGGGTCCTGCGCTCATCTATCGCGGTAGCTTTCGCCGGAGGAGGCGTCCTGGTCGTTTATTCCTGTCTTGCTATCTCAACAGGTATTCTTGGCAACCGTATTTTCCGCCCGCCTTGGAGGTACGCCTCGCTCCTCATTGCCATCTACGGCATGCTCGTGCTCCTACAAAGGCTGAAGATTTACTGGCTTATTCACCGCAAATAAAGAGTGTTCGAGATGTCGGGCGGGTGGCGCATGGAAACTTCCCGTTTGTTTGCTGCTGCCAGAATCACGCGGTGGGCACGAGCGAAATTCCCCAACCTGGACTAAAGAGCGATTTCGGGTGGTCTACCCTTTGTGGTTTTTCAAAGGGTGGGCTCATCCTCTTTCTTCTTTCTCTCCCACGCTCATTCAAACACGGGTGGCTCAGGTTTGATGAGGGGCACCCCATCGCACTACTCCACGATAACTTACAGAAGTGGTATCCTCTCACCGTGCACCCCAAGGAAGAAAGGAAAATCCGAAGGAATGGGCCACCCGCCCATTTCAACGTTCACCCGGTGATAATCGACCCGCTCTATAACCCTCCGCGAGCAACTGGGAACATGCACTTTGGCGAACACAACCTTTTCAGTCCCCTAGGGTGGGCTGCTCACTGTGTCGGAGATGGGGCATGCTTTTAGGATCGCGCAGGCTGGCGAACGCTTTTGGAATAGCCAGCGTCGTTCTTTCTTTCGGCTATTGGGTATACATGTACATCCCGACCGACTGGCCGCATCCGGGGAGGTACGAGGTATCGCTGGTTGCTTTAGTTGCAATGCTGTGCGCAGCCCTGGCGACAGCTTTGATCGCAGGCCTCTGGGGTTCGAGGTGGTGGTTTCTAGCTGTCGCAGGCCCTGTCTGCGGCGCGATGTTTCTCCTATCACTTCAAACTTAACGCTGGCTGGTGGCCCAGACGTCAGCTCGTAGATTGTTTGGGGGGGGGTGCCCCACGTGTCGGTGTTACACGTGGGTCTTCGCTTTGCGCGGTTGCTCGTTTACGGGCTCTCTAATCCACCGGATCGATCGGCACCAATCCGGTCTCCCCTTTCTCGTAAAAGAGAGCACTGCTCCACATCCAAGCGCCCGGATTTTTCACCAGTCCCCGTTTCACGGGATTGGCATGCATGTATTCCAGCTTCTCCCTCTTCTTCTTCGCGCTGTAGACATTGAAGTCGTAAAATCTAGGCTGCCAAAATCGCGGCAGCCCGCCGCCAGCGCTCATGAATGGCAGCCGCAACTGCGCCGTCGAAATGCGGCGTTTGTTTCTCCGCAAATCCCGTGAGACGCGCTGCTTCAGCGCTTTCAGCACTACCGAGGGCGTAACCTTCGGCGGCTCGCTGATCAAAAGATGCACGTGGTCTGGCATCACCACGTATCCCACCAGCAGAAATTTATGCCGCTCGCGTATCTTTCCCAGTGCGTGCACGAACACGTTTCGCGCACGAATCGTCCTCAGCAGCGGCAGCCGCCGGTAACAACTGAAGGTAAGAAAATGCAAATCCCCGCGTCCGTAGTAGCGTTTGAGCTTTATCGGCATCGGAAAGACCCCACGTGCAAAACCGGCACGTGGGGCACCCGCACGCCCGCATTTTAACGCTCCAGTGAGATGCAACAATGATATTCTCCCGTCGTGTATTCCTTAGCGAGACAAAAAAGACAATCATCGGTGGCCTCTGGGCCACCCGCCATCTTCCCGTGAAGGAGTAATACAAACAGTGTGCACAAACACTCTAAATGGCTTCTTAGCGTGGAGCTTGCTCACCATTTTGTGTGTCGGATTTTCACCGCTTCAGACGTCGGATGAACCCGCAGGTATTAAGGTTGTCCTTGAACGAGTCGAGAGGGTGAGTCGCGACGAGGTTCACTTCTCGCTGAAGGTGGCCAATATGTCAGGCAGACCGGCTTTCCTGACTGGGATCAATTACGAATCAGGGCCACGCCTCTATCCCGTGTTTCTTGAACAGTGGCGAACGAAGGAAGGCTGGAAAATCGTGATCCCTTGTGTGGACACGCCACCCCCGGACGTGGTCAAGCTGAACCCAAGCGGGGCCACAACTTTGGACTTCGTCCTTAAGGTTCCCCTGTTTGGGGTCTGTAAGGAACAGAACATTCGGCTCGAAGGCAAATTCCGATTTCGAATCAATTATTTCGAAACTGAAGAGAAGGCACGAGCCTACCTGAAGAAGTTCTTCTCTCAGAGCTGGCGAGAGGCACACGCCGCCGTCGCACTGTCGGAGCCATTTGAGATTCCACCGTTCCGCGACCAAGCGGGTGGTTTAGACTTAATGAATAAGCAGATTCGGGGTGCTCCCCATCACACTAATCCAAGCTAATTTACAGAAGTGGTATCCTCGCCGTGGGCTGCGCGGAGCGAAATGCGATCCGAAGAATACGCCACCCGCCCGCCCTTTATGCCTCGATACCTCGAAATCAAATGCGACCCCTGCAAGAGAATGATGGCTACTGACTTTTGCTCTCCTGCCCTTGATTCCGCTTCAACAACGCGCGTTTGCGTAGCCTATCCCTATTGCCATATAAGAAACCTTCGTTTTTATTCCGACCTGAAACCGTTTGTAGTTTCTCGACCAAGTGCTCGAATGAGCTAAGCTACGGTATGGCTCCCGCTCACGACCCGTCTCCTGTGTGAGACGCCTCCTTGTAACTTCTAGTTACTCGAATTTCAGACCTAGTGCCTTCGAGAAATTCCGCATCAGATAGTCCCCGGACGCTTTTATATCGTCCCAATGAGTGTTTCCAGATGCGATGTCCTCCAACATCAGGAACTCGTTGTCATACTCACCGACAATAAACTTCACCTCTTCGTCTCTTTGGGCATCGCAAGCCATCGTCCAGTTAAAATCGGCTCCCTCGTATGTGTCACTCACTCGCACATAATAGAATAGGTTTCCGAAATAGATAACGAGAGCATGTGTCCGCTTAGTTTTTGCATCACCAGCGCAGACGATTGCGTGTTGGTGGGGGCCAATGTGAAAGCTGGCCTGAAAATTGTCGTTTAGAAACAGGCGAGCGGGCGTCGGAGTACCTCCATTGCGGCAATAGTTTCTTACCGTATCGAACGTTCCAGAAAGCGCATACCCTACGCCGGTCTTCAGGGCGAGAGCCGCATAGGCAGCCTTCGCAGCAGTTCGCAGTCCGCTTTGTCTTCCAATGAAGTCCAATGAAACATGGACTACAGCATCGACTTCACGTGCTAGGTCCGCGATGGGGGCGTTCTCAAGTTCAATTCCTTTGCTCTTCGCCTTCTCGATGATTTTCTCAGCGTCCCCTTTCTTGAAGGTCCTGTAGATGATTTCTTTTCTGCCCGCTTCGTCTTGCCGCTCAATCTTCATTGGAGGTATTTCGATTTTGCCCTCTGGTTTGATTGTGGCCACATGTGCTTGACCTTCGATTTCCACTGTTGCCTTCAGGCTAGGCACCTTGCCCTCTCTGTTCTCAATCCCCAACAGTTGCCGAACAATTGCGAATCCATTGATGAACTCCGCTTCGAATTGCGTCGAAGCAGTGCTATTGCAAGTGGCGCACGTCCCATTTGCGAGCACCACACACCCACCTAGCGCGTCAGGAAAGATGTGTTCCTCCGTTAGGTTCTCCGCCGAACCGCACAAGATGCATTTACTCATATTTCTTACCTTCGTCCGCACTGCACGCGCAGTTTGCCGCCGGGTGCCTTGGGTGCTAGTTTCGCACCTGGGGCTTTTGACTTTGCTTTTTTCTTGTTCGTCTTGCTGCCGCCCGCACCGTTAATCCCGCCCCATTGCCGTCCACTCCTCAATTCTCCCCGTTCCCTGCATAACATTTAACCAGTTGATACCCCCATGCTATCCTTCCCCGTGTTTGCCAAGCTCCAGCCCCGGCCCGATCCCCAAGTGACGCTCTCTCGTCTCGTCCTCTTTTCCGTCCCCTTTATTCAACCCCTTTGCTTTCAAACTCTTACACACTCTTTTCCGCAACGGCGTTCATGCAACCCTTTTCTTTTCAATCGATTCCGCACTCTTTCCATCGCTACGGGGGGTGGGGGGTATGAAAGAGCCATCACCTTCAACCGTCACTTTACATTTCCCCGTGCACGCCTCGCGCGGGCTATTCTCTTGCTTCCTTACCTCCTTGCGTCATTACCCCTCACTTCTGCTATATTTTCAACGACATGACTGATACCCGCGCCAATTTCGCCACCGTCGAGGAAGCCATCGAAGAGATCCGCCTGGGGCGCATGATCGTCCTGGTGGACGACGAGGACCGCGAAAACGAAGGCGACCTGGCCATGGCCGCGGAAAAGGTCACCCCGGAAGCCATCAACTTCATGGCCAAGTACGGCCGCGGCCTGGTCTGCCTCACCCTCACCGAGGAGCGCTGCGACGAGCTGCACCTGCCGCTGATGTCCTCCATCAACACCTCGGCGCACGGCACCGCCTTCTGCGAAGCCATTGACGCCCGCCTGGGCACCACCACCGGCATCAGCGCCTCCGACCGCGCCACCACCATCCTCGCCGCCACAGACCCCAAGACCAAACCGCAGGACCTCGCCCGTCCCGGCCACGTCTTCCCGCTCCGCGCGCGCAATGGCGGCGTCCTCGTGCGCGCCGGCCAGACCGAAGCCTCCGTGGACCTCGCGCGCATCGCCGGCCTCAATTCCGCCGGGGTCATCTGCGAAATCATGAACGAAGACGGCACCATGAGCCGCGTCCCGCAGCTCCTCGACTTCTGCCGCCTGCACAACCTCAAGATGCTCACCGTCGCCGACCTCATCCGCTACCGCATGCAGCACGAGCGCTACGTGCGCCGCGTCGCGGAAACCGTTCTGCCCACGCGCAACGGCGACTTCCGCATGATCGCCTATGCCAGCGACGTCGACCGCGACCAGCACATCGCCCTCATCCGCGGCGATCTCGAGGGCCCCACCCCGCCCCTCGTCCGCGTGCACAGCCATTGCCTCTCCGGCGACGTCTTCGGCTCCACCTCCTGCGATTGCCACGACATCATCGCCCGCTCCCTGGAAGCCATCGCCCAAGCCGGCCGCGGCGTCTTTCTTTACCTGCACCACACCGGACGCGGCTTCGGCATCGAGACCGGCGACGCCGAGCCCGGCGCGCTCCCCAAGATCCACTTCCACGAACGCGGCCAGATCGACCGCGAGCTCGCCTACCAGCGCATGGTGCAGCACGAAAGCGGCATCGGCGCGCAGATCCTCATCGACCTCGGCCTCAAGGATATCCGCGTCCTCACCAACCACCCCAAAAAGGTCGTCGCCCTCGAAGGTTACGGCATCCGCATCGCCGATCAGGTGCCCCTGCGCATCGACACACCCCGGCCGACGCATCAAAAACTCTAATGCCAGAGACGGACACCGCGCTCGCTTCTCTTCACTCTCCTGCGGTTTCACTCTTTCGTCTTTGCGCTTGGCACTCGGAGCTTCTGCTGCACCGCTGGCGGGGCCTTGTTCCCCGGCGCAGGCGTCTTCCCCATCGTCAAGTATTTCCGCATCTTCTCCAGGCGCTTGCGCCCGATTCCCCGGATCGCCAGCAAATCGTCCACGCTCCGGAACGTCCCGTACGACTTGCGCATCTCCACGATGTTCTTCGCCGTCGCCGGACCGATTCCCGGCACCTGCTGCAGTTCCGCCGCCGTCGCCGTATTGATGTTCACCGGCCGCACCGGTGGCTTTTTCGTGGATGCCTGGAGAATTACCGGGGAGAGGAAAAATAGCAGAACAACGAACAGGGACAGCCGCGGAACTGGTGACCGCCACGCCATGGCGGGATTATGATGCCTGCACCACGTATATAAATCAACAATCGGACGAGGCCGCCGCCTTCGGACGCCGATCCTTGCGCCCTTACTCCATGTGCTGGCCCTGCGCGTCGTACACGTCCACCTCCCCGTACAGAGCGGCCTGGGCCTCGATCTGCGCGCGATCGCCCACCACCACGATCTGCATGTTCGCCGCATCGAAGTGCCGGCGCGCCGCCGCCAGCACATCCGCCGCTGTCAGCGCGCGGATGCCGTCGCGATAGGTTTCCAGGTAGTCGTCCGGCAGCTCATTCAGCGCCACCGTAGCCAGCTGCCCGAGAAAGCCGCTCTGCGTGCCCAGCCCGAGCGAGAAGACCCCGCTCAGATAGTTGCGCGCGTCGGCCAGTTCGTCTTCCGGCACTGGCAGCGCCCGCATGCGGTCCAGCTCGTAGAAGATTTCGCTGAGCGATGCGGCCACCACGTCGCTGCGCACCGCCGCGGAAACGGAAAAGTAGCCGTGCTCGCGCAGCGCGTTCACTCCGCTGCGCGGACTGTACGTGTAGCCCTTGGCCTCGCGGATGTTCATCACCAACCGCGAATTGAACGCCCCACCGTAGATGCTGTTCGCCAGGCTCAGCCGCAGCCAGTCCGGATGCTTGCGCGTGATCGCCGGGCAGCCCGTCACGATCTGCGCCTGCACCGCGCCCGGCAGGTGCACGAAATGCACCCGCCGCCCGCGCAGCCGCGGCGGCAGCGCCGGAGTGCGCGCGGCCGGCTTCGGCCCCGTCCACCCGCCGAAGATTTTCTCGATCTGCCGCAACATCGCTTCCGGCTGAAAATCTCCGACCATCAGCAGCAGCGCATTCGCAGGCGCGTAGAACTCCTTGTACACCGTGACCAGCTCCTCCAGCCGGTACGCCGCCACCTGCGCCTCGCTCGGCGAGACCTGCGCGTAGGGATGGGCCCCGAAGAGCACCTTGCGCAGCCGCTCCCCCGCCAAAAACCCCGGCGTGGTCCGCTCGATGCGCACCTCCTCCAGCTTCTGCCGGCGCTCGCGCTCGAATTCGCCCTCCGGAAACGACGCCTCCCGCGCCAGCTCGCTTACCAGCGCCAGCAGCGGCTCGGACAATTCCGAGAGCCCGTCGAAGGAGATCGCCGTGGTATCCGCTCCCGCGCCGGTCGAAAGATCGGCGCCGATGCGCCGCAGGTCCTCTTCGATCTGCCGGCTGCTGCGGCGCGCCGTTCCCGTGCGCACCACCGTCGCGGTCATCTCCGCCAGGCCCGGCGCGCGCTCGGCAGCCGCCGCGTTCCCCGAGCGGAAAAAGAGCTGCCCGGTAAACTTCGGAACGCTGTGCGATTCCGCCAGTACAATTTCCAGGCCGTTCGCCAGCCGCGCGCGCGTGCGTTTCGGCCAGCGCACCGGGCGCTCCGCCGAGAGCGCTGGCGCCGCGATGCGTGTTTCGGGAGCAGGACTGGTAGCCATTACGCCGCCTCCTTCTTCCCCGCCACCGGCTGGCGCAAGACGATCGCCCGCTTTTCTGGGCGCAGATATTTCCGCGCCGCCGCCTGCACCTCCGCGGGCGTCACCGCCAGGAAGCCGTCCAGGATCGTGTTCACCAGTTGCGGCTCGCCGTCGAACAGCGTGAAGCACGCCAGCAGATGCATCAGCCCGTAGCGCGGCATGCTCCCGCCTTCCAGCGTCGAATAGTAGTCCGAGCGGAATTTCACCTTGATCGGCTCCAGTTCGTCCGCGGCAAGGCCCTGCTCCTGCATCTCCCGGATGACGGCGTCGAATTCCGCCAGCGTCGCCTCCGCGCTGATCTCCGGCTTGTGCAGGATTCGCGTCACCATCTGCATCGGCCCGTTGTAGTCGAAGACGTCGCCCATCGGATAGTGAATCCCGCCCGCGGTGTCCACGGCGATCTGCTTTTCCAGCACCAGCCGCCGGTAGATGCGTCCGGCGCGCCCCCCGTGCAGCGCCTGGTCCAGCAGCGCCATCGCGCACCAGTCCTTGGTGCGCCGCTCCGGAGCCCGGTAGCCGATGGCCATGGCCGGCAGGGTCCCGAACTTCTCCTCCACGCTGCCGCGGCGCTCTTCCGTCTGCTCCGGCTCGCTGGGATCGGCGAAGGGCGGCGCGGCGCCCGCCGCAATACCGCCGAAATGCTTCTGCGCCAGCGCCAGGCCTTCTTCCGGCTGCACGTCGCCGAGCATCAGCAGCACCGCGTTATTCGGCGCATAGTAGGTCTTGAAGAACGCCTGCACGTCCGCCAGCGTCGCCGCATCCAGGTCGGCGAAATCCCCGTAAAAATTGTGCGCGTTGGCCCAGTTGCGAAAGGCCACCGGCGGCAGGTCCAGCCACGGAAAGCCCCCGTAGGGCTGGTTCAGCACGTTCACCCGCACCTCTTCCTTCACCACGTCGCGCTGGTTGCGCAGGTTTTCGTCGTCCACCTGCAGCGCGCGCATGCGGTCGGCCTCCAGCCACAGGATGCGCTCCAGGGCGTTCGACGGCACGGCCTCGAAATAGTTGGTCACGTCGTAGTGCGTCGAGCCGTTCAGCGTCCCGCCCGAGGAGTTGATCAGCTTGATGTGCGCCATCTTCGGCGCGTTCGCCGAGCCCTGGAACATCATGTGCTCGAACAGGTGCGCGAACCCGCTGCGCCCGCGCGGCTCCAGCCGGAACCCGATCTTGTAGTACACCCCCACGGTCACGATCGGCGCCGCCGCGTCCGGCGCGATCACCACCCGCAGGCCGTTCGCGAGCGTCTTGCTTTCCACTCGAATCTGCAACGTGTTCACCCTTTTCCCCCGCTGGCTTTTTTCTGCAGCTTGGCTTCCTCAAAAATCCGATCCAGCGCCGCGCGCGCTTCCTCCGGCCTCCGCGCCAGCACCGCCGCACCCAGCCGGGCCAGCGCTTCGTGCGCCGCGCCGTACGCCGGCGGAAACTCCCGCAAGGCCGCGGCATGCGCCGCAACGACTCCATAATCGCCGCGCGAGAGCGGCCCGGTCCACGCTGTCGCCGGCCCCAGGCGCTCGAAATTCTCCAGCATCTGCCGCGTCAGCGGCAGCAGCGCGCGCAGCGCCTCGCGCCGCTTCATCCCCGTGGCCAGCAGCATCTGCGTGGCCGCCTCCATCACCGCCAGCACATGCCCCGCGGCCAGCGCGCACGCCGCGTGGTACAGCGGCTTCTTCTCCCCCGGGATACGCACCGGCACGCCTTTGAGCGCGCGGATGATCTGCCGCGCCACGCGCAGCGCCGCCGCGTCTCCTTCGATCGCAAACACTTTCCCTTCCAGCGGCGGCACACCCACTCCGCTGAACGTCTGCAGCGGGTGCATGGAGCCCACTGCGGCGCCGCAGGCGCGTACCGCTCCCAGCACGCGCGCATCCAGCGCGCCGCTCGTGTGCAGCACCACCTTGCCGCGCAATTCCTCGCCGCCGATCCGTGCCAGCTCCCCCGCAACATCCGCCAGCGCGCGGTCCGGAACCGCGATCAGGATCAATTGCGCGCCCAGCAACTGCCGCGTCAGCCTGCCGTACGCCTGCCCCGCCCCGATAAAGCGCACCGCGCGCCGCGCGCTGCCAGCGCTGCGGGTCACCACGGCGCCAATCCTCCAGCCCAGCCCGCACAGGCGCTTGCCCAGCGCCCGCCCGACGCGTCCTCCGCCCAGGATGGCCATGCTCCGATTCATCGCGGATGCTAGAATAGCCTGTCAGCGAATCCGCTGCCAGAAAACTCCGTCTTGCATAACCTTTGGGCCATCTGCTTTGCCGGCGTCACCCTGGCGTGGTTTCTCCAGGGCCTGCGCTCCATTCGCGGACTGCGCCGTCTGCCCCACCTCCGCGACGCTTCTCCGCTCCCTCCGGCAGACTGCCCTTCCGTCACCCTGGTCTTCGCCGCACGCGACGAAGCAGAAAAACTCCCCGCGGCCCTCGCCACCATGCTCGCCCTCGACTATCCCGCCCTGCACTTCGTCGCCGTCAACGACCGCTCCGCCGACTCCACCGGCGCCATCCTCGACGCCGCCGCCGCGCGCGACCCGCGCCTCCGCGTCGTGCACCTCCGCGAGCTGCCTCCCGGCTGGCTCGGGAAGACCCACGCCCTGCACTGCGGCGCGCAGCAGGCGCGCACCGACTGGATCCTCTTCACCGACGCCGACGTCCTTTTCGCTCCGGATGCCCTGCGCCGCGCCATGACCCTGGCCTTGCGCGGCTCCGCCGATCATTTCACGCTTCTCGCGCAGATCATCGTCCACGGCTTCTGGGAAAAAGTGGTCATCCCCTATTTCGGTCTGGGCTTCGTCTTCGGCAGCGAGCTCTGGCGCGTCTCCGATCCGCGCTCCCGCCGCTACATGGGCGTGGGCGCGTTTCAGCTCGTGCGCCGCGCCGCCTACGAATCCTGCGGCGGCCATACCCGCCTGGCTCTCGAAGTCATCGACGACATGAAACTCGGCCGCCTGCTCAAGCAGAGGGGCTTCCGCTCTCAGGTGGCCTTCTCCGATGCCTGGGTGCGCATCCGCTGGCACGCCGGTCTTGCTAATCTCGTACGCGGCGTGGAAAAGAATTTTTTCGCGGGTCTCGAATACCGCCTCGCGCTGGCGTTCCTCGCCGTCGCCGTGAACATCTCCGTCAGTATCGCGCCGGTGATCGCCCTCTTCGCCGCCACCGGCTGGACCAGGCTCTTCGCCGCCACCGCCACTCTCGGCGGCATCGTGGTGCAGGCATTTCTCGCCGGCGCGATCACCGCGCAGGTCGCTCCGGCCTACGCCCTTTTCCACCCCGCCGCCGCGGCCATCTTCGACTACATGCTCGCGCGCTCCGTTGCCGTTACCCTCTGGCGCGGCGGCGTCACCTGGCGCGGCACGTTTTATCCCCTCTGCCAACTCAAACGCGCCTCCCGCAATCCTCTCTGACCCCGCTCTTTTCCGAATCCTGAAGTGCGGTTTTTTTCAGGTGGGTTGTAAACCGACGTTGCGCCGGGAGCGCCGGAACATGCAAGCGTGCTCGTGTTGCAGCGGGCGGGGGAAGAGAAAGATAACGCAGAGACGCAGAGGGCGCGGAGGGTACGCAGACGAGGGCCACATCTCTTTATCCTTGTTCCGGCGCGGCGGGGTTCGTCTCCGCCGCGAACAACCCCGCCAGATCCTTCTCCTTCAGCGCGCGGATGCGGTCGCGGAGCTGCGCCGCCCGCTCGAACTCGAACTTCTTCGCCGCGTCGCGCATCTGTCCTTCGAGTTGCTGCAGCACCTCCGCCAACTGCGCCTCGTTCTTGACGTTCGCCGTGAGCGCATCCAGCTCGCCCTCGTCCGCGGCCAGCGTCACGTAGTCCGCCGCCACGATCTTGGCCAGCTCCATGTCCACCGATTTCACGATGGAGAGCGGCGTGATGTTGTGCTCCGCGTTGTACTCCAGCTGCTTCTCCCGCCGCCGGTTGGTCTCCGCGATCGCCTCGTTGATCGACCGCGTGTAGCGGTCGGCGTAGAGGATCGCCCTGCCGGAGATGTGCCGCGCGCACCGCCCCATGGTCTGGATCAGCGCCGTCGTACTCCGCAGATACCCTTCTTTGTCCGCGTCCAGAACCGCCACCAGCGAAACTTCCGGCAGGTCCAGCCCCTCGCGCAGCAGGTTGATCCCGATCAGCACGTCGAACTCCCCGCGCCGCAGATCGCGCAGGATCTTCACCCGCTCCAGCGTCTCGATCTCCGAGTGCATGTAGCGGCAGCGCACGCCCACCTCCGCGAAATACTCCGCCAGGTCCTCGGACATGCGCTTCGTCAGCGTGGTCACCAGCACGCGCTCCTTGCGCTCCGCGCGCACCCGGATCTCTTCCAGCAGGTCGTCCACCTGCCCCTTCACGGGACGCACCTCCACCAGCGGGTCCACCAGCCCCGTCGGCCGGATCACCTGCTCCACGAACGCCCCGCCGGTCTTTCCCAGTTCGTACGGCCCCGGCGTCGCCGACACGTACACCGCCTGGTTCACCCGGTGCTCGAACTCCTCGAAGGTCAGGGGCCGGTTGTCCAGCGCCGAGGGCATGCGGAAGCCGTAGTCCACCAGCGTCTGCTTGCGGGCGCGGTCCCCGTTGAACATCCCGCGCACCTGCGGCACCGTCTGGTGCGACTCATCGAGGAACAGCAGGAAATCCTCGGGCACGTAGTCGAACAGCGTCGGCGGCGCCTCCCCCGGCAGGCGCCCCGAAAGATGCCGCGAATAGTTCTCGATGCCGTGGCAGTAGCCGATCGTGCGGATCATCTCGATGTCGAACATCGTGCGCTGCGTCACCCGCTGCGCCTCCACGAACTTCCCCTGCTTCTCCAGTTCGCGCTTCCACCACTCCAGCTCTTCGTAGATCCCGGTGATGGCCCGCTCCTTCTGTTCCGCGCGCACCACGTAGTGCGTCTTCGGATAGATGGGCAGCTTCGCCAGGTCCTCGCGTCCCGCGCGCACTTCGCCGGTCAGCGGATCGATCTGCCGGATCGCCTCCACCTGCTCGCCCCACATCTCGATGCGGTAGGCCATGTCGTCGTAGGGCGGGTAAATCTCGATCACGTCGCCGCGCGCACGGAACGCCCCGCGCCGCAGCTCCTCGCTGCGTTCGTACTGGATGTCCACCAGCCGCCGCAGCAGCGCCTCCCGCGACGTCTGCTGTCCCTTCTCCAGCATCACCAGCATCGCGAAATAGGCTTCCGGCGAGCCGATGCCGTAGATGCACGACACGCTGGCCACGATCACCACGTCCCGGCGCTCGAAGAGCGAGCGCGTCGCGCTCATGCGCAGCTTGTCCAGCTCGTCGTTGATCGTCGCTTCCTTCTCGATGTACAGGTCCGCCGCGGGCACGTACGCTTCCGGCTGGTAGTAGTCGTAGTAGCTGACGAAGTATTCGACCGCGTTCTCCGGAAAAAAGCCCTTGAACTCGTGGTACAGCTGCGCCGCCAGCGTCTTGTTGTGCGCCAGCACCAGCGCCGGGCGGTTGGCGCGCTCCATCAGCTTGGCCATGGTGAACGTCTTGCCCGACCCCGTCACCCCCAGCAATACCTGGTGCTTTTCGCCGTCCTCGATGCCCCGCGAAAGCTGCTCGATCGCCGCCGGCTGGTCCCCGCGTGGCTGATAGCTGCTGTGTAGCTTGAAATCCATCGCGCTGCCCCTCAGGCGCGTCTCGCGCCCCTTGCACAAACTTTCATTATACCCCGCCGGGCAAACTCAGCCTCTTGCGCGGCTACGCTACTCGCTCCTTGAGAGGCGGCGAAATTTGTCCCGGCCTGTCCCGGTCGGGAGCGCCCTCGAGGGATGTCGCCGGCTGGCCACAACTCAGGGGGCGTCACGGACAAGCGTGAGCCCGGAATCAGTCTTCAGTTCGGTGGTGGTGTGGATTTTTCGGCCGCCGTCCGCGGTGGACACGGTGACGTCGCTGCTCTGCCAGCCGGATTCGCTCGCGCTCTCCACCAGCCCGCTCGCCAGCGAGATGCGCGTCAGCGATTCGTTGGCTCCGCGCGCTGTCCCCGCGGTGCGCAACCCCTTCTCGCGGAACGCTTCGGGCGTGGCATCCTTGCCCCCGCCCTTGCGGATCAGCAGGCTCCGCGCGCGGATCACCGCGCAGGTTTCCGCCGCCGCGCTCCCTTTTCCCGCCGCGCCCGCCGCCAACAGGCACGGCTCGTTCCCCACATAAGTGAACTGCCGCACCCAGCGCAGCCCCGCGAGCGGAATCGCCCCGCCCACTTCCTGCTCATCGCCCCAGCGCTCGCCCGGCGCAATTCCCTTTTGCGGGATGCCCCGCCCGCCGAAGACCTGCGCGACCCACCCATGCAATTCCTCCGCCGCACCCGGCGCCGCCTGCTCGTGCCCGGAGCAGTCGGCCGCGCCGCTGCCGTCCAGCACGCATTCGAACGCCTTGCCCTCCAGCGCAGCCGCGCCCCGCGCGCCATTTTTCGCGCTGCGCGGGGAACCCGCCGCATTCTCCGTGCCCCGAGTCACCGCCACCCGCTCGTAGGTCACGCGCAGCCGCACCACGGGCCGCGCATTGCTCCCCCCCGCGGCGGGCTGCACGTCCAGCACGTCCACCCGCAACCCGATGCCCAGCGCCAGTTCCGCATCCGCCGCAGGCTCCGGATCCACGATCACGCTCTCCGTGCGGCTCTTCGACGTGCTGTGAAACGCCAGTTGATACCGCAGCATCTGCCCCTTCGCCAGCCGCGGCGCCAGCACCACCCTGCCCTGTTTTTTTTCCGCCGCCGCGGCGCTCCCCGCGAGCAGCATCCCCAGCAACGCCAGCTGGCACACGCGCTTCATGGCAACCGCCGGATCGTCACGCTGACGGAGAGTTTCGCCGCGAACCGCGGCGCCTCCGGCAAACCTTCCACGGGCGCCAGCGTCCATGATGTTTCGCGCGCCGCCGAGCGCACCGCGCTCAGTAAACTCCCGTCCAGCAAACTCACCGTGGAAAGCGCATCCGCGAAAAAACTCCCCCGCCGCGCTGCCGCCTCTCCCGGCTTCCCCGCCGCCGGAATCTCCCCGGTCAGTTCCTGCGTCACGTGCAGCGTCGCCGCCGGCGCATCCCCCGCCGCTGCGGCCCATTCTCCCGTCTCCGCGCCCTGCACCGCGTTCCACGGCGGCACGCGCCCTTGCGGCCGGTGCTGCCAGCGCTCGCCAAAGCGCAGCGGGGCCGCCGGCAGGATCACGCTGGGCCGCAGCGCGTGCAGCAGCCACGGCGCCAGCAGCCGCGGCTCCTCCTCGCCAAATCCCGCGGCCTCTTCCGCCTGCAAGCCCTGCATGTGCCCGTCGCGCGCCTCGCGGTAGCGCAGCACAAACGGCTGCTCCCACTTCGCGGCCGCGCCCCGCAGCGCCTCCTGCAGCTTGCGCGCTGCCGCGTCCTCTTCGGGCTCGCAGCGGTATGCGGCCGCCACAGGCTCCCGCATCTCTTCGATTTCCGCCGACCCGTCGCCCAGCACCGCCACGATGCGCCGCGCGGCGTTCCACGTCAGGGTGCCCTCCGCTGCCTGCGTGAACGGCCGCACGTAGGTCTTCGCCCCGATCGTTTCCGGCCGCACCCCGCGCAACTCGCTCCGCACGGTAACTTCCACGCGATAGCTTTCCGCCGCGCCCTGCGCAAACGTGCGCAGCAGCGGCTTTTCCTGCGCCGGCAGCGCCGCCGCCACGGCGCACAGACACGCCACGCCGCACCACACTCCCGCCTGTCTGCGCCTCATCCGCACCCGGCCGCCCCGCTACTCACCGCGCCGCTTTCGCCGCACCCGCCGCCGCGCCGCGCATCTCCCGTTCGAAGAAATCCGCTCCCGCGCGATACGCCTCCACCCAGTGCCGGTACAACAGGAAATCATGCACCTCGTCCGGGAAAATCAGCTGCTCGACGTGCACCCCGCGCGGCCGCAGCCGCGCCACCAGGTCCACCGTCTGCGTGAACATCACGTTGCGGTCGTCATCCCCGTGCACGAACAGCACCGGCGAGCGCCACGTGTTCACCGCCGTCACCGGAGAGGATTCGTGCGCCAGCCGCGTCAGCTCCGGCGGAATGTTTTTCCCGTCCCAGTTGTCGGTCGGCCAGTCGTGCACGCCGTGCAGGTCTACCCCCGCGGCGAAGAGATCGGAATTGCGCGCCAGTCCCAGCGCCGTCAGGTACCCGCCGTAGCTCCCGCCCCACAGCCCGATCCGCCGCGAATCCACGTCCTCGCGCCCGCGCAGGTACAGCCCCGCCGCGACCACGTCCTGGTATTCGCTGGCCCCGCGCCCCGCGCGCCCCGGGGCTTCCCGGAACGCCCGCCCGTAGCCGACCCCGCTGCGGTAGTTCAGCGACAGCACCACGTAGCCGCGGCTGGCCAGGTACTGGTTCATCGCATAGGCGTTCGAGTAGTAGTACATGTAGTGCCAGCCCAGCAGCATCTGCCGCATCGAGCCGCCGTGCATGAACACCACGGCCGGCCGCTTCTCCCCCGCCTTCGCTCCCGGCGGCAGAAAAAGCTGCACGTGGATCGCCAGCCCGTCCGTCGAAGTGATCACCTCTTGCTGCGGCACCACCAGACTCGCCGCCGGAAAATCCGCCGGCAGCGTCTCTGCCGCAAGCTGCTTCGCCTTCCCCGGCACCTCCAGGCTCGCCACAAACGGCCGTCCCGGCCACCGCGCATCGGACGCCAGATACGCCAGCGTCTTCCCGTCGCCCAAGATCGCCGGGCTCCACTCGATCCCCTCGCCGACGGTCACCCGCTGCGGTTTGCCTCCGGCCACGCCGGCGCGCCACAGGTGCCGCCGGTCCACATCCTCGCAGTTGGAGCTGAACACGATGACGGCACGGTCCGGTGAAAACGCCCACTGCTCCACTTCGCAGTTCCCCGGCGTCAGCAGTTGCGCCGCGCCGCCCTCCGCGGAAATCGCATAGAGATGCTGCCACCCGTCCTGCTCCGAGGCGAATACCAGCCGGTTCCCCGCTCCCCAGTGCAGCACGCCCCCGCCCGTATCCCCCGCCATGTACGGAAACGAACCTTCGGCTGTCGCCGTGCTCTTCCACACTTCTTGCGCGCCGCCGCTGGCCACCTCCCCCACCCAGATGGCCCACGGATGCGCCGCGTCTGGCGCGATGAAATAGCCTTCCGGCGTGTCCCGCGGAACCGCCGGCCGCCGCACGAACGCGATGCGCTTGCCGTCGCCCGACCACTGCGGATCGCCGTCGCTGTCCACCGACGGCGCGAGATACCGCACCGTCTTGGCCGCCGCGTCATACACCGCGATAAAACTGTGATCCCCGCGCAACGACGCGAACGCCAGCTGGCTCCCATCCGGCGACCACCGCGGCTCCGTGTTGCGCCCCCGCGCCACCACCTGCTGCGGCTTTTCTTCTCCCGCCAGCGCCGCCAGCCAGATCTGCCCGTCCTTCCCGTACGCCACGACGCCCCGCGCGGAAATCCTCGGCGAATTCCCCGCATCGATCCGCCTGGCCTCGCCTCCGCTCCAGCGCACCGCCCACACCGCCTGCTCCGCCCCCGCGGGATTGCTCGTGGGATTCGGCGCCTGCCCCGCCGCATTCTTCTCCCCGCCACGCACGTACACGATCGTGCCGCCGTCCGCCGAGAACTCCAGCTCCGCGATTTCCTGCCCGTCATCCTCGCCGTATTTCGTCAACTGCCGCGCCGCAAACTCCGGCCCTTCCGCCACCCAGATGTTCCGCCGTCCTTCCTGCGCGAACGTCCACGCCACGCGGCTGCCCGCCCGCGCCGCCGTCAGATTTTCCGGAAACGGCGCGCGCAGCACCTGCTCCAGCGTGAACCCCTTCTGCGCCCCCGCCCGCGGCGCTCCCCCCATCACCAGCACAACCACCGAGAAAATCAGCAGCACACGGCTCTTCATCGCCAGCCTCCGTTGTCGGGCTTCTCTCCCTGGTTCCCGGCGCCTTTCCGGCTCATCTCTGGTCCGCTCCGGCGCCCATACTACAATGACCAACCCTCAGCGAATTTGCGTCTCCACCGCAACCTGCGGCTCATCCAGCGAGCCGCTGAGCCGCAGCAGCCGGATCGTTCCCGCGCCTTCCGCCGCACGCTTCCCGGCCGCCGTCTGCAGCGTGAGTTCCGCGCGGCGCGCAAAGCTTACCTTGCCGCTCACCAGCACCTGCTCCCCGCCGCTCCCCAGGCGCAACGGATCGAACACGATCGAGCTCTGCCGGATCGCAAAATCCCCGGTGCCCGCGGTCCACCGCGAAGTCCCCGCCCGCGGCGCGCCCGCCGCCAGGCTCGCCGGAACATCCCACCCGCGCAGCGCCACGTTTCGCAACTGCACGCGTCCGCGCCCTTCCAGCGTGCGCAGCAATTCCTCCCGCCCCACGCCTTCCGTGGCCAGCCGCAGTTCGCCCGTGGCCAGGCCCTCCAGCCGGTTCACCGGCGCGCGCGGCCCCTTGCCCGGCGCCAGCAGCTCCCCCAGCCGGACCTTCTCCAGTTGCGCCTCCAGGAGATAGCGCGGCCGCGGCGCAAAGTCCGCCTGCAGCGACCCGCGCACCATGCCTCCGGCATATTCGGCCGTGGCTTCGCGCACCACCAGGCGGAAGTCGCGCAGCGATGCCGCCGCTTTCACATTCGTCAGTCTCAGCCGTTCGATGCTGAGCTGGTCCACGCGGATCTCGCCCGCGGCGCGAATCCGCCGGATCAGCTCGCTGGCTCCCGCTCCTGCACCCCGCGCCGTGTTTCCCAGCAGCGACGGCAGCAGCCGCTCCAGCCAGCCCGGCCGCGCCCGCGGCCCCGTCCAGCGGTCCAGCTCCGCGGCGTTCAGGTGATCGGCGTGCAACTGAAACTTCCAGCCTGGCGCCCCTTCAGAAACTTGTCCGCCGTCTTCCTCGATCTCCCCGGACCACTCTGCGCCGAATCCTTCCACCGACCCCAGGCGCGCGCCGCGCTTCCCCTCGCGCCACAACAACTGTGCCTCGTGCAGAACCAGCGGCAGGTTCAACCCCGCCGCCTGCAGTTCACCTGTGGTCACATCCACGTGCCCGCTCAGCTTCGCGCTCCGCGGACTGCCCTGCCACTCCCAGCGCAGCGCGCCCGCGGCGCTGCCCTTGCCCTTCCACCCGCGCTCCAGCGGCCGCCCCAGGGCTGCCGCCAGCGCCAGCACGTCCTCCCCGCGCTCCACGCGCCCCTCCAGCGTGAACCAGCCCGCACCGCTCTCCAGATCGTGCGCCGCTTCGGCCACCACCGCGTTCGCCGGCACCTCAACATGCCGGCTTAGTACTCCGCGCTTTGCCGGAGCTTTTTTCGCGCCCGCCGCCGGCAGCGCCGCCGGCACGGCGCCCAGCGCCACCCACACCGGCTCCAGCTCCACCCGGCCGCGCACCCGCCCGCCCTGCACCGGCCCGACGTGCAGCGCCTGCTTGAGCCCCGGCACGCGCAGCGTCGCCCCATTCATCGCAAACGCCGCATTCTGCAGGGTAAGCGGCCAGCCGTTCAGCGTTGCGGCCCCGGTCAGAAAGCCTTCCGCCGCTGTCTCCTCGGCCACATTCTCATGAAATCCGCGCACCCACGCCAGCACATCCGCCATCTGAATTCCCGCGGAATCCAGCCGCAGTTGCATGGCCGGCCGCGCGCTCAGCGAAACCACCGCCTCGCCGCGCACATTCGAATGCGGCCCTTCCACCACCAGCGGCGCCACGCGCACTTCCTTCCCCGTGATGTTCCAGCGCCCGTCCAGCAGCACATTCACCGCCGGATTATCCCGCCGCTCCGTCAGGTCCCAGCGATGGATGCGCTGCGAGCGCGCCTCGATATGGAAACTCCACTCGCCGCCCGGGCCGCCGCTCGCCGCGCCGCTTCTCGCCACCGCGTCTACCGTCACGTCCCCGCGCAACCCGTAATCCTGCCCGCGCACCAGCCGCAGCAGATCGGCCAGCGACACCTCGCCCCAGTGCACGCGGATCTCCGCGGGCTGCAGCCGCGCCGAGGTCCCCGCCAAGTCGCCGCGCACCAGCAGCGTCCCCGCGGCCTGCAGCAGCGTGCCGCTGCGCCACGGCTCCGCTTTCAGCCGCAGGGTCCAGCGCCCCGGAGCAATCTGCTCGACACTCCCGGTCACACCCGTAAACGCAAGCGGCAGCTTATCCTCTCCATTTTTGAAATTGATGCGCCCTTCGTCGAACTCCACGAGGTCCAGGCGAATCGGCGGCGCCGGCGGCGCCGCAGGACTCGCCAGCGGCGCTCCCGCAGCCCCGCCCACCACCCGCGCCGGCGGCAGCCAGCGCTCCAGGTTCCACCGCCCCGCGGCGTCGCGTACCAGATTCAGGCTCGGCCGCGTAAACGAAAACGTCCCGAACTCCAGCCGCCCGCGCAGCAGCCCGCTCCAGCGCAGCCCCGCCGTCACCTGCTCCGCGCGCAGAAAATATTCATACCCGAAAGCCGGATCTTCCCCGACGCTCACCCCCTGCGCCTCCAGCCGCGGGCTCGGCAGCAGGCTCAGTTCGAAGCGCTGCACTTCCACCGGCCTTCCGAACGCTGTCGCAAAACGGGCCGTAAACGCCCGCTTCAGCCGCCCCGTCTGCAGCGCCGCGTTAAACGCAAAGTGCCCGGCCACCAGCGCCAGCACTACCAGCCCCGCCCGCCGCAGCCATCGTTTTCGCATCATGAATTGTGCCCGGAATTTCCGCCCTGAAAGTTTCGCAAAGTGCCCTCCAAAAGGAAAGCCCGCCTCGTGGCGCGGCGCCGCTCGTACGGACTTCCGCCTCGGCCGCCGGTGGAACAGGCTTCCGCCGGTTCTCTTCACCCGGAGCAGGCAACCTGCCGGAAGCCTGTGCGACGCCATCGCGTTGCGTATTTTTTCGCCGGCGGAAATGATGCGGGGTTTGCTTCGCTCGTTCTGCAGGGATGGTTATGGGGCGGAAGATATTTCGGGTGATCGGGTGGCTCTCTAGTGCACCGTATGCAGCATGCGGTTCCAGCGCGTCCTCTCGGGCAGGTGCGTCAGCGTCTCCACGACGCCCCGCAGCCGCCCCCAGAAGCTCGCTTCTCCGTAGTCCGCGCTGGTCGCTTCCACCGACCAGTAAATCAAAAACGGCCGCCCCATGATCGCCTGGCGATCCACGAATCCCCAGTACCGGCTGTCTAGGCTGCGATCGCGGTTGTCGCCCATGGCAAAATATTTCCCCGGCGGCACCACGATCTCATCCCCCACGGTGTAGTTGCGCAGGTCATGCGCCCACTGCAGGATCACCGTCCCGGGGATCAGCTGGTTGCCGGCCGGCGGAAAGCTGTAATTGAAGGGGTCGTACATCGCCGCCGGGTCGTGCACCACGTACGGCTCGTTCAGCAGCTTGCCGTTGATGTACACCTGCTGCTCCACGACCTTCAAATGGTCGCCCGGCAGGCCGATCACCCGCTTCACGAAATGCTGGTGGTCCGCGTAGGGATACTTGAAGACGATGATGTCGCCGCGCTGCAGCCCGCGGTACGGCAGAAATTTCTCATACCACGCCCCGTGCCCGCCGAAGATGAACTTGTTCACCAGCAGGTGGTCGCCGACCAGCAGCGTGCGCTCCATCGAAGGCGAGGGAATCTTGAAGGCCTGCACCACGAAGCTGGTGCCGAAGAGCGCCAGCAGCACGGTCACCAGCAGCGATTCCATGTATTCGGAAACGGTGGTCTGGACGCGCTGCGCCGCTGCCTGCTGTTGTACGGGGTTGGCCTCGGCCGCCATGCGCTCCTATCCTTTAGATGCGTAACCACACAGCGGTCAACTCTATGCGCGACCGCGAAGCGGTCAACTCGTTTCCGACGCCGCCAAAAGCTCCAGCGCCTGCCGCGCCGCCAACTGTTCCGCTTCCTTCTTGGTGCTCCCGCTGCCGGAGGCCAGCCGCACGCCGCCCACCCAGACTTCCACTTCAAACTGTTTGTGGTGGTCCGGCCCGCTTTCCCCGGCGATGCGGTATTCCGCCGGAGGCCGTCCCCGGGCCTGCAAAAATTCCTGCAGCGCGGATTTGCGGTCGGATTCCGAAAGCCGCACGCCGTCTTCCGCCAGCGCGCTCCCGAACAGCGTGCGCTGCAAAAACTCCCGCGCCGCCTCCAGACCCCCGTCCAGATAGATAGCCGCCACCACGGCTTCGAAGGCGTCGGCCAGCAGGGCGTGTTTCTCGCGCCCGCCGGTCTTCTCTTCGCCCCGGCCCAGGCGCAGCTCGCCGCCCAGTCCCAGTTGCCGCGCCGCGGCCTCCAGCGAGTGGGCGTTGACGATGCGCGCGCGGCTCCGGGAAAGCGGGCCTTCGCTCCAGTCCGGGAAAGAGTCCAGCAGCGATTCGCTGGCGATCAGCTCCAGCACCGCGTCGCCGAGAAACTCCAGCCGCTCGTTGTGCGCCAGGGCAGCGGCTTCCGGGGCTCCGGCCACGGCCGAGCGGTGGGTCAAGGCTCGCGTCAGCAGTTCGGGACTGCGGAAGCGGTAGCCCAGCCGCTCTTCGAGGCTCTCTGGGGCCCGAGACGCCATAGGCCGTTCCAAGCGCGCCGTTATTTCGGCGCGCTGAGCTCCGTTTCGGCTTTCTTCTTGGCTTCCGCGATGCCGGCCTTGCAGGTCGCCTGCAACTGTCCGGGAATGGCCGCGCACTTGGTGAACGCCGCGGCGGCGTCATCGAAATGCGAAGCGTTCTCATTGGCCAGGCCCAGCAGGAAATAATTGACGGGGTCCGGCTGCGTATCCAGCTTCACCGCCAGCTCCAGTTCCGAAATGGCCTCGCCGAATTTCTGCCGCTTAATGTGGATCAGCCCCAGCCCGCTGTGCGCCATGGCCAGCACGACGTTCTTCGCCGCGGCAAATGCTTCGTCCGTGAGTGCCGGTGGCTTCGGTATCGTCGGCGTGATCTCGATGGCTCGCTTGGCATATCCCTCCGCCAGCGTGAGCTGCTTGCTGGCTTCCGCCGGATCCTTGCTCAGCACCCGCGGCATGATCTGCCCCATCAACGCCAGAATATTTACGTCCGTGGGCGTCAGCTCCACATCTTTCGCGCCGGTCTCCACCATCTTCTGGATCTGCCCCGCGTTGTAATAGGTCATGGTCAGCGTGGAGAACACCAGCGGGCGGTAGCGGCTCTCCGGATACTTTTGCAAAAAATCCTCGCCGAGCTTCGCCTTCGCCGCCAGATCCCCCGGCCCCGCCGCGTCATAGGCCTTGTACGCCGCTTCCTCTTCCGCATTCAGCGGCGCCGGTACCCCACCCTCTTTCTTCGCGTCTTTGTCTTTCTCCAGCGAGGGCTTGTCCTGTCCCTGGGCTGCCGGCGCGCAGAAGCCCGCCGCTCCCAGCAGGAGCACCAGTGCGCCCGCGCCGATCCATGCCATGTATCTCGCTTTCATCGCTTTTCTTCTCCTCGTGCAGTGGTTGGAAATTTCCACCCTCGCCGGGCGGTCCTTCCAACTTGATTTATAAAATTGTTGGGCTCCGCGCCGGCTAGGGCCGTTCCCCGGCCTTCGCTTCGCCGGCCGCGCTCAAACCCTTCTGCGCCGCGTGCCGCGCCGCCTCCGGACCATTCGGCACCTCCAGCGCAGCCCGGTACTCCTGCCGGGCGGCATCCATCCGCCCGTTGTTCTCCTGAATGCGCCCGAGATAGACGTGGGACCAGGCCAGCACCAGGGGATCCTCCGTCGCCGCGTGTTCGCCGCTCACCAGCCGCCCGAAAACCTCCTCGGCGCGCGCCGCATCCCGCTGCAGCATGGCCACCAGCCCCAGCCCGTACCACGCCCGCGTCTGCTCCGGATATTTCGCCAGGACCTTCTGGAACGCGGCTTCGGCGCCTCGCGCATTCTTGTCCGCGATCATGCGCTCGCCTTCGGTCAGGGCGGCAATGGCCTCGGGATCGTTGGGCACCGTGCTGGGTATCTTGGCCGCGCGGCGCCGCGAAAGCCGCGTCACTTCCTGCTGCTCCACCGCGACGGGTGCGGCGGTTTCATCGGCCGCGGCGAATTTCACGCTTTCCAGGCGCTTGGCTTCCGCCGCGGTATCCACCGCGCGCACCATCTCGGGAAAGAAGCGGTCCATGGACGGCTCCGACTTCTCAAAATTGCCCAGCGCGCGGAAGAGCGGGCGCACCAGAATGTAGCCGTTGGCGTCGTTCACGTCCATGGCCGCGTCGCGTTCCCCGGGGGACATCTTGCGCAGCTTCAATTCCACCGCGCGCACCATGCATTCGGCGAAGAAGGAGGTGAAATCGTCCTTCAACTCCGCGGGCAGGCGCGGGGCCCGCGCCGCGACATCCAGCAGCGGGCGCTTGACGGCCACTACGTGCGGATAGCGCAGCGGCAGCGGATCGAGCAGGAAGTGCAGAAACGCATGGCGCACCACATCCACGGGGATTTCATCCGTCGCGCTCAGCACGATGGCGTAGTGGTCGCCGAAATTGCGCACGTTGGTAATGCGTCCGACCAGCGGCTCGACCACCACCGTGAAGCTGCGCGGGTTGGCCGGCTCCGGAATCTCCCGCAGATATCCGGTCGCGATAAACACCACCTGGGAAACCGGCTCGTGCAGCCGCTCGATCTCCTTCTGGTACACCGGCTGCACCTGCCCCCAGAGCTGGCCGATCTTCTGCTCGCGGTAATAGGCGGCCAGCAGTTCGCTGAATCCTTCCAGCGCCAGCACGTCCGGGGGCAGCTCCTCATGGCGCATGGTCGGCTTGAAGTCGGGCGCCGGCCCGGCCACCAGGCCGAACCATACATAGCGGGAAAGCGTCGCGCCGGGGTCGGCCAGCTCATGCTCCTGGTAGAACTTCCGGATGGCGTCGACGGCGGGGCCCTGTTGCTTCTGCAGCATGTCGCGCAGCCGGGCCCGCAGCGGGTGCCAGCCCGCGGCGCCGACCTCCTGCTCGAAACCCGCGGCGTGCAGCGCGCACATAGTGGTGAACATGGTCTCGCTGCCGTCCACGGTCACGCTGGTCGCCGGAACGGGATGCCTCTGCGCGGGCAACGGCACCTGCGCCACCGCCGCGCCCTGCCCCAGCAGCAGGGCCAGGAAGCCCAGAAGGAGATATCCGGCACGAATGAGTTTGGAATGAGTTCCCGATGTCACGCCCGATGTCCCGCCCGAACGGTCAACAGCATGTGTGACCGCGAAGCGGTCAACAGTAGGCGTGACCGCGAAGCGGTCAACCCGCACTGCTTGCTTGAAGACCAGACTGTCACCGTCCCTCGAGTGGTGTGTACACAGCCCCAGCGATTCTTCGCGCCGCGCGGCCGGCCAGGGCATCTTGTCAATTTACAGGCGCGCTTCGATGGAGTCAAGGAACCGTGTGTGTCAGCGGCCCGCAACCCCTGGGGACCCGGGCACGGCCCCCGATGGAGCCGCAATTGTCAAACAACTCCTCCCCGGCTTCTTGCGTCCTACCGGGCATACGCATACTCTCAAGATGCATCCACAGCTCATTCAGGATGGCTGGCCTCTTATGCGCAAGACCTCTCCCCGCACCCTGCTTGTCCTCTTGAGTCTTGCTCTTCTCGCCCTGCTCGCGCCCCCGCGGCTCGCGGCCCAGTTCACCCGCGAAAACGCTCCGCCCGCCCAGGCCGCGCCGCCCGCGCCCGCGGATCTGCCGCCCGGCAAGCTGCGCGTCGCGCAGGAGCTGCAGCTCACGGGCGATCAGCACTGGGTGGACAGCGGAATCGCCGTCCAGGCCGGCGAGCGCGTCCTGCTCACCGCTTCCGGCACGCTGCGCTACGCCGACGCCCCCGACGAGAACGGCCCGGAAGGCCGCCCGCGCGGCTGGAAAGACCTGGTGCGCATTCTGCCCTTCAATGAAGCGGGGCGCGGAGCCCTGCTGGCGCGCATCGGCGACGCGGAGACGGCTCAGCCCTTTGTGGTGGGAGCCCGCCGGGAATTCCCCGCGCGCTTCACCGGGCGGCTGTTTCTGGGGATCAATCAGGCCGGCAACGATGCCGCCGACGGAACCTACCGCGTTCGCGTGGAGATCTACGTTCCGGAGACCGGAGCGGCGCCCGCGGCCGCTGCATTTCGCGACGTGGCCAAGATCCCCGGCCTGGACGCGGAGCTCTTTTCGAAGATTCCCCGCCGCATCAGCGACAAGGACGGCAATCCCGGGGACATGGTCAACTTCCTGATTCTCGGCTCGGAAGCGGGCCTGCAGCGGGCCTTCGAACTGGCCGGTTGGGTGAAGGTGGACCGCACCTCGAAGGACGCGGTGCTGCATGGCCTCCTCGCCAGCCTTTCCAAGGAATCCTACGTGCAAATGCCGATGAGCGAGTTGTATCTCTTCGGCCGCTTCCAGGACTACGGCTACGCCCACGCCGAGCCTTTGCAGGTCGTCGCGCAGCGCCATCACCTGCGCCTTTGGAAGACGCCCTTTCAAGTGCACGGCATGCCCGTGTGGGCCGGGGCCGCCACCCACGACATCGGCTTCGACCGCGACAAACGCAACAACGGCATCACCCACAAGATCGATCCCAACATCGACGCGGAGCGCGACTACGTCGGAAAAACCCTCAGCGAGTCCGGCGCCGTCAGCCTGCGCTCCTTCTTCCTTCCCCCCAATCCCATGCGCGAAGCCAAGACCGCCACCGGCGGCTCTTTCCATTCCAACGGACAGGTGCTCCTCCTGCAGCTCGCCGATTCCGGCCGCGATCCGCACTGACGCAGCGGTGCTGCGGCAAAACACAAAAACGCCTCCGGCCGGGCCGGAGGCGTTTCCATTTTTTCTGCGCTTGATTTTTTCCTGCTGCGCCTAGCCCCGCACGCGGATTTCGCTGAAGCTGAGGACCACGTGCCCGCCCGAAGTGGGCCGCCCGAAGCTCATCATCGGACGGAAGCGCGAGAACAGCAGCACCTGGTCGAGCTGCCGCCGCAGCGTGGGATCCCTGGGGCCGGCGAGAATCTGGTAGTCCACCATCTGGCCCTGCTCATCCACGGTGACATCCACCAGCAGGCCGTGCGGCAGCGCCAGGGCTTCGTTGCTCTGATCCGGAGCCAGCGAAATGGGATACTCGGAGAGCGACAGCACTTCCGCGGGGCGCATCAGATTCAACGGCACGTCGTTCTGCACCGCGCGCACCGTGGTACCCGGCACGATCAGTTGCAGCACCACGATAAACACCAGAATCGCGGAGAAAAATCCGCCGGTGGCGGGCACGGCCAGCGGCTGGAAGGCATTCTCCATCCGCACCTGAATGTGTTCCCACCAGGCGTGCAGCACACTGGGCCCATTCTGCGCGGCACGCGCCTGCGCCGTGGCCACCCGGATCTTCATCCCCAGATCCGCCGGAGCAGCCGCCGTTACCGTGCGCGAAAGCAGCATGGAAAGCTTGCGGTAACGTTCCAGCTCCTCGCGGCAGGCCCCGCAGGTCACCAAGTGCTCCTGCACACGCACCCGCTCGGAGGGACGCACCGCGCCATCCAGATATCCCGCCAGCTTTTTGTGAACCGTCGTGCACTTCATGACAGACCCTCGCCTGTGGCCCCTCGCCGCAGGACAGTCCCGAACGAAGTATTCGTTTCGCAGCCCGCACTCCGAGCCGCGCCGGCCCGCGCACCCGCCGGCGCCCTTCGCCGCCTGGGAGCTTCGCGCTCGCTCAGCAGCGGCTCCAGAATCTCTTTCAGCGCGCGACGCCCGCGCAGGATGCGCGACTTCACCGTGCCCGTGTTGCACTCCAGAATTTCCGCCACTTCCTCGTAGCTCATGCCCTCGAGGTCGCGCAGGATCACCGCGCTGCGGAAGACTTCAGGAACCTGCTGCAGCGCGCCCTGCACCGCTTCCTGAATCTCGCGCGTCTCCAGCTGCTCGAAGGGCGTCGCGGTCAGATCGCGCACTTCGATGGGCGCCTGCCCTTCCTGCGGCTCCGCGTCGATCGACGTCTCGTTGCGCTTGTGCCGCTTGAACCAGCGCTTCTGGTTCAGCGCCTCGCGAATGGCGATGCGGTACAGCCAGGTCTTCAGCGAGCTGCCCTGCCGGAAACCCTGAATCCCGCGGAAGGATTTCAAAAACACTTCTTGCGTGGCGTCGGCGGCGTCCGACACATCTCCCAGCATTCCCAGAATGAGGTTGTAGACCGGACCGTGGTAGTGCGTGACCAGCCAGTCGAAGGCCGCTTCAGAACCCGACTGGAGTTCCGTCACCAGTTCGGCTTCATCCTGAGCCCACGGGAGGGCGCTCGCCCATTCGGACACTTGCCGGCCTTTCCGGTCCGCTCGCCTGCTGCGCGCGCGGGCCTTGCTGCCATTACGGGTCGCCTGGCGTTACGCTGTACCTGCCCAGCGCCCGATGTCCGCTCTACTAGCTTAGACACCGGAGACCGCCAAAGGTTTCCCGGTTAATGCCTATTCTCGCACTCCTTTACCCCGCCTGCAATGGTACGCCGGGGCCCATCCAGGGCTTCGGAGGACGCAGCTTCCCTGCTTTTACCGGAACGCCTGGCCGGACACTGTCATCTGCGCTTTTTGCATCCCGAGCGGTCCTACGGGACCGCGCGCAGCGAGGAGCACTTGCGCTTCGCGCGATTCTTGCGCGAAGAATCGCTCTGCGATTTTGGTATTTAGGAGCTGTGCTGTACTTGTTTAGGGAAGAGAAAAACAGTGCGGAAAAATTGGTGGAGCCGAAGGGATTCGAACCCTCGACCTCCTCGATGCCATCGAGGCGCGCTCCCAACTGCGCCACGGCCCCACCGTTGGACCACAACTTCTAAAAGATTATAGCAGAGAGTCGCGTTTGGTCCATAACGCAGGACGTCGCTGGAAACAACTACCAGCGCCGTCCTGCTCCCATCCGCTTTCTCGATTAATCGCGGTCGTGATCCCCCTCGTGGCCGTGGTCCTTGTACCAGCCTTTATGCTTGCCGTGATCGTGGCCGCCCTTGATTTTGATCCTCGCGCGCACGACTTCGACGCGGAAGCCGGTGTGTCGCGCCAGCGGCCGGCAAATGTCGTCCAGGTCGTCGCCGCGCATTCGCAGATGCTCCACGCCCTGCGGCCAGTACACATCCACATTGGCGTAATGGTTGTCGAGGAACACGACGTAGATGCTGCGCGGCGCTTCCGTCCCGTGATGCTCGTGATAGCGCACGTGACCGTGCTCGCCCTCGTCTTCGTAATAGTCGTCATCATCGTCACGATCGCGCCGCCGCCGCACCTCGATGGGATAGGGCTCGCTCGACGCAGGATAATCCCGCGCATCGGGCTGCGGCGGGGGCGGCGCCTGCCCGGCGCGCTGCATGTTTTCAAGTTCCTTCGGGCCAATGGTCACCGAGTTCACGTGAAACGTCAGCAGCGTCTCCGACGGCAGCACGATTTCGCGCTTCCCGGTCAGATAGGCACCGCCGCTTCCCGCGCCTGCACCCGCCAGCGCACCGATCGCCGCGCCGCGTCCGCCGCCCGCGGCCCCGCCCAGCAAGGCTCCCATACCCGCCGAGCCGCCGATGATTAGCAAGTTGCGCGTGGCATGCGAATCGGCCTTGATCGTCAGCTCGCCGGTCTGCATGGGCAGCCGCCCCGAGGGCGCCTGCACTGTTCTCAGGCTGAGGGTGATTACCGCCGGCTTGCTCAGCCGCCCCGAGCTGACCGCTTGCCGCACCTGGCCCGTCACCATCTCCCCGCGATCCGCCACGATACGGTCATTCATCACCAGGGGCGTGGTCAGAGTGCCCGTGAACGTGTCCCCCGGCTGGCTGCTGCCGCTGCTCAGTCCGTCCACCAGACGGATCGTAATCGTGCTGCGCTCCTGCCCGGCCGCGCTTCCCGCCAGGACCGAAAACAAGCCCAGGAATACGAGCAGCGCGCCCGCGCCATTGACTGTCAGAATCCTTCGCATGCTATCCCTCCTGTTACCATCCAGAACAAACCCGGTTGGTGCTCTTCCAATTTTGATGCATCCTAGTACTGGGACCATACATTTTCGGCAAAAGTACTAGTTACTCTTTGGCGCGACCCATGGCCTACCCCAATTCTGTGCCCAACCGAAGGAGAAGCCGGGCCTTTGCGCTTCCCCGGGCTTGTCTTGTCGTTTGTGCGCTCCTGCTCGGCGCAGCGCAGCTTGCGGCTGCCCCGCAAGAGGCCGGGCCCCGCCTGCTGACTTCCGAAGAGGGCCAGGCCATCATCACGGCCGCCTGGGAACATCAGCAGCAGATCGCCGGAAAACCCGACTGCTCCCATCTGATCCATGAGATCTACCGCCTGGCGGGTTTCCCGTACGCCTACGCCAGCTCCTTCGATCTTTATTCCGGGGGCGGCCATTTCGTGCGCGTACGCAACGCGCAGCCCGGCGACCTGATCGTCTGGCCCGGCCACGTGGGCTTGGTGGTGGACCCCGCCGAGCACTCTTTCTACAGCTCCGTGAATACCGGTCTGGAGACCGAAAACTACAGCTCGCCGTACTGGCGCGGCTACGGAATTGCCCGTTTTTACCGCTATCGCACGGAGGAGCCCGGCAATATCCCGCTGGCCGCGGCCCGGCCTACGCCGCGCAATGCACCGGAGCCGGTGCAGGTGCTGACCGTGCCGGTCATCAATACGGGTAACGACGACCCGGATTCTCCGCCGCAGACCTCTGGACCATCGGCACGCGCGGCCCGGGAATCCGTGCGTGCCGCGGTCTCTCCACGCGCGCGTGAGGTGGAGCAGTTCAGCTTCGAGGTTCCCCCCAGCATTCAACTGGTGACGCAGCACGGGAAACCAACGCGCGAGGAGGTCGCCGAGGCCCTCTCCGAATTGAGCAACGCCTCGCAGAACATTCTGCGCACCGCGGATCCTTTGCAGCCGCGCCTGCCGGTGGTGATCTACGACCAGTTGCGCGTGGAGCGCGTGCAGGTCAAAGGAGAACGTGGCTGGGCCGATGTGCGCATCGAGACACGAGCCTCGCTAGGCGGCGGGTCCAGCGCTTCGCGGTCGCGCATAGCAAAGATGGATCGGAAGAAGCGTCAGGAGAAGCGCCGCTGGGAACTGCGGCGCAGCGCGTCGGGCTGGACGGCCTTCACGCCGCTGGAGTGCGCCTATGTGCCGCGCGATGCCGTGGTGCGCATCCTCGCCGAGCAGCTCGCCCGGCTCGCCGCCAAAGACAGCGGCGGACCGCAAGCGCCCGCCACCCTGCGCCAGGAGGCGCAACTCGCCAGCGTCCTCAACGACCTGCTGCAGGAGAAAGAACCGCGCCACTAGGCTGGAAAAGGTTTAGCCCGCCAATTGCGGGCATAAGCAAGGCAGATGGTGGAGGCTGGGGGAGCCGGAATATCGACGAAAAATTGAAACGCTAAGACCGCTGAAACCTTAAAAAATAAGCCTCCACTGTAACGGGACTGGAACGCGGGATTCGAAATTTACCGTTGACGGAGGCCTTATTGACTATTACTGGACCTACAGACTAAGATTCTCTTCAATCTCATGAAGATCCATCTCGAAAGGCTTCTGCTTCTCGCTCTGTTGCTGTGCTTGTCCTTTGTCTTTTCTGCTGCCTCTTTTGCTCAGAAGGAAGCCGAGGGCGAGGGATCTCCGAAGAACCTAGTCATCGAGCTTCTCGAAACCACTTACCGTTTTCAAAACGACGGCACCGGCGAGATCACCCAGACCGTTCGCATGCGTGTACTGACCCAGGCTGGTCGCGATGCCATCGGGCAGATATACTTTTCGTATTCCAGCCAGCTCGAAGACCTTCACATCGACTACTTCCGAACCCTGAAGAAAGATGGCACCGTGGCGGAGGTGGATCCTGCCAAGGCGATGGATGTCGCTCCCAACGCTACACAGATCGCCCCCACCTTCAGCGATTTGCGAGCCAAGGCAATGGTGGCTTCCCAGCTTGAGGTGGGTGACGCACTCGAATACCGATTCGAGCGGATCATTCGGGTAGCCCTGAAGCCAGGAGATTTTTGGGCCATACACTACGCGGAGCGCTCCCTACCAGTCGAATCGGAGCGGACCATTCTCGACGTACCCCAGGGGCGAGCTCTGGCTTTCAAATCCCGTGCGAGCGAAAGCTGTGCAAGCGAGGAAAAGAACGGCCGCAAGATCTATCGCTGGGAACTCAAGAACACCAAGCCGGACCAGGCCGGAGACTCTTCTGAGGACCCACTATTTGTTGTAAGCACAATCAAAGACTGGAAGGATGTGGGTGAATGGTACACGAGCCTGCAGGCGGGACGCACGGAAGTTACACCGGAAATTCGGGCGCTTGTGGCGCAGCTCACCAAGGGCAAAAATACGCCGCGCGAAAAGCTGGAAGCTATCTATGACTACATTGTGGGGTCGGTTCGTTATGTGGCGCTGGAGTTCGGCACAGGCGGCTACCAGGCTCATCCGGCGGCGGAAGTGCTGCGCAACGGCTACGGCGATTGCAAAGACAAAGCCGGGTTGATTTCCGCGCTGCTCGATTCCGTGGGCCTGAAGGCCTATCCGGTGCTGGTCAACTCAAAGCGCGGGATTGTCGAGCCCCTCGTGCCCGCCCCGGGACAGTTCGATCACGTCATCGTCGCCGTACCGCTGGACGGCGAACTCTTATGGCTGGATCCCACGTTCGAGCTTGCTCCTCTTGGACTTCTTGCAGACGACCTCAACGGCAAGCAAGCCTTGCTCACGCAACCGGGAAACTCGCACTTGGTGCGCATCCCGGAAGAATCAGCCGTTCCTGAGCGGCTGAAGATGTCTATTTCCGGCAAACTGGACGCCGCCGGCAAGATCGCGCTCGATTGTCAAGTCGAGATGCGGGGCCGTATGGAAGTGCTCTATCGAAGACTCTTCCGCTCCGGGAACCAGAAGGCCATCAAGGCCATGGCCAATGTGCTTTCGGCGATGCAGATGGATGGCGCTACGGCGGAAAACCCGGAAAGCTCTGACCCGGCGGATTTGCAGCAGCCGTTCCGCGTGCGTTACAAGCTGACGCGTTCCGGCCTTTTCGAACCGTTCCAGAAGAGTCTGGAAATCGCGGTGCCCCACGTATTGATGTCGGCGGGCGCTTGGAACGACGAGCTTTCGAAACAAGAGAAAGACCGAAATCAGGCTATCACTGAAAAAACCGTTAACAAGAATAACGAAGAAAAGAAAAAGGACCTGAACCTGGGGGAAGTGGGGCAGGTCGAGGAGTCTTTCGACCTCGAGTTCGATCCAGGGTATCAGGCCGAGGTCCCCCTGCCTGTCCAGGTGGACCGCTCCTTCGCATCGTACAGCTCAACGTATAGCCTCGGTCAGAATCACCTGAGGTCCGAGCGCATCCTCAAGATGAAGATGCGGAAACTGAGCGCTGATCGCTGGCAGGAGTTGGCGAACTACCAGAAGCAGGTAGACGGCGACCTGGACCAGAAGATGCTCCTGCGCCGTACAGGTTCGTTCGACCTCCGCTCACAGCTCCAGAACTTGACCGCCGATGAACTGAACCACGCCGGCGCTATCGCCCTCGACGAACGCAAGGACTTCGCGCTCGCGCGGGATCTGCTGCTGAAAGCCACGGAGAAAGACCCAAAACATAAGTGGGCCTGGAACAACTTGGGACGCGCCTATCTGGGACTGGGCATGATCGATGAGGCGGAGCATACTTTCAAAAAACAGATCGAGGTCAACCCAGACGACGAATACGCTCACACCAACTTGGGGAGGGTGTATGCGGCCCGCAGGCAGTACGGCCAGGCAGTTGTTGAATTCAAGAAGCAGCTGGAACTCAATCCGCTGGACCAGTACACCTATCCCAACCTGGCGAACGCCTATGGCGAGCTCGAACAATGGAATGACGCGGCAGAAGCTTGGAAGAGAGCTATCACCATCGAGCGTGAAAGGCCTGAGTACTACGGGAGCCTGGCCCACGCCTTGATCAAGGCTGGTAAACCCGAGGAAGCCCGCGAGGCGCTCCATCGCGCCCTGGAAAAAGATCACAGCGCCATGATGCTGAACAATGTGGCCTTCGAACTGGCCGGCGCCGGATTGGATCTCGACGCCGCAGAACGAGATGCCAAGGTCGCTGTTGCCGAGGTTGCCAGGTCCGTCGAGAACCCCACGCTGGCCTCCGCGACACCCGAAATGACCGCTCAGCTTGGGGTACTGGGTGCCTATCTCGACACGCTCGGATGGATCTACTTCCGCCAGGGCCGCTTGGCTGAAAGTGAGCCCTATCTCGAGGCCGCTTACAAATTGAATCATACGGCGGTAATCGCGGAACACTTGGCATTATTGCGGTCGCGGCTCGATGACTCTGATTCCGCCCTGCGCCTCTATGGTTGCTCCAGAATCGGAAATGGTTCGGCCGAGCCAGATAAGGACCTCCTCGTTTATCTCAAGAAGAAATACGGAAACGAAGACGAGATCGAATCGCGCACCAGGCAGCAGTCGCAGACCTGCTTTGATCTGTACCGTGTCACGGTGCCCGACAGTCGCAACTTCGCATGGCCTCCGGCTGGGGAGGCAAAAACGGGATCAGCCTGGATTGCCGTTCTAGTGAACGAGCAAGGCTCAGTGGAGGAAGCAGAAGCGCTTTCCGGTGACGAGCCCTTCCGCCAGGCGGCGCTTACTCTAGCCAGGCAGCTTCACTTTCCACCAATCACATGGCCCGGCCGCTCCCTGAAGACCGTCCGCACCGTCATGTTCGCGTTTCCAAGCGGGGAAAAAGTGGCGGCCGTCTGGAGCTTCGGCAAATTCAGTGCACAGCTTGCACCAGGGATCCTAGTGTTTGCAGGCGATCCGCGCTCCTCACCCGGATTCCAGGCGGGCGAGACAGAAGGTCTGGATGCGTATGACGCGCACATCAAGGCGGCCACCGCCTTTCGCAGGCAACGGAATCTCGAGCAGGCCATCGCGGAGTTTCGCAGCGCGGTGAAAATGAATCCAGAAGCCGTAACGGCGCATCAAGGGCTCGCGGATGCGCTAATGGACACGGGCGACCAGGAATCCGCCGCGAAGGAATATATGGAAGTCACGCGGTTGGATCCAAACGATGCCGAAGCTCACTTCCGGGTGGGCGCATACTACGAAGCCCACGACACTAAGGGTGTGGTTGGTTTCGTCTATGACTCCAAAACCGAACGGCTTGTAGCGCCCAAAAACTGGAAGCCGTCTCCGGAGTTGAAGAAGGCCTTCGAAGAGTACAAGAAAGCCCACGAGCTTGCGCTCGAAAACGCCATCTACAAAGCCGCCTACGAGCGGCTCGCCCAGAGACTAAACCAGCGCTGACGTTCTGGTCCTGGAAGGTTAGGAAAGGCTGACCACTTTCCTCATCATGGCCGACGGAAAAAGCCTCGAACACTCGGGCGTTCTCCCGGATGAGATTGTGCTGCCGACGGCAGCGGACCTGGCCAATGGGACGGACCCGGTTCTCGCCCGCGCTGCGGAAACGCTGGGAGTCAGCCTTAGCCCGCAAGAGGCCGGAAAATTCTTCCCATACGAATGGCCCAAAGAATAACTGCCTGAGCATTCTTGTGAGGTCTGCCCTCAAACTCAGGCGTCGCCAGCGCGACAGGGGAGAATCTAAGAATGGTGGAGGCGGGGGGAGTCGAACCCCCGTCCGAAAAGCGCTACGGCCAGAAGCCTACATGCTTAGCTCAATTCCGTTTGGGTTCGCCCTCCGCGCTTAGAATGAGCAAGAAACGCGGCCGGCTAGTCCGATGGTTCTCGCCGCTGCATTACGGACCGAAACGCAGAAGCCAGCCTACTGTGTGACGCCTCATCTCAAGCCCGTAGGCGAAGCTTGAGGAGACGTTGCGCTTAATTAATTAAGCAGCAAGTGCCAGTTCAGAGTTGGCAGTTCTAGTTTCCACCCGATTACGGGCAGGTGGCGCCCGGCATGCCTTCGGGTCGCGACAGCTTCCGTCGAAACCGTGTCGCCCCCGTGGTCCTCTCCATTCTACCACTTACCTGCTATTGGATGCGCTCTGCGGGCCGCGCGGTTTACTCCCCGGGGACAGCAAACCGGGCAAGGCGCGCGTCCGGGCATGGGGCCAGGCCCTGCGCGGAAGGGGTTCGCAATAGGCCATAAGGCACGGGGCTGCCGTTATGGAGTTGACAAGGGAGTAGACCACTTCCAATATTCAAGGATAGAGGATTTGCGGGGAAAGACGCCCCCCAAACTGGCTATGGCACAAGAACAAAGCCCGGTGGAACAGGCGGTCTCCCGCGCACTGCGCGAGAATCTCGAGCGCATCCAGAATACCGCGGATGAGCTGCAGCAGGCCGTCAACGACGTAACCGCGGCGTGCGCCAGCACCAGGCCCGCCAATACCCTGCCCCCCATGCTGCGCGCGCAGACCGCGGCGGCATCTCTGGCCGCGGCCCTGGACGTTCTTTCCCGCTTTGTGGCCTCCTCGCTGCAGATCGGCCCGCGCAGCCCCGCCGAAGCGGAATTGACCCGCTTGGCCGCAGCCGCCGCGGAGCAAACCGAGCCCGCAGCGCCGGTGTACGAAGAATATCTCGAGCCGGTGGCCGAGGAAGCGCCAACCGAGCTTGCCGCGTCCGCCGAGGAGGAAGCCGTATCCGCGGCCGAGCAACCTTTTGACCTCAACCGCCTCTCCGCCGAAGAGCAGGAACTGCACCGGCGGGCGAATCGGGTTGCCAAAGTTTCGATGCAGGACATTAAAATGTTGAAGCCGGACCAGGTCAAACTGGGCCGCGAAAACAAGGATATTTGCATCCGATTGCGTGATGACATTGATAAAGCGCACAGAGAATACGACCGCCGGTTCAAACCGATCATGGCCCACCCTGTGGATTACTTCTATCACTGGATGGTGCAGATTCTTGCCGACGGAGACGCCAAGGCCCTCGGGGACTATCCGTACCGCTCCCATGCCGGGCATGCCTGAAGGCCGGCCCGTACTTCCCACTCGCCGGACGCTTCCCACAAGGACGCTGTGGGCCCGCGCGCGCGCGGCCACCGCTTCGCTGCTCATCCTGAGTCTGAGCCTCGGCGGAGCGGCCGGAACTTTCGCGCACGCCGCCCCCCAGAAGAAAAAGAAGCCGCGGCCCAAAGCTGCCGCCTGCCGCGCCGGCTGCACGCCGCAGACTCTCGCGCCGGAGATCACCGCGGCGACCCCGGAGGACGAAGCGGCGCAGCGCGAACTGGCGGATCTGGCCCGGGCGCTGCACAACGACCTTCCCGGAGCGTACGCCAAGCTGGCTGCGTTCTCCGCCAAACATTCCACCTCGGTCTGGGGCGCGCGCGCGGCCCTGGCTCTGGGCTACGCCGATGAATCCAAGAACCGCCACAAGGAAGCGCTGCAGTGGCTGGGCAAGGCGCGCCGGGACCAGCTCCTCGGCGACTACGCCCTGTTCTGGAGCGCGCAGGCCAACCGCGCCCTGAAGCATCCCGCGGAAGCGCTGGAGAATCTGCGCGCGCTCGAGCGCGACTATCCGCACACGGCCATGCGCGAGCAGGTCATCGAGGCGCTGGCGGCCACGGCTCTGGACCTGGGCAAGCCCCAGGAAACCCTGGAGGCGCTGGAGAGCTATCCCCCGGCCTCGGGAAAGCCGGAACTCCTGCTGCTCCTGGCCCGCGCCCGGCAGGCCGCGCGGCAGACTGCGCGCGCCGCCGCGGACTACCAGACCATCTACTACCGCTACCCGCTGAGCGATGAGGCCAAGACCGCCGGGAGCGCCCTGCCCGCATTGCAGCGCAGCCTGCGCCAGGAATATCCGCGCCCGTCGCTCGAGCTGCAACTGAAGCGCGCGCAGTCCTTCTACGACGCCAAGAAATGGCGCGAAGCCCGCGCGGAATTCGAAAAAGTTCTGGCGCAGGCGCCGCGCGAGGCCGCCGATCCGCTGCGCCAGCATGCGCAACTGCGCATCGCCGAGGCCCGCGTGCAGTCCAATGCGTCGCCCGCGCTGCTTGCCAACCTGACCTTGAGCGATGCGGAAACCGACGCCGAGCGCCTCTACGCTCTTTCGCAGATCTGGCGCACCCGGAAAAACGACGCGGAAATGTTCCGCGCCATCCGCCAGCTCCTCGAAAAATACCCGCAAAGCCGCTGGGCCGAGGATGCGCTCATGGCCGAGGCCAACTATTACTGGGTGCAGCTGGACCGTGTGCGTGCCGCGGAGGACTACCGGCGCGTCGCGGAAGCCTATCCCGGCGGCAAGAACGCGCAGATCGCGGAATGGCGCATCGCCTGGGTGGCCTATCTCAACCGCCAGTCCGATGCCGTCGATCGTTTCCAGGCCTTCCTGCTCAAGTATCCTTCCTCGCCGTACACCGTGAACGCACTCTACTGGCTGGGACGCAGCGCCGAGCGCAACGGCAATCCCGCGCACGCCCGCAGTTTCTTCGACAAAGCGGTGAGCCGTTTCCCGCAGAGTTATTTCGGGATGGCCGCGGCGCAGCGCCTGGCGGTCATCGGGCCCGGCGCGGAAAACCCCGCGGAGTTCCTCGACAAAATTCCGCCCGCACCGCCGTTGCGCCCCCTGGACGAGCCCCTTCCCGCGGCCGCTGCAGAGCGCTGGGCCCGCGCGCAGGCCCTGCGGGCCATTGCCTTCGACGCTTCCGCGGAGCAGGAACTGAAATTCGCCTACTTTGCCACCGCCGCGCCGCGCCTCCTGCTGGAGGCGGCGCAGGCGGCTTTCGACCAGGGGCATTTCGCCGCGGGCATGGCTTACGGGCGGCTGGTGATGCCGAACCTCGAGGCCCGCAAGAAAGAGGACGCGCCGCTGGCCGCGTGGAAGGCCCTCTATCCCCTGCCCTACGAGGCAGCGCTGCGCCGCGAGGCCGCCAGGAACGGCCTGGACCCGGCGCTGGTCGCCGGACTGATCCGCCAGGAGTCCACCTTCCAGGCGGACGCGGTGTCCCATGCCGACGCCATCGGACTCATGCAGATGCTGCCGAAAACCGGGCGGCTGGTGGCCCGGAAACTGCACCTGCGCTACTCCAAGAAAAAATTGTTCGATCCGGAGTTCAACCTCACGGTGGGCACCGTCTATCTCGCGGGCCTGTTGCGCGCCACGGGCGGGCCGGAGCAGGCCCTGGCGGCGTTCAACGCCGGGGAAGATCGCATCGCCTCCTGGAGCGCGGAACGCAAGTACGACGAGATCGCCGAGCTCGTGGAATCCATCCCCTTCACCGAAACCCGCGAGTACGTGCAAATCGTCTTGCGCAACGCCGAACTCTACCGGATGATTTATGGTGCGGCCGGCATGCAGACTGCCACGTGGCATCTGCCGGTACGCCAATAGCGAGCCCACAACCATGACCACTTCTGATTCCCGGCCCGCGCCCTCCCCTGTTGGGGAAGCCGCGCGGCGCATGCTCTCCGCCAAGGCCGAACAGTTCACCGAATCGGTGATCCGCGAGATGACCCGGCTGGCGATGAAACACCACGCCGTCAACCTCTCGCAGGGCTTTCCCGATTTCGCGGCCCCCGGGGAGCTGAAAGAAGCGGCGCGCCAGGCCATCGCCGACGACTTCAACCAGTACGCCATCACCTGGGGCGCCAAGCCCCTGCGCGACGCCGTGGTCGACAAATTCGCGCGCACCCAGGGTGTCGCCTACGACCCGGAGCGCGAGATCACCGTGTGCTGCGGCTCGACCGAAGCCATGATGGCGGTCATGCTGGCCATCATCAATCCCGGCGACGAGGTGGTGGTCTTCGAGCCCTTCTACGAAAACTACGGGCCCGACGCGATCCTCAGCGGGGCCACGCCGAAGTTCGTGAAGCTGCGCACGCCCGACTGGTCCTTCGACGAGAAGGAGCTGGCCGCAGCCTTCGGCCCGCGCACCAAGGCCATCATCCTCAACACACCCAACAATCCCACCGGAAAAGTCTTCACCCGCGGCGAGCTGGAGTTCATCCGCGACCTCTGCCTGCGCTGGAACGCCTTCTGCATCACCGACGAAATCTACGAGCACATCCTCTACGACGGCGCCCAGCACGTCTCCATGGCCAGCCTCGACGGCATGCGCGAACACACCATCGTCATCAATGGCATGTCCAAGACCTACAGCGTCACCGGCTGGCGCGTGGGTTGGGCTCTGGCTCCGCCGGAAGCCACCTCGGCGATCCGCAAGGTCCACGACTTCCTCACCGTGGGCGCGGCTGCTCCCCTGCAGCAGGCCGGCGCCACGGCCCTGCGCCTGCCCCAGAGCTACTACGACAAGCTCGCCGCCAGCTACGCGGAGAAGCGCGAACGCCTGCTGAAGATTCTGGAGCAGGCGGGCTTCACGGTCTTCAAGCCCCGCGGCGCGTACTACATCATGACCGACATTTCGCGCTTCCGCTTCCCCGGCGCCGGCGGCTCTGCGGCCGCAACGAACGACGTGGCCTTCGCGAAGTACCTGATCGAAACCATCGGCGTCGCCGTCGTCCCCGGCTCCAGCTTCTACCGCAACGCGCAGGACGGCGCACAGCAGGTGCGCTTCACCTTCTGCAAGAAGGAAAGCACCCTGGCCGCCGCCGCCGAGCGCCTCGCCAAGCTGCACGTCTGAGGAAACAGCGCCATGCGCTATACAGTGATTCTGCAGCGGGAGAGCGACGGCGGCTATGTGGTCACAGTGCCGGCGCTTCCCGGATGCGTTTCTCAGGGCGACACGCGTGAAGAGGCCCTCAAGAACATTGAGGAAGCGATGGAGCTGTACATCGAAGACATGAAAGCGCTGGGCGAGCCGCTCCCACTCGGGGATGAAAGAGAGTACGTCGAGCTGAAGACCGCAACTCGATGAGCAAGCTTCCTACCGCCCCTGCACGACCTACTTTTTCAGTAAATCCAGCACCGCCGCGGTCATGGCTTTGACCGCCGTGCGAATCGTGGGCTCGGGTGTCGGCCAGAAGAGGCTCGAGTGCAGCGACGGAACGGGCGTCCCGCTCTGCTTCATGGCCGCGAGGCGCGCCGCGTCAATGGCCCCGACGCCGAACATGAACGTGGGAATCTTGCGGTCCTCCAGCCCCAGCGCGCCGAAGTCCTCGCTGCCCATCACCGGCGGGGTTTCCACCACATTCTCCGCACCCAGCTCCTTTTTCATGGCCGCGGCCACGCGCGCGGCCAGCGCCGGATCGTTGTACATGGCCGGGGTATATTCCGTTTCGCTGGCCTTCACGATCGGCGCGCGATCTTCCGGGACGCCCCCCGCGAGGGCCACGCCCCGCGCGATGCGCTCCAGCGAAGCCAGGATGTGCTGGCGCACTTCTTCCTTGTAGGTGCGCACGGTGAGCTGCAGGCGCACCTCGTCCGGGATGATGTTGGACTTGGTGCCGCCATGGATGGAGCCGACGGTGACCACCGCGGGATCAAACGGCGAAAGCTCCCGGCTGACGATGGTCTGTATCGCCAGGATGTATTCGGCGGCCAGGACGATGGGGTCCTTGCTGGCTTCCGGGCGCGAGCCGTGCGCGCCGCGCCCCCGGATGGTCACGTCCACCGAACTGGAACTGGCCAGCGCATAGCCTGGCGTGAAGCCCACCTTGCCGGCTTCCAGGTCCGGGGTGTCGTGCAGCGCCACGGCGTAGTCCGGCTTGGGGAAGCGCGTGTACAGGCCGTCGGCGAGCATGGCCTTTGCGCCGTCAATCATTTCCTCGGCGGGCTGCCCGATCAGGACCAGCGTGCCCCGCCACTGGTCCTTGAGCTGCACCAGCATCTTTGCCGTGCCCATCAGCGCGCTGACATGGATGTCGTGGCCGCAGGCGTGCATCACGGGTGTGTCCACCCCGGCGTCGTTCTTGGTGTGCACGTGGCTGGCATACGCAACGCCGGTCTTTTCCTCCACCGGCAGCGCGTCCATATCCGCGCGCACCAGCACCGTGGGCCCCGCCCCGTTCTTCAGCACCGCCACGACCCCGTAGCCCTTCCACTCGCCATTTGGGTACTTGCCGACGTGCTCGGTCACTTCGTAGCCCAGCCCGCGCAGTTGCTGCGCCAGCAGCGCCGAAGTTTTCTCCTCGTGGTGCGAGAGCTCCGGCGCGGCATGGATCGCTTTGTAGGTGGAGACCAGCGCGGGAAGTTCCTGCTCCACGAGTTTGTCGAGGGCCGGCTGCTGCGCGGCGGCGCCCAGGGATAACAGCGTGCAGAACACGGCGGCCAAAAACATTCTCATTGCGGTCTCCTCACCCTTGGGGATAGAACGGGGATTATACGACGAGAAGCGCTGGGAACCGCGGGCACTTTGCGGAATATGCCTCCCGGCCGGGCCAAATGAGTGCGCCATTCATCGCCGGATTGAAGCCGCTCGAACTCTTGTTGCTGGGCGACTGCATGCTCGGGCGCCTGCTGGACGAGGTCCTGCAAAACGCCCCGCCGCACTACCCCTGGGGCGACACCCTCCCGCTCCTGGAGAGCGCCGACTGGCGCCTCTGCAACCTCGAATGCGTCCTTTCGGACCGCGGAAGCCCCTGGTCCGTTTTTCCCAAGACCTTCCACTTCCGCTCCGCCGCAAAAAACATTGCCGTGCTGCAAGCCGCGCGCATCAACGCCGTCTCCCTCGCAAATAACCACGTTCTGGATTACGGCTACGACGCGCTCCTCGAAATGCTGGAGATCCTGGACCGCGCGGGCATCGTGCATAGCGGCGCGGGCGCGAATCTGGAGCAGGCCTCGCGGCTGGCCTCCGCCACCGTCTGCGGGAGGAAGCTGGGGCTGCTGGCGTTCACCGACAACGAGCCGGAATGGGAAGCGGGCGCGGATTGGCCGGGCACCTTCTACGTGCCCACAGACTTGGCCGACGCGCGCGCCAAAAAGCTTTTGCAGGCCGTTCGCGAACACCGCAAGGCCGTGGATCTGCTGATCGTCTCGGCGCACTGGGGCGGCAACTGGGGATACACGCCCCCCGAGGAGCATGTGCTTTTCGCGCATGCCCTCCTGGATGCCGGAGCCGATCTGCTTTTCGGCCACTCCAGCCATGTTTTCCGCGGCATCGAATTCTACCGGGGCCGCCCGATCCTCTACGGCGCCGGAAACTTCGTGGATGATTATGCGGTGGACCGCATCGAGCGCAACGACCAGTCCTTCATCTATGTCGCGGAGTTCGCCAACAACCAGCCGCGCGCTCTGCGCCTCTATCCCACGCTGATCCGCGGCTTTCGGGCCAACCGCGCCGAAGGGATTCACGCGCAGAACATCGCCGGGAAGATGACCAAACTCTGCGCCGATTTGCAGACCGCCGCGAAGTGGAATTCCGAGCGCCAGCGCCTGGAGATCCACGGCCCCGCCGCGAAACGTGCGGAATGACGCAACACACGCGGCGAACTCCTGTGCTAAAATCCGCGGCCAGAGCGGGCGGGAGCAAAAATGGCGATGCAACTGGCGTTGCTGGCGGCAGGGACACGGTTGGAAGCGAACGGGGAAGGCCCGGCGGCCGGCATATCGGGCAGCGCGACGCGCACCTTTCTCTGCCGCTTGCAGATCACCGAGCAGATCGAGCAGGAGTCCCTGGACATCGCCATCTGGGGCTCGCCGGACGGCGAAAACTGGGGCACCAAGCCCCTGCTCAAGATGCCCCAGGGCTTCTATCGCGGGGAAAGCAAGCTGGTCCTGGACCTCACCCTCCGCCCGGAGATCCGCTTTATCCGCGCGCGCTGGGAATTAAACCGCTGGGGGCGCGTAGCGCCGGCTCCGATGTTCGTGGCTGAGCTGCGCCTCGAGGAGATTCCGCCCATGTCCCGGGAGACCCCGACGCGCCGCATGACTCCACAGCAAGTCTAGTCTTTTCTTTTAGATAGATACTGGAAAACACTGCAGAATTTGATCCCTTCGCGGTCACACATAGAGTCATCCGCAAAAGGTCCAGTGAGGAAGGGGTAGACGGCTGATGGTCGGTTGCCCTGTGGTGGTTAGCCATCTACCCCGCGAGTGGTCTTAATTTTTAGACGTATCCCCCGCCAAAGATGTTTCACTTCCGCAAAAAATAGTTTCCCTTTCTCAATATTTGCGGAAAGAACAGTCGTTTTTAGGGCAGCGCTGCGCCCGGCCCCGCAGAATTCCACAACCGCCTAGGAACCGAGGTCCACGGTGTCCAGGTAGCGCGCGACGTCCACGTTCCAGTGCAACTGCGCCTGGATCGCGGCTTGCAAGGATTGCGCGGCGGCGGGCTCGCCGTGAGTCAGCCAGGTCTGCCGCGGAGCGCCCTGGATGCCCCCTACCCAGCGCAGCAGCTCGCTTTTTCCGGCGTGTGCGGAAAACTGCCCGAGCTCGAGGACCTCCGCGAGTACCGGCACTTCCTGACCATGGATATGCAGGAGCTTGGCGCCTTCCAGGAGCGCGCGCCCGCGCGTGCCCTCGGCTTGAAAGCCGGCGAGGATAACGGCGTTGCGGGCGTCGGGCAGGCGCCGCGCCAGGTGATGCAGGACGCGCCCGCCGCTGGCCATGCCGCTGGCGGAAATAATGATGCAGGGGGTGGTGACGTCGTTGATGCGCTTGGAATCCTCCACGCTGCGCGCCAGATGAAACTCGTGGACATCCAGGGGATCCCCGGAGCCCCCTTTTTCTTCCCGGGTGAATTCCAGGTCGTGATCTTCGTGATGGCGCAAGTACAGGTCGGTGGCGCTGAGGGCCATGGGGCTGTCCACATAGACCGGAATGCGCGGGATGCGCTTCGTATCCTCGAGCTGCCGCAGGTAATACATCAGCGTCTGCGTGCGCCCGATGGCGAAGGCCGGAAAGACGATCGAGCCGCCGCGCCGGACCACGCGGTTGACCACCGTGGCCAGCGCCTCGTCGGGAGCCCCGTCCGGGTGCTCCCGGTCGCCGTACGTGGATTCGCACAGCAGCACATCGGCGCGCGGCGGCGTGACCGGATCGTTGAGGATGGGCTGGTTGTAGCGCCCGACATCGCCGGAGAAGACCACCACGGTCTTCTTCCCGTTTTCGCTGATCGTCAGCTCCAGGCTGGAGGAGCCCAGAATGTGCCCGGCGTCGTAGGAAACCATCCGGAATTCCGGCGAGATGTCGAAGCCTCCCTTGCGCGGAATCGGCTTCAACTGCTGCAGCACCGGCTCCACGTCTTCCGTCGTGTACAGCGCCAGCGGCTCGGCATGCCGGCTGTATTTCTTGCGCCGCGCGTGCTCCGTGTCTTCTTCCTGCAGGTGCGCCGAATCCTTCAGCAGGATTTCCGTGAGCTCGATCGTGGCCGGGTTGGCGAAGATGGGGCCCCCGTAGCCGTCCTCCACCAGCTTGGGCAGCCATCCCGTGTGATCGAGATGCGCGTGCGTCAGCACGGCGTAGTCGATCGTTTTGGCATCGAGCGGCAGCGGCTTCCAGTTGCGGTCCTTCAGCTCGTTCGAGCCCTGGAACAGCCCGCAGTCCACCAGCAGCTTTTTCCCGGCGGCTTCCACCAGGTATTTCGATCCCGTGACGCAGCCTGCCGCGCCTAAAAAAGTGAGTTTGGCCATGGTCCGGCTATTTTACTCACAAGCGCGAATTTCCAAATGCAAATCTATCCCGGCACCGGGCAGGAAACCCGGACGGATGGCTCTTGCTGGCCGGCGGCGGAATGGCATACGCTGGAAATCGCCTGGTAGAATCGAGTGCCCATGAACGACACGAACCCCGGTCCCTCTCCTCCATCGCGCATCGCCAGTGAAATCGCGCACGGCCGTTTCCTCGCGGAAAACGATCCCGAACTGCAGTGGGGTTGGGGGACCCCCGCCGGAAAGGTGCGTGCCCGGCGGCGCGCGCAACGGATCGTCAGCGGCGCGCACATCGCTCCCGGCAGCCGCGTTCTGGAGATCGGTTGCGGCAGCGGTCTGTTTACCGGCATGTTCGCCGCTTCCGGCGCGGAGATTCTGGCGGTGGACCTTTCCCCGGAGCTGATCCGCCTGGCGCAAATGCGGGATATTCCCAACGCCCGTTTTATCTTGAAGAATTTCGAGGACTGCGCCCTGGATGGGCCCTTCGACGCGGTGATTGGCTCCTCGGTGCTGCATCACCTGGATCTCACCCGCACCTGGCAGAAGATTCTGCAGCTTCTCAAGCCCGGCGGCAGGATGAGCTTCGCCGAACCCAACATGGCCAACCCGCAAGTCTGGATGGAACGCCACTTCCGCAGTTTCTTTCCGCAGGTCTCCCCGGAGGAAACCGCCTTCTACCGCTGCAGCTTGCGCCACGCCCTGCAGCGCGCCGGCTTTTGCGATGTGCGGGTTACCCCCTTCGACTGGCTGCACCCGGCGACTCCCGAGCCCTTGATCCCCGCGGTATCCGCTATCGGCCGCCTCCTGGAAAGGGCCTGGCCCCTCCGGGAAATCTGCGGCTCTCTGCACATCGTCGCCAGGAAACCGCGGTAAGCCGCACCGGCTGGCGCCGAAACGCGGCGTTGCTGCCGGAAGTGGCTTCTTGTTTCTTGATCAGGGCTTTGCGCGTGGCTTCCAGCAAATGGGTCAGGTATTCGCGCGGGACGCTCTTGACGTAGGGATTGACCAACCAGGCAAAAATCCACGGCACGCTGCGGCTCAAGGCGATGAACTCAATCTGGATGTACACCCCGCCGTCTTTCTCCTGATACCGCGTGTAGGTATTCAGCCTCCACAGATAGCCGCGATCCCGGCCTACGGGCTTTTCGTGCTCGGAGGCCATGCCGGGGTCCGCCACTTCCGCAATGCGCGTCGAGTAGGAGCGGCTCCAGGCCCGCGTCGCGTCCAGCGGGAAGTAGCGGATGGCGAACTCGGCGTTGTACACCGCGGTGACGATGGCCTTGCGGTGGAAGCGAAAGTCCACCGTGAAGTCATTGCCCTCGTGGCTCACCAGCCGGGAGCGCTGCACCTCCGGCTTGTACATCTCCTGATGGTGGTCGTAGTCCTGTTGCAGCGCCAGAACCTGCGCCAGGCTCACACCGGGAACGAAGACCAAGGCGATCCAGTGGTGGACCAGGCCGTCGGGAACCGCAATGCGATTCCCTCCCTCAAGTGTTTCCAGGTGTTCGGTAATGACGCGCCCCTGCAAAAGCTGCGCGAGCGGCGTCTGGCGGTGCGCCGCGGGCAGCCGGTCCACCCACAGGAACCCCTCCGGGTCCGCGAGTTCCGTCGCCATGCGCGCTTCGGAGATCTCCACGTAGTGTTGGAAAGCCTCGATGGTTTTTTGCTTGAGCTCGGCGCCCCGCGCCGGAACTGCCAGGGTGCAGAAGCACAGGAAGAACAGAGCGCAAGCCGCCCAGGAAAAGAACCGGCGGATGATCGGGGCCCCGGGTTGGTCCTTGAGTGCGGCAGGGCAAGTCACAAACTGATAATATCACTGCCTTCTTGCCTGGCGAAGCAAGGCAGCGCAGCGGGCGGGCGCCATGCGCGGAAGTGCAGCGCCCGAAGCGGTGTTGCTGCAAGGTCAGGAACGGCTTAGGAGTGGTCGATGAGCCGGTGGTGGATGGCGTAGAGGGCCAGCTCGAGCCGGTCGGAGACTCCGAGCTTGTCGAAAATGTTGTGCAGGTGGTTCTTCACCGTCTGCTCGCTGATGAACAGCTTTTCCCCGATCTCCTTGTTGCGGAATCCTTGCGCCACCAGCTGCACGATCTCTTTTTCCCGGTCGCTGAGCAGCGGCTTTTCCCGCCGCGGCCCGGATTCCGACGACTTGGAGAACGCCTTCATGACCTCCGCGGTCATGCGGTTGTCCAGCCAGATCTCTCCGGCGTGTACCCGGTAGATGCTCTTGACCAGCAGATCTGTAGCCGACTGCTTCAGCACCACGCCGCGCGCACCCAGCCGCATCGCGCGCACCACGTCGCGATCATCCTCGGCCGCGGTCAGCACGATCACCCGCGTCGGCAGCGTGTCGAAATTCACTTCCTCCAGCACCGCCAGACCGTCCTTGTCCGGCATGCGCAGGTCCAGCAGCAGAATATCCGGTTTCAGCTTGGTGATCAGCTTGATGCATTCCGCGCCGTTCTGCGCCTCGCCCACAATGGCCAGGTCGTCGTCGGCATCCAGCAGTTTGCGCAGACCGTCGCGGAATATCGCGTGGTCGTCTGCCAGCAAAACGCGAATCTGTTGTTTGTTCTTGGCCATGTCAACCGAGTGGAATCTCTAGACTCAAACGCGCTCCGTGGCCCGGACTGGACTCCACCGTTAACACACCACCAACGGTACGCGTGCGCTCCTTGATGGAAATCGGCCCCAGCCGCAGGCGGTCCAGCTCATCCCCGGAGAAGCGCCCGGCGAAGCTGAAGCCTTCGCCATTATCGTCCACGACCAGGACGATGCGGCTGTCATCCTGCGTAAGTTTTACCACGACATGGGAAGCCTTCGCATGCTTTTTTATGTTGTTGAGTGCTTCTCGGTAAATCTGGAAAAGCTCCCGGCAGACCCGGTCGGGCGCTTGGATGGACGTGGAATCCACCAGCAGGTCCAGCGCCAGCCCCGATTCATTGCGAAAACGCTCGGCAAACCCCCGCATCAGGTCCACCAAATCCGCGCTCTGCACCCGCGACGGGCGCAGGTCGGTCACCAGCCGGCGCAGCTCCGCGGACTCGTTGCGCACCGTCTGCTGCAGCGTGGCCAGGCTCGTGGCCGCCTGTTCGGGGGCCACCGGCAGTTTGCGCCGCAGCACGTCGATCTGGATCTCGATGCTCAGCAGCGTCTGCAGGATCCCGTCATGCAGGTCCCGCGAGATGCGGCTGCGCTCCCCCTCGATGGCCCGCGCGCGCATGTGCCGCAGCAGGAAGAGATTTTCCAGCGGCGCGGCGAAATGCCCGGCGATGCGCTCGAACCAGCGCAGATCCTCGCCGGTGAAGGTCCGCCGCCCATTGAGCAGGAACAGCCGCCCGGCGGGCTCCCCGTACTGCTCGAAGGCCACGCTCATCATCGAGCGCAGCTGCAATTCCTGTTGCGCGGGGCCCGGGATGCGCGGCAACGGATCGAGCGGGCGGGCGTCGCGGCGGTTCCAGCCGAAGCCGTCTCCGCGCCCTTCCAGGCTGTTCCAGCAGACCGCCGCATCCAGATCGTCCAGCAAAAAGCCGTCGGCCCGCGACAGCGGCATGCTCTCCGGAAAGATGCGCTCGGTCGTCCCGGGCTTCAGCCGCCACAGAAAAATGCGCTCGAGATCCTGATCGCGATAGGCCAGCACCGCCTCCTCGCAGTGGAAGGCGCGGGCCAGTTCGTCCAGGAGCAGCCGCAGCGATTCCGCCAGGCCCTGCTCCACGCGCAACGCCGAAGAGATGCGCGCGAAAAAATCGTTTTCCGCCGCGTAGCGCCGGTTGCTCTCGCCCAGAAAGGCCAGCCCCGTGCCCGCGCCAAACGTCGCCCCCACCAGCCCCACCCAGGAAATCACGCGCACCCACTGCAGCTCGCCATGCACCGCCGTGCGCAGCACCAGCGCCAGCGAGAACCCGCCCAGCAGCCACACCGCCGCGCGCATTCCCCACCGCCCGCCCACCGCAAAGCCCACGAACAGATACGGGAACCACACCGCGGTCTGCGAGGGACTCAGCCAGGCAAAGACCAGCAGCGCGGCGAGATCCGCCGCCAGCGGCACATACAGATTGCGCCGCTCCAGCAGCCGCGCCAGCAGCACTACCGCCACTCCGAACAGCAGATAGCCGGCAAGAAAGCCGATGGCCCGCGTGCGCGTATGATCCAGCGGCCGCTCCAGCAGCGCCAGCAGCGCCAGCAGCGCGATGATCGGCCGCGCGTACGTCAGTTGCCGCTCAAAGTGGCGGCGATGCGATGTTGGGGGGCTCATGCGCGGGGACGCGTTTTCCCTCATGTCGAGTCTATCAAGATGCCACCCCCGCGCAATGCCACGTTTCCACCCTGCTAACGTGCCTTTGCGCAAATCCACACGGGCTGGCTGCCGTCGCGGCGAGGGAATTCATCCCGGCTGGATCGAGACTCCGCCATGTGGCTTGCAAATCCGCCTCTCCACCAGACCGCCCCCACGCCTCCCGCGTGCCTGCCATTTTCACCCGCCCAGCCTCGTGTTACCATGGAGCACAGCGGTGGGCGTAGCTCAGCTGGTAGAGCGCCGGTCTGTGGCACCGGATGTCGCGGGTTCAAATCCCGTCGCCCACCCCAACCACCCAAGTTCGCATTTGCTCCGGAAATGACGGCAGTCTATTACTTTGGTAATAGTAGTTCTCCCTCCAAAAAATCCCGCGTTCGCGCGCTCTTCTTCTTGACGCCGCAACCCCGCCACCAACATAATTGTCAGGAAATATCTCCCGAACTCAGCCTCCGGGATTTCCAAAATTTGCATTCTGTCCCGTAAGAGGTCCTGCCATGCACAACATTCGCCAGGCAAAAGAAGGAACTGCCACTGCTCTCTTTTATTCCACGCTGTTCGCCGCGATTTTCTCGGCGGCCATGCTGATGACCAGTTGCGGCGGCGCCAGCGTCACCACCGCCCCGCAGGGATTCGGCACCGTGAGCGTGAGTATCAGCGACCCGCCGACCTGCTCCGCTCCCAGCGGAGATTTCCAGAGCGTCTATGTGACCATCCGCTCCCTGCAGGCCCACACCAGCGCTACCGCCGGCAACTCTTCCGCGGGCTGGCAGGAATTGGCCCCGCAACTCGTCTCCCAGCCCGTGCAGGTCGACCTGCTGCACCTCCCGGCCAGCGGCCAGTGCTTGCTCTCGCAACTGGGCTCTACTTCCCTGCCCGCGGGCGATTACCAGCAATTGCGCCTGTTGCTCCTCGCCAACCAGCTTCCCAGCGGGCCGCCGCCTCTCGCCAATGCCTGCGCGGCGCTCGGCCAGGTCTTCAACTGCGTTGTGGACCGCAACGGCGTGCCGCACACGCTGGATCTCAGCAGCCAGGACATCACCGGGCTGAAGATTCCTCCCGGCCAGGTTATGGGCGGCCCCATTCATGTCGCCGCGGGGCAGTCCGTGGACATCAACGTGGACTTCGATGCCTGCCGCTCGATCGTCGCCATGGGCCACATGGGCTATCGCCTGAAGCCCGTACTCACGGCCGGCCAGGTGAGCAAGAACCTCTCGGGCATCAGCGGACAGATCGTGGACCAGCAGACGCTGCAGCCCCTTGCCGGAGCCATGGTGGCGATCGAGGCTCCCGACAGCACCGCCACGGACCGCATCTTCATGCAGGCCCTGACCGATTCCACCGGCCACTTCAGCTTCTGCCCGTTGCCCGTGGGGGCCACCTTCGACGTGGTCGCTGACGCCGTGGACAGCAACGGCGTCGCCTACAACGCCACGGTCGTCTTGAATGTCCCCGGGGGAACCGCTGTCGGCGCAATCCCCCTGCTCGCCGAAACCGGCACCCCCAACGGGCCGGGCACCATTCAGGGCTCGGTCACCGCACTCAGCGGAACCTCCGGAGCAGAGCTGGACGCGGCAGCAAGCGCCTTCCAGACAGTCACCCTTTCCGGTGGCGCCATGCGTCCAGTCACCATTCCCCCGCTGCCGGGTTCGACTCCCAATTTCCCGGTGAATGCCACCAATCTCTGCCCCGCCGGCAGCCCCACGGGCGCCTACTGCGGCTCGTACATGCTGCTCGTGCCCGCCAGCAATCCCAGCGTCGGCACTTTTTCCGCCGGGCAGATCACCTACACCGCGCCAGCCCCGGGAGATGTCCTCTACCAGGCCGAAGTGCGCGCTTATCAGCCGTCCTCCGGCGGGACTCCCCTCTGCACGCCCTCCTTGCTGCTGACCAGCAAGGACTCCAGCAACCAGCCTCTGAAGGTCACTGCCGGAGCGGCGACAACCGCGAGCCGCCTCGACTTCACCGGCTGCTCCTGAATCACGCCAGTCTTCTGCGGCGGCGGCCCCGCGCCCGGCGCTTCGCGGGGCGCTGCCTCGTTTGGACCAGCATTCCTGCCTCTTTTTTCCGGTCCCGCCCGGATTTTTTGAACAAAAAGCCTTTGCCCTGCGTCTAATCAACCGCGTACCATCCCCATGTTCCGGGTATGCGAGAAGCACAATTCAAGCGAGGAGCGAAACGATGAATAGGCCCATTGGCCTCAGAGTGTGGCTGGGATTTGCATTGCTGGCGCTGGTTCTGCCCGCCGGCGTGTTGGCGCAGGAGAAAGAGACGAAGGAAGCGAAGCCCGCCGAGACACCGGCCGCCGCCGCTAGCGCCGCCCCCAAAGAAGAATCCTCGGTCACCGAGCACTCCATCAAGATCGCCGGCCAGACCATCCCCTACAAAGCCACGGCACAAACGATCCTCCTGAAGGACGACAAGGGCGAACCCACGGCCCTGCTCTATTCCACCGCTTACACCCGCAGCGACGTCAAGGACCTCAGCCAGCGCCCGGTGGTTTTTCTCTACAACGGCGGGCCGGGCTCCTCCTCCATCTGGCTGCACATGGGCTCGGTGGGGCCGCGCCGCGTGCTCACCACCAACGCGGAAATGACCCCGCCCGCGCCCTACAAGCTCACTGACAACCCCGACTGCCTCCTGGACAAGGCCGACCTGGTGTTCATCGATCCCATCGGCACGGGCTTCAGCCACGCCGTCGGCAAGTCCCAGGACAAGGACTTCTGGGGCGTGGATCAGGACGTCAAGTCCATCGCTCAGTTCATCACCACCTATGTGAGCCGCAACAACCGCTGGAACTCCCCCAAATTCCTGATGGGCGAGAGCTACGGCACGTTCCGCTCCGCAGCCCTGGCGGCCTACATGCAAGAGCACGACAACCTCTTCCTCAACGGCATCGTGCTGGTCTCCAACGTCCTCGACCTGGGCTCCATCTCCTTCTCTGCCGGTCAGGACATGCCCTACATTTTCTACCTCCCCAGCTACGCCGCCACCGCCTGGTATCACAAGATGCTCAAGGACCGCCCGGAGAACCTCCAGCCGTTTCTGGAGGAAGCGCGGCGCTTCGCCCAGGGCCCCTATTTGGCCGCCCTGCTGCAGGGCTCCCGCCTCAGCGCCGCCGAAAAAGCGGACACCGCCAAAAAGCTCGCGCGCTTCACGGGCTTGAGCGAGGAATACATCACGCAAGCCAATCTCCGCGTCAACCTCTTCCAGTTCATGAAGGAGTTGCAGCGCAGCCGCGGCCTCACCACCGGACGCCTGGATGCCCGCTTCTCCGGGCCCAGCTACGACCAGCTCGGGGAGTTTGCCGAATATGACCCGCTGGAGCCCGCCATCGGCGGGGCGTTCGTTGCCGTCTTCAACTCCTACGTCCGCGAGGAGCTGAAATTCGGCCAGGACAAGACCTACAAGCCCGCCGCTGAGGGCGCCGGGCGCGCCTGGGACTGGAAACACCAGAGCGGCGAGAACTTCGGCTTCCCCGGCGCTCCCAACGTCGAAGGCGACCTTGTTCAGGCCATGATCACCAATCCCCGCCTCAAGATCGAGGTGGAAAACGGCATCTACGACCTGGCCACGCCCTTCTACGGCACTGAATACACCATGGACCACCTGGGCCTTTCGGACAAACTGCGCAGCAATATCCATCTGCAGTACTACCAGGCGGGCCACATGATGTACCTTCGCGACGAGGACCTGGCTCAGCTGAAGAAGAACGTGGCCAGCTTCATCGATAGCGCCACGAAACCCTGAGCACAGAATTCACGCCCGGCCCCGGCAAACCCGGGGCCGGACAACAACGCGGGCCGCAGCACCACGCTGCGGCCCGTTTTTTTTCCCGCCAGGGCCTTCCCGGACTCCCGGGGAAAGCCTCGGGACTATGGACTCTCACGGCACACCGGGCTCTCGCCGGAGACCTTGCCCGGGGTGGCTTCCGGTAAGCTGGCATTCCCTTCCCGGAACGGGCGCGAGCCCGCCTGGACCGGTTTGCCGAAAGCATGACTTTATGTTGACCGCTTTGCGGTCACCCAGAACAACGACCCTGCAAAACAGGTGTCGCCGAGGACCCGATGAGCACGCCACCACAGCCGCCCCCGCAAGCACCCGCCATCCCTCTGCCCCAGTTGGTGGGGGCTATGCTCAAGGCCCGCGATCACGTCAGCGACCTCATCTTTTCCCCGGGCCGCGCCCCGCAGGTGGAATCCAGCGGCGAGCTCGTGGAGCTCAAATTCAAAGGCCTGGAATGTCTGACCCCGCAGATGACCGAGCAGATCGCCAGGGACCTCATTGGCGGCGTCGAGCATCCCGCCCGCAAACTCGAGCAGGAAGGCTCCGCGGACCTGTCCTACGCGGTCTCGGGACTCGCGCGCTTCCGCGTCAACATTTTCCGCCAGCGCGGCACCTGCGCCATCGTCATGCGCGTCATCCCCAACAATATCCCCACCTTCGAGGAGCTTAACCTGCCCCCGCAGATCGCCGAAGTCGCCGAGCTGCGCAACGGCATCGCCCTGGTCACCGGACCCACAGGCTCCGGCAAGTCCTCCACCCTGGCGGCCATCATGGACGTCATGAACACCACCCGCGCCATCCACATCCTGACCATCGAAGACCCCATCGAATTTCTGCACCGCCACAAAAAAGGCACGGTGCACCAGCGCGAGCTGCACAGCGACACACCCACCTTCGCCTTGGCTCTGCGCGCCGCCCTGCGCCAGGCCCCCAAAGTCATCCTCGTCGGGGAGATGCGCGACCGCGAAACCATCGAGATCGCCCTGGAAGCCGCGGAAACCGGTCACTTGGTCCTCTCCACCCTGCACACCACCGACGCCGCCAAGACCGTCGAACGCATCATCGGCTCCTTTCCCCTCAGCGAACAGCAGGGCATCCGCGCCCGCTTTTCCAAATCCTTCCGCTACATCATTTCCCAGCGTCTGCTGCCCCGCAAAGAAACTAGAGGGCGCATAGCGGCCCTGGAAATTCTCAAGTCCACCATGCGCACCCGCGAATATGTGGAAAAGGGCGAGAACGAAGGCAAATCCCTGCTCGACGCCATGCGCGACGGCACTAACGACGGCATGCAGCACTTCGACGGCGAGCTCGAGCGCTTCGTCCGCGAGGGCCTCATCGAGTACGAGACCGCGCTCCTCTACGCCACCAATGCCGGCAACCTCAAGCTGGCCCTCTCCGACATTCCCGAGGACCGCAAGCAGCTTAAAAACGCCAAGCCCTCCGCAGGCAAACTGACCGAGGTCGAGATCGAGCGCTAACGCTCCCGGGCTCTCCCGCCTGTGCCCGCAAAGCAAGCCGCAACTTTCCGCCCGTCCTCAGCGCTCCCCCGAGCGCTCGTAATCCCCGATATACGTGCCGCGGCTGATCCCCAGCATGCTCAGAAAAAACGACGAAAAGACGATCTGCACTCCCAGAAACAGCCACATCGACCAGAACAGCACCTGCCGCACCTGCTGCAGCGGCCCGAAGCCGCTGGCCGCCCATTGCCATACCACGTAGCCGCTGCCCGCCAGGCCCGCCAAAAACAGCAGGCCCCCGAAAAGCAACCCGTGCTCCAGCGTCACCCGCCGCAGCACGCGCTTCAGCGAAATCTGCCGGCGGTCGAAGCGCTCCGCGTAACTGAACACCTTGGCAAAGAAACCCACGGAAATGATCTGCGCGCCGAGCAGCGTGAAGATCACCCCGAAAATCATGGTGTGGATGTCCAGGACGACACTGGGCCGGATTCTGCGCGGCCCCGGAAGCAGCCAGAACGTCAGAAACAGCCCAAAAACCATGAGCATTCCTCCGGGCAGAAGGAACAGCCAGTTGGGCGCGTACAGCAGCATGAAGCGCAGATGCCGCCAGCCGTCGCGGAAGCTGCGCAGATGCGGCGGGCGCCCGCGCTTGTCCGGCCAGAGTGTGATGGGAATTTCGGTGATCCGCGCGCCGAGTTGCGCGGCCTTGATCACGAACTCCGAGGCAAACTCCATCCCCGTGCAGCGCAGATCCATGCGCTCGAAGATGGCCCGGGAAAATCCCCGCATCCCGCAGTGGCTGTCTCCGATTCCGGCGTGAAAAAACAGATTGAGCAGCGCGGTAAGAACCGGATTCCCGAAGTACTTGTGATGCCAGGGCATGGCCCCGGGCTTGATTGCCCCGCGGAAGCGGTTGCCCATAACCACGTCGTAGCCCTTGCGCCAGGCCTCCACAAAGCGCGGCGCCTCCGAAAAATCGTAACTGTCGTCGGCGTCGCCCATGACGATGAACGCGCCGCGCGCCGCGCGGATCCCGGCGCGCAACGCCGACCCGTATCCGCGCTCCGGCACCTCCACCACCCGCCCGCCGCAGGCCCGCACGGCTTCCACCGAGCCGTCGCTCGAGCCGTTATCGGCAACCACAACTTCGCCGCGCAGCCCGGCATCCCGGAAGGCTTGCAGCGCCTTCCGCACGCAGATGGCCACTGAGTTGACTTCGTTTAGACAGGGGATGACCACGGAAACTTCGATGCTGTTCTCCGTACCGGGATTGTTTGCCGACACGCCACCCTCCGGCAGTCATTGCACCACGCCTGCCCGGCGAAGGGAATACCCTTCCCGAACTAGGCGGACTTTTCCAGAACCAGCAGAATACGCAGGGCCGCCAGCGAACGCCACAGCGGCAGCGTCGCGCGTTCGCATCTCGCAACCAGCGGATACAGCGATTCCGGCAACAGGTTCCAGCGCTGGAAGCCCAGACTGAGCAAATACGCAAACAGGCAAAAACGCTCCCTCCGCAGGAGCTGGAAGGCCGGCAGCGCGGCCAGCGTTTGCCGCAGATGCCGCGTTCCGAACAGCAGATAAGGTATGGCGGGGTTGCCGTCAAACGCTTTCTTCTCTTGCGCGCCGGCGCCGGGAGTTTTCTCCCACGGGCGCGCCGCAAGATCGCACCCCTCCTGATGCAAATAGCGATACACGAGATAAGAAAACGGGGTGATCCAGGGCTCCACCAGAAGCAAACGCCCCCCGGGAACGAGAATCCGCTGCGCTTCCTCCAGAAACTTCATCGGCTCGGCCAGGTGATGCAGAACATCCAGGCCCAGAATATTGCTGGCGCTGCCGCTCCGGAAAGGCAGATTCTGGGCGTCGGCCACCGCGTCCAGCCAGGGCACCCGCACGATATCGGTGGAGAGGATGTCCGGAAGCAACTCGCGGAGATAGCCGGGGCCTCCCCCGATCTCCAGCGAAATGCCGCCCGGCTTGCGCGCGGCGATCAGACGGGCGAAGAATTCCTCGTTATAAATGCGGCGCAGGACCGCCTTCTCCTGCCAGACGCGGCGATGCTCCGTGAGGATCGTCTGCGCTTGGGCGTCTTGGGCCATGGAACTTAGCGCGTGCCGGCGCTCTGCGCGTCCGGCCGGAATTCCTGGCTCTGCGGGATGGGCGCCTGGCTGTGCGCCCAGGGAGTCTTCTCCGGAAAACGCAGCATGTGCCAGCCGCAGAGGCACGCCCACAGAAATCGCCACACTTCGATGAACGCACGCATTTTGGAAGCCCCGGCGCGCCGCTCCGTATAGTGCACGGGAATTTCCAGGATGCGCAGGCGCAAGCGGGCGGCGCCGAAGAGCAGGTCAAAGTCGCCCCAGCGTTCATTGCCCCCCAGCGGCATGCGCAGGTAGTCGCGCTTGAGAAAGGCCTTGGTCCCGCACAAGGTGTCGCTGACCCGCTGCCGGATGGCCCAGCTCGCCAGATAACAGAAGGCCTTGTTCCCCAGGTAATTGAGCATCTTCATGGCCCGGCCCTGCATGGGATAGATGAGCCGCGTGCCATTGACGAAATCCGCCGTGCCTTGCTGCAACGGCGTCAGGAACTTGGGCAATTCCTCCGGGGTCACCGCCATGTCCGCGTCCAGGATCATCAGCACATCGCCGCGCGCCGCTTCGAAGCCGGCGCGCACCGCGCCGGCTTTGCCCTGATTTTTTTCCAGAATAATCAGGCGCACGCGGGAATCTTCGGCCATCAGCTCCTTCACTTTTTCGGCGGTGTCATCCGTGGAACCGTCGTCGACCACCACGATCTCCGTCCACGCCCCCATGTTGGGGACCCGCCGCACACATTCCGCGATATTCTCCGCCTCGTTGTGGCAGGGTACGACCACCGAACAGGACAGCGCGGGCCGCGCCAGCCGCGGCCGGGCGGCGATGTACTGGATCGACGAGGTGAAGCGCAGCACCGGCAATTCCGGCAGCACGGCGTTCAGCAGCGCCCCCAGAAGAGGGATGCGCTTGGGAACCGGCAGCGTCAGCCCTTCCTCCACAATGTCGTAACCCTGCAGATTCAGCACGCTGCAGATATCCTTGTTGGTGATGAAATTGCGCGGCGAATCGGGAATGCGCAGGCGCAGTTTGCTCGCCAGACGCAACAGCGGTGCCCACAGCGGGTTGTTGGTGGTGATCACCAGCAGCGTCTGTTCGCTGACCAGCGCCTTCAAGTCTTCCAACATGTCCCAGACATCGTAGACATAGTCCAGCATGTTGGTCATCACCACGTATTGCGGCTGGAACTCCCGTGGCAATTTTGCGGAGTCCACTTCCACGGTGTAAAACTCCAATTGCGGATACTTCTCGCGGGCCCGATCGGTAAAGGCTGGCGCCACATTCAGGCCGATGCCGCAGCCGGGCCGCAGGGAAACCAGCATTTCGCCCGTCTCGCTCCCCAGTTCCAGCACCTGCGCCCCCGGCGGCACCATCCCCCCGACCAGGTGGCGCATGGCGCGGTGGTAAAAATAGTTCTTCTTCTGCCACTGCTCCCACCGCGGCGCTAGACGCTCAAAATATTCTCGGGTGCTTGCTTTGCTCAAGAAATCTCCTCGGTCACCTGCGGCGGCCGTCCTCCCGGCTGGCCTTCGCTCCAACGGCCAGCAGCGAATTCCCCAAAGGAATGGCCAGCCCGCGCAGAACTCTCTCTTCGGCGCGCGTAAAACAGTACAGCCAGCGATTCAGCCACCGCGGGGGCAGCCTCGGAATTCCCGGCGCGGAGGGAAAGAGGCTTTCCTTCAGGCGCACGGCCAGCTTCACGGGAAACATCCAGAAGAAAAAATAACGGCACTCCAGAATCTGCAGCCCTGCCGCGCCCGCGACCCGCCGGAAGCTCGCCTTAGTGTAGCGCGTACGGTGCTGATTGAGCCGGTCGTGATTGGTCCACAGCAGCCGGAATGCCGGAACGGTGATCAGCACCAGCCCCCCCGGCTCCAGCAGCTCGAGCGCATGGCGCAGCGCCTCTTCCGGAGCGTCAAGGTGCTCGAGCACGTCGAGCATGAGAATCAGCGAATAGCTGCGGCCGGGCTGAAACGTGGAATCAAATGGCGCCACGCGGATGCGCTCGCGATGCGGCCCCCGCGGATCCACCAGGTCGCCGGCGGGTTCGATGCCCTCCACCTCCCCAAACTCGCTCAGGCGATCGAAGAACAGTCCGTCCCCGCAGCCCACGTCCAGGATGCGGTGCCCGGAAGCGGGCCGCAGGCGCCGCCGCAGCGCCTCCACGATCACCTCTTCGCGGGCGCGCCACCACCAGTGCCGGGTATACAGTTCGCGGTACTTTCTGCCGTAGTCTGGATCCAAGCCGAATCTCGCTCTGCCGGGCTGTCCCTCAGCGGGGATGCTCGTGCGGCGGAGACAGCATGCGCTGCCGCTCCGCAGCCTCCGCGGCGCCGCGCGGTGTGGAGACCCCGCCGAGGACTCGCTCCACGATGTAAATCGGGCGCCCCTTGGATTCTTCGTAGATGCGGCCCACGTACTCCCCGATCACCCCGAGAAAAAACAGTATCACACCGGACAGGAACGTCATCAGAAAGATCAGCGCGGTAAAGCCCTGCGGAGAGCGGTGCAGAACGGCCTTCGCCAATAGCGCGTAAAACGCAAAGAGGAAAGATATGACGATCGCCGTCGCGCCGAGCAGCGCGGCCGCGCGGATGGGCACAATGGAGAAGGCGAAGATGCCGTCGGAAGCCAGCCGCAGAAGCCGCAAGAGATTGTATTTGCTCTTTCCGGAATGGCGCTCGGAACGCTCCACGGGCACCCCGGTCTGCCGGAAGCCGGCCCAGCTGCGCATGCCCCGCAGGTAGCGATGATGCTCCGGCATGCGCCGCAGCTGCTCCACCACGCGCCGCGACATCAGTCCGAAATCCCCGGCGTCCAGCGGCAAGCGGATGTCCGAAAGCTTGGCCATCATCCGGTAAAAGAGGAAGTAGCAGAGGCGCAGCGGCCACACCTCCTTGCGCCCGGTGCGCTGCGCATAGACCACGTCGTAGCCTTCCTGGAAGCGCTGCACCAGTTGCGGAATGACTTCCGGAACATCCTGCAGGTCTCCGTCCATCACCACCGTGGCGTCTCCCGTCACGTGATCGAGCGCCGCCGTCAGCGCGGCCTGATGACCGAAGTTCCGCGAGAGCGACACGACCACGATGCGCGCGTCTTTCCCCGCCGCTTCTTCCAGAATTCCCAGCGTGCCATCCATGCTTCCGTCGTCTACGAAGAGCAGCTCGTGCGGCCCGCCGCTTAATTTGTCGAGCACCTCCAGCGTGCGCCGCAGCAGCTCCGGCAGCACGCTCTCTTCATTGTGAATGGGGATGGCGACGGAAAGACGAAATCCGGCATTCATGGCTTGGCCTTTCCCTTGCAATAAACCATGTTCCAGAGCCCGATGCCCAGCGCCCTGAGCGCATAGGGCTCGAAAACGGCAATGTCCAGGTGCGCCTCGAACAGCTCCCGCCATTCGGCCAGCGGCCGCGCGTACTTGCCGCGGTCGCAATTGGCGAGGAGTTGCGCAATCGAACGGTCGCCCGGTGCCACCAGTTCGAGAATGTGCATGTGCCCGTCCGGGGACAGCCAGGAGCGCAGACGCTCCAGAATCCTGTGCGCGGAAGGCGTATCGATGTGGTGCAGAAAGCTGTTGATCAGGATGAAGTCGAACTCCCCGCCGGCGGCGTCTTCGTACGTCGTCACGTCGGCCACCACGTAGCGGCGGTTGTGTTTGCGGCGCGCGTGTTCGATGTACCCAGGATTGATGTCCATGCCCAGGTAATCGGCGTGCCCGAACAGGTGCGTGTTGGTACCCGGGCCGCAGCCCACATCCAGCACGCGCCGCGCCTGCCGGATATCGTTGTGCGCCAGCACAGGCGCCAGTTTTTCCGCCGCGAAGGGCGCCTGCCACAGGCTGTACACCGCAGTCTGTTCCAGCAGATAGTTCAGCAGGCTCATGGCCGCCAGCCTATCTCGAACCAGCCGCTCCGCTGCACCGAAAGGAAATGCGCCGGGGCGGTATTCCCCGTGGTCTTTCCCAAGGCAGTTTTGGTTTCCAACGCCACAGCCTCCGGAACCTATTGCACCACGCCTGCACGGCGAAGGGAATACGCCTGATGTTTTTCTCTGTTCAGCGTATGCCTCGGGGCGCGCGCTGCCGCCTTCGCAGGGCTTCGGGTTTTCGGGGAGGAAACTCCCGTCCGTTCGGAGATGGACAAGCGCTGTGCTTCAACGGAAAAATAGGACACCGCATCGGCAAGCTACGCCGCGCGCGCGAGACGCTCCACGCCCCGCCGTGCAAGGAGAGGCAGAGTGCCGCACTGGGACTGGCTGATCATGGCGGTCGTGCTGGCCTTCGGCTGGCTTGCGCCGCACCTCGGAGAACGCTGGTTCCACGCGCTGGAAACTTTCTTTTCGCGAATCGCCGCGCGCCGCACGGCTGCGGTTGCGCTGATCTTCTTCTCCACCATTGCTCTGCGCCTCGCGCTCCTCCCGCTGATGCCCGTCCCCGCACCCGGCATTGCCGATGAATTCAGCTACCTGTTGATGGGCGATACCTTCGCCCACGGACGGCTCGCCAACCCCACTCCTCCCCTGTGGGTCAGCTTCGAATCCTTTCACATCAACATGTTTCCCACCTATTCCTCGATGTACCCGCCCGCCCAGGGTTTCGTGCTCATGCTGGGCCAGCTTCTGGGCCACCCGTGGATCGGCGTTTTGTTGAGCGTCGCCGCCATGTGCGCGGCCCTCGTGTGGATGCTCCAGGCCTGGATTCCTGCGCGCTGGGCCTTTCTCGGGGGCGTCATCGCCGTCCTCAAGTTCGGACTCATCAGCTACTGGATGAACAGCTACTGGGGCGGCGCTGTGGCCGCGGCCGGAGGCGCGCTGGTCCTCGGGGCGCTGGCACGCATCTTGCGGCGGCCGCGGCCGCGGACGCGCGACGCCCTGCTGCTCGGTCTGGGCGTGGCCATTCTGGCCAATAGCCGGCCCTATGAGGGTCTCGTGTTTTGTGTGCCCGCAGCGGGAGCCTTTCTCCTTTGGCTCAATCGCCGCTCTTCCCTCCCCTGGGACGTGAAGCTCCGCCGCATTGTGTTGCCGCTGGCCGCCTGCCTGGCGCTCACCGGCGCCTTCATCGCTTACTACAACTGGCGCCTGACCGGCGATGCCTTGCTGATGCCCCACGTGTTGAACAACCGCACCTATCGTTCCACCGGGGAGTTCATCTGGGATCAGACGAAACCTCCCCTGCACTACCGCAATCATCAGTTTGAAGTCGCCTACAACCTGTTCTTTCGCAACTATTATCAGGGCACCTGGAATGATCTGAAGCGCATCACCGCCAACAAGATCAAGCTCTACAACGAGGTCTTTCTTTGGCTCGGCGCGGTTCCCCTTCTTTGCTGTCTGCCGCTCACCTTCGGAGACCGCCACAAACGCCTGCTCCTCGTGGAACTTGCTGTTTCTATCCTGGCATTCTTTCCCGTCGTCTGGTTTTACCCCCACTATCAGGCTCCCGCGCTTTGCGTCCTCTACGCCCTGCTGCTCCAGACCCTGCGGCACATCCGCACCTTCTCCTTCCACGGCCGGCCGGTAGGCCGGGGGCTTTCCCGCGCCGTATTCCTGCTTCTGCTCCTTAGCCTGGCCATATCCTTCTCCGGCCGAATCCAGAATGTTTCCTACGGATTCTGGAACAACGACACGGGCATTTTGGAACGGGCTCGCATCGCCGGGATATTGAACCACACACCCGGCAAGCATCTGGTCCTGGTCCGTTACGGCCGGGTCCACTATGTTCATTCGGAATGGGTCTACAACGCCGCCGACATTGACGGCTCCAAAGTGGTCTGGGCGCGGGAAATGGACCCACAGCAGAACCAGAAGCTGCTGGCGTACTTCCATGACCGCAGAGTCTGGCTCGTGCAACCCGAAGAATTGGACCACATGTTGAGCGCCTACACGCCGCCGGAAATGCCGGCGCCGGGAAAACCATGAGGAGCCTCCGCGGCGGACGGCTTCCCTCTTTCCCGCGGCTTGCTTCGCCGCGGGTTTCCGGAAACTGTCCGTCTCGGTAGCGAGGAGAAACATCTTGGAGCATTGGGACTGGTTGATCCTTACGATTTTACTGGCAGGGGCCTGGCTGGCGCCGAACCTGGGCCAGCGCTGGTTCCGCCCCATCGAAGCGGCCTTCTCGCGGCTGGCGGCGCGGCGCACGTTCGTGGTCGTGCTGATCTTTTTTGCGGCTATCGTGCTGCGGCTGTCGCTCCTGCCGGTGATCCCCGTGCCGGTCCCGGGCATCCACGACGAATTCGCCTATCTGTTGCAGGCCGACACCTTCGCCCACGGCCGCCTCGCCAATCCCCCGCATCCCCTGTGGCTGAGTTTTGAAACCTTCCACGTCAATTGGTTCCCCACTTATTCGGGTATGTTTCCGCCGGCGCAAAGTTTTGTGCTGGCTGTCGGCCAGCTCTTGGGCCATCCGTGGATCGGCGTGCTGCTGAGCACGGCGGCGATGCTTGCCGCCATCACCTGGATGCTCCAGGGATGGCTGCCGGCGCGCTGGGCCCTGCTCGGCGGCGTGATCGCGCTCCTCAAGCTGGGGCTCATCAGCTACTGGATGAACAGTTATTGGGGCGGCTCGGTGGCGGCCGGAGCGGGCGCGCTGGTGTTGGGCGCGCTGGTGCGCATCCAGCGCCAGGCGCGGCTGCGCGACGCCATGCTGCTGGGGTTGGGAGTGGCGGTCCTGGCCAACAGCCGCCCGATGGAGGGGCTGATCTTCTCCCTGCCCGCCGCCGTCACTATTCTGTTCTGGCTGTGGAGAAGTTCGCTGGTGCCCCGGCGTGTAAAATTCCAGCGGGTGCTCGCCCCCGTGGCCATTATTCTGGTGCTGACCGGCGCGTTCATCCTGTACTACGACTGGCGGTTGACGGGGAACCCCCTGCTTATGCCGCACCTCTGGAACTGGCGGCGCACGGTCAACACCGCTCTTTTCGTCTGGCAAAAGAATGGTCCGCCCTTCCACTTCCGCAATCGGCAATTGGACTTCTACTACAACGTCTGGGTTCGCGCTCACTATACGCGCTCCTGGGATGCGGCCATCCGCGTCTGGGGAGAAACGATCGACAACTGCTCCGCAACTTTTCTGTGGGCCGGCGCGTTTCCCTTGTGGTTCTGCATCCCGCTGGTCTTTCGCGATCGCCGCATGCGCCTGCTGCTGGCCACGCTGCTGCTCAGCTCCGCGGCGCTTTTCGCGGTGGCCTGGTCCCTGCCGCACTATGCGGCCCCGGCGGTCTGTGTCCTGTATGCCGTGCTGCTGCAGAGCCTGCGGCACTTGCGCACCATGCGCTTCGCGGGGCGCCGGGTCGGCATCGGTCTTTCGCGCCTGATCATCCTGCTCCTGCTGTTCACCGTGGGCTTGGGCTTCTACCACCGCATGGAATATCCCTACGCCTGGAACTGGAACGGCAACATGGGCAATTGGCGGCGCGCTGCCGTTTCTGCAATGCTCCAGCGCATGCCGGGAAAACAACTTGCCGTGGTGCGCTACGGAAGGCTTCACAATATTCACGAGGAATGGGTCTATAACGGCGCGGACATCGACGGTTCAAAAGTGGTCTGGGCCCGCGAACTGGACGACCGGCAAAATCAGAAGCTGCTTGCCTATTTCCATGACCGTCAGGCCTGGCTCGTGCAGCCCGAAGACGCTCCCGGCAAGCTCACTCCATACACCCCGGCCCAGGCAACGGCCGCCGCCGCCCCGAAACCTTGAATCGCCTCCCCAGCCAGGGCCGTTTTCCCAGCCGCCCTGCTCCCCAAAGACCCGCCGCGCTCTCCGCAACGGGAGAGTAAGGAGTTTGACACCTGCACAGATGCTTCCCCTCCTTCCTTTGCGGGGTGGGATACACTGTCCCTGACGTGGCCACGGCAAAATGCCAATCTCAAGCGGTTTACTCCTTCATGGCCAACAGCCCTTATCAGCTGAAGAGCGACCCCTATTCCAGCCACTCCGTCATTCTCTCCTATCTGGGTGCGGGCCAGGGGCGGCGGGTGCTCGACGTGGGCGCAGCTCACGGCTATTTGGCGGAATTGCTCACCGCCCGCGGCTTTGAAGTCACCGCCCTCGAGGGGGATCCTTCCCTGGCCGCGATCGCCAGAACCAAGTGCGCTGCCCTGCATTTGGCGGACCTCGACGCGCCCCTGCCGCAACTGGACGGTCTGTTTGATGTGATTATTTATGGGGATGTTCTCGAACACTTGAAAGATCCCCTGCGCGTCCTGCGGACCCTGAACGAACATCTCGCGAGCGGCGGCATCGCCATCGTCTCCGTTCCCAATGTCGCCCACCTCTGGATTCGTCTGCAGCTGCTTTGGGGCAAGTTCGACTATGCGGATCGCGGGATTCTGGACCGCACCCACCTGCGATTTTTTACCCTGGCCTCCTTTCGCCAATTTCTTCTCGACGCCGGACTCCGCATTGTCCGGCTGCTGCCCACTCCCGTGCCGCTCCCCCTGGTGGTTCCCGAGCGCTTCCAGGGCCGCATCTTCCGTGCCCTGCATGCCCTGAACGCCGCCGCAGCGCGAGCCTGCAAATCTCTTCTCGCCTATCAATTCGTGGCTGTGGCGCAAAAAAGGGAGGCTCGATGATTCCCAAAGTCGTCGTCGTGATGCCCGCCTACAACGCCGGCCGCACCCTGCGCATGACCTACGAGAAGCTGCCCAAAGAGGCGGTCCACCTGGTCATTCTGGTGGACGATGGGTCCACCGACGCCACCCTGGAGATTGCGCGCCAGTTGAATTTGCAGATCTTCGTGCACGACCGCAACTACGGTTACGGGGCCAACCAGAAAACCTGCTACACCGAAGCGCTGAAGGCCGGCGCGGAAGTGGTGGTCATGGTTCACCCCGACTATCAATATGACCCCACGCTGGTGCCGCAGATCATCGCACCCATCCTCCAGGGGGAAGCCGATCTCGTTCTGGGCTCCCGCCTCAAACAGGGCTCTGCGATTCGCCAGGGAATGCCCTGGTGGAAATACGTGTCCAACCGCTTCTTGACGGCTCTCGAAAACATGGCCTTCCGCCTGCATCACAGCGAATATCACACCGGATACCGGGCTTTTCGCCGCGAGGTCCTGGAAACCGTCAATTTCGCCATGAACTCGGATGGTTTCGTCTTCGATCAGGAGATCATCGCCCAGGCCGTATTGGCTCGTTTTCGGCTGGCGGAGATAGCCGTTCCCGTGCGCTACTTCGCCGAAGCGTCGTCCGCAAGCTTCTTTCAGAGCGCGGTGTATGGCCTCAAGATTCTCGTGCTGCTGGGCCGCTACTCGCTCCACCGTTTCGGAATCCTTCGCAGCAGGCAATTCCAGAGTCTCCGCGCGCGCTACGCTTCCCTTCCCAAGGAATCCGCGCCCACCCATATCCGCCAAACCTAGCGTTCCGCTCCGGAAGTACGGAGCGCCGGTTTTGTTGGAATCGCGGGGCTCTCCCGTGCACAATGGAGCATTTCGGAAGCACCGGGAGGCGGAAAGCCGCCGTTGGCATTGAGCCGCGGTGACTCGACTCCCCGGGCCCGAAAGGAGAGTCCCATTGGACAGCTTGTCCTGGCTGGTCCTGGCGGCGTTGCTGGTCTTCGCAGGGCTCGTGCCGCGGATCGGTGACCGCTGGTTTCGGTTCATCGAAACTTGCTTTTCCAGGATGGCCGCCCGGCGAACGGCCGCGGTCGCCCTGATCTTTTTTGCGGCTGTCGTGTTGCGGCTGTCGCTTCTGCCCGTGATTCCTGTGCCGGTCCCGGGCAACCACGACGAATTTGCCTATCTGTTGCAGGCCGACACCTTCGTTCACGGCCGCCTCGCCAATCCCCCGCATCCCCTGTGGCTGAGTTTCGAAACCTTCCACGTCAATTGGTTCCCCACCTATTCGGGCATGTTTCCGCCGGCGCAGAGTTTCGCGCTGGCCGCCGGCCAGCTTTTGGGACATCCCTGGATCGGGGTGCTCCTCAGCGTGGCCGCCATGTGCGCTGCGATCACCTGGATGCTGCAGGCCTGGCTGCCGGCGCGCTGGGCATTGCTCGGCGGCGTGATCGCCGTCCTCAAGCTGGGGCTCATCAGCTACTGGGTGAACAGCTACTGGGGCGGCGCGGTGGCCGCGGCCGGGGGCGCGCTGGTCCTGGGGGCGCTGCCGCGGATCCTCCGCAAACATTTGCTGCGCGACGCCTTGCTGCTCGGTTTGGGAGTCGCGATCCTGGCCAACAGCCGGCCGCTCGAAGGGCTGATCCTGTGCCTGCCGGCCGCGGCTGTTCTCTTGTTCTGGCTGGGAGGCCGCTCCTCGCCACCCCTGCGCGTGACCTTCCGCCGGGTCGTCGCGCCGCTGGCGCTGCTGCTCGTTCTCCTGGCGGGGTTCATCGCCTATTACAACTGGAGACTGACGGGAAATGCCCTGCTGATGCCCCACGTGCTGAACACACGCACCTATCACACCACCGGCCTTTTCCTCTGGCAGCCGCGGAACCCCCCGCTGCATTACCACAATCCCCAGATGGAGTACTTCTACAACATCTGGGCCCGCGGCCAGTACTCCAGAACGTGGGATGGCGTAATCTCCGTCTCCCGGGAAAAACTGGAAAATTACGCGGAGGTATATTTTTGGCCCGGCGCGTTCCCCCTGCTTTTCTGCCTGCCCCTCCTGTTCCGCGACCGCCGCATGCGCCTGCTGCTCGTGACCTTTCTGCTCAGTGCCCTGGGGCTCTTCGCCGTGGTCTGGTCCCTGCCGCACTATTCGGCCCCGCTGGCCTGCGTGCTCTATGCCCTGCTGCTCCAGTGCTTGCGGCACTTGCGCACCATGCGCTTCGCGGGGCGTCGGGCCGGCCTGGGCCTTTCGCGCCTGATCATCCTGCTCCTGCTGTTCACCGTGGGCTCGGGCCTTTATCAGCGCATCGCGGATCCCTACGCCTGGGACTGGAACGGCAACATGGGCAATTGGCGCCGCGCTCGCGTTTCCGCAAAGCTCCAGCGCCTGCCGGGAAAACAACTCGTTCTGGTGCGCTACGGAAAGCTGCACAATATTCACGAGGAATGGGTCTATAACGCCGCGGACATCGACGCCTCGAAAGTGGTCTGGGCCCGCGATATGGGGCCGGAGCAGAACCGCAAACTACTCGAGTATTTCCGCGACCGCCAGGTCTGGCTCGTTCAGCCCGAAGTCGATCCCGAGGGCATCACTCCCTTCGCGAGACCTTCCGCGTCTTCTCCCCCGCTCGGGCGCCCTTGAGGAGCTCCCCCCGCCGCCGCGCTTTCCGGTTTGCAATTTCTTTCCCGGCGGTTATGATGGCCGCTCTTTCGAGCCGCCCGTGAGCAGAAACTCTTGACCACCGAATCCGGCGCACGCGCCTCCTCCCCGCCATCCCGCGGCCGCCTGCTGCAAATTTTGGGTGTGGGCTTCGGCGTCGCCGTCGCCGTCGGCAATGCCATCGCCGCGGGCATCGTGCGCACCCCGGGCGACATCGCCACTATTCTTCCGAATGTCTGGCTCTTCCTGGGCGTCTGGGTGGGCGGGGCGGTCTACGCGCTGCTCGGCGCGGCGCAGCTCGCGGAGCTGGGCGCCGCCGTCCCGCGCAGCGGCGGCCAGTACAATTATTCGCGGCGCGCCCTGGGCGAATACGCCGGCTTCATCGTCGGCTGGAGCGACTGGCTCTCCACCTGCGGCACCAATGCCGCCGTGGGCCTGGTCATCGGCGAGTATTCCGGCGACCTCTTCCCGGTCTTGCACCGCTACGACCAGGCCGCCAGAGCCGCCATCGGCCGCTCTTTCGGGCACTTCCCCACCGAACATATTTACGATAAAGTTATAGCCGTATTCGTAATTATACTCTTTGCCCTGCTGCAGTACCGCAGCCTGCGCCTCGGCAGCCTCATTCAGAATGTCAGCTCCCTGCTCAAGGCCCTGGCGTTCCTGGCCGTGGTCGCCGCCTGTTTCGTCATGGGCCATGGCGGGTGGTCCACCGGGCATGCCATCATCCAGCCCGTGGGCTGGAAGCTCTTCCTCGGCTTCGTGCTGGGGCTGCAGGCGACCATCTACACTTTCGACGGCTGGGACGGCGTCATCTATTTCGGCGCCGAGGTGCGCGACCCGGGCCGCGATGTTCCCCGCGCGATCTACGGGAGCGTGGTGTCGCTGCTGGGGATCTACCTGCTGCTGAATGCCGCGGTGGTTTTCGTCCTGCCGATGAGCGAGATTGCGGGGAACAATTTCGCGCTGGGCGCGGCGGCGCAGCGCGTCTTCGGCCCCCACGGGGATACCATCATCCGCGCGATCATGGTCTTCTCGCTGCTCAGCAGCCTCAATGCGCTGCACCTGATGGGCACGCGCATCATCCATGCCATGAGCAGCGACGGTCTCTTCTTCCGCCCGGTCGCCAACGTGAACAAAGGCGGAACGCCCACGCTGGCGCTGGCGCTGAGCGCAGCCGTCGGCGTGATCTTCGCGGTCTTCAGTTTCCAGCGGGTGATTGCGATGCTGGCGTTTTTCTTCGTCACCAATTACACGCTGTCGTTCGTTTCCCTGTTCGTGCTGCGGAGGCGCGAGCCGGAGATGAAGCGGCCATACCGCGCCTGGGGCTATCCGTGGACGACGGGCGCGGCGCTCGCGGGGTCGGTGCTGTTTCTGCTGGGAGTCCTCAAGGAAGACATGGACAACAGCAGGCTGACACTGCTGGCGCTGGCGGCGAGTTATCCGGTGTTTCGCGCGCTGAAGTGGGCGGCGCAGCGCGCTGCCCGGAACGCAGCCTAATTCAACGCTTATCGAATCGCTGCACGCTCCTCAGATTTTCTCGGCGACGGCTTTGGCCTGCAGGAAGAGCATGACGTAGTCTTTCCCGCCAGTCTTGGAATCGGTGCCGGACATGTTGAAGCCGCCGAAGGGGTGCGCGCCGACCATGGCGCCGGTGCACTTGCGGTTGAGGTAGAGATTGCCGACGTGGAAGACGCCGGCGGCCTTGGCGAGCTTCGCGGGGTTCTTGGAGTAGACCGCGCCGGTGAGGCCGAACTGCGTGCCGTTGGCGATCTCGAGGGCGTGGTCGAAGTCGCGGGCCTTGATGACCGTGAGGACCGGGCCGAAGATCTCTTCCTGAGCGATGCGCGCCGTGGGGGCCACATCGGCGATGATGGTGGGCTGCACGAAGTAGCCGTCGCCGGGAGCGCGCCCGCCGCCAGTGAGCAGCTTCCCTTCCTTCTTGCCGATCTCGATGTAATCGAGGATGGTCTTCATCGCGCCTTTGCTGACCACCGGGCCCATGTAGTTGTTGGGGTCCTCGGCGGGGCCGGTGGTGATCCTGTTGGTGCGCGCGACGAGCTTGACCAAAAAGGCGTCGTAGATCTTTTCGGAAACGATGGCGCGGGAGCAGGCCGAGCACTTCTGGCCGGAATAGCCGAACGTGGCCTGCACGACGCCCTCGACGGCGGATTCCAGATCCGCTTCCTCATCCACGATGGTGGCGTCCTTGCCGCCCATTTCCAGCACGGTGCGCTTGATCCAGACCTGCCCGGGCTGCTTCTTGCTGGCCAGCTCGTGAATGCGCAAGCCGACTTCCATGGAGCCGGTGAAACCGATGTAGCGAATCTTGGGGTGCGAGACCAGGGCATCGCCCATGCTGCCGCCGGGGCCGGTGAGGAATTGCACGGCCTCCCTGGGGACGCCGGCCTCGTGCAGGATTTCCAGGAACTTGGCGGCCACCGCCGGAGAATCGCTGGCGGGCTTGAGCACGATGGTGTTGCCGGTCACCAGACCGGCGACGACCAGGCCGGCCATGATGGCGCAGGGGAAATTCCACGGGGGAATGACGGCGCCAACGCCGAGCGGAATGTATTCCAGGTAGTTCTTTTCGCCCTTCATGGGCACGAGCTTGTGGTGTCCGGCGACGCGGAGCATCTCGCGGCCGTAGAATTCGCAGAAATCGATGGTTTCGGCGGTGTCGGCGTCGGCTTCGATCCAGGATTTGCCCACTTCGTAGCAGACCAGAGCATTCATCTCGAATTTGCGGCTGCGGAGGATTTCGGCGGCGCGAAAGAGGCACTGGACACGCTGCTCGACGGGCACATGCTTCCAGGTTTGAAAATACTTGTTGGCGGCTTCCACGGCCTGGTTGACGTGGTCCACGGTGGCCACCTGGAAGGTGCCGACGACCTGCGCGGGGTGCGAGGGATTGGTGGAGGTGCGCTTTTCGGAGGTGGTGACCGGCTTTCCGGCGATGTACATGGGGTACTCGCGGGTGAATTCGGCGGCGACCTTTTTCAGGGCCGCTTCCATGGCTTTGCGGCTTTCCGGTTTGGAATAGTCGATGAAGGGTTCGTTGGTGAATTCCGGGATGTTGAGTTTTGTTTCGGTGGTGGCCATGGCGGGTTTCCTCCTGATCGAACAAACGGCTAATTGTACTGCGGGGGACGAGCCAGGGACAAGGATGGGGCAGGCGCCTAGGGGAATCGAGCGCCAAAATGGGCGGGATCCGCGTAAACCCCAAGAACGGGCACGATGTATCGTGCCCCTACAAGTTGCAAGCCGGAGGTGGGCGGCGGGGGTCATGAGGGCTGGCCCCGACTGCTGTCCCCGACTGCTGTCCCCGACGGCTGTCCGGGGCGTGGCCGGGGCATGGCTGGGGCATGGCCGGACTGCGGGCCCCGATCTATCGAGGGCGGGCGGGTTGGGCGGGCAACATCCATGACGATGACGGGAGTGGAGGCGTCCTCGGGCGACTGGAGGTCGCATTCCTGCTCGATGGCCGGAAGGGTGCGGAGGAGGAGTTGATTGATGTAGGCGAGGACGGCGGCGCGGCGCGAGGAGATGCGGTTCTGGGCGAGGAGGACCACGAGTTTGGAGAGGAAGTCGTTGATCTGGGCGGCGGACTTGAAGCCGCTGAGCAGGCCGGAGAAGGCAGCGGTGAGGTCGCTGTCGGCGGCATCGGCCTGCTTATTCTGGAGGCCAGCATGTCGAAAGCAGAGACCGGAATGAGGGTTCAGAATGCGCAGGCGGCAGCGGCGGCCTTCGCGAGTGAAATGGCGGCAGCGGGAGTCGTTGGCGGAGCTGGATTTGGAGTGTTCTTTTTTCATTTTGATCCTCGATGACAGGGGCAGGGGGGCACCCCCACCCCCCGTGTGATGGTAAAGAGTGCGGGAGTGCTTGATTGCAAAGGAGTTGTTGCGGGGCCGTGGGCGCAAAGAGTTTGTAAGCTATGGGAAATACAGGAGATAAATGGAAGTAAGGAGGTACAGAGATAATGAGGTAAGGAGGGGAGCGGGCGACCATTTGCGGGTTCGCAGGGGTGAAGTGGAAGCGTCACGGGGCATGGTAGCACGGTATTTATACTTCGTCAATATATTACTGTGTGGTACTAGTTTCGAATGAGTGGGTGATAGTACGTTCGAATGATCTCGGTTCGACGGGCTGGCGTCCATCTGCCGTTGAGATCCTTCGCTTCGCTCAGGATGACTATCCTTGTCGGATAGTCAGTTTCGAATGGTGGGTGATAGTACGTTCGAATGGCGTGTAGCAGAGTGCGGGAAAAGGGCTAGAACAAGTGCAGCGGCCGTTTCCATGCGGCCAAAGCATTGAAAACAGGAGGCCGGGCTAAAGCCCGGCCTCTACAAAATCGAGAGGAAAAAGCCTGGTAGAGGAAGAGAAGAAGGTCTGGCGCCGGAAAAGAAAAGCATTCGAAGGTAAGGCCGTCTACTCAACTCGCGTGTTTGGACGCAAGCATGTTTTTCACAATGTCTGTTGCGCTTGACAAACCGCGGGCACTGAGCACATATGCGGTGCTCTTGTCTCCCGTCACCTCTGCCGAGAAGTCTTTTAAGTAGGTGGCAAAATTGGCCGAGTCAAAGGCTTTATAGTGTAAACATGCCTCCTTGAGCTGTTCATGGGTGAACCGAGCTGCACCACTTCCAAGGTAGGCTGCAATTCCTTTCAAAAGTAGAACCGAATGCATTCTCTCCCTTTTGCTTTTTCCAGGAATCTCTTTAGCAATCAAGTCGATCTCATCACCTCCAAGACTGAAGATCGTAGAAAGCGTTTCAGCCTTCAGACCATTTCGGGTCATCCATTTCCTTGCTACAGGACTGATACCCTCGAGTCCGCCTTCCTCAACCTTCGAACTTTCCGACGATTTCTCGCTGGGTAGTGGTTCAAATGTATCCTCAATGTCCTTCTCCAGTTTTCCAGTACCGGGTGCCGATTTAAGATTCAGTTTGTCCCAGACGTAGCTCAGGACTCGGGCGGCTTCCTCGTGAGTTAGTTTCTCAACTGCTCCGTACACAATTCCAATTGCGGCGATCTCTGGATTCTTTTTTGTCAGTTGTTTTTTGCTGTTCATCTAAGCCCTCCGCCATTTCAATTTGTGGGCCATAAGGCGGCCCATTCTTGTCTGAAAAACTCGCTTGCAAACTCTGCAGCCATAAAGGCGGCGTATTCCTGCCACGAATCTGATTTTTCTGCCGCAAAATCGCATACCGCCTTGAATGATACGACCCGTGGTTTTGGTTCAGGTGACTCGTGGACCGCACGGTACACCCCGTATGTTTCCATCTCTACACCGATCAGTTTTCTCCAGTTCTTTTGAATCTCGAGTATGCGCCCCGCATCGTCAATAACCTGGTCAGCTGCGCCAACAGGACCTAAATGAAGACGATTAGGTTCCGCTGGTCTGGCACCGTGCCATCGACCACGTATTCCTTCGAATACTTGATTTGCATTGCGGTACTTTTGCAGGACACTGCGAAGTCGAGGATTAAGCCCAATTGGATAGGGATCTGGCTGAAATTCCCTAATTCCATTCTGGAGAGCAACTTTTCCAGAGTTGTAGTCAACGCTCGGGTCTGCGACCAGGATGTCGCCGAACTGCTTACCACCAGACCGTGTTCCGGCAGCTATCCCAATCATAGCAACCAGCCGCGGACGAAACTGGAGGACAAGTTGAGTCGTCGCGATTGCAGCTGCGGTGAGCCCCATTGACGTGGAAGTGGTTGCTACTATTCGCAGAGTTGTACCTTCCGCGGTAGTCAAACTACCTTCACGATAGACGTGTGTGTAGCGAGTGTCGCCGACTTCTTTCCAGGCACTTTTGCCACCGAATGCTTTAAGCACTGCTGCGAGCTCCGGAAATTCTAGAGCGCAGATTATGCCGATGTCTGACCTAAAACTTTCGGCGTCCAATGTTCTGGAGAGACTAAGCCCACTTAATGATCGAAGATGTTCGATTCCCTTATCTGTTAGAGTCCATCGCAGACGAGGGCCTTGGTCCGTTGGGCTTGCGTAAGCCGTGTACGCACGGAGACTGGAAGGCACATTATCAGGCGCCTTCGTTCGTAGATGTAAATTAAGTAAGTGGGATATCTCTTTTGCGGTCACTGGAGATCTATGTGCATTCAGAACGAACATTGCTGAGAGGATTACATATTGGTCTGTACGATTCTTGGGCTTAATGGCACTCAGTAATGTCGAGATTTCCATCGTTTGGCAAAGACCCGGTCTTCTTCTTGCGGCCTTGCAAAATTCCCAAGAGCCTGACAACAGACATAACTGTCTTTAAAGGACAGAACCGCTGTTGATCATACCAACTAGACCTGAGGCTGTTTCGTTGGTGGACTCTTTCGCATTTTCAATAGCTCTCGATTACGTTATGAACAAATACGACCATTAGTGGACATGTTATCACAGTTTAGAAGGTGGAGCTGTAATGAAGATTTATGGCGAGCATCCTTTCTGGGCAAAGTCTTTTCAATTGTTCTGATTTGCTGGCCATGAGGTAGACGTGGGAGGTGCGCTCCATGGGGGCGGATTGTGGCACGGAGACGGGAGTTCTTCAGATGCGAAGAGAGGCAAAAACGAAGAGAGATTTCTCACTGCGCAGGCCAACCCTTTCCGGCCGGACCGGAATCTTCGATCGCAGGAGCGAAGGGGAAAGAAAGCGTTGGCCTGCTTCGTTCGAAATGACGGGCGGGTGGGCGAATGGGAGCGGATGGCCGACCCTTGGAGCAGTGAGAGGAATCCGGGTGGCCATCCTTGTTCTGGGTGACCGCAAAGCGGTCAACGCGGGGTTCGCGAGGGTGGGGGTTTTCTCTTCGCTCTTTCTTGGCGAGGAAAACCTGGGGTAGACTATGGGCATGAAGATTCATCTGCGGCCGGAGCTGGAAGAACTGATCAAGCAGGACGTGCAGCGCGGGCCGTACCAATCCGTGGATGAATTCGTGGAGCACGCCGTTTCCCTGCTCCACGAGCAAGAAACCTGGCTGGCCGAGCATAGAACGGAGATCGCGGCAAAAATCGAGCAAGGCTATGCCGCCGCGCAGCGCGGGGAGTTGCTCGATTCCGACCAGGTTCGAGCCACACTGGAGAAGAGGAAACGCGCCTGGCTCGCTGAAAAGCGCCAGGCATGAGCGCCTGCCAATTCACCCCCCAAGCTGCAGAAGATCTATTCGACATTTGGAGTTACATCGCCGAAGATTCCGCTGACGCAGCCGGCCGCGTTGAAGAGGCGATTTATTCCGCCTGCGCGTTTCTGGCCGAGATTCCGCTGGCTGGTCATGCGCGCACGGACTTGACCGCTTTGCCCTTGCGCTTCTGGCTGGTGCAGCCCTACCGGAGTTACTGGATCGTGTACGACCCAGAGACAAAGCCGCTGCAAATCATCCGGATTCTTCACGGGGCCCGAAACATTCCTTCCCTTTTGAAATAGGCCCAAGCTTAACGACCGAGAGAGATTTCGGGCAGCGCATCGTTATTCCAGGTGACCGCAAAGCGGTCAATGTTTTAGGTGACCGCAAAGCGGTCAACGCGGGGTTCGGGTGGGTGGGGTTTTTCTCTTCGCACTTTCCTGACGATTCGAGGGATACGGCAAGGAAGTGGTGAGCGGGCGCTAAGACGGGGCTAGCCGCGCGGGTTCGCGCTTTTCGCCAATGGAGTGGGAGGAATGCGAGGAGAGGTTCTTCGCTCGTAAACCCCGCGAGCGACGGACGGACTAAAGTCCGTCCCCTACACAAACCGGGAAGCGATGGACGGACTAAAGGTCGTCGCCTACACAAACCGGGACGCGGCGGACGGACTAAAGTCCGTCCCCTACACAAGTCGCCTACACAAGCCGGGACGCAAAGGGCTGGGGAGGGGGCTGCTGGCACTTCCCTATCGTTAGGGAGTAGTATTAGGTGAATGGTCCCTCCGAGGTGCTCCCATGAGAAAAGAACTTCTTGCCGCCGGGTTCGGGATTGCTCTGTGCACGCTTGCGAACAACGGATGGTGCCAACAGGGGATTGTGGAGAAGACCGCCGCGGAGATTGCCACGGCATCGGGACCGGCGGTGGTTTTCCTGCAAACGCGGGACGCCAAGGGCAGCCCGCTGGGGCTGGGCAGCGGATTCATCGTGGATGCCTCCGGCGTGATCGCAACCAACTTCCACGTGATTGCGGGGGCCGAGCGCGTGGAGGTGAAACTGGAAAATGGGGAGATCTTCGACAGCACCGGGGTGGTCGCTTTCGACGCCCGCCGGGATATTGCGCTGATCAAAATCAGGAAGAGCAAACTGCCGACCTTGCGGATCGGGAATACGGAGCAGCTCAAACAAGGCCAGCGGATCGTGGCCATGGGAAACCCGATGGGTCTGGAGCGGACGCTGGCGGAAGGGATCATCAGCGCGATCCGCGTGGTCGAGGGCACGCGCTATTTACAGATATCGGCTCCCTCTTCGCCGGGCAGCAGCGGGGGACCGGTGTTGAATCTGCAAGGCGAGGTGGTGGGAATCACGACCAAGGGCATTACCGGGCAGGGAGCGCAAAACCTGAATTTCGCCGTCCCCATCGACTATGTCGAGCCTCTATTGGGTCAAGAAGCAAAGTACACCTTCGGCGAACTGGCGCGCGAATATGGTGCGGTCCGCCCGGACAAACAGCCTGCACCAGGCGCCGGCGCAAGCGAAGCCTCCGGCCAGGAATTCATCGTCTGGCACGATCATGGGGACGGCTTCCTGAGCTTCTGCATGGGAACGCTTATCGTCAGCGAAAGTTCGCTTGCCTTCCGGACCACACAGGCCCCGCACTCCTTCGAAACGCCGTTGGAGGGCATAGACGAGGTGCGGAAGAATGACGTGTACTCCTCCGACCGGGATGCGTTTCACATCCGCCTGAAGAACCAGAACAATTTCAACTTCGCGTATGCCCCGTCCGGACAAGCGATCGCTTCGGACCCGGTGCTGGCGGCCATCTATAAGGTGATGGCCAAGATCCCGCACCACTAACACAGGCCTTCCCTGAGAATGTTTCCGCGCCAGTTTGCCAGCGCTTCCCTCCCCTGGTGCGGGAACGGGTGCGCAGCGCTCCGTCCATCACGGCCACCCGCGGCCGCTTTTCAATTGCTTCCAGGCCACCATTGCAAAACCCGCAAGAACGGGGGCCGCGGCCGACGCTCTCCGCGGCGGGTGATTCAGCGGAGGACTTCGCGGAGATGGCCGGTGCGAACATCGAAGACGAAGCCGCGGATCTTCAGGCCGCTGTGGATCCAACTGTGGGCGTCGAGCTTGGCGAGCTGTTCGCGGACATTGGCTTCCACGTCGCGAAAGGCATAGAAATGGACGGGCGAACTGGGCGGGAGCCCCGCCTGGCGCTCGATTTGCGCGTGGAGAGCTTCCTCGGACGCCTTCATCAAGCCGCAGTCGGTGTGATTGATGACCATGACTTCCGAGGTTTCGAGGACGTAGTGGGAAATGAGCAGGGAGCGCAGGACATCGTCGGTCACAATCCCGCCGGCGTTGCGGATGATGTGGGCATCTTGGGGACCGAGGCCCAGGGCCCGGCGGGAGAGCCGGGTGTCCATGCAGGTGAGCACGGCCAGGCCGAGGCGGGGCCGCGGGGAAACGAGTCCCGGGTCATAATCGAGAGCGAATTGCGCATTTGCGGCCAAGACTTTTTCAATGGCGCCCATAGATGGATTGTTCTCCGGGAGCGGAAGTGTTCCAGGGCATTAGTTGTAAGCGGGCGGGTGGCGGAATGCCAGAAGAAATTTCGGCGCGGCTGGGAGTTGCGGGGGCGGGCACGGCGTGCCGTGCCCCTACTCGGACGAGAGAAAAGAGAAAGATGCCGGGCTAAAGCCCGGCATCTACACGGGAAAGGCGACGCAGAAGAGGCTTCTGGTCAGCCGACCAACTCCCGGGCGGCTTCGGCGAAGATTTTGGTGTGCAGGTCGACGTCGGCCTCGGTGGTGGCGGGGCACATGAGGGCCATGTTGTGGAACGGGGTGAGGAGGACGCCGCGGTTGAGGGCGTGGAGGTGCAGGAAGCGCTCGAGTTCGAAGTCGCCGGCAGCGGCGGATTCGCCGCCGTTGCGCGGGGCGGGATCGCGGAAAGTGTATTCGGCGCGGCAGCCGAGCTGCTGGATGTTCCAGGGAAGGCCGGCGGCGCGGATTTCCCTGGCGACGCCGTCGTTGAAGCGCTTGGCGAGGGGGATCATGCGGGAGAAGGCCTCGGGGGTGAGGACTTTTTCGAGAGTGACGCGCATGGCGGCGAGGGAGAGGGCGTTGCCGGCGAGCGTGCCGCCGATGCCGCCGACGTCGCAATCCTCGAGGTGGATGCGGGCGGCGATGCGCCGGGCGACCTCTTCGGTGCAGCCGTAGGCGCCGCCGGGAATGCCGCTGCCGATGGGCTTGCCCATGACGAAGAAGTCAGGCTCGAGATGCCACAATTGGGTGCAGCCGCCGGGGCCGGCGCAGATGGTGTGGGTCTCATCGGCGATGAACAGGGAGCCGTAGCGGCGAATGAGGGCGCGGGCGGATTTCCAGTAGCCATTGTCGGGGAGGATGATGCCGACGTTGGTCATGGCGGGCTCGGCGAGGACGCAGGCGACGTCGTTGTGCTTGAGGGCGTCTTCGAGAGCGGCGAGGTCGTTGAATTCGACGACGCGGGTGGTTTCGGCGGGATTGACGGGGGGGCCGAGATTGCCGCGGCGCGGGCCGACGACGCCGTCGTGCAGGGAGACGACGGTTTCGTCCACGGTGCCGTGGTAGCAGTAGTGGAAGACGAGGATTTTGGAGCGCTGGGTGATTTCGCGGGCGATGCGGATGGCGAAGCGGTTGGCGTCGGTGGCGGTGAGAGTGAACTGCCAGTAGGGCAGGCCGAAGCGGCGCTGGAGCTCTTCGCCGACCCAGACGGAGTCTTCAGTGGGAAGCATGAAGGTGATGCCTTCGCGGAGACGGCGGGCGACGGCTTCGGCGACGATTTCGGGGGAGTGGCCGGTCATGGCGCCGGTGTCGCCGAGGCAGAGGTCCACGTAATCGCGGCCGTCGACGTCGGTAAAGTGGGCGCCCTGGGCGGTCTCGACGAAAACGGGGAAGGCGCCGGCCCACTTCTTCATCCAGTTCATGGGGACGCCGCCGAGGAGGGAGTTCTGGGCGCGCTGGTAGAGCGCGGCGGAGCGGGGGTGCTCGGCGATGAAGCGCTGTTCCTCGCGGGCGTGGAGTTTCTTCAGTTTGTTGCGGTCGATCTTCGTGGTCATGTGCCCTGCCATCGTATGAATTGCAATCATGAGGGGCCGACAGGAGCCGTCCCTTCAGGAAGACCAACTAAGAAAACTACCGGAGATCACGGCTGATTTCGCGGGCGGCGTTGGCGCCGGAAGCGCCGGTGAGGCCGTTGCCGGGATGGGTGCCGGAGCCGCAGAGATAGAGGCCGCGCAGGGGCGAGCGGTAACGGGCCCAGTCGAGGACGGGGCGCATGGTGAAGAGCTGGTCGAGGGCCAGCTCGCCGTGGAAGATGTGGCCGCCGGTGAGGCCGTAAGCGGACTCGAGGTCCTGCGGAGTGATGACCTGCATGGCTTCGACGAGATGGGAGATGCCGGGGGAATAGGTTTCCAGGGTTTCGAGGACGGCCTTGCCGAGGGCGTCGCGCTGGGTGGTCCAGTCGCCGTGGCGCAGGCGGAAGGGGGCGAACTGCACGCAGGCGGAGAGAACGTGCTTGCCGGCAGGGGCGAGGGTGGAGTCGCTGAAGGTGGGGATGGTGACGTCGAGCCAGGGATGGGCGGAAAATTCGCCGTACTTGGAGGCGTCGAAGGCGCGCTCGAGGTAATCGAGGTCGGGGCCGATGTGGATGCGGCCGGAAAGGCCCTGGCGGAAGCCATCGGGGCCGATGACAGAGGCGAGCGCTGGAAAGGCCGGAGCGTCGCCGAGAGCGAGATGGACTTTGGCGACGGTGCCAGAGGCGCGAAGATTCTTGATGCGCAGGACGAAGGCGGGATCGAGCTGCGCGGGGTCCACGAGCCGGAAGAAGGTGCGCTTGGGGTCCACGCCGGAGACGACGGCGTCGCAGGCGATCTCTTCGCCGGAGGCCAGGACCACGCCGGTGACCGCGCCGCCCGTGCTGCGGATGTGGGCGACTTCGGCGTTGGTGCGGATTTCGGCGCCGGCTTTGCGGGCGGATTCGGCGAGGGCGCGGGTGAGCGAGCCGAGGCCGCCGCGGGAGAAGGAGGCCGCGCCAGCGGGGTGGGGATCCGCGGCGGCACGCAGGAGAAGCACGGCCGTGGAGCCGGCCGACCAGGGGCCGAGGGCCGCGCCGAAGATGCCGCGGGCGGCGATGGTGGAACGCAAGAGCTCGGTCTCGAAGAATTCGGAGACGAAATCGGCGACGGCCATGGGAGCCCAGCGGAGGAGGTCGAACATGCGCTTTTTGCCGAGAGCGCGGATGTTGCGGCCGGCTTTAAGGAGATTCCAGAGATCTTCGGGGGAGGGCTGGTCGATGGCCGGAGGGGTGACGCGGGTGAGCTGGGCGAGGACTTCGGCGACTTCGGCGAGGGCGGCGGCGAATTCGGTGTACCTGGCGGCGTCCTTGGCGGAGAGGCGGGCGATGTTGCCGGCGGTCTTGGCGTGGTCGTTATAGAAGAGGATGGCGCGGCCGTCGGGCGCGGGAGCGAAGACGCGGGGATCGGGGTGGATCATGGAGCAATCGAATTTTTCCACCCGCATGTCGCGAGCGACGTCGGTGCGGAGGGGGCCGGCGGTGTGCGCGAGAGAAGAGACGCGGAAGCCGGGATGAAACTCCTCGGTGACGGCGGCGCCGCCGGGCATGGCGCGGCGCTCGAGGACCAGGGGCTTGAAGCCGGCCTTGGCGAGATAGAAAGCGGCGACGAGGGCGTTGTGCCCGCCGCCAACGAGAACGATGCGCTGTCGCGGGGCCATGGTCAGCTCGCCTTCTTCCAGTCTTTGAGGATGACCTGGCTGGCAATGCGTCCAGGAGCGCCCATGATGCCGCCGCCGGGATGGGTGGCCGAGCCGCACATGTAGAGATTGTCGATGGGGGTGCGGTAGTAAGCCCAGCCGGGAGCGGGGCGCAGGAAGAAGAGCTGCTCGAGGGAGAGCTCGCCCTGGAAGATGTTGCCCTGGGTGAGGCCGAATTCGCGCTCGAGATCGAGCGGGGTGAGGACCTGGCGGCCGCGGATGATGCTTTTGATGTTGGGGGCGTGCTCGGCAATGGTGTCAATGACGGTGTCGCCGAATTTTTCGCGCTGGTCGTCCCAGGTGCCTTCGCCGGGGGCGAGCTTGTAGGGGGCGTACTGCACGAAGCAGGAGAGGACGTGCTTGCCCGCGGGAGCCACGGAGGGATCGGTGAGGCTGGGGATGACCATGTCAATGTAGGGGCGGCGAGAGAAGCGGCCGTACTTGGCGTCGTCGTAGGCGCGTTCCATGTGATCCATGCTGGGGGAGATGGAGATGGCGCCGCGGAGGTGCGCACCGGGGCCGGGAATGGCCTTGAAGTCGGGGAGGGCGTCGAGGGCCATGTTGACCTTGCCGGAGGAGCCGCGGAACTTGTAGCGGTGGATGTCCTCGAGGAAGTCGGAGGGAAGTTCCTTAGGGTCGAGAAATATTTCGAAGGTGAGATGCGGGTCGGCGCTGGAAGAGACGATAGTGGCGGAGAGCTCTTCCCCGCTCTCGAGGGCCACGCCGGTGGCGCGGCCGTTTTTCACGAGGATCTTGGCGACCGGGGCTTGGGTGCGGATCTCGACGCCGGCTTCGCGGGCGGCGGAGGCGATGGAGAGGGAGATGGCGCCGGTGCCGCCGCGGCTGAAGCCCCAGGAGCGGAACGCGCCGTCAATCTCGCCCATGTAGTGGTGGAGGAGGACGTAGGCGGTACCCGGGGAACGGATGCCGAGGAAGGTGCCGATGATGCCGGAGGCGGACATGGTGGCCTTGAGGGCATCGGTCTCGAACCACTGGTCGAGGAAATCGGCGGCGCTCATGGTCATGAGCTGGATGAGGGTGTAGCGCTCGTCGGAGGAGAGTTGCTGCAGGCGGCGGCCGAGGAAATAGAGCTTGCGGAGGTCGCGGGGATTGAGGGAGGTGGGGTCGGGCGGGATCATGGAGAGGATGGGCTTCACGAAGCGGCACATGGGCACCATCATCTTGCTGAATTCGTCGTAGGCCTCGGCGTCGAGGCGGGAGTGGCGGCGGATCTCGCGCTGGGTCTTGGCGTGGTCGTTGACGCGCCAGAGATGGTCGCCATTGAGCATGGGGGTGAAGGTGCCGTCGAGGGGCAGGATTTCCAGGCCGTGGCGGGGGAGGTCCAGCTCGCGGATGATCTCCGGGCGCAGGAGGGAGACGACGTAGGAGCACTCGGAGAAGAGGAAGCCGGGGATGATCTCTTCGGTGACGGCGGAGCCGCCGAGGACGCCGCGGCGTTCGAGGACGAGGACTTTCTTCCCGGCACGGGCCAGATAGGCGGCGTTGACCAGACCGTTGTGCCCGCCGCCGATGACGATAACGTCGTAGTGCTGGCCCATCCCGAAGAACCCCGCTATAAAAAAATAAACTTCCGGTACTGCCGAACGGACATTCTACTGTCAGGCGCGGCGCGATACAAGTCAGGGGAAGTCCCCCGCCATCCCAAGGAGCATGCGCACACCCGGCCGCAATTTCGAGCGTAAGCGCGCTGGTGTGCACTGGGAATCTGCGGGTGGCATGGGGAGGCGCACCAGGGATATAATCGCGCCGCTCAGCCGCCGGAGCGGGCGCAATAGACGCGACGCTTGAGCGCTTCCTACAAACAGCGAAGAGAGATTTCTCGCTTCGTTCGAAATGACGGCGTATGGTGGGCCGTCCCAGGGAGTTAGGGGATAGCTTGTAGAAGGCTTCCTATCCTCACAGTTCGGAGAGACTCCCATGAAATTGATTGACCGGATTCGCGCGGTGGTGATTTTCGCGCCGGTGCTGCTGGCCTTCTTATCCGCCGAACCGTGCGCGGCGCAGTCTGCTTCGCAGACGCCGCAGTATCCGGGGCTGCCGAGCGAGACGCCGACGAAGTTCGTGGCGGTGACGGACAGCTTCGACTACGTGAAACGCGACGTGATGATCCCGATGCGCGACGGGGTGAAGCTGCACACCGTCATTCTGGTACCCAAGGGGGCCAAGTGCGCGCCGATCCTGCTGACGCGCACGCCATACGACGCCACGGAACTGACCAGTCATGCGGAAAGCGCGCACCTGGGGCCGATCCTGCAGGGATACGACAATGCGACGGAGGTGATCGTCGAGGGCGGGTACATCCGGGTGGTGCAGGACGTGCGCGGGAAATACGGCTCCGAGGGGGACTACGTGATGACGCGGCCGCTGCACGGGCCGCTGAACCCCACCCCGGTGGACCATTCGACGGATACCTACGACACGATCGACTGGCTGGTGAAGAACATTCCGGAAAGCAACGGCAAGGTGGGAATCCTGGGGATCTCCTACGACGGGTTTTTGCCATTGATGGCGCTGGTAAATCCGCACCCGGCGCTGAAGGTGGCGGTGCCGATGAATTCGATGGTGGACGGATGGATGGGGGACGATTGGTTCCACAACGGCGCGTTCCGGCAGCAGAATCTGCCGTATATCTACGAGCAGGAGGCGACGCGGAAGAACGACGAGAAGTGGTGGACCAGCCACTACGACGATTACGACATGTACCTGGAGGCGGGCTCGGCGGGGGAACTGGCACGGCGGCGCGGCCTGGAACAGGCGGGCTTCTGGCGAAAGATTCTGGAGCATCCGAGCTACGACGCCTTCTGGCAGGAGCAGGCGATGGACAAGATTCTCGCCGGGCAGCCGCTGAAGGTCCCAGTGATGCTGGTGCACAGCCTGTGGGACCAGGAGGACATCTACGGCCCCATCGCGGTGTACAAGGCCCTCAAGCCGAAGGACACGGGAAACGACAAGGTGTTCCTGGTGCTGGGACCGTGGCATCACGGGCAGGAGATCGGAGACGGGAGCACGCTGGGGGCGCTGAAATTCAACAGCGACACTGGACTGTATTTCCGGCGGGAGATCCTGCGGCCGTTCCTGGACCAGTATCTGAAGGACGGAGCGCCGAAGGCGGACATTGCGGCGGTCACCGCGTTTGAAACCGGGACGAACACCTGGAGGCGGCTGCCGGGATGGCCGGCGGGTTGCGCGAGCGGCTGCACGGTGAAGGCGACGCCGCTGTATCTGGGAGCGGGGCTGAAGCTGGGGTTTGCCGGGCCGAAGGCCGGCGAAGCAACGTTCGACGAATACGTTTCCGACCCGGCAAAGCCGGTGCCGTTCCGCGCGCGGCCCATCCGGCCCGTGGGGTATGACGAGAACAAAGGGCTGACCTGGCCGCGGTGGCTGGTGGATGACCAGCGCGAGGCGTCGGGGCGGCCGGATGTGGCGGTGTTTGTTTCGGACGCGCTGCGCGCGCCGGTGAAGATCAGCGGGCAGCCGATTGCCAATCTGGTGGCTTCCACCAGCGGAACAGATTCGGACTGGGTGGTGAAGCTGATTGATGTGTACCCGGACGAGGTGGCCAGCCAGCCGGAGATGGGCGGGTATCAATTGATGGTTTCCGCGGACATCTTCCGCGGCCGCTACCGCGAAAGCCTAGAGACGGCGAAAGCGATCGAGGCGGACAAGCCGCTTCCCTACCGCTTCGCGCTGCCCACGGCAAACCACGTGTTCCTGCCCGGACACCGGATCATGGTGCAGGTGCAGTCGAGCTGGTTCCCGCTCTACGACCGCAATCCGCAGACGTTCGTGGGGAGCATCTTCTGGGCCAAGCCCGAGGATTACAAGAAGGCCGTGCAGAGGATTTACCACGCGCCAGGACAGGCGAGCTACATCGAGCTGCCGCTGGTCACGGAGCCGTAGCAGCGCGGGCGGGAGTTCTGGCGCTCGATGAGCATAGGCCTGCCGCCCGCCAGACTTCAGGTATTGCCGAACGGACATTCGGCTGTTCCATGCGACGGGGCACAAGCCCGGCGGAGTTCCGGTAGTAGATAAGTCCCTTGGAAGCGCGTTATACAGACAAGGGCATTCCTTCCGAGTGCAGCGTGATGCTGTCGAATGCGCTGAGGCAGCACGCAATTGACTTGTAAGTGAACTCGACCTTATTCTCATCTCATCTATGAGTCAGTCCACGGGCCGCCACCATAGGTTGTTGCAGGCTCTAGCCATATTCGGCTTTCTCTATTTTCCATTCTGGGGTCTTGCCCAATCGCCTCTGGCTCCGCCACTAACCATCGACCTGCATTCGCATGATTTCCCCTCCAGAGCTGAAGCTTCCTCGTCTTGGAATGTGAAGAATGGACTTTTTTATTTGTCAGGAGACCGGCTTGCCGTATTTTTTGACCGACAGCTGTCTGGGTCCCGGCCGGATTCCCATAGTTTTCAAATATTGACAATCGATATGAAGGGACTAGTACACGCAAAGCGCGTGATTCCAGCTGACCCGAAGAACATCGACTTTTCGGCTGGACCCGGGGGAGGAATTCTAATAGGCAAGGCAGACGGCTTGGACTTTTATGATGCAGACCTTGAACTGCTCAGGTCTAGCTCGTTGCCTAAAACAGCTACGAGCGTCAAGTTCGACAGAAAGCTGAACCAACTCGTCCTATCTACCATCAACCAAGAACTGAACAATCGAACGGCGCATTTTCTCGATGGCAAGACTCTCGAAGAGCTAGCAAGTCTCTCCTATCCACTGAAGTCCAGGGCAATATTCGGCGAACGACAGCTCGCGTATATCCTGCCCGGCATGTGCCAAGGTGCATTGCATGTAGAGCCAACTCACCACAATTGGACAGCTCTAGACGGTTTGCAGGCATGCGACGCACTCACTTTCATTGGAAATGAAGCGTTGGCCTATGCATTGAGTCAAGACTTGTATGTCGTTGACGCGAACGGGAAACAGTTGTTTGACGGGCACATTCCTGCCCCGGATTCGTTTAGTTTACCGAGCTTGGTTGGTCTTTCTGATGACGATACCCGCGTGGCAATCATGGCAAACATGAAAAGGTCTCTCTTTTCCTCGCATCGCGGTTGGCAATACTACAATGAAGTATTCGTGTACGACTTGAGAGCCAATCACATGATATTCAAACACGTATTGGCTGAAGGGGCGTACGCTGCTGCACTTTCTCCTGATGGGCGCCAACTAGCCACGGTCGAGGAAGGCATACTAAAACTGTTCTCCATTCCTTAGACGTGAGCTGCTCACAACAGGGTTTCCCAGCAGACAATGGAGCCAATGCCCGATTAGCGCGGTGATCGGAAACTAACCCGCTAACGGAGTGCCGGGACTGCGGGCGTCTTGCGGGGGCGCGGAGTTCGCACCTATAATCCGGATGCCCTGCGGCGCGGTGCGCCGGCAGGGGAACTGGGAGGATACCGTGCCCGTCGGAACCGCGTTTCACGAGAGAACCTTTGCGCTGTGCGAGAGCCTGAACTACCGGGAGTGGTCGGGGTACTACACGGTGGGCGTGTATGAGATGCACCACGAGCACGAGTACAACGCGATCCGCAACTCGGCGGCGCTGATCGATATTTCGCCGCTGTTCAAATACCGGGTGACGGGGCGGGACGCGACGAAATTCGTGAACCGGGTGATCACGCGGGACGTTAATAAGGTGGCGGCGGGCCAGGTGATCTACGGCTGCTGGTGCGACCCCGAGGGCAAGGTCATTGATGATGGGACGATCACGCGCCTGGGAGAGAACGAGTACCGCTGGACGGCGGCGGACCCGAGCCTGCGGTGGTTCCGGCAGAACGCGCTGGGGCTGGAAGTGACGATCGAGGATATTTCGGAGAGCGTGGCGGCGCTGGCGCTGCAGGGGCCGACCTCCGGGCGGCTGCTGCAGGCGGTGGCGGAGGCGGAGATCGCCAACCTGAAATATTTCCGGGTAACGCACGGGAAGATCGCGGGCGTGCCGGTGGACATTTCGCGCACGGGATACACCGGGGACCTGGGATTCGAGATCTGGATGCCGTGGCAGGACGCGGTGAAGGTGTGGGACGAGCTGATGGGCAAGGGCCGGGCGTGGGACATTCATCCGGCGGGGATGATCGCGCTGGACATCGCGCGGATCGAGGCAGGGCTGATCCTGATCGAAGTGGATTATTTTTCCAGCAAGAAGGCGCTGATCGAAGAGCAGAAATATTCGCCGGCGGAGATCGGGCTGGGGAAACTGGTGGATTTGAAGAAAGAGAGCTTCGTGGGGCGCGAGGCGCTGCTGCGGGAGCAGAAGACGGGAGCGGCGCGGGCGCTGGTGGGGCTGGAGATTGATTGGACGGAGGTCGAGGAGCGCTACGAGAAGATGGGGCTGGCGCCGCAGGTGCCGGGGACGGCGTCGCGGGTGGCCGTGCCGGTCTATTGCCCGGGGCGCGGAGGCAAGCAGGCGGGGAAGGCGACGTCGACGACGTGGTCGCCGACGCTGAAGAGGATGATCGCGCTGGCGAGCGTGGCGCGGGAGTATTCCGAACCGGGGACGGTGCTGCAGATGGAATTGACGGTGGAGGCGGTGCGGCAGGCGGTCGCGGCGAAGGTAGTGGCGCTGCCCTTCTTCAATCCGAAACGCAAGACGGCGGTGCCGGTCCTCTGAACTGGCGTACTGGCCCGCAAATGCCGGACGTCAGTTCAAGGGCGCTTTTGTCCGCTAGAGGCGGCGCTCAACTCGACGGGCTTCCCGTGGGGGGTGCGGCGGTAGGCTTCGGCCCAAGCCTCCTTGCGCGCCAGCAGCGCGGCCGGATTGGACAAGCCCTTGACCGTGACCAGACGCTCGAGAGCGGCCAGCCAGTGGTGGTAGTAGCGCGAGCCGTCATCGGGCTCGCCGCGACTGGCGGCGGCCTTGAGTTCGTCCGCGAGCGCGGCCGCCCACTCCTTCCAGGTGAAATGCCCTTGCGCGGAGAGCGAGACGGCCAGTGAGAAGGCCTGGGCCTGCCAGGGTTCGGCAAAGACCGGCCCGCCCGCATCGCGCGGGAGGCGCGGCAGGGCCGCCAGGTTCTCGGGCTCGCGAATGGGGTCAGGCTGGCTCAAGGTAGTCATCCCAGAGATCAACATAGACAGCGTCGTGCGGCGCAGCCTGCTCGCCCCACAACTCGCGCGCTTCGAAGCGCACCGAGTAGAGATGCTGGGGCTTCTCGCCGAGGTCATGAGCGTTGGTGTCCGGAAAAACGAAGACGCCATAGTCCCGAGCAAGGGTGCCCAGCTTTCCTCGGGCATAGCGCGGCAGGCGAGTGTGGCCGACCGGATGCATGTTGCGGGCGCGGACGCGCTGGCCGGCCCGGAAGCGCGGAACTGCCGGGACGTTGCGATTCGTGGGTCCGCCGCTCGCGACCATTTGGGGCACCTGATCGGCGGAGAGCGCCGGGCTCAACCGGGGCGAACCAAATGCCAGCGTCCCGCTTTCGGCCTCCGCCCGCGTCACCAGGCCGGCCTTGACCATTAGCTCGACCAATGCGGTAATCCATTTCTCGTAGTAGGACACGCGCAAATATTCTGCCGGGGGGATCAGCTCAATCTGGTGCCGGAGGGCGTCCAGCGGCCACTTACCCCAGGCACCCATCGCGAACAACAACGCGAACGTGCGGGCTTCCCAACGCGCATGGAACACGGGTTCGTTTTTTTCGCATTGGATCGGGCCCATGCCGTGCATGCCGCCCATGTCATGCACGCCATTCATGAGCGGCCTCCCTGAGCCGGGGGCATGAGCCTGGCCACGCCAATCATCGAATCGCGGGTGACCAAGGCGGCGAGGGCCTCCTCGCTGAGTTGTTCCGTGCCGGAGGGCCGCTCGGGCAAGACGAGGTAGCGCACCTCGGCGGTGCTGTCCCAAACGCGAACCTCGACCTGCGGCGACAGCTCCAGGCCGAATTCGCGCAACACGCCACGCGGGTCGATCACCGAGCGGGAGCGATAGGGCGCGGACTTGTACCAGACCGGCGGGAGACCAAGGACCGCCCAGGGATAACAGGAGCACAGCGTGCAAACGACCAGGTTGTGCAGCTTGGGGGTATTCTCGACCACCACCATGTGCTCGCCCTGCAAGCCGCCATAGCCGAGCTCCGCGATGGCGGCGTCGGCGTCGGTCAGCAGGCGCTGCTTGTAGGCGGGATTCACCCAGGCCCGCGCGACCACGCGCGCGCCGTTACGCGGACCGACCTTGTGCTCGTAGGTATCGATCAACGCGTCGAGAGCTGCGCGATCGACCAGCTTCTTTTCGACCAACAGCGATTCGAGGGCCTTGACGCGCAAGGCAGGGTCGGAAGGAACCGCCTGGTGGCTGTGATCATGGTCGTGCATCAGACCATCTACTCCCAGTCCCCTCTGAGGATTCCAGCCAAGCGCAAGCGGCGGCGGAAGGGACAGCGCTCAGCACTTGCAGCGCATCATGATTGACCACGTTCCGGGCGGTGTCAAGCAGAGCCTGATGGAGCCGGAAAGTTTTCGGGAACCAGGGTGTGAATCGGATCGCACGCCATAAATGCCGCAGGGTCGACCGATGGAGTCCGCCGTCGATTCCTGTTGATGAATCTACCGAGCACCAGTCATCGGGGCGGATGAGCGATCTCATTTTCGAGCCACGAGACTGGGCATGAGCGCAAAGATCGCGAGGAGCACAAAATAGACCGTTCCCGAAACCGGGTCGCGAGCGGCGAGGTATTCGCGGATGGTGAGGCCGCGCAGCCCGAGTACGAGTGTGAATTCCACGACGAGCATCAGGCCGAGCGCGAGGAAACCGACCGCAAGCCTGGCCGCCGGTGCGGGCGACAAGGAAAGACGCCGGGCCACCCACCGCGCCGCAAGAACGGTTACCACGAGCATGACGGGCGCTTCCATGAGCTCGGCTGTCCGCGTGCCGAAGCGCGGGACTATCCAAAGCACGCGAACGGTCCCAAGAACAAAGCCCGCGCCGAACACCAGAGCGAAGTAGAGCGCGCCAGCTTTCAGAATTTGCATGACAGCGGGATACCTCCTCTGCCGGGGTTGCCAGGCCGCGTCCTAAAGAGAGCGCCCATATGGACGACAGCTCTATCGAAGAGAGAACTGCCGATAAATCCACTTCTGACCCGGACTGCCGCGGGCAGCCAGGCAAGGCCGAGCCCCAATCCTTTCCTCTCGGACCTTATGCCAGGGATCCCTTTACTTCCAAGAAATAGAAACAGCAAGACTTTTGGGCATTCGTGGCGGCACATCGAAGCGTGACAGAGATCACAGATTTATCCATTGCAAAGGATATAAATAAAGCAGGAGCAAAGACCGGACGTTGTGACGAGGGCGTGTGTGACCGGAGTGCTCGCATCAGGTGCTACCGCTGAGTGACCAGTGATCGTCAAGGTCCGGCGTTCCAGGAGAAATTACCTATGCGTTTCCTTAAGGCAGTATTTGTTGGGCTTATGCTTTCTCTGCTTGCTGGCATGTTTTTCAATCCAGCGCAAGCAGACCAATGGACCAAGAGAACCACTTTTACCTTTGATCAACCAACTGAGGTCCCCGGAAGAGTGCTTCCGGCGGGGACCTATGTGTTCAAGCTGTTTGACTCCTCTTCGAACCGGCATATCGTGCAGATCTGGAACGAAGACGAAACACAACTGGTTACGACAGTCCTTGCGATTTCCAATTACCGGCTGGTACCAACCGGTGAGACGGTGATCAAGTTCCGTGAGATGCCGGGCGAATCACCCGTTGCCCTAAAAGCCTGGATTTATCCAGGGGACAATTTCGGGCAGGAATTCGTATATCCGAAGGCCCGGGCTATCCAACTGGCCGAGGCATCGAAGGAAGTCGTGCCCGCAGAGACCGTGGAACCCACGGAAAGTACTCTGACCACTGTTCCGCTCATTGCGATAACGCCGGAAAGGAAAGAAAAGCCGATAGCCGAAGCGATTCAGACCATTCCGTTGCAGGCCGCGCAGGCACCGAGTCCGGCACTGGCGCCGGTGACAGCGGCTAAGGAGTTGCCGAAGACCGGCAGCGCGATTCCACTGATCGGCCTGCTGAGCGCAATCTCCATCGGCGCAGCCTTCGGCCTGAGGCTGCTGGCAAAACAACTCTCTTAGACTGAAGCAGGCCCTTCGGGCCGCGGACCTGATGGAATTGCTGCCCGCCGCGGCCCGGGGAGGTCTCATTATGAATGCTCTCCAGGGATCGCGACGCCCCGGACTGCGCGGCGGGATGTGCCTGCTGTCCGCGCTTCTATGCGCCATCTGGTTCTCCGCCGATTTGCGGTCCGCGCAAACGCTTTCTGCGCCGCGGGTTCCGGAGCAGGCCAAGATCACGGTCCGCACAGATCTCGTCGTTCTTCCCGTAAGCGTGACAGATGAGAAAGGCGTGTTTGTCTCCGGGTTGCAGGAGCCGAATTTTCAGGTTTACGAAAAGGGAAGACTTCAGAGAATCACATTGTTCGTGGAGGAAGATACTCCAGTGACCGTGGGCTTGCTCGTGGACCACAGCCGGAGCATGCGTCCCAAGCTGCCCGATGTGATCACCGCGGTAACCACTTTTGCGCATTCGAGTAATCCCGAAGACGAGATGTTCGTGGTGGATTTTGGCGATACGGTATCCATCGAATTGCTCGACGGAAAAGCCTTCACGAGCGATGCAAAAGTCCTCGAAAAAGCAGTCGCAGCGGTTTCGGCCCGGGGCCGGACCGCGCTGTATGACGCGGTGGCCGCAGGGTTGAAGCACTTAGAACTTGGCAAGCATGAAAAGAAAGCGCTCATCCTGGTGAGTGATGGCGGGGATAATGCCAGCCATTATAAATATGGGGACGTCCTAGCCCTGGCAAGGCAAGCGCATGCAGTGATTTATTCGATCGCCCTGGCGGGGAACTCCGTAGAAGAGGAGAACCCGCGGGTGCTCGAAAGGCTCTGCAAAGACACCGGCGGGATTGCCTTCTTTCCGCGCGCCGGGGAGAGCATCTCCGAGATTGCCAAAGAAATCGCCCGCGATCTCCGCGAACAATACACGCTGGGGTTTGCGCCCGAGAAGAGAATCAAAGGCGATGCCTTCCGGAAGGTCACGGTGCGGGTAAGTGCTCCGGGCCGCGGCAAGGTGCGGGTGCGGACACGAGCCGGCTATTCCCTACCGGCGGAAAAAGCGCTGCCGACCCAACCCAATGGAGAGCGGCGATGAATGCCACCCGGCGCACGCCCTCAGCATCGCGCAGATTGATTTCCATCGGTCTTTGCTGGGCGTCCTACTTTTTTCTTTTGACGGGCGTTCTCGCCGCCAGTTACGCCGGGTATGTCCTTCTGGACGCGCAAGTTTATCAGGCGATCGAGTTACGCAAGTTCAAACTTCATGTTCCGCTGGCAGAACCACACCTGCGAACCATCGGCGAGGCTGTGGGCCAGATTGAAATACCGAGTGTGGGGATTCGAGCCATCGTTCTTCACGGCGATTCGCCCGGAATCCTGCGGCGAGGGGTTGGGCATCTCCCCGAAACACCCATGCCGGGGGAATGGGGCAACGTCGCCCTCGCCGGACATCGGGACACCTTCTTCCGTCCCTTGCATCAGATTCGAACTGGAGACGTCATCACTCTGGAGACCAGCAGCGGGTCCTATCGGTATCGAGTGGAATCAACTGAAGTCGTCCCACCCACAAACACGGAGGTCTTACGGCCGTCGAACCGGCGGGAGCTGACTCTGATCACGTGCTTCCCGTTTGACTATGTTGGTCCCGCGCCGAAGCGTTTCATCGTGCGGGCTATCGAAGTCGGAGCGTCCCCGGAATGAGTCCGGGCGAACATGCAGAACGAGGGAAGCACCCGAAGAACCGCAACGCCAAGTATTGCAGACACTGACAGTTGAGATCCTTTCCGACCGGGCCGGAATCTGCGATCGGCCCCGATACAAAGCATCGGGGCTTCAGGATGACATGCGCATGGAGTGCGGATGTGTCGGGGCGCGCGAATCGGGTGTGCTGGGGCGGCGGGCCCGGTGCACTGGCTACGTTGTCGTGGGGGAGGGCGATGACGCGGTGGTTATCGATGCCGGTCATGGTTTCGGCGGCGACCATGGCGTTGACGACGGCTTCCTCGACGGCCTGGACGGTGGCCTGGAAGAGGGGATCGATGCGGTCGTTGGGGAGCATGGTGAGGGTGGCGAGGCCCGCGGACTTGACGGCGCCGGGATTGGCGGTGGAGAAGGCGATGAAGATGTCGCCGGAGCCATTGCCGGAGATGCTGCCGTTGCGGCCGAGCCCGAGAGAGACGCGGCGGGCGAGGCGCTTGAGCTGGTGCGGGAGGAGCGGGGCATCGGTGGCGACGACGACGATGATGGAGCCGCGGTCGAGTTCGTCGAAATGGGCGGAGGCGTAGGCGGGGTCCTCTGGAATTTCTTTCCCCACGGGGACGCCGGCGATGCGCAGGTTGGGGCGAACGCCGTAGTTGCACTGCACGAGGACGCCGACGGTGTAGCCGCCGTCTTTCGCTGCGAGCTTGCGCGAGGAGGTGCCGATGCCACCCTTGAATTCGTTGCAGACCATACCGGTGCCGCCGCCGACGTTGCCTTCGGCGACGGGGCCGGAGCTGGCGGAATCGATGGCGTGGAAAGCATCCTCGGGCTTGACGTGAAAGCCGTTGATGTCGTTGAGCCAGCCGTCCCAGGTCTCGGCGACGACGGGGAGCGACCACCAGTAACCAGTGGGGTCGTGCTGGCCGTGGGCGACGCGCCACTGGATGACGGCGTCGCGGACGAGGCCGACACTGTGGGTATTGGTAATCATTACCGGACCTTCGAGGAAGCCGGATTCCTCGATCCAGGTGGTGCCGGTCATTTCGCCATTGCCGTTCTGGGAGAACCATCCGGCGAAAACGGGATTCATCATGGTGTCTTTGCCGCGGGGGAGAACGGCGGTGACGCCGGTGCGCACGGGGCCCTGGCCGACCTGCAGCTTCCCTTCCCCGGAAATGAGCGTGGTGTGGCCGACAGTGACGCCGGAGACGTCGGTGATGGCGTTGAGCGGGCCGGGGGCGCCGTCGAAGGGAACGCCGAGGTCGCGCGCGCGAGGCTTGGGCGCAGGCGTCTGGGCGTGGGCAGAAACGGCTGCCAGCAGGAAGATGAGCGCGACGAGCGGAAAATTAGCGCGAAGATTTTTCATGCGGGGTAAGGGCCTCCATTTCGTCCAGCTCGGTGTGAGCCACACGCAACAGCTCGGTATTCTTTTCCACGGCTTTTTCCAGCAGAGACAATTGTTCCTGGGCGGTCTTCCAGTCGCCCTGCTCCACGGCCTCGGTCAGGCCGGGAAACTCGAGGTGCGCGTAGGTGTAGCGCGCGGCATAGAGGAGGTGCTTGAACCAGGGGCGGCCAGGAATGCCGTCTTCGTTGAGCCAGTTGGATTCGACGCGCAGGAAGCGGTCGTTAATATCCGGAACGAGGCTCTCCTCGATGGCTCCGGCGGCCAGAGCTTTGTTCAGCGAACCGTTGAGCTCGCCGCCGACGCGCTGGAATTCGGCGAGGCGGGCGCGCAGGGGCTGCAGGTCCAGGTTGGCGCCGGCGTGCGAGCGCTGGTCGAGCTCATCCAGGAATTGCGTGAGGGTCTTGCCATAGAAAGCGAAATCGAAGGGCAGCACATCGGCGTTGGCGAGGCGCAGGGCGAGGAGGCCCCAGATACGGGTGAGAGCAATGTGATATTCGAAAGTAGGATCGCCGATGCGGGCCATCCAGAAGAAGTCGTCGTATTGGGAATGGTAGACGCCGTAATCGCCGGAGAAGGTGAGATTGGCGACGGGGCGGCCGAGATGGTTGAGGAAGACGGTGTGGTCGGAGCCGCTGCCGATGCGGGTCTCGACGAGGGAAGAGTCTTCGGGGAGGGATGTGGATTTATCGTCGCGCATGCGCGTGGCGCGCCAGGAATCGTAGAGGCTGCGGCCGGAGGGCATGCGGACGTCGTGGGAAGCCTCGACAAGCATGGGAGCCAGGGAGCCGACGGCATCGGGTTTGAATCTCAGGCCGTCGGGGCCGGCGGTGGCGGCGGCGCCGGAGACGGATTCGTCGACGTTGAGATAGGCGACGAGATTTTTGCGCAGATGATCGGCGAACTGCTCGCCCCATTCGGTGGAACCGGTGAGGGCGTACTCCTCGCCGTCCCAGCTGCAGGCGACGATGGTGCGGCGGGGGCGCTGGCCACGCTTCTTCATCTCGCCGAGGGAGCGGGTGAGCTCCATGAGGGAGGCGGTGCCGCTGGAGGGATCTACGCCGCCGAAGGCCCAGGCGTCGCGGTGATTGCCGAGGAGGACCCATTCGTCGGGGAGCTCGCTGCCCTTGATGCGGGCTTCGACGACGGTGTAGGGCTGAATGCTGGTGTCCATGTCGATTTTGACGTGGGCTTTCACGCTGCCGGTGAAGCGGTAGGTGATGGGGAGAGCGCCCTGCCAGTCTTTGGGAACTTCCGCACCGGTCATGTTTGCGAGGAGAGGCTGGGCATCACGCCAGGAGAGCGGGAGAGCCATGATCTTGGGGAGGGAGCGGGCTTCGGAGACGGGGATGCGCTTGGCGCCGGGGAGCGAGGGCCAGCCGGGAGTGAGCGGGTCGCCGGGGACGATGTAGTCGTAGGTGATGGCGCCGCGCTGGATGTGGCTCTCGGGGCCCCAGGGGCCGTCGGGAAAGACTTTGCCGCGGGTGTAGCCGTCTTCGGCGGGGTCGGAATAGATGAGGAGTGCGGCGGCGCCTTCGCGCTCGGCGGTGAGGGCCTTGAAGCCGCGATAGCTGTAGGGATTGGAATAGCGCACGAGGACGATCTTGCCTTTGACGCTGATGCCGTTCTTGCGGAGGAGGTCGTAGTCTTCGGGGTTGCCGCTGTGGGCGTAGACGACTTCGGCGGTGACTTCGCCGGAGGCGGAATAGCCGAAATAGGCACCGGAGACGGCGGGATTCTTGGTGTCGGGGTCGGCGGGGTAGGCGTCCTCGCGGAGGCCGGCTTTGTAGCTGACGGGGGCGACCATTTCGAGCGAGACGTTGCGGGGGCGGGAGTGCAGGACGTCGTAGCGGCGCAGGACGACATCTTCCCAGCCTTGCTTGCGCCACTCCTCGGCGATGTAGTCGGCGAGTTTATTGTTGCGCGCGGAGGCGGCGGGATGGGGCTCGGCGGTGAATTCGCGGAGCCAGGCGCGGGCCTTCTCCGGGGAAGGAATGGCCTGGAAGCGAGTTTCGAGCTGGCGTTCGCGCTGCGCATGCTGGGGGGTAAAGCCGCGGATGGAGGCTTTGGCAGCGGCGGGAGGCGCGGCGGGCTGTTCCTGGCCGCGGAGCTGCGGGCCGCGGGCCGCGAGAAGCAGCGAGGCCGCGGCCAGAAGGAAGAGTGCGGCGCGGCGGATGTTGCCAGTCTGGTACGGAATTGGTGAAGGCAAGTGTGGTCCCCTCTCAGGTGGAAAAAACTCGAGCGAGCGCGGCGGAAAGAGCTTGCGCGATAGTGTGCGCTTCCCCACCGGACAGAATGAACGGCGGAGCCAGCAAAAGATGATCGCCGCGGGAGCCGTCCACGCAGCCCTGCGAGGGATAGGTGAGGACACCTTCGTCCATGGTGGCACGGCGGATTTTCTCGGCGACACCCTCGGAGGGTTCGAAGGGCGCGCGCGCGGCTTTGTCGCGAACAAACTCGATGCCGATGAGCAGGCCCAGGCCGCGGACCTCGGCGACATGGGGATGGGATTCGAGCGGAGCGAGTGCAGCGCGCAGCGAGGCGGCGGCGGGAGCGACGCGGTCGAAGAGGCGATGCGTCTCTAGATAGTCGAGAACGGCGTTGCCGGCGGCGGCGGCGACGGGATGGGCCTGATAGGTGAAACCGTGGGCGAAAGAGCCGGAGCCGCGTTCGAAAGCGGCGACGACGCGCGGGCCGACGAGAACGGCGCCGAGCGGGGCGTAGCCGCCGCCGATACCTTTGCCGACGGTGATGAGATCGGGCTCGAGGCCCCAGTGCTCGACAGCGAAAGGCTTTCCGGTGCGGCCGAGGCCGGTCATAACTTCATCGGCGATGAGCAGGAGGCCATGGCGGCGGCAGATCTCGGCGATGCGCGCGGCGTAATCGGCGGGCGGGACAGCGGCGCCGAGGGTGGCGCCGACGACGGGCTCGAAGAGAAAGGCCGCGGCGTCGTGAGCGCCCTTTTCGCGCAGGTGGGTTTCGAGATCGTCGGCGCAGGCGAGGCGGCAGGCGGGATAGCGGGCGTCGAAGGGGCAGCGCGAGCAGAAGCAGGGAGCGATGTGTCCCCACTCGGGCATGAGCGGGAGATAGGGGAGGCGGCGACCGACGTTGCCGCTGACGGTCATGGCGCCGAGGGTGCTGCCGTGATAGCTCTGGCGGCGGGAAAGGACGCGGTAGCGGGGGGTGTCGCCGCACTCGAGATGATACTGGCGGGCGAGCTTGATGGCGGTTTCGGTAGCTTCGCTGCCGCCAGAGACGAGATAGACGCGGCCGCCATGGCGGAAGGAGGGCGGGGCAAGAGCGAGGAGGCGCGCGGCGAGACGCTCGGCGACTTCGGAATGGAACTGGGAGGTGTGCGCGAAGGCGATTTGCGAGGCCTGCGCGGCCATGGCGCGGCCAATCTCGGGAACGCCGTGGCCGATATTGACGACGGCGGCCTGCCCGGCGGCGTCGAGATAGCGCTTGCCGTCCGCGGCGTGAATCCAGCAGCCTTCGCCGCGCACGGCGACGGGATAGTCCTTCTTGAAATTTCGCGGAAACAGCGCGGATCGAATGGTCATGCGGTGTCCGGAAGGCGATTGTAGCAGAGTCAGCGGGTGAGCCATATGGCTCGGATAGCTGTCCGGCTCTCCACCACTAGACTTTTGGAGGTTGTGCTACTCTTGCGCCGTTTCCCGGAGAGTTTTGTTTAAGCACGGCAGTTTCGGCTGCGGAGAACCTGGCGGAGGGAGCGCAGAGTGGCAGACGGACAGACGGGTCTGGTGCGCACGATCGGCCGGTGGAGCCTGACGGCGCTGATGGTCAATTCGATCATCGGGGCGGGAATATTCGGGCTGCCGTCGCTGCTGGCGGGACGGCTGGGCGGATACAGCCCGCTGGCCGGAATGCTGGCGGGAGCGGGCATCGTGGTCATCGCGGCGTGCATCGCGGAGATCTCCTCGCGGTACGAGGAGACCGGCGGGATCTACCTGTATGCGCGCGAGGCGTTCGGGCAGTTCACCGGGCTGGTGATGGCGTGGCTGACCTGGCTGACGCGGATTGCGGCGCCGGCGGCGGCGGCGAACCTCTTCGTGACGTATGCGGCGCAGTTTTTTCCGGTGCTGGGGCGGCCGGGACCGCGGCTGGGAGTGCTGGCGGTGCTGATCGGGCAACTGGCGGTCTTCAATCACTTCGGCGTGAGCCTGGGGAATACGGTGAGCAACATCTTCACTGGGGTGAAGGTGGGGTTTTTGTCGTTTTTCGTGGTGGGGGGATTGTTGGCGGTGTGGTTTCTGCATCCGGCGCTGCGGCTGCCGCTGGCGCTGCCGGCGGCTTCGCGGGGGGACTGGATGGAGAGCGTGCTGCTGATGGTTTACGCCTACGGAGGGTTCGAGGGCGCGCTGTTCGTGGGAGGCGAGGCGCGGGACCCGCGGAGGGATACGCCAGTGGCGCTGCTGGTGGCGCTGGCCATCGTGGCGGCGATCTACACGGCGGTGCAGTACGTGGTGATCGTGACGCTGCCGGGAGCGGGAGGCTCGGCGCGGCCGCTGGGGGATGCGGCGCGGGTGTTTCTGGGACCGGCGGGAGCGACGGCGATGGGGCTGGCGGCGCTGGTTTCCACCTACGGCTACCTGAGCGCGAATATGCTGCACGCGCCGCGCATCACGTATGCGCTGGGGCGGCAAAGGGACTTCCCGAAATTTTTTGCGGCGGTGCATCCGCGCTACCGCACGCCGCACATCTCGATCTGGCTGTACGCGGGGCTGCTGTTCGGGTTTGCGGCGCTGGGAACGTTCCAGTGGAATGCGGTGCTCTCGGCGGTGGCGCGGCTGGGAGTGTACGGGGCGATGGCCGTGGCGGTGCCGTGGCTGCGACGGAAGGATCCGACGGGAGCGAGGTTCCGGCTGCCGGCGCCGTATCTGTTCGCGGCGGTGGGGGTGGGTTTCGCAGCGGTGATGCTCACGCGGATGGGGCGCAGCGAGTTCCTGGTGGTGGGGGGGATGCTGGTGGTGGCGACGCTGAACTGGGTGGCGGTGCACGGCGGAGCCGCAGGCGCGGAAAGAGAGGAGAAGCCATGACGAAAAAGCGCGTGGGAGAGCCGTGGATGCCGGCGGACGAATACGGGAGGTCGCTGCCGCGCTTCTCGGTGAATCTGCTGGTGCGGGAAATCGCGCGGGCGCTTCCCTTCTACACGCAGGTGCTGGGGGCGATGGTGCACTATTCCGATGCGGACTTTGCGGCGCTGAATTTCGCGGGGCTGGAGTTCATGCTGCACGCCGATCACGCTTACGACCATCACGGGTCGTATGCGCGGTTGAGCCAGGCGGGGCTGCGCGGAACGGGCGCCGAGCTGCGTGTGCTGGGCGTGGACCCGGACGGGCTGGAGGCGCGGGCGAAAGCCGCGGGTGCGACGGTTCTCGCGCCCGCCACGGACTATCCGCACGGCTGGCGCGAGGCCGTGGTGGCAGATGTGGATGGCTACATCTGGGCGGTGGGCATGGCGCTTCCGAAATAGCCAGGCCGGTAGTTGCGGACGCTTGGCAGAGCGCCGGGAACGTGCCATCATGCGGCTGCCAGCGAGTCTTCGCAATCCGAGAGGATCCTTCCGCATATGATTCCCAGGGTATGCGCATCTTCCCTGCTCTTCCTTGTTTCGACCATTTGGTGCGCTGTGCCGGAGGGCGTGGCGGCGCAATGTCTGGATGCCGATCTGCTGGTGCGGCACGCGAAAATCGTAACCATGGACGATGCGGATCACGTCGCGGAGGCGCTGGCGGTGCGCGACGGGAAGATTCTGGGCGTGGGGACGGAGGCGGAGCTGGCCGGGTGCGTTTCGCCGCGCACCAAGGTACTCGACCTGGAGGGGCGCACCGTGCTGCCCGGGCTGATCGACGTGCATGCGCATGCGATCGAGTGGGCGAAGAGCGAGCTGCAGTCCGAGGTGGAGATCAGCTATCAGAGCGTGCATTCGATTGCGGAGATCGCGGAGCGGGTGAAGCGGAGCGCGGGGACACGGAAGGCGGGCGAATGGATCCGCGGGGCGGGCTGGGACCAGGACAAACTGGCGGAGCGGCGCTACATCACGCGCGGGGATCTGGACCGCGTGGCTCCGAACAATCCGGTGTACCTGGGGCACCGCACAGGGCACCTGGCGGCGGTGAACAGCATGGCGCTGCGACTGGCGAAGATTACGGGGGCCACGCCAGACCCGCCGGGCGGGGTGATCGAGCACGACGCCGCGGGCGAGCCGACCGGGATCCTGAAAGACAATGCCATGGAGCTGGTGTCGAAGTTTTTTCCCGCCGATCCCGCCGACCTCAGTGTGGAAGCGGCGAAATACGTTTCCGAGCACGCGCTGGAGGAAGGGCTGACGACGATTCACAACATCGCCGTGCAGCCGGAGGAGATGCGGGCGTACCAGGAGGCGCGGCGGCGGGGGTGGCTGAAGGTGCGGGTGCAGATGGTGCCGCTGGTCTCCAAGCTAGGGGATGCGGAGCGGCTGGCGGCATCGGGGCTGCACACGGGATTCGGCGATGACCGGCTGAAGCTGGGGGCGGTAAAGATGTTCGCGGACGGCGGGATGGGGGCGCGGACAATCGCGATTTACCCGCCGGAATTGAAGGGCGAAAAGAATCCGCTGGGGCTGCTGGTGTGGAAGACGGAGGAGATGCAGAAGGCGCACCTTCTGCTGGCCGGGGCGGGGTGGCAGCTGGTGACGCACGCGATCGGGGACCGAGCGATCGACCAGGTGCTGGATTCGTATGCGCGGGTGAAGAAGGAGCTGGGGCTGAAGGACGCGCGCTTCCGGATCGCGCACTGCGGGATCGCGACGCCGGCGATTCAGAAGCGGATGCGGGAGATCGGGGTGATCGCCGACGGGAATCCGGCGTTCATTTACTGGATCGGGAGCTATTTCGCGACGTACGGTGCGGAGCGCACGCGCTGGGCGTATCTGGCGAAGTCGTACATCGAGAACGGGGTGATCGAGGCCGCGGGATCGGACGTGGACGTGACGCCGCTGCGGCCGTGGTGGGGGATCTGGGCGGCGGTGGTGCGGCGGGAAGCGCAAACGGACAAGGTGCTGGCGCCGGAAGAGCGGCTGACGGTGCGCGAAGCGCTGCGGCTGTATACGCGCAACGCGGCGTACGACGGGTTCGAGGAAAAGCAGAAGGGCACGCTGGAGGCGGGCAAGCTGGCGGATTTCATCGTGGTGGACCGGGATGTGCTGACGGTGGCCGCGGACGAATTGAAGGATGTGAGCGTGCTGAAGACATTTGTGGGCGGCGAACTGGTGTACGAGAAGAGCGGCAGGCGCTGACGCGAGAGGACAGAGAGGAGAGAGACGATGCACAGGATGAGGCGAATGGCGGTGGTAATCGGCAGCGCGGTGCTGGCGCTGGGGCTTGCGGCGGGAGTGCGCGCGCAGAATGCGGCCCGGCACGCGATTACGTTTGAGGATTTGGTGCGCATGCAGCGGGTGCACGAGCCGCAGATTTCGCCGGACGGCAAGTGGGTGGCGTACACGGTGACGATGCCGGACCTGGAGGCCAACCGCAACAGCAGCAATATCTGGCTGGTGGCCACAGGGGGCGGAGCGGCGGTGCAGCTGACGCGCAGCGGGCGGGACACTTCGCCGGTGTGGTCGCCGGACGGCAAGACGCTGGCGTTTCTCTCGGCGCGCAGCGGGGATTCGCAGGTGTATCTGCTGGCGATGGACGGCGGGGAGGCGCGGGCGCTGACCAGCCTCTCGACGGGGGCGGACATCGTGAAGTGGTCGCCGGACGGAAAGACGATCGCGTTCACGTCGTCCGTGTACCCGGATTGTAAGGATGACGAGTGCAACCGGGCGCGGGATGCGGAAAAGGAGAAGAGCAAGGTGAAGGCGCACGTGGCGGAACACCTGCTCTACCGGCACTGGACGCACTGGAACGAGGGCAAGCGCGGACACCTGTTCGTAGTGCCGGCGGATGGGAGCGAGGCGCCGCGCGACTTGACGGCGGGAGCAAACTACGATGTGCCGCCCGACGAGCGCGGCGGTCCGGCAGACATCGCGTTTTCGCCGGACAGCAAGGAGCTGTGCTTCGTGGCGGTAACGGACAAGGTGGAAGCGATCAGCACGAACGGGGACCTATTCGTGGTACCGGCGGCGGGGGGCGAAGCGAAACGCATCACGACGAACCCGGGGTTCGACGGAGGGCCGGCGTATGCGCCGAACGGGCAGTGGATTGCGTACCGCTCGCAGGCGCGGGCCAGCTATGAATCCGACCATTGGCGGCTGATGCTCTACGAGCGCAAGAGCGGGACGCACACGCACATCGCAGCGGGCTTCGACCGCAACCCGGAGGAGCTCTCGTGGTCGCCGGACAGCAAGACGATCTATTTTGGGGCGGAGAACGAGACGCTCATGCCGGTGTATGCCGCACCGGCGGGGGCTGGAGGGGAGCCGAAAAAGATTGTCGCGGAAGGGTTTAACAGCGAAGTCAGCGTCAGCGGCGACGGGAAGACGATCGTTTTCACACGATCGAGCCTGACGATGCCGGCGGAGATTTTCGCGGCGGGGAGCGACGGGAGCGGGGTGCGGCAGCTTACACATCAGAATGACGCGCTGCTGGGCACGCTGGAGATGAATGCGCCGGAAACGTTCTGGTTCGAGGGAGCGGGCGGGACGAAGGTGCAAGCGATGCTGATCCGGCCGCCGAAGTTCGATGCGGCGAAGAAGTACCCGGTGCTGGTGCTGCTGCACGGGGGGCCGCAGACGATGTGGGGGAATTCGTGGGGCTACCGATGGAACCCGCAGGTGTTTTCGGCGCCGGGATACGTGACGCTGATGATCAACCGGCGGGGCTCGACGGGCTACGGGCAGAAGTTTACGGATGAGATCACGGGGGACTGGGGCGGGAAGGCATATGAGGATGTGATGAAAGGCGTGGACGTCGCGCTCGCGAAATACTCGTTCCTGGACGGCGCGCGAATGGCCGCGGCGGGCGGATCTTATGGGGGGTACATGGCGGACTGGATCGCGACGCACACGGGCCGCTTCAAGGCCATCATCAGCCATGCGGGGGTGTACGACAAAGTGTCCATGTACGCGACTGAGGAGTTGTGGTTCGAAGAGCACGACATGCAGGGCACGCCATGGGGGAATCCGGAGGGATACCGGAAGTGGGCGCCGGTGACGTATGCGGGAGAGCTGGGGAAATTCAAGACGCCAACGCTGGTGTTCGCGGGGGAAATGGACTACCGCGTGCCGTATACGCAGAGCCTGGAATTTTTCTCGGCTCTGCAGCGGCAGGACGTGCCATCCAAGCTGGTGGTCTTCCCCGACGAGGGGCACTGGGTGCTGAAGCCGCAGAACAGCCAGTTCTGGTATAAGACGTTTCTGGATTGGCTGGCGGTTTACCTGAAGTAACCGGAAACGTTGCACGTGCCGGGCGGGTGCTGCGCCGCCCGGCACATTCCCTCCGGCACACTCCCTCCGAGCATCCCTGCTATAAATAAATAACCTTGCAAAACCCTCGCCAGAGGACTAGATTCCGCAGTAATCCAGGTTGTTACTCCTTTCAAATATTCCTCAAGGAGCACTCTCATGACTCATAAAACCAGGGACGACGGAATCCGGCGGCGTGATTTTATCAACGGGATGCTGATTGCCGCGGGCACGGCGGCGGTCGGGTCCTCCTTCCCCATGAAGTTCTATGCGGCAACCACCACCTATCCTTGCGACGGCTCCATCGGCAGCGACCCGCGGGTGCTGCGCGGCGGGAATCTGCCTTCGGTGTTCAATATCGGCCACTGGCTGCGCGACGGGCGGCTGACCTTCAAGAGCGACAGCGTGGTGATTTCGCCATCGCCCTGCGATAGCTACCAGGGAAGCCAGCCAATTTTGGCGGACAACGGAAACTATGAAGTGATCATCGTCGGCAGCGGCATGTCGGGGTGCTCGGCGGCGTTTTATCTCACGCGCCAGCGGCCAGGGACCAAGATCCTGATCCTCGACGGACAGGCGACTCCGGGGGGAAATGCGAACCGCGATGACGCCGCACCCATTCCGGACATTTCGTCCACGGCAACGGCTTATGCCGTGCAACCTTATGCTCCGTTCCTGGACGACATCTACAATACGACGGGAATCCTCTGGCAGAACTACATTTTGCCAGCACCGTTGTACAGCTACTACTTTGACAGCGCGACACCCTATGTGAATCCCGGCACGAGCAGTTGGAATGTGGACACGTATGGAAAGGGTCTGAACAGCGTTCCCTACCCCAACAATATCGTGAATGATTTGAAGGCAGCGCGGCAGGACCTGATGAACTGGTATCACAAGCCCGGCTCGCCCACGGATCCGGCGGACAACAGCGACCCGAAATACGACTATCTCTCGCCGATGACGTTTGATTACTACCTGACGCAGGTCCAGAAATACCACCCGGCGGTCTCCGACTTTTACACGCGCTACGCGGTGGACGCGCTGGACGGGATGACAACACAGGTCTCCGCGTACACCTCGATCAGCTTTTTGGGCGCGGAATACTACCCGGAGTTTGCGTATCCCGGGGGAAACTCCGGGATGCTGCGGCACATCGTGAAGTGGCTGATCCCCACGGCGATCAGCGGGAGCACGGATGCGGAGCTCCTGAACAATCCGTATAACCTGACGGCCATGGACGACCCCGGCAACAACGTGCGCATCCGGCAGGGAGCCATGGTGGTGCGCGGCGACACGGCGGCGAGCAACGCCAGCGTGGTCTATTTCAGCAACGGGCAGTTCTACCGGGCGACGGCCAAGGCGGTGATTTTCGCGGGGCAGGCGCACACCGCGCGCACGGCCTGCGAGCATCTGTTCAGCGCGCCGCAGCTAGCGGCCTACGACGATGTGACGCTAGGCCCCGTGATGGTGGCCAACGTCACGCTGCGCAGCGCGGCGCCGGTGGTGGACCTGGGCTACGATGCCTACTACTGGGGCAGCCAGTACTGGGCGGATTTTGTTGTTGCGGACTGGGTCGGCCCCGACCGCGTAAACCCGAACCGCCCGACGGTGCTGACTTTCTACGGAGGGAACACGGCGTCGCCCGCGGATCAGCCCAACGAGCGGATCAAGCTGCTGACAACGCCCTTTTCGAGCTACGAGGATTCGCTGCGCGCGGATCTGAATCGCGTGCTCGCGGGGCCCAATTTCGACTTCAACCGCGACGTCAGCGCCGTCTACCTCTATCGCTGGGGGCACAGCATGGTCTATCCGAAGCCGGGCTGGCCCTTCAGCGCTCCGATCATGAACGGCGGCCAGGCGACGCGCGTGCCTTCCAACCGATATTACGCGCGGCAGCAGGTCGGGCGGATATCGTTTGGCGGACAGGACGTGGAGTCCAGCCCGGCAAACGAAAGCGCAATCGGCTCGGGAGTGCGGACGAGCAGCGAAGTCCTGCCTTTGCTCTAATTCGTGTCTCGCCGGAGAAGTGATCTCCAAGGCTGCGCGTTTTTGCGGGCGTCAGGAAGAGCCCGCAAGAACGCGCCCAAACGCGCGGCGCAGGAAACGGAACAGGTGCAGGAGCAGATAGAGGGAGAGCGCAAGGAGCGCGGCAACAACCGCGGCCGTCAGGATCGGATGGGTCGCCGCGAGCCAGGAGAGCCAGACGGCCAGCACATCTTCGCCGAGGCTCAGCGTCCAATTGCTGAAGGGCTCGGGGCTGGTGTTGGCGGCGGCGCGGGTGCACGCTTTGGCGCCGTGGGCGGTGAGGGCGACGCTGCCGGCGAGGAGCGCGGCGGCCCAGCGCCAAGAGGGCGCGACGCCGCCGAGAGCGCCGTAGGCGAGAAGAGCCGCGGCCGGGGGGCGGATAAAAGTGTGCACGAGGTCCCAGACGGTGTCCACGTAGGGGACTTTGTCGGCGAGGAATTCCACGAGATAGAGGGCGATGGCGATAGCGAGAACGGCGGGGTGGGCGATGACGCGCAGGGGATCGGGCAGGTGGATCACGCCGAAACGCTGCAGCAGGCCGAGGGTGGCTACTGTGGCATAAAGGTTCAGGCCAGAAGAAAACCCCGCGCCGAGGACCAGGCCGAGAGCTGCGAGGGGATTCATGATGTGGATTGTACGGGAACCGGGAAGCGGGCGGAAGCGCCCGGGGAAGAGTCAGTGGGAGCGAGCTTTCTCAAGGGCGCCTTCCCTATCCGAAGTCAGGAGCGCTCGGAAGGCCGCACGGGCACCGCACCAAAGCTTACGACCGGTAATGCCGTTCAAGTTCCGAGGCGTAGTGCCTTCCGGTTGTGCGGGCATGTGTCTGCAACCACGCGCGAAGACTTGTGCTGCCCGTTGGCGACTCCTTGGAGACGAGCAGATTGGCCATAAGGCCGCTGACTTCATCTTTCGTCAAAACGACATCGTTGACCAGGCGGCTGAGCAGCCAGGAAGCGAGGACAACCCCGGCTGCAGGGATGCGCACGACGCGGCTGCGACTGCCGATCGTGCCGCGAATGAGCTGCACGAGATCAGCGTAGGAGTAGGTCTCCGGGCCCACCGCGTCCACCACGATATTCTCACGGCTGCGGCCACTGTCGACGGCAAGCGCGGCCAGATCCTCCACGAAGATGGGTTGCAACCCGTAATCGCCCTTGCCAGGCAATGCAAAGACCGGGAAGCGCCTTAACATCCAGGCGATATTGTTGAGCAGAATGTCTTCCGCTCCAAAGACCACCGCAGGCCGCAGGATGGCGTAGGACAGCGCGGAAGAGCGGATAGCCTCCTCCACCGCGGCTTTTCCCCGAAAGTACGGCAAAGGCGAAGACGGCGAGGGATTGGTAATGCTGACGTGCACGATGCGTTGCACGCCCGCCTGTGCCGCAGCGCGGATGAGGACCTTTGTGTTTTGGACGGCAGTTTCGTGGTTCATCCTTCCGCGGGCGAAGCGCACCCAATAGGTGTTATAGACCGTCGCCGCGCCCTGCAAGCTGTGGGCCAGCTCTGCCATATTTTTGAAATTGAGCGGGGCCACCTCGATCCTGCTGTGCAAGGGAGAGTCCCCACCCGGGTGATTGGTCAGCGTGCGCACACGGATGCCCCGCTCCAGCAGGCGCAGGGCAATGTATTTGCCGGAAAATCCGAAGGCACCGGTAACGACATGCAACGGCGCGCCGGGTGCGGGGGCGGGGTTAACTGTGGTGTCCTGCATCATCGGTATCTCCCAGGATGCGGAGAAGGGGCCGGCAGCTCGGCTGGGTCAAGCAACCGCTCCGTACCTCAGTCTTTCCTTTCACGACAGAACTACATAGCAAAAAAAGGCCTAGCGGCCGAGCTTCAAAGAGAGCAACTTGCGGACCGTGCCGCGCGCCTTGACCAGGCTGCGCAGCGTTGCCACCGGGAATTGCCGCACGTCGGAGTACAACGCCTCGACGTCGGCGAAGAACTCGTAGATTTCCTCGAGGCGCTCCCGAGTATAAGCATCGGCTTCCTTCCCCTGCCGGAGTTCCGCGATGCACAGGCGGAGGAGCTCCAGGGTGGGATCGATCTCCCGCTTCTTGCGCTGGTCGATGATGATGCGGAACATCTCCCAAACGTCCTTGATGGACTCGTAATGCTGGCAGCGGTCGCCGAGGACGTGCACCGGGCGAACGAGCCCCCAGCCCTGCAGTTCGCGGATGCTGGTGCTGACATTGGAGCGGGCCACATGGAGGGTCTTGGCAATCTCCTCGGCAGTTAAGGGAGTGGCAGAAACGTGGAGAAGGGCGTGAACCTGAGCGACGGTGCGGTTGATCCCCCAGCGGGCGCCCATTTCGCCCCAGTGGAGGATGAACTGCTTTTTGGCGGTGCTTAGCTGGGTCATACAGTTCTTTCTGTCACAACAGATATTACTGACATAACTGACAATTGTCAAGACCCGCCCGGCAAGCGCGCACGCAGAAACCTATCCCGAAACGTCAGGGGCGGTGGGTGGCGAAGAGGCGGCGCTTCACCAGTTCGACGAAGGCGAGGTAGGTGACGGCGGCGAAGATGAGGAAGGCGAAGTATTTTGCGGGGAGCGGGGTGAAGCCGAGGATGTGCGCGAGCGGGGAGAACGGCAGGACGACGCCGATGAGGACGATGAGGAGGGTGGTGATGGTGAGCGGGCGGCTGGGGCGGCTGCGCAGGGGATTGCCCATGGTGCGGATGACGAAGAGGACCAGGGTTTGCGTGGCGAGGGACTCGACAAACCAGCCGGTGTGGAACAGCGGCTTGCTGGCGTGGAAGACGGCGAGGAGGACGTAGAAGGTGAGGAAGTCGTAGAGGGAGCTGACGGGGCCGATGGCGAGCATGAAGTTGCGGATGAGGCGAAGGTCCCAGCGCTGCGGGGTGCGCAGTTGCTGGTCCTCGACGTTGTCGGTGGGGATGGTGACCTGGGCGAGGTCGTAGAGGAAATTGTTGAGGAGGATCTGCAAGGGGAGCATGGGCAGGAAGGGGAGAAAGAGCGAAGCGGCGGCCATGCTGAACATGTTGCCGAAGTTGGAGCTGGTGCCCATGAGGAGATATTTGAGGACGTTGGCGGAGGCTTTGCGGCCTTCGATGATGCCGCGATGGAGGACGCTGAGGCCGGGTTCGACGAGGATGAGGTCGGCGGCGTCGCGAGCGATGTCCACAGCGGTGGAGACGGAGATGCCGACATCGGCGGCGTGCAGGGAGGGAGCGTCATTGATGCCGTCGCCGATGTAGCCAACGACGTGAGAGCGGTGCTTGAGGGCGAGAATGATGCGGTGTTTCTGCATGGGGGAGATGCGGGCGAAGAGCATGGTCTGTTCGGCGACGTGGCCGAGGGCGGCATCACTGGTGCGCTCGAGCTCCTCGCCGAGAACGGTGGGGGGATCCACGATGCCGAGCTGCTTGCAGACATGGCGGGCGACGAGCTCGTTGTCGCCGGTGAGGATTTTCAGCTGCACGCCGTCGCGTTCGAGAGCTTGGAGCGCCAAGGCGGCATCCTCGCGGAGCGGGTCGGAGAAGGCCAGGAAGCCGGCGAGGGTCAGTTCCCTTTCGTCCTGGACGGTGAGGCCGTCGGTGAGCCGGACTTCGCGCCAGGCGACGGCGAGAACGCGGAAGCCGTCGGAGCAGAGCGCCTCGTAGAGCCGGGCGCAGCGCTCGTGCGCCGCTTCGTCCATGGGCACACGCTGACCATCCATCTCGCAGGCCACGCACAAGGCCAGGATGCCTTCGGGAGCGCCTTTGGTGATGAGCAGGTGCCGCGAGCTGGCGGCGGATTTCTGGTCAACGACGATGGAGAGGCGGCGGCGCTCGAAGTCGAAGGGAATTTCATCGCGCTTGGAGTATTCCTCGGCGTGGGAGACCTGGGCCTGCAGGATGGTGGCGTCCAGGGGGCTGCGAATGCCAGTTTCGAACTGGCTGTTGAGATAGGCGAGGAGGAGGGGGTGCTCGGCGGGCTGGCCGGCGGCGTCGAGCGTCTTCTCCAGGGACATTTCGCCGCGGGTGAGAGTGCCGGTCTTGTCGCTGCAGAAGACGTCAATGCTGCCGAGATTCTGGATGGCGGAGAGATGCTTGACGATCATCTTGACACGGGCCATGCGCACCGCGCCTTTGGCCAGGGTAACGGAGGTGATCATGGGGAGAAATTCAGGGGTGAGGCCGACGGCGAGGGCGACGGCGAAGATCAGGGATTCGAGGGCGTCCTTGTGCAGGGCCACGCGCAGGACCAGGATGAACAGCACCAGGAAGAAGACGGTGCGCATGATGAGCATGCTGAACTGGCGCAGGCCGCGCTCGAATTCGGTTTCTTCGGGGCGCATGGCCAGGCGCTCGGCGATGGAGCCGAAGGCGGTGCGGGGGCCGGTGACGAGCACGCGGGCGAGGGCGGCGCCGCTGACGACCGAAGTGCCGAGGAAGACGAGGTCGGGGGCGGCGGGGCCCGCCGCGAGAGGGCTGGGCTGGGGGAGGAGTTCCTTGTCCACGGGCATGGATTCGCCAGTGAGGGCGGCCTGCTGCACGAAGAGGTCGCGCGCGGCGAGCAGGCGGGCGTCGGCGGGAACCAAGTCGCCGGCGGAGAGGCGGACCAGGTCGCCGGGGACGATTTGGCTGCGGTGGATTTCCTGCCAGGCGGCGTCGCGGAGAACGGTGGCAGTGGGAGCGACGCGCGCGCGGAGCAGTTCGACGGCGCGGTTGGAGCGGTAGGTCTGCACAAAATTAATGCCGGCGCCAACGAGAACGATGCCGACGATGAGGCCCGCGTTCAGCAACTCGCCGAGAAAGGCAGCGACGATGCTGGCGAGCAGCAGGATGACGACAAGGGGATTCAGGAAGAAGTGGAGGAATTCGAGGAGTTCGGAGCGGCGGACTCGCGGGCTGGGTTCATTGGGGCCGTACTGCGCGAGGCGCTCTTCGGCCTGGCGCGCGGTCAGTCCTTCTTCCTGCGGCGCTTTGGCGAGTTCGGGCTCGGCCAGTATGGGCATGTGCACTGCACCGAAAGGGACCCGGGGCACGCCCGGCAAGCCAGAGGAGGCCGGGGCGCGAGTTGAGTATGGCACGGGGCATGCTTGCCTGCCAGCCGCGCGGCGAACTGGGCAGGGGGGCGGGCTAGATTGGCGGAGCGACTTAGTCGCGCCGCATTCGAATACAGTTGGCATCCAGCTTTAGAGTCCGCCATTAATAAGAGCTATTTATTTGACGAAATACGGCCATAATGATATTTAATAACAACAATGAGCAGCCAGAGTCAGCGACGGAGCGCCTCTCTCGTGCCGCGAAGGATGGATGAGCGTCCTGTGCGCATGCGCCCCACGATACTGACCATCCGCTTTTTTTCGCCTCTGCTCCTTACCATCGCTATTCTTGCGCGACTTATCCTGCTTCTCCCCAGCGGATAACGGCCAGATCCCAAGATTTTCATTTAGCACTGCCAGAGGCCGTTATACCGGGAAGGTATAACGGCCTCTTTGTTTTTAGCGGACAGAACAGCCCGAAGAAAAACAGGAGAGCGCCCCATGGAAATGATGCAACTGGAGATGTTCATCGGAGTCGTGGAAGAGCGCAGCGTGCACAAAGCCGCCGCGCGGGTATGCCGCACGCAGCCGGCCGTCAGCATTGCGCTGGGTAAACTTGCAGAGGAGATCGGCACGCCCCTGTTTGCGCGCGCGCACAAGAGGGATTTCCGGCTGACGCACGCGGGTGAAGTTCTCTACGAATTTGCCTCGAGGATCATCGGCTTGCGGGACGAGGCTCTTTCCACACTGAAGCAGAGCGAGACTGCCTGCCCGGGGCGCATTGGGGTGGGCGTCAGCGGAGCCGCGGGTCTCCGGCTCTTTCTGCTGGTGACCAAGTCCTTCCGGCTGCAATATCTCAACGCCCGCATCGAGATGATGTGCGACCGTCCCGAAAAGCTGCTGCACGAACTCGCAGAACGCAAGATCGATTTCGTGTTTTTACCATCGCCCCCCGCAAGTACCGAAGCGCAGACCGATTTCATGGTGGCGGGTCTCCCGGCTTTCGGGGGGAAGGAAACGGTGTGGATGGTGCGGCGGACCGTGGGGCAATCGCATCTTGCAAAACAGTTCGAGCAGGCAAGCATGCGCCCTGCAGACAACGAAATCAGCGCGAGGAGACGAATGCGGACGGCAAGAGGCCCGATCCTCCTCAGGGCACCGGGCTGCAAGAGCCATGCGGTTTCCTGAAGCGGGAGGTTTCTGAAGCATGCACTTGGGAGACCCTTAGCGGGACGCTTCGATCACGCCCAGGGCCAGGAGTTGCGTCAGACCATCGCGCAAGGCGGCGGAAGAAACGCCGGCATGGAGCTGGCGGTATTGCTGCACAAGCGCGGCCACCGTGGGTCTGGTGTCCAGTAATTCCACGAGTTCCGGCACGCACACTGGCCCGCAGTAACGCAGCCCGCGTGGCGCCCGCGGGGAGACCACAACCAACTTCTCGGCGATGAACTCCCCCTGGATGACGGGGCGAACAAGAACTTTCGCGGCCGGCGCGCGCATGATCCGATCCGCGGCCTGAAGCTGCGGCCTGCGCAGGCTGGATTCCATCTCCGGCGCGGGACCGGCCCCCGGCGGGCAGGCGTGACGCCGCTTCCAAAACGGCCGCCCGCTCCATCGCTGTTCGCGCCGGTAGTACCCGGCCAGTGCATCCAGGTGGGAATGAAAACCGGCGCTCTCTTTCTCCCGGTAGAACTGCATCGCCGCGGCACGGCTGGCCGGCTGTGCCAGCACGGTGTGGACGACCGCGGCCGCTGCCAGCGCCGAGGTGACTGCCTTCTGGACACCCTGCGAGCACAGGGGATCCACCGTAGAAGCGGCATCGCCCACCAGCAGCCAGTCGGGGCCGCAGGAGGAATCCAGCAGGGTGGGGTTGGCGGCAAATATCTTCACCTCGCCGCTGCAGCGTGCATTGCGCAGGCGGAGCCGTACATGCTTCGTCTGCCGCAAGGCATGGAGGTAGGCTTGCCGGGCGGATTTCCGCAGGCTGGGAGGAAGAAGATCGCGATCCGTCATCCAGCCGGCCACACGCCGCCCATCACCCAGCGGGGCCGTGTAGAACCATCCGCCGGGAAGAGACTCGACCAAGGTGTTGCAGCCGTCCGACTGCCGCGTGTCCGCGGGAACGTCCCAATAAGCCACCAGACCCAGCAAATGTCCACACGCCCGAGCACGCAGGCGCAGCTTTCCGGCCAGTACGCGCGCGCGCCCCGTCGCATCACACAGGAATCGCGTCTCGATCTCCTGCGATTGGCCGTCCGGCAACGCCAGCACGACGGTCCAGCAGCCCGGCTCGATGTGGCGCATCTCCGCCGGGCGGCAGCCTGCAAACAGCTCCACACCGGCAGTGCGGGCCGCCTGCACCAGCAAGCCATCGAAGCGCGCTCTTTCCACCTGTAAGCCGTGGCTGCGCATATCCGCCGCATGCGGATGGAAGGTGACCTCTTTACTCCCCCAAGCCGACAAGTTCCCTGTGGTGCGGGGAAATTCCAGAGAGGTGGAGGATGGCAGGATACCTGTCCGGTTCAAAAGCAGATTAACCGACGGAGGCAGGGTTTCTCCAATGGCGTAGCGCGGACCCGGCTGCCGCTCGACAAGAGCCACACGGTAGCCTTTCCGGCTCAGACGTTCGGCCAGGACGGCGCCGGCGGGACCGGCGCCCAGGATCGCTACGTCGAATCTGTCCCGGCAAATCATGAAGAGGCCGAGCTGGCCCTTTTCTTTTTCACTTCCCGCATGCGCAGTTCGACTCTGCGAATTTTGCCGCTGATCGTTTTCGGCAGCTGCGCAACGAATTCAATCTCGCGCGGATATTTATACGGGGCGGTGACCTTCTTAACATGCTCTTGCAACTCGCGCACCAACTCCGGCGATCCGTGGTAGCCACTGCGCAGCACGACAAACGCTTTCACGATATCCCCGCGCACCTCGTCGGGACTGGCGACGGCCGCGGCCTCCACCACGGCAGGGTGTTCAATCAGAGCGCTTTCCACTTCGAAGGGGCCGATACGGTATCCGGCACTGATGATGACGTCGTCCGCGCGCCCCACAAACCAGTAGTAGCCGTCCTGGTCTCTGTAGGCCTTGTCACCGGTGACATACCAGGGGCCGCGGCGCGAGGCCTGCGTGAGTTCCGGCTCTTTCCAGTATCCGAGGAACAACGAAGGCGGATTCCCCTTGATGGCTATTTCTCCTTCCTCGTCCGCCGGAAGTTCGTTGCCGTCTTCATCCACGATGGCGATCACATGTCCGGGCATGGGCTTGCCCATCGAACCCGGCCGCACCGGGATGCTGGGGTGATTGCAAACCACGATGATCGACTCCGTTTGTCCATAGCCGTCATAGATGGTCTGTCCCGTCCCTTCCTTCCAGACTTCGATCACCTCGGGATTCAGCGGTTCGCCAGCTCCCACCACATGGCGCAGCGAGAATCGATATTTCTTCAGGTCCTCCTTGACCATGAGCCGGAAAGCGGTCGGCGGAGCGCAGAAGGTGGTAATCTTGTATTTCTCCAGCATCTCCAGGGTCTTCCGCGGCTCGAAGTTTCCCTTATACGAAAAGACCGCGCAACCGGAATGCCAGGGGCCGAACAACGTGCTGTAAGCGGCCTTGGCCCAACCGGTGTCCGACATATTCCAGTGCAGGTCCGTAGGTTTCAGATCGATCCAGTATTCTCCCGTCAAGCGGTGCGCCCAGGTATAGGCGTGGCTGTGCAGAACCATTTTCGGGCCGCCCGTGGTCCCCGAAGTGAAAAAGATGAGGGCCGGGTCCTTCGAGAGGTTGTGTTCCGCGGTGAAGGCCGTTGCTGCGCGTTGCATCCCCTCCTCGTAACTGGCCCATCCCGGACGGCTGCCTCCCACGAGAATCCGGTGCCGAAAGTCCGGGCCAACTTCGCCGATGCTCTCGACTTTTCCGCAGTTTTCCACGTCCGTGACCAGGGCGCGCGCACCGGCAAGCTGGATGCGATAGGCAATGTCCTTGGGCTGCAGGAGCGTGGCCCCCGGAGCCGCAATCGCGCCAAGCTTGAGCAACCCGAGCATCACCACCTGCCAGGCCGGCACCCGCGGCAGGATCACCAGCACCACATCGCCCTTGCCGATCCCCAAGCCAGCCATGAGGTTGGCAAACCGATTGGACAGGTCACGGAGCTGCGCGAAAGTGTATTTTTCCTCGCGCCCTGTCTCATCGGTCCAGAAGAGGGCGAGAAGGCCGGGATCCTGCGCATGGCGATCCACGATGTCGCGGGCAAAATTGAATCGCTCCGGCACATCCCAACGGAAATTCCGAAAGAGCTGTTCGTAGCGATCGTCCTTCATCGTGACCTCAAGCCGTGTAAATGCGCGCGGCGTCCTGCAACGACAGTTCCTGGATGGAAATCTCGCGCATCTTGAATTTCTGAACCTTGCCCGTCACCGTCATCGGGAAGGAATCGACGAATTTGATGTACTTGGGGATTTTGTACTTGGCGATGCGACCCTCGCTGAACTGAGTGATCGCTTCAGGAGTCAGCGTGGCACCGGGCAGGGGCTTCACCCAGGCCATCACCTGTTCGCCATAAACGGGGTCGGGAACACCAATCACCTGCACACTGCTGACGCCCGGACAGGTGTGCAGGAATTCCTCGATCTCCCGCGGATAGATGTTCTCGCCGCCGCGAATAATGACGTCCTTGCCGCGGCCGGTGATCCGGAAATAGCCGTTCTCGTCCATCGCCGCGAGGTCGCCGGTATGCAACCAGCCGTCCGCGTCGATGGCCAGGCGGCTGGCTTCGGGATTGTTGTAGTAACCCTTCATCACCATGTAGCCGCGCGCGCAGAGTTCCCCCGTCGTGCCAATGGGAACAATCTTGCCCGTGGCTGGATTGATGATTTTCACTTCCGTGTGCGGCAGCGCTTTTCCCACAGTGGTCACGCGCAGCTCGAGAGGATCGTCGGTCTTGGTCTGGGTGATGACGGGGGAAGCCTCGGTCAGCCCGTAGGCGATGGTCATCTCCGAACAGTGCATAAGATTCACTACCCGCTTCATCACTTCAATCGGGCAGGGCGAGCCGGCCATGATACCGGTGCGCAGATGGTGAAGGTCGAAGCGGCCAAATTCCGGGTGTCCCAGTTCTTCGATAAACATGGTAGGGACACCCTGCAATGCAGTGCACTTCTCTTCCGAAGCCGCGCGCAGGGTTTCCAGGGGGTCAAAGTACGCGGCGGGGATCACCATCGTCGCTCCCGAGATCACGCACGCCATGTTGCTCAGGACCATGCCGAAGCAATGATAGAAAGGGACCGGAATACACATGCGGTCGCGGGGAGTAAACTTCATCGAAGCCGCGATCAACTGGGCGTTATTCACGATGTTGTGGTGGCTCAGTGTCGCGCCCTTGGGCATTCCCGTGGTCCCCGACGTATATTGAATATTGATGGCGTCGTCGGCTTCCAGGGCCGCTTCCCGCTTGCGGAGTTCCTCCGCGGGGAGTTCCCTCCCCATGGCCAGGAGGTCCTGCCAGTGGAACATGCCAGGGGGAGCAGTCTCTCCTCCCAAGAAGATCAGGTTCTTCAGGTGCGGCAACTTTTCGGAGCGCAGGGCGCCGGGACGGCTTCCCGCAAGCTCCGGGCAGAGACTGCTCACCGTGGCCACGTAATCGCAGTCGCGGAATCCGTGGATCAGCAGCAGGGACTGACACTCCGACTGCCGCAGCGCATATTCGAGCTCAAAGGTTCGATTTGCGGGATTGATGGTGACCAGGATAGCGCCGATTTTTGCCGTGGCAAATTGCGCGACGACCCACTCGGCGCAGTTGGTCGCCCAGATTCCCACGCGGTCGCCCTTCCGAATTCCCAAACGAAGAAAACCGCACGCAGCCTGTTCGACCTCTGCGTGAAACTGCCGATAGGTATAGCGCTTCTTCTGGTGGCGGACGACCAGCGCTTCGTTGTCCGGATAGGCTGCGGCAGTTTCATCGAGGACCTGGCCGATGCAGCTTCCCAGCAGGGGCGTGGAGCCGGTGCCGTGGGAATAGCTCAAACGCCTCGCCTTCGTCTGTCTATCGGCCATCAATCAAGGGCCTCCTGGGGGAGAGCCACCTGCTGGTTGCCGGCCGTCCTTCGCGGCCGGCTCGAATTCGCAAAGAGAATGCCGGAGACTCGATGGCGTTCCGCAGGGGGCAACTGTTCACAGAGACGCGCGAGGCACGCGGCGATATGCGCCGCAGCGAAACTGTGACCGCGCAGATTTCTCTCCTGCGGCCGGCCGGGCAGAGGACGCGGGCAAGGGTGGGCGCGGAATACGGGCGTGCCTTTTCCGCAGGCGTAGAACTCATCCCACCCGCAATTCTCATCCCCGGCCACGGGGATCACGCCCGGCAGACAGGCGGGGAACAGTTCCGCATCCGGACTCTCGCACGCGGCCACAACGAGGACGCCCTTCCCCGCGGCATATTCGCAAGCCCCTTGCAGCAGTGGCCGGTGGGCTGCTTCCGCCGTGCCCAGACTGCAATTGGCTATGTCCATCCGATTGTCGGCGGCCCAGCGGATGGCCGCAGCGACGATCTCCGCCTGCGTCCGCAATTGCCTGTCGAACACCTTCACGCTGTAGAGTTCCACGTCCGGCGCCTTGGCCCGCAAAACTCCCGCGATGGCGGTGCCATGTCCCAGGGAATCGCGCCAGTCAGGCAGGAACTCGAGCGCACCCCCGGAGCCGAGGAGAATGTGCACTCCACCGGCCACGCGCTGCACGTGCGAATGCTGCGCGTTGATGCCGCTGTCGATCACGGCGACCTTGACGCCCTTGCCGCTGCCCGCGCCGAGGTTTATCGGCGGTGGATTGGTCCGCAGTTCGGTCATGTCCATCTCGGCTCGACTGCGGAGATGCCGGGCAAGCCGGCCGCTTGGTACAGACGCTGGTAAAGGCCGGCTTCCCCGACGAGCCCCGCGTGGCTTCCTTGTTGCACGATTTGCCCGCGGTCGAGCACGAAAATCTGGCTCGCGCCGAGCACTGAAGAGAGGCGATGGCTGATCGTCAGCGTCGTGCGGCCGGCCAGGCATTTTTCGAGGGCCGTCCAGATGTGCGATTCCGTGAGCACATCGAGCGCTCCCGTGGCTTCATCGAAGACCCAGACCCGCGCATCGCGGAGCGCCGCGCGCGCGATGGCCATCCGCTGGCGCTGCCCCGTGGAAAGCTTCAAGCCCCTTTCGCCGACCATCGCCGCCATGCCGTCCGGCAGGCCGCGGATGAATTCCTCGAGGTCGGCCAATCGCACCGCGGCCCAGACGTCTTCCTCGCTGGCGCGCGGGTTGGCGTAGCGCAGGTTCTCTTCAATACTGGCGTGGAACAGAAACGGCTCGGCGCTGATCACCGCGAAGGACTCGCGCAGGCTGCTCAACTGCACATCCTTCAGGTCGTGCCCCGCGAACATCACCCTGCCCTGCTGAGGATCGTAGAAACGCAGCAGCAGATCCACCAGGGTGGACTTGCCGGCTCCGCTGGGCCCGACGATGGCCACGCGGCTGCCTTCCGGTATGCGCAGATTGATGCTCCGCAGAACCGGCTCCCCGCTTTGATAGGCGAAGGAGACATCGCGAAATTCGATCTCGCACTTGGGCGGCGAAAGCCGGAAGGCGTTTTCCCTTTCCAGCACTTCCGGCTGGAGGTCGAAAAATTCGAAAACGCGATTCAGCGAAACCCTGGCCCTCTGCACACTGAGGTAAAGACCGATGATATTCTGCACCGGATTCAACACGCGCGCCTGGTAGGCGGCAAAGGCCACCAGGCTGCCCAGGGTCATCCGCCCGGCAATGACCTGATTGCCGCCGTAGAGCAAAAGCACCAGCGTGCTCAAGCTGAGGAAGGCCATAGGGAGGGCATTGGCATAGGCGGAAACAACCTGGTAACCCAGAAGGGCCGCAACGTAGTCCTCGTTCTTCTGCTTGAGTTTATCCGCCTCGGCGCCTTCCGCCCCCACCGTCCGGATCCACTTCATCCCCTGCAAGGATTCGACCAGGGTGCTGCTAACTTCGGCGTTGCGCTCGCGGACAGTCCGGGCCTGCCCGGCGATCCGCTGGCGGAAGCGAACCAGGAGCTGTCCGCTCAGGGGCAGGAAGAAGGTGCACAGGAGGAACAACTTCCAGTTCAGGTAAAGTTGTATGCCGACCGTGCCCACCAGAGTGAGCAAGCTGAGAGCCAAGCTGAACACCCCATCGGTGGCGAGCGACTGGATCTCCGACACGTCGCTGCTCAAGCGCGACAGAATTTCGCCCGTTTTCGTTTTGGCAAAAAAGCGCGGGGAGAGGTTCTGCAGGTGCCGGAAAAGAGACAGCCGCATGTCCATCAGGATGCGCGCGGAAACGAGGGTGTACAGATAACGGGTCAGAGCACTGAGAAGAAAGCCCAGGAGCACTATCCCCGCCAGCACAAACGTGACTCCGACAAGCAGGCGCAGGTTTCGCGCGCCCAGCACATTGTCGATGAGGAACCTTGCTCCCAGCGGATAGACCAGCCCAATCAGCGAGGAAAAAACCGTCAGGAGAAAGACGAGGGAGAGTTTCCGGACATACGGACGCACGAAAGGCAAGAGACGGCGAAACTGCGGCAGCGGCGGCAAGCCGGGATTCTGACTGCCTGGATTGGGAATGCCTTGCACTCCGTTTGGCCCCTCCTGCTGGCGATTGGCGACGCCTTACTGCATAGCGTTCGCAGGCAGGGCGCGGAACGAGGATACGCCGGGATCGCCGGAAAGCTCCACAGTTTTGATCCGTTTCATCGTGGCCGTGTCGAAGACTTCGATGCTGCGCCCCGCCCCGGCCGCGTAGAGCTTCTTGCCGTCCTTGCTGATATTGAGAACATAGTGCGTGCGATTCACGTCCAAAATCTGCAGCACCCGTTTTTGCTGGAGATCCACGACGACAAGCACGTTCATCACGGCATAGGCGCGCTTGCGGTCGGGAGATACGACCGACGAATAGAGCGGGACCGGCGCCCCCAATTCCACCAACTGCATCTTTCCGGTATCCACATCCAGTTGCGCCAGCCCGAACAGTTCTTTCTTCGTGACGGGATCGACCGTGTAGTACGGCACGCTGGCGATCCCGCTGCGCTCATACAGCGGCCAGACTGGCAGGGTGTTGTATTCGCTGTGACCCGCTTGGCGGACGGTCATCAAGGGAAAGGTATCTACGATGCGCTTCTGGGCAAGGTCAATGTAGTAGAGGTCGCGCCCCCAGGCGACCAGACGGCGATCGTCAGGGGTCAGAGTCAGCATGCAGATTCCATGCGGCACTTCGAGGACCTTGCGGGTCTCCCCGGTGTTCACGTCCACCGTCCATATTTCCGGGGGAAGCACCTTAAATTCGTCGGCCAGCAGCTGCACGGGTTTCACATGAACGTACAGCCGGTCGCCCTTGTGGCTGAGGACCATCCCGAAAATGATCAAGCGCTGCCCCGGGGGCGTTATCTTGAAGACCTTTTCCACCTTGCGTTCCTGCAAATTCACGACCTCGATCTGCGTGCGCGCTTCGGAGGTCACATACACACGCTTGCCGTCGGGGGAGGGCTCGATATCCTTGACGGTACGACCCTGCGTGGGAATCTCGGCCAGGATTTCATCCCGGCTGCCATCCAGAATGGCGATTCCGCGAGGATGGATGCCGATCACATACAACTCAGGAGAAGAGCTCTGGGCGCTTGCAAAAGGAGCGAACAAGACGAGAAAAATAAGAACGAGCAACACTGCGCCGCGCCATGGAGAAGGAGCAGTGGCAGGCATCATGGGAATCACGAAAACCTCCCTCACTTCGACTATGGATAAATCAGATCCAGCTGGCGCCAATCCCGTTCTGCCGCCGCACACTTGTCCGCCCACTCCAGGTAGTTGGTGAGCTGGTCGGGCAGCTGAGCCGGCCACCAGCAGTCGTCATAACAACCGTACAGATCGGACTCCACCGGCTGGCACAGGCCGGTCACACCGCCGGTGGAATCGGTTTCCCACCCGGGATCGAAGACCAGGGAGCAGCCCAGCGTCTGGTTCTGCATGGCGCGCACGTCGCCCTCTTCGGCCGCCGCCGCGCGTTCCTGCTGCTTCTCTTCGAACATTCTTGCCTTCTTATTGAGCGCCTTCACGTGTTTCATGATCTTCCTGCTCCTCGCTTCTCGATATACCGCTCGATGAACCCGGGATTCTTGTCCATGATTTCCACGTAGCACTCCAGCCCCAGGTTGATCCAGGTGCGAATCCATTCACAGTAATGCGAATTGGCCTCATACATCCGCCCGTGGCGGGTGTACGCCTCGTGGTGGCAGCCACCGGAACAGATATGCCGCACCCAGCAGGTCTGACAGCCGGTCTTGTTGCTCAAATGGGCGCGACGCAAGAATTCGGACTGTTTCTCGAGGTCCAGGCCCTCGCGCACATTGCCCATGCGGTGCTCACTCGACTCGAGAAAGCGGTGGCACAGATGCAGGTCTCCGCTGGCGCCCACACCCAGCAGTCCGAGACCCGCACCGCAGGGATAGGCCTTTACATAGCCCGCGTGCAGTTCCGAAAGGAGATTGGTAAGGTTGGAAAAGCCCAGGTACTCGTTACGGAGCGCGCGTTGCACGTAAATTCCGGCGAGGTGCCGGAATTCGTCCAGCACGTCCCACAATTCCTCCGGTGTCAGGGCATAGTCCTGCTGCGCGGCAGAGGTGACTGGAGCGAAGCCCGCTTCGTGGAACCCCATCTCCATGAGGTGCCAGAAACATTCCCGCACTGCGGTAACCCCATGGGTGAGGGTCGCACGCGCCGCAACCTGGCGGGTCTTGTGGTTGCGCAGCAGGTTCAGAATGCGCGGGTGGATAAAGTCGTAGGACCCGTGCCCATCCTTATAGGTCCGCCGCAGGTCATGGTATTTTTTCGGTCCATCAATGCTTACGCTGACGCCGATGGCATTGTCGCTTAGAAAGCCGATGACCTCGGGGGTGAGATACGTGGCGTTGGTGGTCATCGTGAATTCCACCTGCTTGCCAGCCTTGCGTCCGGCCTCGTTCGCGTAAGCCACCAGCCGCTTGATCTCCGCCAGATTCATCAGCGGTTCTCCACCGAAGAAAACCAGCGTCACGGTCTTGTGCTCGCCGGAATTGGCGAGCAAAAAGTCCACGCTGCTCCGCGCAGTCTCCTGACTCATCATGCGCCGCGGTCCGCCGTAGTCGCCCTGCGCGGCGAAGCAGTAACTGCAGCCGAGATTGCAATCATTGGCCACGCTGAGGACCAGGGTGCGCTGCGGGAAAGGAAGCGGCGGAAGCTGCGGGGGCGGCTCTTGCAGTCCCTGATCCCGAAAGCCCAGAAAGCGCAAGGCCCCGATCCCGCGGAGTTCCTTCAACGTTTCCACGATCTGCTGCCGTGTGTAGCGCGCCCGGAATGTGGAAAAGATTTCCCGGAGAGAAACGTGCCGGGACGCGGGCACCTGAATTGCCGCGGTCGCCGCCAGTGTCCCGCTCTGCGGCCGCAGGAATTGCAACAGTTCCGCACCCAGCTCATCCAGGCCGAAGATCGCCGTAACCGACGCAACAAACACGTACGGCTTCCCTCCTGCGCGGAACTCCCGAACTTCACCCAGCTGCACGCCGGGTTGCGAAGGTTCTTCCAATTGGGACAAGCCGGGGATCTTTTCGGCAGGGAGGACAGGCTCCGCCGGCGGCATCCGGGGGACGAGCCCCGAGAGCGGAAAAAATCCCTGGGGAATGTGCGCTCTCAAACTCATCAATTGCGCCTCGCGTCAGGGTATGAGGTTCATCCGGTAGACAGGAACGCTGACCAGCAGGAATGCCCGGGCCTTCAATTCCTGACTAGCGCCCACCGGTGTATAGCTGGCCTCCGCCCAGACATCGCCGGCATTGTTCGTACTGCGCCGGCGCGCCGGGTTCGGCCCTTCGACCGCGGGGGTGAACAGGCCGTTCTGGTCGATGCTGCCGACAAAAAGCAGATCGTTGTCATCGTAGGAAGTAAAGGCTTCCCCCAGTTTCCAAGAAGCCTTCACCGGGCCCAGGTCCAGATCGTCGGCCGATCCGGCCACACCATCGGCCCCATTGCTGAACGCATGCGCTTCGAACTGCGCGAACTTCTTTGGATAACGCTCACCGCCCACTCGGGCCAAAATGCTCTGCGGGGAAACGCGGAGGTAATCCACGGCGTCATAGACGGCCAGCAATCCCGCGCCGGTAACCGCGCCGGCGCGCACGTCCCGTAAACCGATCTTGGCATCGGGCGAGACTTTCGCCTGAACGATGATCTTCTCCGCTGACGCTTCGCTGATTTTCTCGATTGTGATGCCATCGCCCAAGTTCAGAGCGCCGGGTTTCATGACATCCGGCAGGTTTGCGCCGTAGATCATGAGCGCCACAGTGGCTCCCCGCTTCACCGCCTGGGGGAAAACTGCCGCAAGGCGCGCTTGGCCCTCCTCGATCCGGTAGCGAACCTCCTCCGCGCCCAATTCCGTGTGTTGCAGGATAAACCACCGGCCGCGCAGGACCTTCCCATCCGCGGAGAGATGCATCACCTCGCGCGCCTTGCGCCCGTCCTGCCATTCGGAGCTGCCTCGCCAAGAATAGCCGCCAAACCACCGCCCCTTGCCGGAGCTGCTCATCCTGGTGCCGTCGGCAAACTCCACGGAGGTCTGCGTCTGCCGGCCTCCATCGGGGGTATCCGTAACACGGATGATACCGGCGTAGTCACCTTGACCCGGCTGGTGGCCGATTACCAGCCAGCGGCCCGCGCCGGGAGGAGGCTGTCCCTTTTCGCGCCGCCATTCCGGGGTCTCCAGAGGGTACTGATCGGCCAGCCAGGCCAGGGCTTCGTCGGCCGTGTGCGTCCAGTCGATTTGCCGGTGCTGGTAAACAATGGTGGGAAACATGGCCAGGAGGAAGTCCTTCAGCTTGAACCATTCCTCCCTGCTGCGCCGCTGCGCCGCTATTTTGGCGTAGCTATGGCACGTGGCGCAGGCGGCTTTCACGGCATCGTTCGGAATTTGCTCGGTCTGCTCACGGAACTCCAACGCGTAGGAGATCTTGTCCAGTTCGGAAGCAGTCAGGCCTTGATTGTCCGCAAGATACTGGACAACCTGACGGGCGTCTGCCGGCGAGATCTGCAGCTTGTGAAGCCGCACCATGCGCCTGATCGTCTCCTCCCATCCTTCCGGTGTTTTCCGGACGTAGGAGATGCGGCTCATGCGCTGCTCGGAATCAACCTGGTGACACGCGCCGCACGTATCACGAACCAACTGGCTCTTAATAGGTAAGCCCTCGGCCTGCACCGCAACGGCACAGGCGAGCAGACTCCAGAGAAGCGTGAGCAAACCAATCCCTTGCTTCCGGTTCATGAGGTTACTCCGGCTTTGAAGATTCCGAATCGTTCCGGATCACTCCGCTGCATCTTCCCGGAAGGAATCTGAAACTTAGCCATCTTGGCGGTGGAACTCATGAGATTCTCCCTGCTCTGCAAAGTGCCGCATGCGCAGCAAATAGCGCTTCGCGCGTTACCAGGTGAGCTTCAATCCGAACTGCAGTTCGCGCGGCGTGTACGCCTGCGTGGACTTGCCAAACGTGGTTTGGGTCGCCTGCAACAGGGCGACGCCCAAATCAGCATCCGGCAGAAACAGGTTTACGCGATTGAAGGCATTGAACGCTTCCGCCTTGAATTGAATCTTGCCCCGCTCGCCCATGAAGGGGACATTGAAATTCCGCACCAGGGAGAGATCCAAGGATTTGAAGTTGGGACCGCAGAATGTGTTGCGTCCCAGGGTCCCGTTCGAACCGTTCCCGTTGATACTCACCGGCGGCGTTGGAAAATCGGCAGGGGTAAAGAGACCATTCACGTAATCGTGCGGCGAACGGCATCCCACGCTATTGCCAAAGGCCGGGGTGTCCGGGCGATCGTAGGCAGATCCCTGAGGAGGGGCCTGCGCCGCTCCTCCGCCATCGGTGTTGTAATCCACGACCGAGCTGGAGACCGTAAACGGTCTTCCCGACTCGTACGAGGCGATGGCGTTGAGCTGCCAGTCGCCCAGGATGGTGTGCACGACGGATCCGTACTTGGAGAGCGGTCCGATTTCCCACACGCCATTCACGGTGATCCGGTGCCGGACGTCAAAGCTGGAACGCCCGTAGTCGAGATGCACATTCGAGGCGTCCTGCGTCCCGTTGTATCCGGTTCCCGCGCCGCTGAAGTCGCCGGCATTGGCGTCGTCCTGAATATTCAGCACTTTCCCGAAGGTATAGCTGCCCTGCAACAGGTAGCCATGGCTGAAGCGCTTCTTCAGCTGCACCGAAGCCCCGTTGTAGTTGGAGTATCCGGTGGTACTCAGGTAATAGAGATTGGCCATGGTGTTGTTGGGACGGTTGTACGGAAACCCCCCATAACCTCCGGTTACGCGATTGGGGTCGTTGCTGAAGGCGAGCCTGTGGCCCTGATTTCCAGCGTAACTCAATTCCAACATCCAGTCGTTCGCCAAACCATACTGCAGGGTGAGGTTCCACTGCTCCACGTAGGGAGTGCGGAGGTTGCGGTCAATCAACATCAACCCGCCGGACAAGCAGGAGCCCAGGAATCCGTTTGCATCGAGTCCCCCGCCAAAGCCGGCAGGCAAGACCGGCGGATACTGGAACACATTGCTGATCGTGTAATCGGGCATGGGACAGGTTACTGGGTCTGTATAATCAGCGACGCTCACCGCGAACGCGCCGTAGGGCGGCGTAAAGCGGGCCGGCTCGCTCATCAGATCGTTATGGATGCGGTCGAAGTTGATGGCCCACCCGGCGCGCACGGAAAATTTCCCCTTGCCCGTGGGGTCCCAGGCCAGGCCGAGCAGAGGACCGAAATTCTTGTAGTTGGGAGAGTACATTTCGCTCAATGGGCCGACACTGGCCCCGACGAGCTGATCCTGGATGTTATTCCCCGGTCCCAGGGTCATACCGGCTTGCTTGCCGTTGGTCTCTTTGATCACGCCAAAATATTCCCAGCGGACCCCTGCGTTGATCGTCAGGTTCTTCATTGGCTTCCAGTCGTCCTGGAAGAACCAGGCCACGTCATTGCGCCGGAAATTCCGCACGTCATTGGGGCTATTGACGATGCTGGTTCCGGCCACCGGATCAATTTGGACCAGGTAGGCAAGGGGAGAGTCATTCACCAGGTCGGGAAGCCCCAGAAAGACGAAAACACCGCGGCCGGCCGCATCGAAAGTGCCGTTTTCCCGATCGTTGTTAAATTCCACTCCCATTTTCAATCCGTGGTTTCCGCGCGTGGCGAAGAGGTTGTCTTTGAAGTTGATTTCATTGTTCCGGAAGCTGATCGGCAAAAAGAAGTCCGAGCCAAAGCCCAGCGTGAAGTCCAGCATCACCATGTTGGGGACTGTTTCGGGATAGGCGCTAGTGGTGGCTTGATTTCGCAGGTAACCAAAACGGAAATCGTTCACCATGCTCTGGCCGAACATGTGCGTGTAACCTACCGCCAGGTTGCGGACAGTGCCGTCCGCCGGGCGCCGAAAGCCGCGCATCTGCCGCCCCAGCCCGCCGATGGTGGTGAGTTCACCCGCACCGCTGGTCCGGGGGTAGAAGTCCGCCCAGCGGACAAACACTTTGTCCTTGATCCCGAAGTTGTGATCGACACGGATGATGTATTCGTCATTGGTGGTGTAATTGACAGCCTGGCCCACGCCAGTCCCAAGATCGGGAAGGCCACCGCCCTGGATGTCCAAGCTTACGCCGGTGCCCGGAAGAATAGTGGAGGGCCCAGGAAAATTTGTGAACAGATAGTTGGCGACGCTATTCGGAGCGTTCTCAGCCACCCATTGGCGCAACTGCGGGGTTTCCACCTGCACATCGCGGGTCGTGCCACGTTTTTCGCGAAAGCTTTCATACGCCATGAACCAGAATGTTTTATCTTTCTGAATGGGCCCGCCCAGGGTGAATCCAAACTGGTTCTGGATCAGCGCCGAGGGGTTCTCTGCGTCAAAAAAGTTTTTCGCGTTCAGGGCGGCATTGCGGTGGAATTCCCACGCCGAACCGTGGATCAAATTGGTTCCCGACTTGGTGGCCACGTTGATATCGGCGCCAAAATTGCGCCCGAACTCGCGGGCGAAATCGTTGGTGGAAACCTGAAACTCCTGCACCGCATCCAGGATGGGGGCAATCGCCGGCACCCCTCCGAGGCCATTGTCATTGTTGGGCGCGCCGTCCAGCATGAAATTGGTCGCCCGGATGCTCTTCCCGTAGGTGACGAAGCTCATGTCGTAGGAGGAGTTGCTGTAGTAGGTCGGCACCTGAACGTGCGTCGGGGTCGTCCCCGGCTCCATCACCGGCAACTGGTAGATGTTGCGGCGCATCAGCGGAAGCTCTTCCACCTGCTTCTGTTCGACGATATCCGTCGTGCCGGCGTCCTCCGTATTCACCAAAATCGCGCCCCCGGTCACCTCCACCGTCTCCGCCACGGTACCGACCTGCAGGGTCACATCGACTCGCGAAGTCTCCCCCACGTGCAATGTGACGCCGGACGTGATCACATTCTTGAAACCAGCCTTACCCACGCGCAGTTCATAGACCGCGGGCGGGAGATTGGGAATGCGATACATTCCGTCGGCATTCGTGGTGTCGGAACGGCTTTCGTTAGTCGCCGTATTGCGAGCGCTCACGGTGGCGCCAGCAACCGGCGCCCCGCTCGTATCTTGCACCGTCCCCACTAGCGTGGAGTTGGTCAACTGCCCGTGGCATACATCGCCCCAGAACAAAATCACAGCCAGTGCAGCAATTACACAGGTGAAGCTCCGACGATTACACGAAGGCATGAGTTCCTCCTCTGGCAAGCATTCCCGGGTATGGAAAGTTTCAGGCGCACATGAATTGCGGAGAGATGGGGTTTGACGAGCGCGGATCGAGGGCCACGGGTGTCAACCAGGCCGTTGGCTTGCGGCGGTGCAACCACTCCACGCCCCCCATGTCCGAAGCAGCCGGCGAGGGCGGAGCTTCGGTCTGACGTTGCATTTGGTACACGCTTCTCGGTTGGAGCGTAATGCTATGGAAAGCGCCTAAACATGTCAAGAGGCATCTTAGGCTTAATTTTATTGCTGATTTTCCTTTCCCTGAAACAGGGAGGATGTATCATGGGTGCGCTTTTCTCGTAGCGTGCATTGCGTAATGAACACGACCTCGTCCGTGACATCATACAAAGCACACCGGGCTATTTTCGAAGTCTATTTCGACTACGTGCAACATTACGGCGGCTCCATCTACATCGCCAGCTTGCTCCAGCTGACCTCCGAGCTGGGCCTGCCCGTAAGTACGATTCGCAGCGCACTGTGCCGAATGACTTCCCAAGGTTGGTTCGAACGGAGCGTCGAAAACAACCGCAGTTACTACGCACTGACAAGAATGGGGCGTGAGCGACTCGAGGAGGCGCGTCCCAGAATCTTTGCTCATCACAGCAGCCGGTGGGACGGGCAGTGGACGATTCTGACCTACTCCCTGCCGGAGAGGCTGCGCCATCACCGGGACCGCCTTCGCCATGAATTGAACTGGCTGGGCTTCGGTCCTCTAAACTCGGCCACCTGGATCAGTCCAAAAGCTGTCGTCGAGGTCACCTTGCGGCACCTGGCCATCCGCAAGCTGGATGCACACGTACAGATCTTCCGCGGCCACCAAGTGAGCGGCCTGACAAATACCGCGTTGGTTAGAAGGTGCTGGGATCTGGACGCCATACAGACTCAGTACCGTCACTTCATTAATGCTTGGGAACCTCGCAGGCAGGATTACGCGGCTAAATTCCGCCGCGGCCAGCCCCCGCCAGAGAACGTCTGCTTCGCCACCCGAATCCATCTGCTGCACCAGTTCGGCGAGTTTCTGCACAACGATCCCGAGCTCCCCTCCGAACTCCTGCCCGAAGGCTGGTTAGGCGATGAAGCCTGGCACATCTTCCGTGATTGTTATCTTTTGCTCGCCGAGCGGGCGTTGCACTATTTCGAACACATCTTTGTGGGGCCGTCTCATACTCAGAAAGAGCAGCAAGAGGGGCGCCAAAGGGTGCTACAAGGATTTTACGAGGCGGTATAGCCGGAGAGATCGGCTTGTCGTATCCTCCTCAGGAACTCCCCGTATTAGCCGTTCCCTTCAACTGTAGTTCCTGGATGGTCATTTCGCGCATCTTGAACTTCTGGATTTTCCCGCTCAGGGTCATCGGGAAAGAATCAACAATCTTGACGAACTTGGGAACCTTGTACGCGGCGATTTTGCCTTCGCAGAACTTCATGATCTCTTCCGCGGTCAACTTGGCCTCGGGTTCCAGTTTTACCCATGCGACGATGCGCTCTCCATACTTCGCGTCCGGCACGCCGATCACCTGCGCGTTGCTGACGCCGGGACATGTGTACAAGAACTCCTCGATTTCCCCCGGATAAATATTTTCCCCGCCCCGGATGATGACGTCCTTGGCTCGTCCGGTGATCCTGAAATATCCGTCATCGCCCAGCGTGGCGAGGTCTCCCGTATGCAGCCAGCCGTCTTCGTCAATCGCCAGCCGGGTGGCCTCGGCGTTCTTGTAATAGCCTTTCATCACCATGTATCCGCGAACACACAGCTCTCCCTGCACGCCAACCGGGACAGTCATCCCTGTCCCTACATCAATAATCTTCACTTCGGTGTGCGGCAGCGCCTGGCCCACAGTCGTAACCAGGAGTTCCACGGAAACGCCGGTGCTGGTTTGTGTGATCAGGGGAGAAGCCTCGGTGAGGCCGTAGGCAATCGTTAAGTCCCGCAAGTGCATGGACTGCACCACGCGCTTCATCACCTCGATCGGACAGGGGGAAGCGCCGACAATTCCAGTGCGCAGCATGCTCAGATCGAAGCGGCTGAACTCGGGGTGCTCCAGTTGCGCGATAAACATGGTCGGCACACCATGCACTGCCGTGCAGCGTTCCTCGGCTATTGCCCGCAGAGTTTCCAAAGCGTCGAAATGCGCGGCGGGAAGAACCATCGTCGCTCCGGACAACACGCACAGCAGGTTGCTCAGGACCATGCCGAAACAATGGTAGAAAGGGACCGGAATGCAGAGCCGGTCACGGTGTGTCAAGTTCATGCTGGCACCGGCAAAAAAAGCATTGTTGACCATATTATGGTGGGTGAGCATGGTCCCTTTGGGCATGCCGGTAGTGCCTGAGGTGTACTGGAGGCTGATGGGATCGTCGAACTCCAAGGATGCTTCGCGTTCCTGCAGCTCTCCGGCGGGTAAAGCTTTCCCCATATCGGACAGTTCTTCCCAACGATACATGCAGTTCGGGACTGGCCCCTCTCCGATCAGGATCAGATTCTTCAGGCTGGGCAGCCTGGCGGACTGCAAGCCACCGGGCCGGCTGCGAACCAATTCCGGACAGAGACGCCACAACGTCTCCAGGTAGTCGCAATCGCGAAAACTCCGGGCCAGCACGAGTGTCTGGCATTCGGAGTGCCTCAAGACATGTTCCAGTTCGAATGCACGATTGGCGGGATTGATGCTGACCAGGATCGCCCCAATCTTGGCCGCGGCAAACTGTGCCACCACCCATTCCGCACAGTTGGTGGACCAGATTCCAATCCGATCACCCTTCTGTACTCCCAGCCGCAATAGTCCTCTTGCTGCCTGTTCAACCTCGCGCAGGAGTTCCCGGTAGGTAAAGCGCTTGTTCTGGTGCCGGGCGATGAGCGCCGGATTGTCCGGGTGCGCTTGGACCGTATCGTCCAGCACCTGCCCCACACAAAGCCCCAGGAGGGGAAGCGGCCCCGTTCCGTGACAATAGCTCAAACGATTATTGGTTGAGTTTCCCACCGTCATAATTGGCTCATCCCGCACGCAGATTTATTACTTCTTTCCCCCGCGGCTTTCTTTCCAGGATGAAAACGCCGCGCATCAATGCACCGCGGCCGCTGGTATGGCGCTGAAAGCGATGCTGGCATCACCGGACAGTTTAATTGTCTTGATCAACTTCAATGTCCCGGTATCGTAGACATGGATGAAATAGGATGCACCGGAAACATAGAGTTTCTTGCCGTCCCGGCTGATATTGGTGATGTACTGGGTGCGCTCCAGATCCTGCACATTCAGGACTCTTCCTGCAGGCAAGTCCACCGCCACCAACTGGTTCATCACCCCGTAGGCCCGCTGGCGGTCCCCAGACACCACGCTCGAATAGAGCGGGATGGCCGGGCCCAGTTCTACCAGATCCAACTTGCCGGTGTTCAGATCGAGGTTTGCCAAACCAAAAAGAGTCTTCTTGAGAATCGGATCCGTCGTGTAATACGGGCAGCTCAGGACGCCGCTGCGCGCATATTCAATGAACAGCGGCAGGGTGTCGAGCGGTCCCTGGCCGGGCAGATTGCGGTTGAACAAAGGAACTGTTTCCATGATGCGGCCCTGGGCCAGATCAATGTAATAGAGATCGCGCCCCCACGCGATGAGGCGCCGTCCGTCTCTTGTCATGACCAGCGCGGCCACGCCCTGCGGCACTTCCACGATTTTCTCGCTCTTTCCCGTATGCACGTCCAGCGACCAGATCTGGGGAGGATCCACTTTGTACTCGTCCACCAGTTCGCGCACCAGTTTGACGTGCAGGTACAACCGGTCTCCCTTGCTGTTGATCGCTACTCCATAAATCGTCAGCCGGTAACCTGGAGGCGCGAGGTTGAAAACCCGCTCCACTTTGCGAGTCTGCAGATCGATCACCTCCAACTGGGATCGCCCTTCTGTGGTCGTATACACAAACCTGCCATCCGGGGACGGGACAACCTCTCTCGGATTGCGCCCGCGAGTCTGGATCTCCCCGATAATTTCATCGCGGCTGCCGTCGAACAGGAGCAGGGAGCGAGGATGCATGGCGACCGCGTACAACTCCGGTCCTTGCGCTTGCGCCGGCGTCCCCGCGGAGACGAAGAAGAACGTGAGCATCACCGCCAGCAAGGCAAACACCGTTGAATAGTCTCCAGTTCCCCTTTTCATGCAGTTTCTCCAAGGTCGTAATAGCACATTTTGCCTGGGACGCACGCTGACGCTCCGCCGCGAAGGGCCTGCGCATATTGCTGCACGGCCGCTTCGGGAATCCCGCGCCGCACCTTATCTACAACGGCCCGCACCAGTTTCAGGCTCATCAACTTTCGCAAGGCGGAGGCTTCGCGTCCGACAATCTTGAGAGAGGAGATACCGGCACGCTGAAAGAAGGGAATCGCACATAGCCCGCAGGGCCCGGGGAGTCCTGCTGCCTGGGTGGCATCGGCATTGGTAAGCATATGGATTTGCTGATGAAACTCTTCGAGGAGCGCGTCGACGATTTCCTTCTCCCCGGGAAGCCAGGGGGCTCCGGAAATCTTTACCGGCCGAGAATCCATCCGGGCCAGGCCGGTGCAGAATGCGCCGACGGAGTGATGATGCGTGGTGAGGCAGTTCCCTTCCTCGAAAATGCATCCATCGTTCAGAATAAATGCTTCGAGCTCAACTTCCGGACCGACACTGGAGGACATTTGCCTGATTTCCCCCAAGGTCACAGAACGCGGCAGAATGACACGGCGGATACCCAAGGAGCGGAAGAAGCGGATGGCTCCCACATTCAAGGACGCAGCAATAGAGCTGAGATGCAGGGCACAGGCCAGGCTCTCTTCTGCCAAGGCCACGATTAGTGCCGGATCGGACACGATCAAAGCATCGACGCGGGCTTCTTCGACATAACGGCGGGCCAGCTCCAGGACCTGGGGCAATTGTCCCGCCGTGTAGCCCTGCGCGTTCAGAGTCACGAAGACGGGAACGGACCACGCATGGGCCTCTTCAACCACTCGCGCGAGATCGGAAAAACTGCGCAGGTTGCCACCCGCCGGGCTGCGCCGGTTCAACCAGAGGGCACCGGTGTTGCGGGCCACCCATTCCTCGGGCACCAGTCCGCAATAGAGCTCCTCGGCGCCGTTGGCCAGGAGCATCTGCGTCTCGTCAGGGGAATTCAAAGGCGCCAGGATTTTCATCATCCACTCACATGGGCAAGCCAGGTTCATACACCACACGGCTCACCCCATTTTTCTCAGCCCGTTCCAAGAAATTCTCGAGCACATCTGGCTGGGGGCAATAAAAAAACGTGTTTCCGCGCTGAAAAAACAATGTTCCATTGGTCTCCAGCGTGGTACCGGAAAACCGATGTTCCGTGAGGTACAGCCGGCACTCACGCTGGCAGGAGAGGCCGGGCTGAAATCGCCCGGCAGTCTTCAGGCGGAGCGAACCCGTCATGCATTGCCGCCCTGTCGTAACAAAACCGTAAGGAAAGTAGAAAGACACTGCAAAGGGCAGGTGGCGAAAGTCCGCATCCGGGCTGAGCACCAGGATGTCCAACTCCACGGTTCGTACTCCGTACCGGCTCATCAAGTGCTGCAGAAACGGCGTATCGAGACTGCCTGGCTGCAAAGCGGCTCGTATCCCCGCAGGTGCAGCCGGCGAATTGTACAGAGGAGTAACACGAGGATCGCGCAGAATTTTGTTCAGGAGGCGGCCGCGAACGGGGTCCAGCTTTTGAAATTCCTGATGCAGCAGCTCCAGCGCGCCCCAGTCGTTGAAGACAACTTCGATGGGGTGTTCCTGCCGGACCAGCCAGGAAAATAAAATTCGCAATTTATTCAGGCCTTCATCCGTGACCGGAGGGGTCAGAAAGGTTATGTCCACGCCCGACTTCCAGAGAGTGCGGCAAATCCGGGAAAGATGCTCCGGCGTGGGAATCAAGCTCTGGCAGAATTCGTTCCCGACATAGGCGCGCCGCGGGGAAATTCGGCCGGCCACCCGCTCCAGCAATTGGGCAACAGCTGCTGGAGACTCCAGTAGCGGAGATTCCCACGAGCGCGGGGGCCGGCCAGGGAAAAGTTCGCCCCAATCTTTCGCCCGACTGCCGTCGCCGAGGTGGATGGCCCACTCCATCGTTTCACACCCACAAGCCTGCTCAAATTTGTTACAAACTTTATGTGTACACGTGGAGGAATGCAACGATATAATTCCGAGCATTTCGTGTCAAGGAGCTTCTCTGCGGTGCCGGTACTGGAATGCTGCGAGGCACGCGGGAGCTGGAATGCCGGCTGGTGTTGCACGCGTTGAAGGAGAGTCATGGTGAAGGCGCGCAGGGCTGTTTTTGAGATCTATCTCGATTACGTCCAGCATTACGGCGGCGCCATCCACGTGCGGAGCCTGCTGCGGCTCTGCGAAGAGATGGGATTTTCTGCGGTGGCCGTACGTGCCGCCCTCTGCCGCCTGGCCCAGCAGGATTGGCTGGAGCGTTCCGTGTTTGACAAGAAGAGCTACTATGCGCTGACGCAAATGGGCCGGGACCGGGTGGAAGAAGCCGCCCCCCGGATTTTTGCTCCCCGGGCCGAGAAGTGGGATGGCCAGTGGACAATCCTGAGCTATTCGCTGCCGGAAAAGCTGCGCCAGCATCGCGAGCGGCTGCGGCGGGAATTGATCTGGCTGGGCTTTGGTTCGCTAACCCCGGCCAGCTGGATCATACCGAAACCCGCGGTGGAGCTTACCCTCAAGCATCTCGCGGAGCGGCGTCTCGATAAGTACGTCAACCTGTTTCGAGCACGACACGTCAACTCGCAGGCCGGCACGGATCTGGTCGCCAGATGCTGGGATCTGAGCGCCGTGCAGGCGTGCCACCGCGACTTCATCAGAGCGTGGAAGCCCGTGTGGCGGTCTTACCAATCGCGCTTCAACGCCGGTCACCCGCCCTCCGACAATGTGTGTTTCGCTTCCAAAATGCGGCTGCTCTATGAATATGGCAGATTCCTCTATCTGGACCCGGGACTGCCTTCGGAACTTCTGCCCGAAGGCTGGCTGGCCAACGACGCTTGGCGGGTCTTTCGCGACTGTTACTTCCTGCTGGCCGAACGGGCTCTAGCCTTTTTCGAAGAGAATTTTCAAGGTCCACCTCACACGGAAGCGGAAAAGCGCAAGGGGCACGAGAGGGTTATGCATCGTGTGCTCGAACTGACCTAGCGCAGGCCTGCCGAGAACTTACAGGAAAGCTAAAAACCACGAGGAGTGACAGACGATGGAACTGACCACCATGCACTGCAAGATTGAAGGCGCTGTCGCGCAGCTAACCTTCAATCGTCCGGAAGTCATCAATGCCATGAACGTACCCTGGCCACAGGATTTCCTGAAGATTACGGAAGCGCTGGCCCGCGAGAAGCAAGTGCGGGTCCTGGTCATTTCCGGAACCGGACGGGGATTTTCCAGCGGGATCGACCTGAAGGTTCTCTCGCAAGGCGGGTTTCCCCTGGAGTGGTTTCGCGATGTCGAGCGCGCCCTGCGCTCCTTGGAATTGCTGGATAAGATCGTGATCAGCGCGATCCACGGTTACTGCATCGGCGGCGGCATGCAGGTGGCCCTGGCCAGCGACATCCGAATTGTTACCGAGAACACGAAGTTTGCCTTGACGGCCGTCAAGGAATGCCTCGTTCCCGGAATGGGGACCTATCGCCTGGCCCGTTATATCGGCCTGGGACGAGCCAAACGCATCATCCTGTCCGGTGATTTCATTGACGCAAGAGAAGCGCATACCATGGGCCTGGTGGATTATCTGGTTCCCGACGCCGATTTCAAGCGCCGCGTGGAGGAAATCACGGAAGTCTACCTGCGGGCGGCCTCGGAAGGGCAGCGGCAGTCCAAGCGGCTCCTCGACCTGGCATTCAAACTGGACTGGGCCTCTTTTCTGGAAGAGTACATGATCAGCCAGATCGCGGCGGTATCCTCGGAAAACCACAAAGAGGCCATGCTGGCGCAACGCGAAAAAAGGGAGCCCCGCTATTAAGAGCGGTATTAAGAGGGGGAGGGCCGCGCGGTAAATACGGAGGGCGATCTTGGCCGGCGGAACTACGGGAGAGGTGCGTGTGTCAGCGCGGGGGTAAGAGCACCGGTTAGTCCATATCCCGCTTCCAACGCGCGCTGATTGATCTGTTCGGTCCCTTTGGGAATTCTTTCCAGAAGAGCTTTCTGGAGCGCCTCGCGGGGGATGAGGCCGGAAAGATTGGCGATCACGCCGAGGCATACCATGTTGGCCACGACTTCCCGCCCCAGCGTGACACTGGCCGTCTGCAAGATGGGGACACTGGCCACTTCGAACGAACCGGAGGGCAAGCGGGTCACCCGCGTCGAATCAACGATGAGCAACCCGCCTTTCTTGAGCTGGACCCAATATTTGTCGCAGGCCTTCTGCGTCAGGCATAAAAGCAAGTCCAGTTGCGAGCAGATCGGATAATCAATGGGCTGATCGCTGATGACCAGATCGGAGCGGCAGCCTCCACCACGGGACTCCGGCCCGTACGACTGGGTATAAGCCACATGCTTGCCGCAATGGATGCCCATTGCTTGGGCCAGTATGGCCCCCGCCAGGACCAGACCTTGTCCGCCTTCTCCACTCAGTCGAATTTCGTAGCGATCCATATCCCCTCACCGGGCCTGTGCGCCCAGATGCGCGAAGCTCTCCTGGTAACTCGCCGCATATTCGGGCCGGGGTTCGTGATGCAGGATGCCCGTCAGCATTTTTCCTTTGAGTCTCTCCGGAGGCAGAGTGGCCGCGGTCTTGGCATCCACGACGTTCTGCTTCTGGGCGAGAATTTGATCCGCCGGGTTGCCCATCCGGTTGAAGCGCCCGAAGAATTCCGGACAGTCGCTGATGATTTCCAGGAAAGAGAACCCCGGATTCTGAATGGCGGCGACGATCAGTTTTTCCAGTGTAGTCGGCTCATAGGTGATGCCCCGCGCCACAAAACTGGCTCCCGCCGCCTCCACCAGCCGGCAGGAATCAAAGGGAGTCTCAAAGGGACTCGTTGGACCCGTAGTACTGTTCTTTCCCTGGGGGGTTGTGGGTGCAGCCTGACCGCCCGTCATTCCGTAGATTTCATTGTTCAGAAGCAGGCAAGTCAGACCCACATTCCGCCGGGCCGCATGGATCAGGTGGTTGCCGCCAATAGACAAGCCGTCGCCGTCCCCCGTGATGACAATCACGGTGAGCTCCGGCCGCGCCATCTTGATGCCCGTGGCAAACGCCAGGGGCCTCCCGTGCGTCGTGTGCAGGGTATCAAAGTCCACATAGCCGGAGAGCCGGCTGGAACAGCCAATCCCGGAAACGACCACGACTTCATCCTGACTGAGCTTCAGGGAGTCGATGGCCCGCAACAGAGCTCCCAGTACAATGCCGTGTCCGCATCCCGGACAGAGCATGTGCGGGAACATTTCCAACCGCAGGTACTTTTGAATATCAAACATGGCAGGCATCCTCGGCTTGCAGTGCGGAAAAAATCTCATCGGGGGTGATGGCTTCTCCGTTCGCCTTCAAGCAGGTCTTGACCGCCTTCTTCTTTCCTACCGCCCGCTCCACTTCTCCCGCCATTTGCCCCAGATTCATTTCCGCCACCACGATGCGGGTGGCGGGCTTCACCGCGGCGACTAACTCTTCCCCCGGAAACGGCCACAAGGTGATGGCGCGAAACAATCCCGCCCGAATCCCCCGTTCCCGCGCCTGCCGCACCGCCTGTCGCGCCGCCGCGGCCACAATTCCGTAAGCAAAGACGATTACCTCGGCATCCTCGCACTGCAGGAGCTCGTAGCTGACAATCTCCTTGCGGCAGCGGTCCACTTTCAGCTGCAAGCGCCTTTGCGTCGTCTCCACAATTGCGGGATCCTGCGTCGGATATCCCCGCGAGTCGTGGGCCAGGCCGGTCACATGGTAACGATAGCCCTCTCCAAAAGGCGCCATCGTTGGTACTCCATCCTCTCCGGCGGCATAGGCTTCCAGCTTCCCCGGCGAGCCGTTTGGTTTCCTGCGATTTTCCACGGGAAGCCCGGCCAGGCGGCCCAGGTCCACCTTCTCGTACATGTGCGCTACGACTTCATCGAGGAGCAAGATCACCGGCGTGCGCAGCCGCTCGGCCAGATTGAATGCGCGCACGGTGAGTTCGTAGACTTCGCTGGGCGAGCTGGCGCACAGGGCGATTGCCGGATGGTCGCCGTGCGTCCCCCAGCGCGCCTGCATGACATCGGCCTGGGAAGGAGAGGTGGGCAATCCGGTGCTCGGGCCGCCCCGCATCACGTCCACCACAACACAAGGCACTTCGGTATAGCAGGCAAAACCAATATGCTCCTGCATCAGGGAAAACCCCGGACCGCTGGTGGCCGTCATGGCCTTCATGCCCGCCAGGGACGCGCCGATGACCGCGGCCAGGGAAGCAATCTCATCTTCCATTTGAATGAACTTGCCGCCCGCCCGCGGGAGAAGCTTGGCCATGGTTTCCGCGATTTCCGAGGAAGGACTGATGGGGTAGCCGCCATAGAAGCGGCATCCCGCGGCGATCGCCGCCCGCGCACAAGCCATGTTCCCCTGCAGCAATTGAACTGGTTTGGTCATCTTCTCCATGGGACTCTCGGTGACTAGTGGACGCTGACCGCCAGATCCGGGCATAACCATTCACAAAGCATGCACCGGATACAGGTTTCGGCCTTGACCACTTCCGCAAGTTTACTGCCGTTCATTGCCAGACAGTTCTGCGGGCAGATGCGCACGCAGATTTCGCATCCCTTGCACCAATTCTGCCGAATTTCAATGAACGGAGCTTCGGCGTGGGCCGCTTCCCTTCTCTCGAAGAGCGGCTCCTCGGCTTGCGGCTCCCCGGCACAGGGAAACTCCACGCTGCGGCCAGCCAGGAACGCGCGCCGGTTCATTTCCGCGGTTTTTGGCTTTACGCTTTTTTCAATGGCGGAAAGCCATTCCTCGGCGGAAAATTCGCAAACCCGGGAGAGCGCGCCAAGAAGCACGGTATTGCACATCCGGAGGTCGCCCAATTCGAAGGCCAGCGATTCCGCATCGAACCGCCGCACATCCTCAATCTGGCTTCGCAGCGTCTGTTCAATCCCTCGCGGGTAGCGCGTGAGCGCGTCGGGACGGCGATCCTGACAAGCGGCCGGGGGGATGCGCTTCTGGGTGTTTACGATCACCGTGCCGGTCGGCTTTACGTACTTGCTCCAGCGCAGGGCTTCGGCCGGCTCGAAAGCCAAAAGCACATCGCTGGTACCCGGTTCGATCGTCGGAGAAAGGACTTGGGTGCCGTAGCGGACATGGCTGTAAACCACACCACCCCGCTTGGCCATGCCGTGCACTTCGCTCTTCTTGACCTGATAACCGCGCCCCAGACAGACGGTTCCCAGGATGTCGCTGGCCAGCAGAACTCCCTGGCCTCCGACGCCTACGATGAGCACGTTTTGTGTTGCCGGGCTTTCCATACTCTCCTGCTCAGACGGCGCGCCGTGCCGGATCATTCGCAAGGGCCACAATGGCTTCGGTGGGACACAGCAACGCACAGACCGCGCAGCCCATGCAGGTCCGCGCGTCAATCGTCACCTTGTGCTGCCCTTGGTAGATCTCTTCGGTCCAGACGATCGCCGGGCAGCCGAGATTCATGCAGATCTGACAGGCATCGCAGTCTTTCGCATTCACGGCATACGGTATGGTTCGTATGGTTACCGGAGATACCACACACGGACGATTGGTGATGACCACGGAAACGCCGTCATGGTTGATGGCTGATTTCAATGTACGGTAGACGGTTGCGACATCGTAAGGGTCCACCACCTGGACGTGTTCCACACCCAGCGCTTTGCAGAGCTTGGCAATCTCGATGGTACGGACCTTTTCTCCCCGAATGTTCTTGCCCGTTCCCGGATGCTCCTGGCCACCGGTCATGGCCGTGGTCTGATTGTCGAGAATGAGAACGGTAATCCTGGCGTTGTTGTAGAGCGCATCGATCAGAGGAGGGATGCCCGAGTGAAAAAACGTGGAATCGCCGATCGTGGCCACGATCGGCCGGGCACCATCCCCGCCTTTTTGCAGACCCACGGCCATGCCGATGCTGCAACCCATCGCCAAAGTAGTCTCGATGGCGGCCAGAGGTTCGTAAACCGCCAGCGTGTAACACCCGATATCGCCGACCACCAGCGCATTCAGCTTTTTCAAAACCAGATACGGCACGGTATGCGGACAGCCGGGACACAGAGCCGGAGGCCGGAACAGATTTTCCTGCACCGCCAGGCTCTTCTCCGGTTCCGCATTTCTGGGGGGGCTAGGGAGCACGCCGGCCTTCTGAAATCCCTGGCGCACGCGTTCCGGACTGAACTCACCCAGGCGCGGGAAAAACTCTTTCCCTTCCACCGCGATGCCGGCGGCCTTCAATTGCTCTTCAATGACCGGTTCCAGCTCTTCCACGACCAGCAGGCGCTGCACGCTGCCGGCAAACTTCCGCAGAAGATCGAGCGGCAGCGGGTGGATGAGTCCGAGTTTGAGAATACTGGCCTCCGGCAAAACCTCCTTGACGTACTGGTAGGCCATGCCGCTGGTGATCACGCCCACGGCGTTGCCACCCCGCTCCCAGCGGTTCAACGAACTCTCTTCGGCAAACTCGCGCAAGCGCGCCGCTCGCTCCAGCACCTTTTCGTGCCGGACCCGCGCATTGCTGGGTACCAGCACGTTTTTGGCGAGATTCCGCTCATAGCCGAGTACCGCGGGAGGTGCGATCGGTCCCAGAGTAACCATCCCCTTGGTGTGAGAGAGTCGCGTGGTGCTGCGCAACAGCACGGGAGTATCAAAGCGCTCGCTAATCTCGCAGGCCTGCTGCACAAAATCTTTGGCTTCCTGACTGTCGGAGGGTTCCAGCAAGGGGATTTCCGCAAACCGGGCATAAATGCGGTTGTCCTGCTCGTTCTGGGAACTATGCACGCCGGGGTCGTCCGCCGTGACGATGACCAGGGCGGCGCGCACCCCGGTGTACGCTACGCTCATCAGGGTGTCCGCAGCCACGTTCAGGCCCACATGCTTCATGGTGACCAGTGTCCGGGAGCCTGCCAAAGCGCCGCCTACCCCGACATCCAGCGCCACCTTCTCGTTCGGCGACCAGGAGACGTAGTGTTCCGTATCGTACCGCGCCAGGGTTTCCAGAATCTCCGTGCTGGGCGTCCCGGGATAGCCGGTAGCCACGCGGATTCCGTTTTCCAGGGCTCCCCGCGCTATGGCCTCGTTGCCGGAAAGCAGCTCTTTAGCCGGTGTCAAAGTCGTGGTCGCCATCGCCTGACATTCCCCGAGAAGAGCGTTTAGTATATTACACTTTTCTATTTGTACTTATATTTCTGTAACATACTTTCGCGCAGAGCATCCCCCTTGTCAAGTACAAATTCACTCTCCAGCCTTTTCCAGAACATCGCAGCCTGCTCAGCGTACGGACACGGTTTCTGCTTTTTCCCAGGAGGTTTCAAATGGGTTCTGGAGGGCCCGCAGGCGTGCCTGTGTGGCATCCCAGCGGGTTTCGGAGGGCGCTTTATAGACCTGCTCAAAAAAACCAAGGGCCCCGTCGACGAGAAGTTGGTAGTAGTCCCGGAACAGGCGCCAGGCAGCAGCTCCGGCCCATGCTTTGGGCAGCAATTCGGCAGGCAAGCCGGGGTCTATGAACAGAAATTTGCGATACTCGTGCACCAGCCAGGTCTTGTCCGCAAAGCAGATCCGATTGGACACGGAAGCGCCGCGAGCCACCTCCCCCTGGCAGGCCTTCCAGCGCGGCTGCCAGGTTCGGATGAACTGTTCGTAGCTGCGGTTGATCGCCGAAATGTCCCAGCATCGCCGCACCAGTTCTTCGCTGCTGGCATTGCCAATGTGCCGGGCGGTGAAGACCTCTACGGAGGCCTTCATCCCCTGTAAGCGAAGGTGGTTCAGGGCAATCCGCCCGAGCGGATTGGGCGATATCCACACTCCCGGAATCAAACGGCCGAATCCCAGCCACTGCAGTTCGCCCCGCAAGCGCCCGCGCTGCGCCGACTTTGTTTCCGGCTGGCCATAGGTGATGACGGTCCATTGCCCATCCCAAACGCCCGAGCGCGGATGAAAGATTCGCCGGGCTGCTTCTTCCATGCGCTCTTCCCCAAGTTTGGTCAGACTGTAGAAGCTATTCTTGCCGTCGCGGACGGCTTTGAGCCAGCCCTGCTGGCAGGTCCTCGACAGCGCCGTTCGAACCGCACCGGAGGAAAATCCCAACTCCCCCATGAGGGTGACCAGACTCCCGCTCCAGATGGTGCCCCCAAAGTGGCGGATGTAATCCCCGTAGAGAGTAAACACCATAGAGCGGGCTTTCACGTAGTTTCACCTCTGCGATTTCAGCCCAATAGCCCCTTTCTTTGGCCTGCAAAAAAAAGGGCCCGGCTGAAGCGGCGCCGAACTCCGCTTCTTAAAATCAATATAGCATTATCTTAGCTCTAGTTCATACGGTGTAATACGTGCGGCACTCGCAGCGGGCAAGAGACAGGCCGGTTCCAAAGAGCGGCCGGGAAGCCTCGCAAGTTGCAGTGATCGTTTCTGCCAGCGAGGACCGCATTCCTGATCCGGCGTATGGCTCTAATAGGCCTTCAGCTGGCGTGCGGCCTCGATGACATCCTTCGCTTGCGGAAGAAAAGCTTCTTCCAGGGGAGTGCTGAAGGGCACGGGGCAATCCGGCGCGGTCACGCGCATCACCGGCGCTTCCAAATCCGCAAAGGCATGCTGCGCGATCCGGGCAGCGAGCTCTCCGGCAAACCCGCCATTCCGGGTATCCTCGTGCAACAGGATCGCGCGATTGGTTTTCCGGACACTGGCCAGCACTGCCGCTTCATCCAGTGGAACGAGGCAGCGAAGATCGATGACTTCCACGTCCAGGCCTTCCCGCGCCAGCGCCTCCGCCGCTTCCAGGGCAACAAATACCATCGCGCCGTAGGTGATGACAGAAACGTCTTTGCCCGCACGCGCAATCCTGGCCTTGCCGAGAGGGACTACGAAGTCCTCGCGCGGAATCTCTTCCTTAATCCTGCGGTAAAGCAGCTTGTGTTCAAAGAAGAGCACCGGATCGGGATCACGGATGGCCGCCTTGATCAGTCCCTTGGCGTCGCAAGCACTCGCCGGAACCACCACCTTCAAACCGGGCGTATGCACAAATGGCATTTCCGGGTTATTAGAGTGAAATGGTCCGCCATGCACTCCCCCGCCAGAAGGACCGCGAATCACCATGGGAACGCCCGCACCCCAGCGATAGCGTGCTTTGGCGGCATAGTTCACGATCTGGTCGTAGGCGGTGGTAATGAAGTCCGCAAATTGCAATTCAACGATGGGACACAACCCCATCATGGCGGCCCCAATGGCCGCTCCCAAAAAAGCATTTTCCGCCAGAGGAGTATCTACAATGCGGCGCGGACCAAAACGCTCCAGCATTCCGGCAGAAAGTTTGAAGGCCCCCCCATAGGCCCCGATATCCTCGCCCAGCATGAAGACGCGGTCATCTCGCTCCATCTCCTCCCAGATTCCCTCGCGGATTGCCTCCAGATAGGTAAGCTCCGACATACCTCAGTTCCCTTCTGCCTTCGGCATGGCAACCGGCGATTGCGTCTCACTTCCATCCGCAAAAACGTTTAGCAACAATTCCGCGGGATCGGGGTAAGGAGACAGTTCGGCTCGGCGGACCGCTTCCTCCACATCTGCTGCCACGCGCTGATCGATCTGCTCTATTTCGGCGCGGGAAAGGACCGACGCCTCCAGCAGAACCTTCTCGAAGTGAACAATCGGGCACTTTCGGGCCCATTGCTCGAACAGTTCCTTGGGCACGTATTCCGCTCCGTCATGTGCGGAATGCCCGCTCATGCGAAATGTTTCGCACTCCAACAGCGTCGGCCCTTCCCCGCGGCGTGCGCGCGCCATCGCTTCCTTGGTCGCTTCGTGAACCGCCAGCACATCGTTGCCATCCACGCGGTGACAGGGGAAACCATAACCAGCGGCCCGGTCCGTAATGTGTGGAACCGCCATCTGCCGGCTGACCGGCGTCGAATACGCATACTGGTTGTTATTGCAGATGTAGACGATGGGCAAATTGAAGACGGCGCCGAAATTCATCGCTTCGTGCCATTCTCCCCGGCTCGTTGCTCCGTCGCCGAAGTAGCAAAGCACGACATTGGGTTGCTTCCGATATTGGAAGGAGAAGGCCACTCCATTGGCCACCGGAACGATGGCCGCCATCGAGCTGATATAGGAAATGATATGGTGCTTTAGCGATCCCATGTGCGTGTTGCCGTCGCGCCCGCGGGTCGGCCCGTCGCGCCGCCCCAGATAATGGGCGACGATCACCCACGGTTCCATGCCGCGAATCAAGAACGCCGCCAGATCCCTGTGCGAAGGACAGACGACGTCGGCGGGCTCGGTGAGAATGGCACTGCCCGCGGAGATCGCTTCCTGACCGCGTCCAAAGAAGACGCCGCCTACGATCTTTCCTTGGCGATAAAGCTTTTCAATCCGATGCTCCAATGCCCTCATGAGCTTCATGTAGTAAAGCAGCCGACTGCCCAGCTCGCCCGAGACTATTTGCATCATGGCACCTTAACCTGCACAAGTTGACCGGAGACTTCTTTGTCCGCCGCAGCGAGCAGCAAACTGGGAAGAAGACCGCCGGTCCCGTGAAGCAAGGAGTATAAGCCGCAAGAATTCGCGACGCTAGTGAGGCGCATTGAACCGCAGAGGATGACGGGTGTAGTGCTCCTCCATAATTTGGACAGTCAGGGCCTCGGAAGTCGGTACCGCTGCAAGAACCAGGAGCGCCTCGCGCCGGGTGCGATTCCCCATGCGGCGATGAGGGCGGCCGTGATTATACTTCTCGATCCACCGGGCGATCGCACGCTTGTTGGAACGCTCATGAATGTACGGAGAAAGGCTACAAGCAGAACGTGAAGTTCCGCGAGGAAATCGGGGAAGCAATTGGGTAGGGTTCAAACTACGCGACTTGTTTTCGGCTTCAGATGTACCGAAGGTACCGAAAACGGGGGTTTATGAAGCAGAAGAGGTTCTGGTGTAAGTGCTTGTAATGTGAGAAATTAAGGGAGAGCGCCCGTAGCTCAGCCGGAAAGAGCGTCTGCCTTCTAAGCAGAGGGTCGGGAGTTCGAGTCTCCCCGGGCGCGCCACTTCCAACCTTTGCCAATGATGGAATTACGACTTCTGCCTCTGCCCGTTGCACTTCGGATTTGGGAGCAGAACGGAGCAAAACGCTGGAGATCTTACATGCCAGCAGCTTCTGCGCTTCCGGCATCGGTTGCGTATACACCGAAAGCGTGAGTCGCGAATCCGTATGCCCCAACTGCGCTTGTAATGCCTTGATGCTCTCGCCAGACGGATTCGCCCAAGTGGAATACGAGTAGCGAACATTATGCCACGACACCCGGGGAATCCTTGCCCCCTTGTCTCCGGCACAACTTCTACGTGCCCCAGTGTGTAGGGATCTGGAGGCCCACAGATTGCAGGCTACTTGGTATTGAGCACCTCAGGCACTGAAATCCGCCGATTCACATAACTCTCCAGGATCTGATCGAGTTCCTGCGGCCGGATGGGTTTCGTCAGGTAACCATCCATTCCCGCGGCCAGGCATCGATCGCGGTCGCCTGTCATGGCATGGGCAGTCAAGGCGATGATCGGTTGGTGCTTCCCGGTCTTTTTTTCTTTTTCCCGGATGATCGCGGTCGCCTCAAGCCCGTCCATCTCCGGCATCTGCACGTCCATTAGAACCAGGTCAAAGCTTCCTTGGTTGAGTGCCTCGATGGCTTGTCGCCCATCGACCGCCAACACGACGCGATGTCCTCTCTTCTCAAGCAAACGTATCATCAGCAGTTGGTTCACGGGGTTGTCTTCCGCGGCCAATATTCGCAGGACCGTCATGGGGTCGCGCGCATCTTGCAAGGAGTACCGCGTGACCAGTGGAATCGCGCCAGTCTGTTCGCGCGCGCCCAGGACTTGGGCAATGGCTTCGCGCAATTCCGATTGGCGGATGGGTTTCAATAGGTAAGCCGCAACACCCAACTGTTTGCACCTCTCCGCATCTCCTCGATGACCCGCGGAGGTCAACATCATGATCGTTGCCGTGGCCAGCTCCGGCCTCTGCCGGATCCGCTCTACCAAGGAAAAACCATCCATTTTCGGCATATGCATGTCCGTCAAAATTAGCCCGTATGGCTCCACAGCTTCTCGCGCAGCAGACAATTCCGCGAGCGCTCCTTCTCCCCCTTCAACCAGAGTCGGCCTCATCTCCCAGCGCCTCAGCATCCCATCCAGAATTCGCCGGTTCGTGCTGTTGTCATCTACGACCAGGACCTTTACCCCGCGCAGGATCTCAGGCGGAGCGATGTTTCCAACCGCGCTTGGCATTTCTGAACTCTTCAGCTGCACGGTAAAGAAGAAGTGAGTTCCTCGCCCAACTTCACTTTCCAGCCAAATCCTCCCCTCCATCAGTTCTACAAGGCGCGCCGAAATCGTCAAGCCTAATCCCGTTCCGCCATACTTCCGTGTCGTCGAGGTATCCGCCTGGGAAAACGGAGCAAAGATTAGAGCTTGCTTCTCCGGGGGAATCCCAATCCCTGTGTCAGACACAGTGAATTGCAGTGTGCGGTTGTCGTCGCCTTGCGACTTTACCTCAACTTTCATCGCCACTTCACCTTCATTCGTAAACTTGATGGCGTTTCCTACCAAGTTAGTCACAATTTGTCGAAGCCGGCTGGAATCTCCCCGCACCACCTCCGGAACTTCCGGAGCTATCTCGCACAGTAGCTCCAGCCCTTTTTCATCTGCACGGAAGGCGAGCATCTTCATTGTAGATTCCAGGCAATTGCGGAGATTGAAGTCGACCACTTCAAGATCGGCTTTCCCCGCTTCGATCTTGGAAAAGTCCAGGATGTCGTTAATGACAACCAGCAGTGAATCAGCTGATTGTTTGACCGTATCCAAATATTCGTGCTGTTCCGTGGTAATTTCTGTTCCGAGCGCCAAATCCGTCATTCCCATGATGCCGTTCAACGGCGTCCGGATCTCATGGCTCATGTTGGCCAGGAATTCACTCTTTACGCGGCTGGCTTCTTCGGCGGCGTCCTTTGCCCTTCGCATCTCTTCTGTTCTCTTCAAGACACGATTTTCCAGCTCTTCATTCGCACTCTGCAGGGCAGCATCTCGCTGCTGAATGTCCTCTAACATTTGGTTAAATGAGCTTACAAGCGTGCCGACTTCGTCATTTCCCCGTGGCACCGCCCTTAATGAGTAGTCTTTCTGTGTGGAAACCCCGCCGGCAATCCTGGCAAGCTCGAGAATTGGCGCCGTGATCACCCGGAGAAGCTGGGAAGAAACAACAAACGCCAGGAATATTGACACCACGAGAACGAGCGCGGAAATTCGAGCATATTGCCGAAATGCGGTATGAAGCAGACCAAGATCCGAAATGATGGTGATCGAACCCACCTTAGTCCCCTGGAGTGAAACATTCCGTGACAGCCTCAGATGCTCCGAGTCAAACTGCGCGCCATCTCCCTGCGATGCCGGCATCTCAAAAGAATCTGCGAGTTCCGGTCGGCGGTATTCTGTAAAAATCTTTCCTTCGTTATCGTATAAGCAAGCGGCAATAATATGTTTCTCACCTCCCAGCGCACCAAGCATGTCGTGAGCCGACTTCCGGTCGTTAAACATTAGTGACGCAGCCGTATTGGCACCCAGAGTGTCTGCCAGCGTTGAAAGCTCGCTAATCATGGTGGTGCGAAAGCTGGCACGTTGGTAAATCACAAATCCCACGCTCGCCAGAGCAAGTGCCAAACAGCTCGTCGCTAAGATCACTGCTGCTAATTTCCGCTGGATCGACAAATTCCGGAACAATTTCATTTTTGTTGGCTCCCGGGCGTCTTACCTGCAGTGTTCGCGAACGTCTCGCCACCTGCCCCATGTTCCGGCCCGGCGGATGGCGGGAAGAAGGCGCTTGCCATTGCCACTGGCGCGGCAGCCGCGAGTTCTCCCGTGCCATCGGGATCATGCCCTTGGTCTTTGATGATTCGCGCCAGCACCAGCAGCCTTGAGCTGATCTTGAGCTTCGCCTGGGAGGCCGCATTCAGGTTGATATCGAAGCGCACCTGTTGATCTTCCAGGGAGAATTGAATCATGCCGCCATGCGCAGCGAACTGCGTCATCTCTCCGACCGTGAGGACGCTGGATCCTTTCAGAGTTGAGAAGATCTGAGCGGTGGTTTTCCTCTCGGAAGAGCTGATGTAGAGGACGTGGCAACCCCGGACTTCCTTGCCATTTTGAGGGTGGCGAATCAGCACAGGCCTGCCGTTAAGGGTTTGTTTGGAGACTATGGATGTCAAAGAGCTTCCGAATGGATCTCTCCCAAGGATGCACAGAAGGATCGGGGCTTGCGGATCGAGGTAGGCCGAGGGTGGCCATTCAACGAAGCGCATTAGATTATAGAGCATAGCAGCTTTCAATTCGTACTCACCCGCGTAGTCCCCCTGGCCGGCGGCCATCCTGGGAGCCATGACCTGCACCAGAAGCAGGCAGAAAACCAGGGGCACGCGGAGCAGTCCACGTATCGGGCGGGCAGGAAGTTTGCCCGCTGGCCGTGCGCGCGGCTTGTTCACTGGGTTGCTTTGCTGCTGCATTTTGCTCACGTGGCTGATATTTTTCCGTTCCTATTTCGTACGCAAATGAGGCCGATAGGTCAGTTTTATCCGAAAGCTTCGCCCGTCTTGAGGAATCGAGGTTTGCACATGTTCGAGGCCCCCCGAGTCGGCGTACCGCTTATCAAGAAGATTGTAGAAACCGCCGGAAAAGTCGAACTTCTCCGTTATTTTGCGGGTGAAAAAGGTCAGGTTTATGATGAAGAAGCCGCCCAATTCTGTTTGCGCGATCGTTCTTCTCCGGCTCACGTATTGGGCATCGACGCTGGCAAAGAGCTTCTTCTTCACCAGAGGAACGCTGAGATTCACCTTGGCCAATTGCTTCGGAGAATTAGTCAGCACGTCTCCGGTCACTACGTTCCGCGAGTCTTGTAAGGAATGCGATATTGCACCTTCCAGACCGCCCGGCCATTTTGCTCCCAGCTCGACTTCGATTCCCTTCGTTTGCACTGGGGCTGAATTCGTATAGACAGGGCGGTCTGTGACTAGGTCCTCTTCCTGCTCGATCAGATCGTCAATCCGATTCAAAAAGCCCGCACCCGACACGTAATACGTCTTCCCGAACCGATGCTCGACGCCCAATTCCCAGCTGCGAATCCTCTCCGGTTTCAATGAAGGGTTTGGTGTATTGCTCTTGTTGCCGGCATAGAAGCTTTCATAGTTGTTAGGTGCACGGAACGCCCAGCTGTAGCTCGCCTTGACGTCCGTGTTCGGCTTTGGCGTAAAGAGTAGACCTACTCGTGGACTCAGTGTGTTTTCAAATTTTTGATGCCAGTCGCTGCGCAGGCCCGCCACCAAGGCCAGGTTCTTGCGAATGGAGTACTTGTCCTGAAAATACAATGCCCAGACCCGGGCAGAACGGTGATCGTCAAGGTAGAGATAATAAGGCTGGATATCGTAGTTCACCTGCTGCTGCTGAATATCCTGGCGGAGTTCGGTGCCGAGCGTGACCTTATGTCGTTTGAAAAAGACTCTGGAAGCATCGCCCTGAAAATCCCACCAGCTTCCGCTGGCAGCGTCGTAGTTCTCCGTGTACGGCGGGATGCCTTTGCCCGCATAGTCGTAAATGTAGATTCCGTGATAGTCGTACCAATCGTAGGAGGCCCGTCCCAGCGTCTCCCATGATCCAAACGTGTGGTGGTACTGGAGATCGACATAAGTACGGGCATCTGTGGTTCGGGTCCGTGAATCGTTGAAAACGGTGCCGAATGAGGCGGTCGGAATGTGCTTGGTGCGAGAGACTTGAACGACATGGATGTTGAAATCCCGGTAGATGATGTCAGCAAACATGTTGTAGGACTTGTCTCCGTCGGCGTTTTCAGCAATCCCGTTGTTGGTGGTAGGGCTGTCAAATTCCGGAAAGAAGAGTCGTCTGTGCCCTTGGCTGTTGACGAAAGAGCCGGAGAGGAGCGTTTCAAGGCCGTTGTCAAAACGGCCGCCGTAACTCACTCGGCCTTTGTAGGAATTCCAGCTTCCGGCTTCGGTAGAAAGTTCGATGGCGTTCAAATCGCGGCCTCGCATTGTGATCACGTTGATGACCGCGACAAATGCTC